>JBDLVN010000024.1:0-2943 GCA_039804775.1 Actinomycetota bacterium
AGAAATCAAGTGCAAGCCCGAGCAGTTTCCGGTCAAAAAATTTGAAGACGCCGGCTACACAATCACGATGCATGGCCTAGACCAGTGGAATGGTGTGGCATTCGCAAGCCGCATTCCAGCCGAAGAAGTTGAAATTGGTTTCACCGGCATGCCGGCTTTTGGCAAAGAGGGTAAGCCCGCAATCGAAGAGGCTCGTGCTCTGGGAGCAACCTTTAATGGAGTCCGCCTCTGGTCGCTCTATGTTCCGAATGGGCGAACCATCGATGACCCGCACTTCAACTACAAACTCGAATGGCTAGACCGTTTGGCTGCCAACGTTGCCGAGTGGGTTGAATACCAACCCGAGCAGCCACTTGCACTGATGGGTGACTTTAACATTGCCCCGCTCGACACCGATGTTTGGGATATCGATGACTTCATCGGTGCCACCCACGTCACCCCAGCCGAACGCCAGGCGTTTGAAGCCTTCGAACAGGTTGGCCTCACCGATGTGGTCCGCCCTCTGGTGCCTGAGGGCTACACCTACTGGGACTACCAGCAACTACGATTTCCAAAAAACGAGGGAATGCGAATCGATTTCATCCTTGGTAATGAAACTTTTGCTGATGGAGTGACCAACGCGGTTATTGACCGAAACGAGCGCAAGGGCGAAGCACCGAGCGACCACGTGCCGGTGGTTGTCGACATTAGTGTTTAGCGGTTTTTAGCTTCGAGCCAAAACTTGCGTTCTTCAGGTTCTAGCTTTTCGATTGAATACCGAAGCGCAGTTCTTGGCATCGTGGCTGCGTGACGGCCAAGAAATGCTCGAAGCACCTCAACATCGCGCTTGCCGGCTTCGCGAAGCATCCAGCCAACCGCCTTGTGCATGAGGTCGTGAGAATCACCGAGCAGCAGCTCTGAAATGTGAATTGTTGGCCCCAGGTCAAAAGCTTCAAAGCCATTTTTGTCGGCACGGATGAACGCAAAGGTCAGCAACATGGCAACCCTACGCTCCCAGAGCATTTCGCTTCGAGCAAGTTTCTCAAGCAGCAGCATCGAATCAGGCCGGCCAATCAAAAACATTCCAAAATAAGGTGCCGATGCATCGACAAGATCCCAGTTATTGACTCGACCCTCGTGCACCAAACGAAGGTAGTGATCAAACATCTCTTGTTGTTCTCCAGCCGACTTAGTCTTCTTGAAACGGCTAACCAGTATTGCCAATCCGCAACTTCGATGCTCGTGAATTGGCGAAGCCAAAAGTTCATCGATTTCGTGTTGCGGTAGGAGCTTAAATTTCACTGAAACCGAACGAGTTTCAGCAGTAGTCAAACCAAGAAAAATATCGCCTTCGCCATACTGCCCAGGCCCAGTCTTGAAAAACCGTTCGAACATTCCAACTTTGTCTGGGTGTGAAAAAGCCGCCAATGCGGTTTTCACATCAGCGGCTGTTTCAGTCATAACTCGAGATTACTGCTGGTTTAGAGCTCGCTCACCACAACCAGTGAATCTCCGGCGGCAGGCTTGAATCGATCGGTCTTAGCCGGGTTCAGCTCTACACCGGTTGACGCGTGACCCTTTGACTTGGCAAGGGTGCGGTAACCAATTGCCGACTCACCGTTTGCGCGAGCAATAGCAACTAGTTCTGCATATTCAATCTCTTTGCCAAGTGGGGCATACTGCTCAATTGGCTTCACGTTGATTGAAGCGCCTTCGGCGTCAAACAGGTCGTCAAAGATTGGTGCAAGTTCTGGGTTCTCAGAAACCTGTGCAATCAATAGGGCAGCCAAGTTATCGCTAACCACTAGATCGTCTGCAGCAGCAACTTGAGCAAGCTCGGCCTTGCGGCTGTCTAGAATTTCGGCAACCAAACGGGTTGGTTCAACGCCGTTGCCTTGAGCGGCAAACAACTGGTTCATCTGAAGCATGGTCAGCATGGTCTGCGCATCGGCTTCGCTCTCGCTAATCGCGTTGCGGTATCCAAGGATGATTACCTCGTTGTACTTCTTTGCAGAAGCTGCAGCGATAAGTTCATCGATGTCGCCTGAAACTGAAGCATGAGTAACCTTCACGTTTGAACCAAAGCTGAGGTTGGCCAACTGATCGGCAGCAACAAACTTTGACTGGGCAACGATGTGAACGGTTGAGCCCTTAGGCAAGAACTGTGCAACCTCGGCGACCACTGACTGACCCATTGAAGACCAGCCAATAACCAATAGGTGTTCAGCCTTGCGAGCAACAACCTTGGCAGCGGTGTACTTCTTTTTCAAGATGTCTTCGCGAACCCCGGTGTAAACAACCTTGTCGTCGTCTTCGGCGATAGCAACAATGCGGCTGTTAGCGGTTAGCTTGGTCTTGGTGCCTGGGTTGATGTGGCTAACGCCCTTGTCGTCGACGAAACCGATGACCGAAGCAGTGTTGAAAGCCAACAGAGCGTCACCGTAGGTTTTGCCTGCAAGCGCCGGAACGTTGTTGAAGTAAATCTCGTCGCCAGCAAAGTCGAGCAGGTCGAGAGTTACGGCAGCCAAACCTGGTTGACGCGAAGCCTGAGCGGTAACACGAGCGATTACGTCGTGCGATCGAACTGAGATTACGGCACCATTGGTTGCGGTCTCGAGAGCCTCAGCAGTGTGCGGGTCGTCAACCTCAGCAATGATCTTGAGTGCTGGGTTCGGGTTTACCGACTTCACGGCAAGCACGGTTGAAACTACGTTGGCGTCGCCCTTGTCGTCTGAATCAAGGATGATCACTGACTTTGCACCCGCAATGTTGGCACGCTTTAGGTCAGCCGGGTTGGTTACGTCACCGCGGCGGGTAACCACGCGAAGTTTGCCCAAGTCGCCAGCGCGAGAGGCGATCTCGTCATCCATGACTTCGCGCTCTGCGTCTGAGAAAACCACTACGAGTGGCTTGCGCACGTTCTGGTTTGCAACAGCAAGTTCTTTCAAGATTGGGAACACGCGG
>JBDLVN010000025.1:0-62624 GCA_039804775.1 Actinomycetota bacterium
TTGGCTTTGGGTTGTCTTTAATAAGCAGCCAAAACTCGCCACGCTTTGTTTGAGATTCGACAAGCTTGCGATAGCTTGCGCTCACGGCAGCATTGCCGTCGGTGTAAAAAGACGCGTTGCTATTGATGATTAGGTCAAAAGGCGCGGTTTGCTTCAGATAGTCACCCAGTTTCACGTTCCACTTTTTGCAAGACGAATGGGTTAGAGGCACGGCATATGTCGCCGAATCTTGAAGTGGGCAGGCGCTCTTTGAAATCAAAGTGAGTTGCCAGTCGAATCGTTTGGCCATGTCTTCGAGAACAATCCAATATTGCCGAGTGTGCGAGTCGCCGATTACAGCCACGTGAATGTGCCCGTTGACAGCGCCGGCAACACAGTGGTTTAGATCTGCGCTTGTTTTTGACGCAAGGCAATGAGGTGGTGTCTCAGCTTTTTTAGGTTCTTCGACACGATAAATGTGGTTGGTGCCACTGGCGCTGTTAGCTGTCACCGGCTTGAACGCACCCATCGCAAATGAACCTGCCGCAACGGCCACCACCAGTGCGGTTGTGATTGCGATCTGCCAACCAGCTCGCAGTCTCGAAAGCGGGCCGAAACGAATCGGGTCTTCAATGAAATATTTGCTCAACGTTGCCAAAACGATTGATATGGCAAACGCGATGATCGCTCGTGGCAAGCTCCAACGGCCAGGCACTATCCATGGCACCAAAATCATCACAGGCCAGTGCCACAAATAAAGCGAGTAGCTGATGTTGCCGATGTATTGAATCGGCGTTAACGACAAAATTTTCGTTGGAATCAAACGCGAGCTTTGGTTACCTGCGGCCAGAAGCAGAGTTGTTCCAACCACCGGAATAGCGGCCCAGTAGCTCGGAAAAGGCGTGGCTGTGGTGAAAGTTGTCAAGGTGTAAACCAGCGCCGCAGCACCGGCCCAATAAACCAACGGGCTGAGCGCCTTGTGCAGGTTCTTCGACAGGGCTACGGCCAGCAAGGCTCCGAAAGCAAACTCCCAAGCTCTGGTGAAAGTGCTGAAATATGCTTTGGCTTCGTTGTAGTCGGTGAGCTTGATTGAATAGATCAGGCTCACGCCAGAAATTGCCAGCAGAGCCGCAAGCACACCCCACCTTGGGCGAAGGCGAGCCAACTTGGCCACGAAGATTGCGATGAAGAGAATGACCGGCCAGACGATGTAATACTGCTCTTCTACCGACAAACTCCAGAAGTGCTGAAAAGGCGAAGGCGATGCGGTGTCTTCGAGGTAGTTTGTTGCTTTTGCAATGAGCTGCCAGTTTGCAACATAGAAAGCTGAGCCAACAGCGTCGCCAACAAATTTTGCGAGCTGGCCTTTAGGAATGTAAACATATGCGACAGCCATGGTTGCCAAGATGACAAATAACGAGGCTGGCAAAAGTCGGCGAGCGCGGCGAGCCCAAAAATCGGCGAAGTTGACTTTGCCGTCGCGTTCAACTTGGCGCCATAGCTGCCCGGTGATGAGGTAGCCAGAAATGACAAAGAAAATATCGACACCAACATAGCCGCCAGGCAAGGCGCTCGGCCACAGGTGAAACACCACGACCGACAAAACGGCGAGCGCTCGCAGCGCCTGAATGTCTGGGCGCATGCCGTTTTCTTTAGGCTTTTTGTCGTTTTTCATCAGTCTAAGCCTAGCTATCGGCTGCAGCTAGCTGGCCGCAGGCACCGTCGATTTCTTTGCCACGAGTGTCTCGAAGCGTGGTTGGAATTCCGGCGCGGTCAAGGCGATACACAAATTCGCGCGTCACATCTGAGGTCGAAGCTGTCCAGATTGAACCTGGGGTGGGGTTTAGCGGAATCGGGTTGACGTGAACCCAACCTTTGCCTCGCGCATTGAGTTTTTCAGCGAGCAGGTCGGCGCGCCACGAGTGATCATTCATGTCTTTAATAAGTGCATATTCGATGGATACTCGGCGGCCGGTCTTGTCGAAATAGGCACGCGCGGCATCGAGGGCTTCGTCAACCTTCCAGCGCGAGTTGACCGGAATCAGCTCGTTGCGCAACTCATCGTCGGGGGCGTGAAGTGACAGCGCAAAGGTTAGCGGCAGGTCTTCGTCGGCTAGTTTGAGAATCGATGGCACAAGACCAACCGTTGAAACGGTGATGTGGCGAGCTGACATTCCCAGCCCGTTAGGTTGCGGCTCGACCATGGTTCGCACGGCTGACATGAGTTTGTTGTAGTTCGCCAGTGGCTCGCCCATGCCCATGAACACAATGTTGTTCACACGCTCGTCTTCGTGAGCTTTGACACCGGGTTTCAAACCGCCAAGGCCGCCCGATGCAATCACCCGGTTAGCTTGAACAATCTGGTCAACGATTTCGGCAGCCGACATGTTGCGCGTTAGACCAGCCTGACCGGTTGCACAGAAAGGGCAGTTCATGCCACAGCCCGCCTGCGAAGAAACGCAAAGCGTGATGCGCCCTGGGTAACGCATAAGAACCGACTCAACAAGCGCGCCATCGAACAGGCGCCACAAGAACTTGATCGTGTCACCGTTGTCGGTCTGAAGGCGCTTGACTTCGGTTAGAAGTGGGGGCAAGAGAGCACCAATGAGCTCCTCACGGCCGGTCTGCGGCAGGTCGGTCATGGTCGCAGGGTCACTTGAATAGTGAGAGAAGTAGTGAGTCGAAATCTGTTTGGCGCGAAAACCTGGCAGCCCAAGTTCTTTCACGCGGGCAACGCGGTCGTCGATGCTCAAGTCGGCCCAGTGAACCGGTGGCTTGCCACGCTTTGGCTCGGCGAATTCTAGAAGTGGGCGGCCCGTCTCGTCGCGGCGCTGGCGCCAGCCTTCGGTTGCGGGTCTAACTTGTGGGCGCTGGTTCATTAGCTGCACTCCTAGGTTTGCCCTTAGCTGGCTTGGCCGGCACCGGGTCTTATTTGCATGCCTGGCAGTTGCGCGGGCACTTCTAAGATTTTAGCCCACCTTCGCACGAAACTCTTAGGTGAGTTTTTAGTGCCATCGAGCAGTTGCTTGACAAAATGTCGTGCCATTCGTGTAAGGTCTTGTCTTGCATCACGAGTGTCAGCGATAAGCCCTAGCTAGCTGGCCGGCAACCTTTATCTCATCGAGAAGGTGCCCTAGGTGAAGATGCGGCCCTAGCAACCGCTAGCGGCAAACCGATGGGGCACGCCCCAGATTGGGCATCAAATGACGTTCGTCAAACTCGCAAACGGCCACAGATATTTCAAAACCCTCCTCATGGCTGATCACCACGTTAAGTTGCTAACCGAAGAAATCAACAGCGACATACCGTGGATGGGCAAGTGGAAACTTGGCTCAAAACGCGTTGACTATGCAAACGCTGCACTCGCTCAAAAGCGCGGCGAGCACCGCCTTTTTGACTGGACCAACCACCGCATGATTTGCAGCTGCGGTTTTTCGCTTGCCGGAATGAAGTCAAAAGAAAAGTTCTATAGAGCGCCAGGGCACCTAGACGTGATTGGACTCAGACTCACGTCAGTTTTCGTGGTTCGATACCTAGATGACGACGAAGACGGCTCATTGAAATATTTCTGTCAAAGCTGCGGTGTGATCGAAGTTTCAAAGCCCGAATTGGCACCCAGAGAAGAAGAAGATGAACCCGACAACGCGAAGGCGCTTGCTCGTCTTTTTGCTTTTGAACGCAAGCACCTTTGCAAAGACAAGCCAAAGGGCAAGAAAAAACTCATCGATGGAGTCTATGAAGACGAGTTCGAAGAGCTGATCACAGTCAGCGGCGCGCCGACCGACGACGGCATGGTTTGGTCTGTCTATTGCCCGCTTTGCAAATCAGTGATTGGGGGCCGGTCTAAAGTTGGCGATGAACTAAGAGCCGTGGTTTTAGAGCACGTCACCTGGCATCGCTTCAACGATGCAACGAGTTAAGTTTGTGCAACGAGTTAAGTTTGTGCAACATTTCGTAAACAGATTTGATTTGGGCAAAGCGATTTAGCAGAGTTAAGTGCATCATCCCTTTTGAAAGGTAATCATGTCATTCACAACCACCCGCCGCACCGCCCTAAAGGCCGTGCTTGCTGTTGCAGTTGCCGGCGCAACTTTGGCCCTGGCAGCTTGCTCAACTGGCGCTGCCCCAAGTGCAACCCCAAGCGCAACAGAACTTCAGACCCTAACCGCTGGCAAGCTAACCATCGGCACCGGCAACCCTGCCTATGAGCCATGGGTTGTTGGCGATGCACCAGAGAGTGGCGAAGGCTATGAAGCTGCCGTTGCATATGCAGTTGCAGACAAACTGGGTTTTGCAAAGAGCGATGTGGTTTGGGTTCGCACTACTTTTGACGAGGCAATCGCACCTGGTGCTAAGAACTTCGACTTCAACCTGCAGCAATACTCGATCACTGACGAGCGCAAGGCAAACGTTGACTTCTCAAGCCCTTATTACTCAACCACCCAGACAGTGATCACCATCGCTGGCTCAAAGGCTGATGGCGTAACCACCGTTGCGGGTTTGAAAGACCTAGTTATCGGTGCTGCCACCGGCACCACCAGCTTCACCGCTATCGAAGATGTTATTCAGCCAACCAGCGGTGCTCAGGCCTTCAACTCGAACGATGACGCCAAGGCTGCTCTGCAGGCTGGTCAGATCGACGCACTTGTTGTTGACCTACCCACCGCGCTTTATCTAACCGCTGTTGAACTTGACGGTGGCAAGATTGTTGGCCAGCTCGATGGCAGCGCAGCTGGTGACCAGTTTGGTCTAGTGCTAGACAAAGACAGCGCACTAACCGCAGCTGTTAGCGCAGCTGTTGACGCTCTTGAGGCAGACGGCACCCTCGCTGCTCTGCAGAAGAAGTGGCTTGCAGACTATGCAGGTGCGCCGGTTCTGAAGTAACCAAAAACTGTTAGATTTGGGGAGTGCACCGTCTTGGTGTGCTCCCCTTTTCTTTGCCCAATGACATCGCAAGAGTCGAGTGAAAATGACCAGCCAAGTTATCTTTGAGCCTTCAGCGGCCGAGGTTGAACGCGCGCACATTCGCACCGCCAAGCGTCGCCGTTCAGTCTTAGTGTCGCTGGCCAGCACTGTGGCGTTTGCGGTTGTGGTGGGTTTTAGCCTCGTCTCAACTCCCGGCTGGGATCGCGTCGCGCATTCGTTCTTTGACCTTGAAACTGGCCTAAAAGCTTGGCCTCGAGTAATCGAAGGCCTGCTGCTCAACCTTCGCGTGTTGGTGTTCGCGACAATCGGTGTGCTCTTCTTCGGCATGCTGCTCGCCATCATGCGCACGTTGCGCAACCCAGTGTTTTTTCCGCTGCGAGTTTTCGCCCGCGGTTATGTTGATTTCTTCAGAGGCCTGCCGCTAATCATTGTGCTTTATCTGGTTGGCTTCGGAATTCCGGGGCTTCGCCTCGAATGGCTCGGTCGAGTGCCAGCTGAAGTGCTCGGCACCGTTGCGCTGATTCTCACCTATTCGGCTTATGTTGCCGAAGTTTTTAGGGCGGGCATCGAGAGCATTCATCCGTCGCAAAGGCTCGCCGCTCGCTCGCTTGGCCTTAGCTATTCGCAAACAATGCGCCTTGTGGTGTTGCCGCAGGCCGTGCGCCGCGTTGCCCCACCGCTGATGAACGACTTTGTTTCGCTGCAAAAAGACGTTGGTTTGATTTCGATTCTCGGCGCTGTCGATGCCGTGCGTGGCGCTCAAATCGAGGTTGCCAAGTTTGCCAACTTCACGCCCTATGTCGTGGCGGGTTTGCTCTTTGTTCTGCTCGCCGTGCCGAGCATTCGCTTCGCCGACCACATCTCCAGCAAATATGCCAAACGTGAACAGGCGGGCAGTGCACTGTGAGCAATTTGAACTCGGATGCCCTTCGGCCAACCGAACCAATTGACTGGAACAACCCGCGCCTTCGAGTCGCCGGCTTGCGCAAGCACTATGACCAGAAAGTTGTGCTCGGTGGGGTTGACCTCGAGATCTACCCTGGCCAAATCGTAGCGCTGATCGGTTCATCGGGCTCAGGCAAGAGCACCATGCTGCGGTGCATCAACCTGATTGAAGAAATCAGCGATGGTCAGATTTGGCTCGAAGGTAACGACATTAGTCTTGCCAGCATCGACCAAGATGCTGTGCGACGCGAGATTGGCATGGTCTTTCAGAGCTACAACCTGTTTGCCCACCTGAGCATTCTCGACAACATCACGTTGGCGCTTCGCCACGTGCAAGGCAAGAGCAAAGCTGAGGCAGAGCAGATTGCGTTGGGCTGGCTCGAGCGCATCGGTTTGGCCGATAAAGCTGGTAGCTACCCCGACAAACTTTCGGGTGGCCAACAGCAGCGCACTGCGATTATTCGCGCAGTTGCCCTAAACCCTAAAGTTCTTTTGCTCGATGAAGTGACCTCGGCCCTTGACCCTGAGCTTGTTGGTGAGGTGCTCGAGTTGATTCGCGATTTGAAAGCAACCGGCACGACCATCATCATGGCAACCCACGAACTCTCTTTCGCGCGCGATGTGGCCGACTGGGTTGTGTTCTTAGACAAGGGTGTGGTCGCCGAAGAGGGCGAGGCAGCCGAGTTCTTTGCAAACCCTAAACAAGAGCGCACGCGCGAGTTCTTGACACGCTTGCAGCGCTAGTAACGATAGTGCTCGGGCTTATATGGCCCTGCCGGCGAAACACCGATATATCTCGCCTGGGCAGGCTCAAGCTCGGTCAGCACAGCGCCGAGGGCAGCCAGGTGCAAGCGCGCAACCTTTTCGTCTGCAAGTTTGGCGATGCGATAAACCTTTGGCTCAAGGTTTGCGCCGTTTTGCGCAATCTCGATTTGGGCCATGGCCTGGTTGGTGAATGACGCACTCATCACAAAAGACGGATGCCCAGTGGCATTACCCAGGTTCATCACACGCCCTTCGCTCAGCAAGATCACCGAACGGCCAGTTTCAAGTTCATATTCGTGCACTAGCGGTTTGATCTCGGTGACGTTGAGCGCCATCGTCTCAAGTGCCGGCACGTCAAACTCGTTATCAAAGTGACCCACGTTGGCCAAGATTGCGAGGTGCTTCATGCGCGCATAGTGCTCAGCACCAACCACGTTGATGTTGCCCGTGGTCGTGACCACAAAGTCAAGCTGCTCGACGACTGATTCTAGGCGGGCAACTTGGTAGCCATCCATCGCGGCTTGAAGCGCACAAATCGGGTCGATCTCGCCGATAATCACGCGTGCGCCCTGACCGCGCAGAGCCTCGGCGCAACCCTTGCCGACATCGCCATAGCCGGCAACAAAGGCGGTCTTGCCACCGATCAAAACGTCGGTTGCGCGGTTGAAGCCGTCAACTAGCGAGTGGCGAATGCCATATTTATTGTCGAACTTGCTCTTGGTCACAGCATCGTTGACGTTAATCATCGGGAACAACAACTTGCCCTCACGCTCAAGCACCTCAAGTCGCTGCACGCCAGTCGTGGTCTCTTCGCTGCCGCCCACGATGGTGGCCGCCAGGCTTTGAAAACGGCTCGGGTTCGCAGCGCGCGAAGCTTCGAGCAGGTTGCGAACAATCTGGTGTTCCCAGTCAGCCCAAGACTTCGATTGCTCAAGCTCACCGGTCAACTCGAACTCACGGCCCTGGTGAATTAAATAGACGAGGTCGCCACCGTCGTCAAGCAAACTCGTTGGGCCAGTGAGGTCGGCGCCAGTGGCACCTTCAGCCTCAGTGGCAATCACCTGAGGGTCGTTCGACCAGTCAAGAATCTGGTCGAGACACCACCAAAACTCTTCAGATGTCTCACCCTTGCAACCATAAACCGACACACCTGCGGCAACGAGCGCGGCCGCGGCTTCGTCTTGGCTGCTAAAGATGTTGCAGCTGGCAAGACGCACTGCAGCGCCAAGCGCAACTAAGGTTTCAACGAGCACTGCCGTCTGAACCGTGATTGAAAGTGACACGCTGATGCGGGCGCCTGCCAACGGCTGCGCAGCCCCAAACTCGGTTCTCACCGACATTAGCCCCGGCATCTCAGTTTCGGCTAGGCGAATCTGTTTGCGACCGGCTTCGGCGAGCGCTAGGTCAGCGATTGCATAGTTCGGCCCAATGGCCTTTAAGCTCGACACTCCACGACTTTCTCTGCGTTTTTATCAGTCTATTGAAAAGCCCTGAGCCACGCTTGGCGCTCTAAATCTGTCGCAACAAATTGCTACTAGTTTTGCCCGTGCAATCAGGGTAGCTTTTATCACTATGACAGCTAAATTCATTGGCGCTGTGCGCCTAGTCACCGCACTCGCAATTCTTGGCAGTGTCTATTGGCAGGTTTCTGACCGCATCGCCAATCACGTCTTTCACCCAGAGGAATATTGGGTTTATTTCACAATCGATACCAGCCTGCTTATGGCTGCGCTTCTGATCGCTGGTTTTGCAGTTGCTTGGTTCAAAAACAACCAGACGGCGCACTGGTTTGAAGTTGCGCGCATCGCACTTTCAGCTGCCTACGTAGTGGTTGCCGTCGTCTATAACGCACTGCTACGTGGCGAACCCGACGATGCTCGCGACATCGCCGCCGGCTACCACTGGCCAACACCGCCAAACGAGGTTTTGCACGTTTGGGCGCCGCTGATTCTGGTGATCGAACTAATTCTGGTCACACCTGGCATCCGCGTTAAATTTGTCGAGGCGTTATGGGCAGCGGCTTTTCCGATTGTTTGGCTTGTCGGCAGCATCATTCGCGGCAACGTCAACCACTGGTGGCCTTATTGGTTCATCAACCCAGACCTTTATGGTGTGCCAAGCATGCTGATGTATATCTTCGGAATCACCGTGATTCTGATTGTTACCGCGTTCTTATTGCTGGCGTTGCGCCGATTGACTTCTCGAATGTTGGGCAAACACTAGATCGGCAAAAACCCTATGAGTTTGAGCAAATAGAGGTACATTCCCACGCCGGCGATTCGATAGAACCACGCCATCTTCGGCCTTAGATACCAAAGCACATCGCCCGCCGAAGGCGCACGACCAAACTTTTTGATGAGCGAAACAATCATGCCCGGCAAGGGTAACAACACAAAAGACATGGTTGCCAATTGCGGGGTTTCACCCAGAATAAGGGTCAGTGGGGCAAGCGTAGCCATGCTCAATAGTTTCGAGAAAGCAACATTTGGCACTCCCGACGGCATTATTTGAAATACAAAAGTAACGTTTGGCAGTTTGTGTGACCAGAGGCCTAGAAGACTTGGCGCCAAAAAGATGATGTCGCCGAGCAACAAATAGATATTGAAACCAACGAGTGCGCTCGCTATGAATGCAAACATGGCGGCCCTCAGCGCCAACGAAATCAACTTCTGTCGCATCGATGGAGTTGGTAGCTGACGGGGAATGTTGGTTGCTAGGCGACCCGGAAAATGGCCTGCTGCGAAACCTTCTCCAACTATGCGCAAAATCATGGCCACGCCGGCCGCAAAGCCAATGATGACCGCAGAGTCGGATTGCATGTTTAACTTGAGGCCGACCAAAGCTGGCAAGATGCCAACAATCTGCATGGCTGCCCAGGCAGAGAAAACCGGTGCGACGCAAAAGTCTGCCAGGCGTTCCCACCGATGGGCGAACGTATTGCCGGCTTTTCGTCGAATATCTCGAAATGCAGTCGCCATAAAAACAGGTGCGGTCGCAATCAAGAAGAGCCCCAGCAATAACCGGGCATCGCCAATCGAAGCGACACCTGCCGTCGTTGCGAGCCCAATCACAAGCGCAAAACCCCCGACCAAGCCAGAAAAAACATCGAGGATTCCCAAGACCGCTAACCCGGCTAAAACCCCTAGTGGCGGCGGCAGCAAGAGACCATGAACTTGCCAAACACCAATCGCCGCAATCAGAACTGCCAGTGCGGGCAATGCTGAAGCAAAGACGCCAGCGATAGCACGAATGTAAGCACCGTCGATTAAATACTTGGCTAATAGAGGCGAATACCGTGCTATTTTTGTCGCTGCACTTCGAAACGGATTATCAAGGGCGACCATGATCGCCGATGCCCACAAAGCGTGGCGGTCGCCCCAGTTTTGTGCTTCAAAGTCAACCTCACCCTTCGCCGCCTTAGCTCTGTCGAGGTCATCAGCATCGCCAGTATCACCAGCTTTGAATTCCTCTTTTGTATCAGTTGCTCTGCCTGTGTCACCACCACGAGTTGCTGGGCCCCCGGCCGCACCACCCGCCGCACCACCCGCGGCACCGGCCGCACCAGCGGCACCAGCGGCACCAGCGGCAGCACTTGCAGCGGCGGCCACCAAGGTCACAGCGTTTAGGGTTTGTTTAGCCACCTCAGCGGGGGCATCTTTGATCGGGTCAAATGCCTTCAGCCCTCGGGCATCAGCTGTTGGCAACGGCGAAGGTGTGGGTGTTGGCGTTGCCGTAGGTGTTGGCGTGGGAGTGGGAGATGGCGAAGCAGTAGGTGTTGGTTCGGCCGAAGGCGCCGGCACGAAAATGGTTGCGCTCGACGACGGGTTGGACAAAGCGCCCTTTGCCTGAGTGGTGTCAGCGTTTAGCGCCACCACAGAAATCTCATACTGTGCACCTAGAACTAACGCATCTAAGACACAAGAAGTTTCGGCTGCCGAAACTCGGCAGCTCAGATCACCTGAATATGATTTGGCGTTGACGATGTAGGCCTCGAGAACGCTACCGCCGGTTTCGATTGGTGGCTGCCAAGTAACTGTGATTTTCTGGCCGTCAAAATCGGCGGTTATGTTCTTTGGTGCTGACGGTGGCGCTGGTTTTATAACACTTGAGCTCGCCAGCAATCCTGCCTGGTGATCGTCGTCGCCAGGCACCGATGCAGAATAAATGCAAAGACCTGCTTTTAGCGCGGTTAGAGCCCCTGTAGCCGAATCAACCGAACAGACCTCGACTGAACCTTCATCGACAGTGTAGGTTGGCGTAGCCCCTGCGAGGTCACCGCCAAGTTGAAGTGACTTGAGCTGCCCATAGTTTGTCGCCGCATCTGGTCGGTTAAGCCAGCTAAGTGCTCGCACCGCAGGGCCCGCAATCACAGCATTAGCTGGTTCTGACCAATCTGAAATCATACCTGGGTTGAGATCGAAGGCGTTTGCAACTGCTCTAACGGTGACCATGTAGGTGATGCCGCTAACACCTCGGTCAAGGGCCGCAAGTTGGCAACTGTTTTGGCCATAAACGGTGTCGCAACCGAGAGCGACGTCACCACTTTGAACTTTGACGTTGTAGCCGGCCAAACCGTTGCCGCCGTCGGCTATCGGCTCTGACCAGGTGATAGTGAGATTGCGACCTTCAACGACGGTCTTAACATCGCGAGGTACGGTTGGCGCAATCGGCCTGATGACCACTTGCCCTTCAAGTCGCGCGGCAAAGTGATCTGGGTCAGCGTCAACTTCAACCCGATAACTGCAGATGCCTGCATGAATTGCTGTCAAACGACCAGAGCCCGCGTTGATGGTGCAAAAATCTTTTGATGAATCTGACACTGAATATTTCAGCGTTGCGGCAGTGAGGTCACCCGAAACCTGCAGTGGGGTGAGTGAGCCAAAGTTTTCGATGCCCTGAGGGCTTGAAGCAAACGAGAGCCCCCGGTCAATTGGAGCATCGACTGGGGAGTTTGCGCTCTCAGACCAAGCCGAAAGCTGCTGATCGGCCCCATTGAAGCTCGACCCGATGGCCTGCACCTTCGCCACATAGTTAAAACCAGAATCGCCACGGTTTACCCCAGAAATCTTGCATCGCAGACTATCGGCTTTTGCTTCGCAGGTGTAGTTTTGGTCCGGCGCGTCGAGTGTGACGTGAAAGCCGCTTAGACCATTGCCGCCGTCATCGACCGGGGCGCTCCAGCTCACGGTCACGTTGCGCCCGTCGACGCTTGCCGAAACTGAGCTAGGTTGCGAAGGTGGTGAAGCCAAAATCATTGTGCTGCCAGTGATGTCAGTTGCAGCATGATCTGGGTCAGCGGCAATCTGAGCACGATAGTTGCAGAGACCAACGCGCAGAGCAGTAAGTTCACCAGTCGATGCGTTAACACGGCAAACCGAAGCGGAGCCTGAGTCTATCGAGAACACCGGTGCCGCGGCTTGTTGGTTGCCCACAACGGCAAGGTTTGGCAAAAGGCCATAGAAGGTTTGATCCGCAGGAGCGCCCTGCCAAGTGACAATGCTGCTGATTGGCGCGGTAACCAGCGCTTCAGCTGTTTCGCTGGCCGAAGATTCGATTGATTCAGCGCCCATAAACGGCTGGCCAAGCGCCTTGACAGAAACGGTGTAAGTCACACCCGCCGAGCCACGCGTCACCGCAGAAATGACGCAATCATTTAAGGGAGCCAACACCGTGCAAGAATAATTCGCCACGCCTGAGAGCAGTTCAACTCGATAGGCCCTAATGCCGTTTCCGCCGTCGGCAATCGGGGTGTTCCAGTTGACAGTAATGTTTCTGCCGTCAACCGTAGTTCTAACATTCAAAGGTTGCGATGGTGCGACCGAGGCAATCAGTGTTGAACCCTCTAACACGGCTTCGTGATAATCAGCGTCTGCAATGACGGTCGAGCTAAAGTGACAGGTTCCTGCCCGAAGGGCCGTGAGCTGACCAGTTTCTGGGTCAACTCGACAGACCGCTTGTGAATCAAAGCGCACTGCATATTGTGGTGCGATTCCGTTGAGGTCACCCGCAACTCTTAGTGCCGTGAGTGGGCCAAAGTTAGCAGTCTGAGGTGACACTGACTGCCAATAAAGTGATCTGGTCAACGGAGCATCAACGTTGGCCGTTGCGGTTGTTGAAGCTTCTGAATAAAGGCCAGGTAAAGCATCAAAAGCTGCGTTTCGCGCTCGAACTGTCACATCATATGTCACTCCAGATTCACCGCGAGACACATCTTGAACAACACAAGAATTTTGTGACGCTAGAACATGGCACACATATGTGTTGCCTCCACCTTCGGCATTGACATAGTAATCGGTGAGCGAAATTCCACCGTCGTTTAGCGAAGCGCTCCAGCTGACAGTGATTTGGCGGCCGCCAACCTGCGTTGCGACATCTAGCGGCGCACTGGGCTGAACCGTTGTGATGTGGGTCGAACCATAAATAGCACTCGCAAAAATGTCGGGTGTTCTAAAAATGTCTGCCCGATAGTTGCAGTCGCCTGCTCTGAGTGCTGTCAGGTCACCGCTAGTGACCGAAACCGAACAAACATCCACCGAATTAGCCAAAACGCTATAAACGACTGTGCCGAGCTGGTTAGGTTCTATAGCTGTCAGCGAAGGCAAAGTGCCGAAAGCTTCGGTCGCGGCTGGCTTGTTCTGCCAGCTAAGCGCTGTTACCAAAGGCGCATCGACATGCACCGTTTCGGCTGCCGATTCAATTGAGATGAGGCCAGGTCTGCCATCAAAGACCGCACCGTAGGTGACGCCGGTAATTTTGTAGTCAAAGCCAGAATCGCCGCGGGCCACATCTGAGATTGTGCAACTCGAAGCCGGCGCTTCAACCTCGCAGCTAAAACTGTTGACTAGGTTCGTCGCGGTGAACACGTAGTGACCTAAGTCATACCCGCCGTCATAGGTGGGTGCATCGAAGTTGACCGTGATGTGGCGCCCATCAACCAGCACGCTGGTAATGGTTGGGGCTCCAGGTGTGAAAGGTCGAATTTTCACTAGACCAGTTGCCGTTGCTGCCCGGCGGTCTGGGTCAGCAGCTACATTCGCAACAAAGTAGCACATGCCAGAGCGCAAAGCGGTCAAAGCGCCCGTCGCCTGATCAACCGAACAGACGTTCGTCGAGGCTGGGTCTATGGCATAAGTGGCGGCGGCAACGCCCAGCGAGTCAACCGCAGCAACAGAACCTAACGGGCCAAAATCTACCTCTAGTTGCGGGGTGTTCGTGAAGGTGACAGTTCTGTCTAGTGGAGGGTCAACAAAGGCGCTAAACGCAGTCGAAGCTTTTGAAACCAAACCTAGGTCAGCGCGAAAAGCCTTGCCCACCGAGTTTGTCGTGATTGCATAACTGAAGCCTGAGGTTCCACGTGAAACACCGCGAATAGTGCAGGTCAGAGCAGGTGACTGCGCGGTGCAGGCATAATCACTGCCGCCGGCCGATGCTGTTGCAATATAACTTGCGATGCCAGTGCCGCCCTTGTTCGCCGGTGAAGTCCAGCTAACAGCGATGTCGCGACCCGTCACGACAGCGCTCACGGTGCGTGGCTCTGACGGCGTCACCGGTTTGATAACCGAGGTTGTGGTCAAGCTGGCAGTTAAAGCAAAAGTGTCTTCGGCTATTGAAGCGGTGTAGGTGCAGTCGCCAACATAAATGACTGTGATCACACCGGTAGTTGGGTTCACCGAACAAACTCCGCTTGACACACCAGAGACCGAGTATGTAAAACCCGCGGCACCTTCAGAGTCAACAGCCAGCAGCGGAGGCAGCACATCTGTCAAGCCAACAGCGTCGGCGGGGCGGGTTTGCCACGTGATTGATCTGGCAACTTTTGCCGAAGATAGCCCAGCGTCGGTGATGGCCCAACCGAAGTTGGGTGCAGTGGCTCCAGTCAGAGTGGCCACCGCTGACGCAGCAGCCGAACTATATTTTGAAGAGCCCGCATCAAACGCGATTCCCTTGGCGTTAGCGCTGTCAGCAGCCCAAGCAATCAAAATTGCGTCATAGGTTCTTAGATTCCACGAACCACCGCCTAAGAAGTTCGCCATAGTTGACGCTGCGTGCGGGCGCCAGGTAGCAACTGACTGTTTGAAAGCAGTTGCACCTCTAAAGGTTGAGCTAAAGTTTGTGACCCTGCTGACATCCCAGTTTGAAACCTGCTGGTTGAAACTTGATGCCCCAGAAAACATTGAGCTTAGGTTTGTTGCCTTTGCCATAGACCATTTGGTGCCGCTGGTGGCCAAAGAGTTTTGGGCGAAGCTGCCGTTTTCGCCATTGTTGAAAGCTGATGCCCCTGCAAACATCGAACTGAAGTCAGTGACTAAAGCGGTGTTCCATTGGTTGATGTTTTGGTTGAAAGAGGTTGCCCCAGCAAAGAGGCCGCTCATGTCTGTGATGCTAGAGGTGTCCCAAGCACCAATATTTTGATTGAACGCGCTCGCGCCAGAAAGCATTTGCCGCAAAGATGTCACGCCGGCAGGCAAAGTGGCGGGCAGACTGGTGAGCGAGGTCGCTCCGGCGAAGGCACCGTTCAGACTCTTTATGCCGAGAGCTCCAAAAGTTGAAACCGAAGTGATGAGGTCTGAACCCTGATAGGCAGAGCCGTTGCCGAATTGAGTGAAACTTGTGCCATCGATTTTGACTGTGTAAGTGCCTGCCGATCGGTAGGTATGCGAAATGAATCCTGCAGAAGATGTCACGGCTGAAACATCACCTGCACTAGAACTCCAAGTGATCTGAATTGAGTTCACCGTGCCGAAAATGGGCAATGAGATTTGCTGGTCGGCTGCGCTTGTGACAACCGTGAGCTCCATGCCAGCTACCGGCGCGGCCTGAGCTGAAACGCCGGGAACACCTGCCATTTGTGCGAGCAAAAGCACCAGCCAAACTTTGACCAATCTGGCCCTTATTGCCTGCCTCAAGTCGCCGCCCCCTGAACTAGCGCGTCAAACCGAGTGTTCGAGTCGATTCTCGTTATTGTCCAGCTTTCGCAAACCGCCGAAAAATAACTGCTGCCCAAGCCACTCGTTCGATCATTGGCAAGACCAACTCCATTATCAATAACGGTTACTTTTATGCGAATGTCGGCACCAGCAGACTTCGCGACACTAATTGAAACTTCACTGGCCTTGCCATGCAGACGAGAGTTAAGCAGGGCCTCCTCGATGAGCGAAGCAACTTGATGCTCAAGAGCCGCATCTTCACTTAGAACATCCATTGCGGCCGGTTCGACCTCAAACAAAACTTCGAGCAGACCGGCCCACTCAGCCTCAAGCTGAGCTGCCAATTCTGGAAGTGCTTGGCGCGGGGCCTGTGGCGATAAACCTTTTAATTCTTCTTCAATGGTGTCTAGCAGTTCGGTTAAGCGTTTGACCTGTTTAGTTCTTTCACGCCCTTTGATTTCATCGGTTGCAATCTGACCGAGAATAAATGAGACCAAAGCGAGTCGGCCCTGAATTTTGCTATGGATGAATCTCGAGAAACCGTCACGAATAGAACTTGCTTCGGTGCGAATTCGGTTAAGCAATCGACTTGTGGCGACCTCGGCTGCCTCTAAGTTTGCGCTGACTTCGAGGTGGTACCGATAGGGGTAGTTAAGTAGTAGCGAGCACAAAACCACGACAAAGGCATACACACCGATGGAGCTTTGTTGATACCTCGTGTTAAGTGCCGCGTCAACGGCAGAAGCAACGATGATCGGAGATATAAAGCTGATTGCCATGATCAGCCACCGAGAGACAATGCCCGCATGAAAATAGATGTGGTTTAGGCGAATAGAAATATCCGCAGCAAACCAGACCACCAATCCTTCGATGACCAACAGCCACCAAGCGCTGTCGGGGCGTGTAATCAATCCGAATGCTACGAATATCCAAGCCTCTAAAAAGGCATTTGCTGGGCGCAAAGAACCAGCCGCGAAAAGACTCTGCCGATAAAAACTTTGAACCCCTTTGAGTTCTAGGGGCCGCACCTCGATTTCGTTAGCCGCAATGAGGTGACTAAGCTGTCTAACTTCAGACGATGTGAATTCTCGAACTCGATCGGCAAAATCTAAGAGTTTGCCCCTGAAAACACGTTTCTCAGCGAGGGCTGCAACTTCGACTTTTATGCGCTCAAAACCCGGCTTCAGCGATGTTGCGATTTGGTCGCTAAACTTCTGGCGAATCGAAACGTAGTAGTCGTCTGCGCTTTCAAGCAGAAGTTGCTGTTGGGCAAGTGAGTTGGCTAGGTTGTTTGCCCGGTCTATGGCCAAGAACGTCAGGCAGACCCCAAACAACAGGGTCGCGCCGATTGGAATCGTTCCAAGTGCGTGAATCACCATAGAAACCGGGCTCGCGATTCTCTGACTTCTCAAATTCTCTGGGCCAAGCAAAAACACTGCCGAGGCGCTCATCGCTATGTCAGATAGCATCCACGCAACGATTGAAACCAAAATGTTTGGAGCTGAATTGAAACGGTTTTTCAACACCGTGATGCTGGTCAAATAAAGGGGAATGCCCGAAACTAGGTAAGCCAATAGAAGGCTCGGCAATAGGTGAATCAAATAGTGTTCATGGTTTGCGAGAAACCTTTGGTCCATAATAAAAAGTCGCGCTGGTGCAATGCCAACCCAAAATTTCCACGACAAAACCCAGCTGCCGAGGTTTTCAGGAAAACGAAAACCTGCAATCGACTGCCACCATCGTTTTGCTGAACTCACCGACTCGTGACCTTGCCTTCGATCCACATGCGAGTCGCTAAAACGCGAACGTTATTGTCTTCATCGGGTCTAAGTTGAAGGGCCGCAAAAGTTCTCTGAACCAGGCCCTCAGCGGCGCGAATGGTGATGCCCAGAGTCGAGGCGATTGCCGCGTTCGACTTGCCAGCAGCGATTAGCTTGAGAACCTCTGCCTGGCTCTTAGAAATTTGCAGTCGTTGCTCAGTGTCACCTTTTTTGGTTTGAACTGCTTGCGAGAGCCCGCGAATCGATTCTTCGACTGCAAGTTTTAGTGCGGCGCCGCCGGCCACGTCAGCTTTAACAAGGTAGACAGTGTCTTGCGGAATCTCTGAACCACGATTCAGTACCAGAGTTGGCGAAGAGTGTGAGGTGAGAACTACGCGGCCAATCCACGGATACTCTGCCTCGAGGTGGCGGAGTAACTCGCCACCGTCGGGGCCCCCATTGAAGTTGAGGTCTGTGATAACCGCGTGTGGGTCAAAGACTTCAATTTTGGTCACTGCGTCTGAGACAGTTGAAACACCAAGCACTGAGGCCCACTGCTGCATTGCTTCGCCCAAGATTGTCAGTGAAAACTCGTCGTCATCAACGAGCATTACGCGAAGTTCTTTAGCTGTCTTTATAATCGTCAACCTCCTCGAAATAACTCACATATGTTGGCTTCGGCGCGGCGAGTTTTGTGGTCAATAGCTCAATCTGGGCCTTCAAATCAGGAATATCTTCGACAAGATCTTTCAGAACCCGCTCTCGAGCTTTTGACGCATTCATCGCACTTTCGAGCCAAGCAAGCAGCAGGTAGGCGATTATGAGACCAAGTGCCACCTGGCCTAAAAGCGGCGCTGAAGGCGACTGTGCCATCAGCAGAATAAAACCGAGACCAGCGTAGTGATCAATCATGATGCCGGTGATGTTGTCAGCGCGAGTTTCGAAACTGTCGTTCATTGGGTTGTTGTCGCCTTTGGTGGTGAACATAAGACCAATTTCTGAATTTCTTACTGAAACAACTCGGTGCAGAATAGTGTTTGGCAAACCGAATTGCTTTTGTGAGGCTGCCGTGATGTTCAACCTGACGACATCGCCAGTCTTGATCTTTGCAGGTTCTATGCTCTTAACCACCGCTAAGTCACCCTGATAGAGCACCGGGTTCATCGAGTGGCCAACAGTCGCAGTGAACGGGGTCGCTGTGCCTAGCACCACCATTAGAACCACAAAACCTAAGGCGAGCGAGAGCACGAAAAGGCCCAGCACCCAAGAAATCACACGACCGACTAATGTCGATTTTTTCTTGGCATGGCTTGCCTGAGCATTTTGCTCTCGACGCGTCACCAAATCATCTGCCTAACTAAAAAGTGGTTTTGGCCGCTCGATGCAAACGCGCCGAGCGGCCAAAACTTGTGGCTTCTAATCTCTTGGCATAAAGCCTAGGTCAAACTAGTTGACCGCGGTGAATGCTTGGCTGATTGGGGTTGCAGTGAACAAGAACTGGGGCGTGATTCCCTGAATCGTGCCGCCATTTGACTGGCTGATGTTGTTCATGGTTGCAAAGTTGCCGCCAGCCTCAACGGTCACAACATAGTCAAGATCTTGTGACACGTTGTAGTCGGTTGCTGCTGTAGGCACAGTGAACTCAAACTGACCGGTTTCGCAGTCGATGTAGTAAGGCTCGCCGGTGTCAACACCTAGGCGAAGCGGTGTGATGTCTGTCCAGCTGCCACCAGTGTTGGTTGACTTCCACAAGCGAATCGGAATCAAGCATGAGCGGTAAACAGTTCGTAGGTCAGCAATGTTGGTGATGTTTCCCTTGATGAAAAGTGATGAAACAACGTTGCTGTTAACGCCGCCATCCTCAGCCAAAGTGCCACGGTTAGTGTCAGCAGTGTTTGACGAACTTGAACGTGCGTTGATGAAAACAAGGTCGCCTGGTTGGTTAATGGTCGATGGGTAGCCCTGAACACCGTTTGAAACTTGGGTCCACTGTGGCAACTCGCCATATTTTGTGTCAACTGCAACGGTCGTTGCAGCGCGGCCCATTACGGTCGAGGTTGCGTTCCATGAGTCAGCGAGGCTGGTTGCGTCAGTTGCCGGAACAACGTAGGTGACCTGCTCAACGTCTGCCTGAATGGTGTTGACGTTTTGACCAAAAGTGAATGAAGATGCTGAGACGCCGGCGACGGTCAAAACTGCGACAGGAATCGCTACGAATAGCAAGAACTTTGATTTGATAGACATGTTGCCCCTAAATTATCGATGCGGGTAGTGCTGTCATCATAGGGAGCGAATGTTAACGGCATTTGTTAACTCAATAATTCATGTGCGGTTTTTACTCGCCTCGCCAAGTGAGAATGCAAAAAGCGGATGCCCCAAGCTGGAGCATCCGCTTTGGTTATTTCGGGCCAACCGCACACTACGTGTGGCTAGCCTTTGATCAGTTTTAGCTCGGTGGTGTGTAGTTGATGTTGACGCTGCCGTCAGCACCTGCTGGGCTGACCGCAACGTAGACGGCGGTGTAAGTGTTGCCACCTTCAGCTATGTTGTTTTGCATGTAGACGCGTGGGTCCCAGCTATAGAGGTTGGTGAGCGTGACCGTGTAGCCGCCAGTGTAGGCGTCTGGTGTTCCTGACCAGGTTCCGGTCATGACTAGGTCATAGGGATACAGTGCGCCGGCAAGCACAGTCACTGTTTGTGACGAGTTGGCCGTTAGCGTGACACTGTCATTGGTGTTTGGGTCTAACACCATAGGAAAAATGAAAGTTGCCCACGCACTGCTGAATGGCCCTTGCTCTAGGTCGCCGACATTCAAAGTGATGTCAAACGTCCAAATTGCATAGAGTCGAACATCGGCCTGCAGGTCGTAGCTGTCAGCTGGGTAATAGTAAGTGCCCTTGGCGTTTGCCTGAGTGTTCCAACCAAAGAAGTGCGCCGCGTTGGTTGCAACGTAAGTGTTGGCCTGAAGGGTCAATAATCCACTACCCTGCTGCTTTTGAGCGCTCGACGATAGCCCGCTGTGGTCACCGTTTGAGTCGTAGGTAATCGTGAAGTTGGTTACTACTGGTGCCGTCACATCTTCAGCAAAGCTCACCACGATGGTGTGGTCTGCAACAACCCAGTTGAAGGTGTAGCTTTCAAGCGCGCCTAGTGACACACCGTCGACCAAAACGTCGTCAACGTGGTAGCCATTGTCGGCATAGAAGTAGTAGTCCCAGCTGCCGGTAGCGTCAACGAAGGTGTCACCATCGTCAGTGATGAAACCATTTGCTGTTCCGGCACTTGCGCTTATTGTGAAGGTTGTCAGTTCTTTGAACTGCACATACACCTCTGAGTAACGCTGAACGTTTTTGAAGGTGTAGCTTGGCCCGGCACCGACACGGTGGCCGTTTACGAAGATTCCCGAGACATACCAGCCATCATCTGGCAAGAAGTTGAAGGTAAAGTCATGGCCGCGATCAACCTCGACATCCCACAGGGTGTCGACGGTGCCGTTACCCGAAGAAATGTCTGAATACAACCAGACCGTTTGAGTTTCGAACTCAACATAAATCTCATGCGGTTCGGTTACGTTATAGAGCGTGTAGCTGGTCGATGCACCCGCTAAGACGCCATCGACATAAATCGCCTTGACCTGCCATCCGTTTGATGCTGTGAAGTCGTAGGTCTGGTCGCCGCCTTCTGACACCTCGGTGGTGCCGTCGATGCTGATCGAGCCGCTACCGATGTTCACATAGGAGGTCACCGTGTAAGTTGGGCCAGCATATGGGTCTAGCTCAAACTGAACATAGATCGTGTGGTTGGTGCGAACGTTGCTAAAGGTGAAGCTGGTGATAGCGCCCTTTGAAACACCGTCGACGACTACGTCAGAAATGTGGCTGCCTGGGTCAGCTGTGAAGCTGAACGTCTTGTCGGTGGTTACCTGCACCAATGTAGCGCCCGACGGCGAGATGTTGCCGCTACCTGAGTCAACCGAGGCCGTTATGGTGTAGTCACGAATTTCTTCGAACTGAACCCAGATTTCGTGCCTGCTCTTGACGTTATAGAAGGTGTAGCTGTCGAGGCCACCCATGTCAACGCCGTCGACAATCACGTTATAGACATAAAAACCATCGTCTGGCGTGAACGTGTAGGTCTGATCGTCACCGTTGTAAACCGTGTGGTAGTGAAGCGGGCTGACGCTGCCGTTGCCGTAGTCAATGTCGGCATAAAGGTCGTAGGTGTTGGCTTCGAACTGCACATAAATGGTGTGCTCTTCGATCACGTTGCTGAATGTGTAGCTGTACCAAGCGCCGATTGAGACACCGTCAACCACCACGTTCGAAACGAACGAATTAGCGTTTGGCGTGAACGTGTAGGTTTTGCTCGAACCAGAAGCCACCGCGGTGACACCGTTTGAGCTGATGTGGCCCGGGCCCGAGTCAACGCTGGCTGTGATATTGAAACCCAAAACAAATGAAACGTGGATGCTGTGGCCCGCCACAACGTTGCTGAACGTGTAAGTGCCCGCGTTGGTCACGGCTGTTCCGTCGACAAGAATCTGGTCGATGATGTAACCCGCATCTGGCGTGATTGTGTAGGTCTTGCTACCGCCGCCGGTTACTGAGCTGTCGCCCGCCGGGCTGATGCTACCGTTGCCCGCGTCAACTGCGGCCGTGATTGTGTAGGTGCCGAGCGTGAAGCTAACCATGATGGTGTGGTTGGCTGTGACGTTGCTAAATGTGTAGCTGTTGATGTTCGTCACGAGGTCGCCGTCGACATAAAGCGTGTCTATTTCATAGCCGGCGTCTGGCGTGATCGTGTAGGTCTTGTTGCCGCCTCCCGTGACGTTTGAGTCGCCGAGCGGAGTAATGCTGCCGCTACCGTAGTCAATCGACGAGTTGATCGTGTAGGTGCCGCGCACAAAGCTAACTGCGATGGTGTGGCCAGCCTGAACGTTGCTGAAGGTGTAGCTTGAGGTGTTTGAAGTCAGCGTGCCGTCAACGCGAATGTCGTTGATAACCCAACCGGCGTCTGGCGTGATCGTGTACGTCTGGTTGTTGCCTGGGGTTACGGCAGTGGTGCCGGTCGGGCTGATTGTGCCATTGCCCGAGTCAACGCTTGCAACGATGTCATATGAGGCGATCGTGAAGCTGACCAAAATGGTGTGGTTTGCAGTGACGTTGCTGAAGGTGTGACTCGATGGCGTGCCTACACTCGCGTTGTCGACGATCACGTCGTTGATGCGATAGCCGGTGGCCGGGGTGATGGTGTAAGTCTGGTTGGTGCCGTAGTTGACGCTTGTAGTGCCGTTCGGGCTGATGGTGCCGCTGCCGTAGTCAACGCTGGCAACAATGTTGTAGGTGTTGATTGCGAAGCTCACCGAAATGGTGTGGCTGGCAGTCACGTTGTTAAATGTGTAGGTCGTCACAGCGCCAACTGAGTTGCTATCAACTAGAACGTCGGCCACGTGGTAGCCCGTGACTGGTGTGATTGTGTAACTCTGGCTCGTGCCCGAATAGACGGTGGTCGAACCGCCAGGCGAGATGCTACCGTGTGAACCTGCAGAGGCAACGATTGAATAACCTATGGCTGTGAAACTCGCCAAAATGGTGTGGTTTGCGGTGACGTTGCTAAATGTGTAGCTAGCGACAGTGCCGACGGATGCATTGTCAACCTGCACCGAAGAAATCTGAAAACCAGAGTTTGGCGTGATTGTGTAAGTTTGGCTTGCGCCTGACGCGACTGTCGCGGTGCCGGTAGGCGACATGCTTCCGCCGGCAGTTACCGAAGCGACGATTGAATAGTTGGACGGTGCCGCGCCAGCCGTTGGTTTCACCGCGTTGCTATCGTCAGACCATGCACCCCAAGTGGTGGTCTTTTTGGCAGAAACTTCGAAGATGTAGCTAGTGCCTGCTGTTAATCCGCTCACGGTTATGCTGAGCGCAGAGGTCGTTGGGCCAAAGGTATCCCAGGCTTTGCCCTTGTTTGAACTATATCTAACGCGGTAGGTTAGCCCGCTAGCGCCCTTAGGTGCCTTGTAGGCAACTGTGGCTGACAACGCACCGGCAACCGCGGTTGGGTGTGAGACAGTCAGTGAAGTCGAGCTGTTCGAATCATTTGATGAAGTTGCTGCAACAGGTTTCGGAGCTATGGTTGCGGCTGCACTGGCCACGTTAGGCGTCGCTGACAGCGAACCAATGCAAACAGAAAGCGCCACCAACAGAGCCAACGAACGGCTGCGGGCCTGAACAAAACTTAAAAACGTCATCTAGATAGTTTATCTAGATTTTGCCTCTTGAATAGGGGATTTCCCCTATTTGCTCAATTTGTTTAGGCTTGTCATCATGAAGACACACCACCCGACTCGCGATGCTTTGGTCGACACTGTGGTGCGACTTCTAGAGACACATCAGCCCCAAGAACTGACTCTTGACCTCGTTTTGAAAGAGTCAGGCATTTCACACGGCTCGCTGTATCACCACTTTGGGGCTTTTCCGAACCTAATCGACCATGCAATCGTGGCCCGTTTTAGCGGCTATGTTGACCGGTCAATCGAACTGCTAACTGAGGCAGCAGTTCACGCTCAAACTCGAGATGCCCTTCTTGCGTCACTGAAGTTTGTGACCGAACGAACTCAGGGCAGCGAACTCAAGGTGATTCGCGCGTATCGCATGGAGGCATTGGCGCAAGGAAACCTGCGACCTGAGTTTGGCGCTCTTCTAGGCGCTGAGCAGCAGAGACTCACCGACGCGATTGCCGACCTCGTGCGCGATGCTCAAGCAAAAGGCCTGTATCGGCCTGAACTTGACCCAGTGGTGGTTGCCGTTTTCATTCAGAGCTACACCATCGGTCGCGCAGTCGACGATGTAACACCAGAGCACATGTCACAAGACGCGTGGAACGACCTCATAAACAAGATCATTGAAAACGTGTTGGTAGTTGAGGCATAGAACTCTTTTCAAAGTGACTTAAAGCAAGTTGGGCACCCCCTATGGGAGTGCCCAACTTTTCATCTATTCCAATTTGATGATGTGGTGCGGGTAAATCGAGTGTTTTCGTTTGCTATGAAACCTTCACCGCTGATTTATAAGTGCTTGCGCCGATCTTGATGGTCAGCGCGTGTGAGCCGGCTTTCTTGATCTTGACGGTGTTTGTCTGGGCCAACTTAGTTAGTTTGATAGTGGCAACCTTGGACTTGCCATCAAACACAGATGCGGTTTTGCCCTTAGCATTTTGAATCGTGACCTTCACTGAGCCCTTAGCTCCCAGGGTTGCCACGGTTGTCACTCCCCATCGAACTGTTGAAGAAACAGTGTCGGCGGTGAAAGTGGCGGCCCCGTCAACAGCGGTAGCTGTAAGAGTCTGGTCACCTGCTGCGGTTGCGCTAGTTGCAACCGAAACCAAGCCGGCTGCATCACTCACATATGAGGTAGCTCCTGTGATTGTTCCGTTTCCGGCGGTGACAACATTCACCGTTACCCCTGAGATGCCGTTGCCGAAGCGGTCGGTTACTTTAAAGGCAACGTTCGAAGCAACGGTCGGCAAGCCGATTTGGGCAGAGCTAACTGCAACAATTTTGCTGGCGGCGTGTTCTGGCAAAACGCAATCCATTTCATATTCTTTGTAGTTTTTGCCAGTAGCAATCTTGAATACGGTGGTTCCTGGTCTGGTGCAGGTAACCGCTATTCTCTGAGGGTAGGTGTAGCCGAACACCAGAGTGCTCTTCTGTGAAGATGCCGAGGCATAAGTCTCAACTGGTGTAGCTGGCAAAACCAGGCCTGATACGCCGCCATTAGTTGCAGTAACCTTCACGTCAGGGGCATAAAGCGGCTTTGCCAACGAGTTTTTGACATAGCTAATGTTCAAGTTGATCACGTCGGTGTCACTTAGTTGGTTGTCGGCCTCATCAATCACGTGTGCTGGGTTCACCTCTGAACCAACCAAAACGTTGCCTGAACCGTCGGCTGTTAGGCCTCCGCGGCTGAGCGCCTTTAGCTGTGTCGCCGCACCCAAGATGTCGATGTCGGTAACAAGTTGTGGCCAGAATTCATCGAATGACTCATCGAGTTCATTGGTAGTTGGAAGCAATGCAAAAGCCACAACACCTGACTCCTTGATCTTGGTGTCGGTGTTTGTGAAACTGTTATTTTTCACCTGTGTCACCGTGTTCAAGTTCTTCAGTGAGAACTTCACATAGCCTCGCGAGTCGGTGGATTTCGTTCCAACGAAAGTCTTGCTCCATTTGCAGACACGACAGCCAGCATCAAGATTCAGCGTGACCTGCTTAGAAGCAATAGGGGTGTTCCAAATGTCGGTCACTTTATAAAGCATGTTGAGCGTTGAACCAGGAAGGTATGACTTGACGAAAACCTGAGAATACTCAGGCAGCCAGTCTTTCTTGAAAACTGACCAGGTCCAAGTTTTTTCATCAAGGTCTGCGTCATTGCACTCAAATGGGTGCATCGTGTTGCAGGTTGCTTCTGGGCCCGAACCAGTGCCGACAAGTTTGATTACAGAATAAAAGCCTGCTGGCTGAAAGACGAGAACCATGTTGCCGACGTCAGTGGTGCCGTCGCTGATGCCTGCACGCAAAACGATGTCGGCGCGGTCAGCTTGAGTGGTGCCAGTCAAAGTCATAGTTACCTCGGCATTGCCATCGCCGTCTGTCATGACCTCAAGGGATGCTGGCAACGTGCTTAGGTTTGCCGGTGTAACCACTGTGTTTGGTGTCGAGTATGTGAACGGCACATCGCCGTCTAGGTTGAATCGAACCAAGCGATTGGCGTTTGCCGCAGTGCCTGTGTAGGTAACAGTCACGCTATCGCGATCAGTTCGAACCCAAGCCTGATTGTGCTGAGTCTCACTCTGGGTTTGCAAAACAGATTGCGCGTCAAACTCGCGCCTATAGCGCTCAAAAACGCCATCTTCATGCTTGACGTGCAGGTTGGTCCACGAGATTCCCGAAACCCAAGTAGGGGTCGCAGTTGCTGGTTGCACGCCGATTAGTGATGCGGCAAAAATGGCTAGTGCGGTGATGATGCGAATTAAGGCGCGCACGGGTGTCCTTTCAGAGACTCATTAATGACGCGCGCACACGCGTATTGGTTTAAGAATAACCAAAAAGAGCGATTATGTGAAAGCGGTTTCACATAATCGTTATAAAAGTTATAAAGCTAGGCCGAATCGCGAACTATTAGTTCGGTGCTAAGAATGCATGGCTCTGGCGTTTCGCCGCGAAGCTGGGCAATCATTAGGTTAGCCGCTGCCTCACCTAGAGCGCCAATGTCTTGACGCACGCTGGTTAGTGGCGGGCGTGAAGTCTGGGCAAGAAGTGAGTCGTCGAAGCCAACAACTTTAATGTGGTCAGGAACGACCTTGCCAGCCTCTTCAATCGCGGCGATTGCGCCCAAAGCCATAACGTCGTTGCAAGCAAAAACGCCATCAAGGTTTGCAACCTGTTCAAGAAGTCTTTGCATGGCTGCCTTGCCACTTTCGAAGGAATAATCGCCTTCGGCAATCAGCTGCTTGTTCGGAACATGACCTGACTTGCGATAGGCCTGGTTGTAGCCATCAAGACGCTGTCGACCAGCAGTGGTCTCAATGTCGCCAGTAATAATCGCTACGTTTGTGCACCCTCGACCAAATAAATGGTTGGTTGCCTCATGGGCCCCGCCGAAGTTGTCGGTGTCAACAAAAACAAAGTCGTTCGACGTGTGAGGTGTGCCGGTAATCACCATAGGCAGCTTTTGCTTTACCAATCGCTTGATAAGTGCGTCCTTGTGAAGCTGAAAGAAAATTGCACCGTCGACTTCGCCAGCCTGCAGTGAGTGCGACACCGGGCCATCGAGCGAGTCTAAATTGGCAACCATAAGAAGGGTCTGCAAGTCGTTCTTCATTAACACACGGCTGATGCCCGAAGTCACCGTGGCCCAAAAAGGGTCAGAGAAAATCGAGAGGTCGTCGTCGATCACTACAGCAATCAGGCCGGTGCGGCCAGATGCAAGCGAGCTAGCTGCGCGGTGCTTTTTGTATCCCAGTTTGGCAACTGCATCTTGCACGGCTTTGATTCGATCTGGGTGAACATTTTCGTCACCGTTAAGAACGCGCGAGACGGTAGCCTCTGAAACACCGGCAGTTTTTGAAATAACCGCATATGTTGTGCGAACGTTGCTCTTGGCTGCCACGGTTACCTTCTTATGTGCGTCGCTGGATCTTGTTAACGAGCCACCATCGCCCCATTATTCGCAATGATAGCACTGTAAGTTTTAGCACTTTCTTTCAGCGTGCGCTTGAAAGTTACGAAATCTACGTGCACGAGGCCAAAGCGCTTGTCATAGCCTTCTGCCCATTCGAAATTATCGAGCAACGACCAGGCGAAATATGAACGCAACGCTGAACCTTCTGCAACCGCACGCATCGCAGCAGCGATGTGATTGTTGAAGTATTCAACTCGGCGATCATCGTTCACAATGCCATCACTGTCTGGCCCGTCGTCAAAAGCGGCGCCGTTTTCAGTGATTGCAATGTCGGTGAATTCTGGGTAGTCACGGTTGATGCGCATCAAAAGGTTATAGATGCCCTCTGGTGTGATAGGCCAACCCATGTCGGTGTGAGGCGCTGGGGGTGTGTCATTTATGCGCTGGCTGAATGGGAACAAGCCCTTTGATAGCAGTGAGCCATCATTGATTCGAGGGCTAGCCAAGAATGAGTCGTTGTAATAGTTCACGCCGAGCAACTCTGCGTCAATCTTTAAGATCTCATCGTCACCTGGCAAGAAAACCTTGGCAAGACGTTCGCCATATTCTTCAACTAGGTTCTGCGGGTATTGACCGGTCAACTGTGACTCGATCCACCAGCGGTTTACGTGAGAATCCATGAGTGCAGCTGCCTCAACGACCTCAGAATCTTCTGGGTTTACAACCACATAGTTGGTCATGTTAAGAGCAGCACCGCAGCGCGCAGTTGGTTGAACCGAACGAATCGCACGAACAGCCTCGGCATGTGCCAATGCCGTGTGGTGTGCAGAAGCAATCGCGTGGTCTAGGTTCTTGACGCCGGGTGCGTGCACGCCACTCATGTATCCGAGCCATGAAACACACCAAGGCTCGTTAATGGTCACCCATTCGCTCACTCGGTCGCCAAAAGCTTCGGCACATGCCTTTGCATACTCGGCAAAAATCGGAACAATCTCGCGATTGGCCCAACCACCTCGGTCTTGCAGCGGCTGAGGAAGATCCCAGTGATAAAGAGTAACGAGCGGCTTGATGCCAGCCGCAAGCAACGTGTCAATCAGGCGGTTATAAAAGTCAAAACCGCGCTCTTCACGAACCGAGTCTCCGTTAGGAAACATGCGTGGCCATGCTAGCGAGAAGCGATAGGCCTGCACGCCCATGTCACGCATGATCTGAACATCTTCTTCAAATCGGTTGTAGTGGTCACATGCAAAATCACCATTGTCGCCGTTGGCTACTTTGCCGGGAGTGTCACAGAAGGTGTCCCAAATGCTGACGCCACGGCCATCGGTGTGAGCCGCGCCTTCGATCTGAAATGATGAAGTTGCAACGCCCCAGGTGAACTTCTTTTCGAAACTAATCATCCTTTAACCGCTCCGTCCATAACGCCACTTACAAGTTGACGACCAACCAAAACAAACAAAAGCAACAGCGGAGCAGTCGCCAAGAACGCGCCACCCAGAACCAGTGCATAGTCGATGGTGTAGCTAGCTGAAAGCTGGTTCACTGCGACCTGAACGGTGAACTGGTTCGGGTCATTCAGAACCAAAAGTGGCCATAAGAAGTCATTCCAAGTGCCCAAGAATGCGAACAAGCCGAGAACGAAGCTGCTCTGAGCAATGATAGGCAAGACTACGCTCCGAAAAACTCGAATCACACCCGCGCCATCGATGCTTGCTGCCTCGAGCAACTCATTAGGAACCTGCGAGTCGATAATCTGGCGCATCCAGAACACACCAAACGCTGTTACCAGAGCGGGCACGACGATTGCGGTCAGCGTGCTACCCCAGCCTAGGTTGTTCACAATCATAAACAATGGGATGATTCCCAGTTGGCTCGGCAACATCATGGTGCCGATCACGAAGAGCACCAAGAACTTGCGACCTTTAAAGTTCAGTTTTGCAAAGGCAAAACCGGCAAGTGCCGAAAACACTACTTGTGCAATCGAGATCACGGTGCCGACAAAGATTGTGTTCCAGATTGACATCATGAAAGTTGGTGCGGCCTCGAAGACGTGACCGATTAGGGTCATGAAGCGATCGCCAGGCAACAGGGTCGGTGGGTTTTTCGAGATTTCTTCGTTGCCGTTAGACGCAACGATGTACATCCAATAGAAGGGGAACGCCGAGACGAACACCATGAGGGTTAGAACTAGGTATGACCAAGGTGAAACCTTGCGCCATCTTGTCTTGTCGCGATAGAAAGTGACCAACCAGGCAAGAATGCCAAGGCCGATTACCGTGATAACGATGAGAGCTGGGTTTTCAATAAAGGCATTCATTGAACGTTTTCTCCGTTACCAATTTTGCGAGTGAAAAAGAAGTTGATGCCCGAAATGATGAGCACGATGACTGTGATCATGATTCCGATCGTTGCTGCATAACCCCAGTTGCCCATGTGTGCCTGTTCAAATAAGAACAAAGTGAGGGTCGAGAACTGACGACTGTCGCCGCCGCTTTCGCCGCCGGCTAGGGTGAGTGGCTCGGCGAAGACTTGAAGGCCTCCGATTGTTCCCACTACCAATACAAATGTGATGGTGTTGCGAATGCCAGGCAGCGTCACATTTGTGAACTGGCGCCACTTGCTCGCACCGTCGATTGAAGCCGCTTCATAGAGCTCGTTTGGCACGGCTAACATTGCCGCTAAGAAAATCAGGGCGTTATAGCCGAGCCAACGCCAAGTGATCATGGTCGCAATGGCGATGTGGCCTGGAATGGTCTCTGACACGAAGTTGATGTGGTCGTTCATTCCGAGAAACTCACGAGCTAAGTTGACAAGACCAAAGTCACGGCTGAAGAGCTGGCCGAACACGATTGCGACTGCAAGCACCGAAGTGATATTTGGCACGAGTAGCATTGTGCGCCAGAACGTCTTGAACTTGAGCATCGGGTTGCGCAGCACGTTGGCAAGAGCAATAGCCATAATCATCTGCGGGAACGTCGAGAGTGCCCACATTGAGAAAGTATTTCTAACCGCAAGCCAGAACTGCTCATCAACGATGATGCGAGTGAAGTTGTCAATGCCGATCCAGACGTGAGTCTGGTCTAGGGGGTCCCACTGAAAGAAAGCGATATAGACCGAATAAACAACCGGAGCAAGACCGAAGACCAAAAACATCACGATGAACGGCGCTGTGAATAGGTAACCCCAACCACCATTTAGCGATCGAACTACCGCGCCGTCTGGTGCCTTCGACTGCTTCTTTTTTACCTTGGCGGGCTTTGGGGCCCGCCAAGGTGTTAAAGGTTTGTTAGTTGTTGAACTCATTTGCTTGGCCCAACTGCGCCTTCAATTTCTTTGAGGGCTTGCGTCCACGCAGCAGCAGCACTTTGTTTCTTTAGGCCAACACGGCTCAGTGCCTGGCCGATGATATTGTCGATGGCGCGTTGCTTCTTGCCTTCATAAATCGGCTTTAGTTTCTGAACTGAGCTGCCATAGATGGCGCCGATTGGGGCGTTGTTGAAGAACGGGTCTTTGTAGTTCTTAAGAGCCGAGTTGCTATAGAGAACTGATGCTGAAGGGAACAAGCCATACTGCTTGAAGATTTTCAACTGCTCAGCTGGTGAAAGGTACCAGTTGATGAAGTCCCATGCTTCTTTCTTGTGCGTTGCTGCCTTAGGAATAGATAGCTGGCTGCCACCGAGGTTGCCACCGCCACCAGGCAAAGCTGCGACATCCCATTTGCCCTTGGTTTTTGGAGCCTGCTGCTTGATGTAGTCCATCATCCAAGCTGGCGCCAAAACGGTTGCGAAGATTCCCTTGTTCATGCCGACGTTCCAGTCGTTGGTGAACGAGTTGATGTTGGTGCCGATGCCCGAAGCAAGAGCGTTTGCTGTGGTCTGGAATGCGGTCTTGACCTGCGAGTTCGAACCATAGATCAGTTTGCCGTCTTTGGTGTTGTCATTCTCGTAGTACTTCTTGGTTCCCTGGTTGAGCACTGCGTTATAAACGGTGCCCGCGTTGTCGATAAAGCCGTAGCAAACCTTCAGCTTGGTGCAAGATTTCTTTTCAGCCGCTGATAGCTTGCTCTGATATTTCTTGCCGGTTGCAAAGAAGGCGTCCCAGGTGGGCCAAAGCTTGCCGACCTTTGTGCGGTCGGTTGGTAGGCCGTGAGCCTTGAAAAGGTCGGTGCGGTAGGCAACTTGCATGCCTCCAACGTCGGTAGGGATGCCGAACACGGTTCCCTCATAACCCACACCTTGTGACCAACGCCAAGGCAAGAAGTTCGACTGAATTTTCGCTGAGCTGTAAGGTGCTTGGCGTAGGTCTTGGAAGTATTGCGGGTAGCTTCTGAAGTAGCCAGAGTATGAAACTTCAATTGCTGCAATGTCGGGGGTCTTGTTAGCCAAGAATGATGTGATCAAGCTCTGGTGGTGAGCGTCTAGGCCGCTTTTTTTGATCTGAATGGTGACCTCAGGGTGAATCTTCTTATAGTCGATCAACGCCTGAGGTTCGATAACGTTGCCGTAGGTCCACACGGTTACGGTGACCGGTGATGCAGCATCAGCTGGAGCCACCATCGAAAGCGGCAATGCTAGAGCGGCGGCAGTTGCTGCGATTCGCGCGATAAGTTTTTTCATTTGCTTCGCTTTCGTTCTTGGTTGATTGCTCGGGCGACCGTTGTGCGACGGCCGCCCGAGCAATCTTTTAGTACTTAGAAAGGTGTATTCCGTTTTCACGTGAAATCGGTTTCACGTGCTACTATTACAGCGTGAAATCGGTTTCACGAAAAGAGTTATTCGTGAAATCGCTTTCATTGTTACCCAATCGTTACCGCTTGTGTGTGCGCTCAATAGGTAGTTTCTTGTTGTTCACAAAATAGGAGAAATTATGCGCACATCATTCAAACTCGCAGCGTTGGCTATAACCGGTTCACTGCTTTTTGCAAGCTTCGGCGCTAGCGCTGAAGCGGCAACCAAGAAGCCAGTTCTGAAACTTCTGTGGCACCAAGAATTCTCGGGCAAAAGCGGAGTCAGGCCCTCATCGAAAATTTTCAACTATGACCTTGGCGGCGGCGGGTGGGGCAACCTCGAGCACCAGGCATACGTCGATGATCACGCAAAGACAGATGGCACCAAACAGGGCAACCTTGTCTTGAAGGCCACTCGCTACACCCCCGACCTCGAAGGGCTTTATTACAGTTGCCCAATAAACACCGACGGCGGCGCATGCGAATTCTTGTCTTCGAGAATTCAAACCCAAGGCAAGTTGGCGTTCAAATATGGTCAGATTTCGGCTCGCATCAAGGTGCCTTCGGGTGACGGTGTGTGGCCAGCCTTCTGGCTTCTTGGCAACGACCTCGACCACAATCAATGGCCAAATTCTGGCGAGATTGACATTATGGAGACCCGCGGCGACCAGTATCCGAACACAGTATTCGGCACCGCACACGGGCCTGGCTATTCTGGCGAGAACGGAATAGTTAACACTGCAAACACCACACAGATAACCTCTGCAGGCTGGCACGTTTTCAGCGTTATCTGGGTTAAAAACAAGATTCAGTGGTTGGTTGATGGCAAGGTTTACAACACCGTCACACCTTCTATCGTTGGCACGGGCAAGAGCTACGTCTTCAATAAGCCATTCTTCTTGATTCTCAACCTGGCAATGGGCGGCAACTTCGTTGGGGGCCCAGTGAGCCCGCTTCTCGATTCTGCCCAGATGTCGGTTGATTACATTCGCTACTATTCATACAACGGTCAAGGCAGCCTCTCGGGCTCAAAGAGCGCGATTGCAGCCGGCAAGCCATAGGCTCAACGAATATTTAGTGACGCAAAAGCGTTCATAGAACAGCGAAATGGTCGCACCCCATGCCGGGTGCGACCATTTTCTATTTGGCTGCCTAGCCGGCGAGCAACAACTGAAAAGTGGGCGTGCTGCCTGCACTCAAAAGCCAATGCTCAAAGGTGCTGTTGCACAGCGCAGCGTCGCAGCGTTTTTCTCGAATCAAGTCAATCGCCGCCCTAGCGTCGCGGCCAGCTCTCATCAACACGAGTGCCATTACCAAACCTGATCGGTTTAGCCCCGCTTGACAGCGAATGAGAACCTTTCTGCCAGAAACCCAGTCGTTATGCGCCTTTTCAACAATCGGTAGCAAATCGGCTTCGACATCGAAGTCAGACATATCGCCGTCATAGAAGGCAAACCTCGTTTCGTGCACGCCATAGTCTGCTGGATTCGCCGCTCCAAAGAAGGTATAAACCGAATCGAAGTCGAATTTTGTGACATGCCCGCGCCGTTTGCCCGAGTCAATCCAGTCGCCGTCATCAGTGCCACCTTGCCAAAGCCCCGGCAAAATTTCACTCCAAAGCCCAGCGCGTTCACCATTGTTTTCACCAATCACTGCATTCATTACTTTGCCCCCGCAACAAGTTCGGTTGCGCTCGCATCAGCAGCGATTTCCTTGAAGATTGTTTCAACGACAAGAGCCCAGGTTTCTGGTGTTTCTTTTAGCGGTTGATAGCCGCCTGCGCCGCCGATCAGCACACGCCCTTCGGCATGCTTACTTGCCATCGTGGCAACAACCTCCGCAGCGTGTCTAAAGCCCACCTCGGTGTAGTTATTGCTCTGGCCCAAACGACTCGACCCGGTGTGCCCATCAGCTCCCGCCGCCAAAAGAATCACATCAGGCTGATAAGAGTTGATGATTTCGGCGGCAGCATCCATCGCCCAAATAAACGCATCATCGCCGTCGCCCATAGCGACATTGAAGTTGTAGTTGTGCGCCTGGCGGTCGTGAAACTCAGTTCGCACCCCGCCTCCGGCTTGCATTTCTGAATCCCACGGATAAATCGATCCGTTGTGAATGCTGATGGTCGGAACTCCAGAGTCCTTGAGCATGTGAAACACCCCGTCACCAGCATGAATGTCAAAGTCGAGATACAGCGGCTTCAGCCCCGCCCTTTGAAACTCGATTGCAGCCCAAGCCATGTCGTTGAAGGCACAGAACCCTTCAGCGCTTGACTTCTTTGCGTGGTGTTTTGCACCTTGAGGGTTAAAAGCAACCTTCGCGGCACCGTCAATGATTTGTTTGGTTGCCAGCATTGTTCCCGCAAACATAGCAAGGCCCGCTTCTGCGACGGATGGTTTCGTTCCGATCCACTGACTGCAGTTGCCGGCCAGAGTGCGATCGACATAGTCAGAATCGTGGATGCTCTTGAGCGCAGCAATCACCTCGGCCCTGCCTAAAGTTTCGTTGCCCGCCTCAAGTGGTTCAAACACTGAAACTTCATCGCCCAGTCGAGCCTGTAGCAGTTCGGTGGCGATTTTCGCGCGAATTGGGTTGGTTGGTTGGGTGCCGTCGCCAGCACCCAACTGCCAATCTAAATAAATGTCGCCATAGACGACGGTGAGTTTTTCACTCATGGTGTTCCCCCTAGAACTCTTTGTTATTGCTGACCCGCTCTGAACGCCACCAGGGTTGGTGGCAACTCATAGAGCGGTTTGAATCGCCACTCGTCGTATTGCGAGAAGTGTGATTTGAGACCCTCAAGATCTTCAAAAAAGCTTTCGCCTTGAAGTGCTTCGAGATTCTCGTCTTCGGTTGAAAATGCAAGATATTCGACCGCAACTACCTCGCGTGTTTTGTCGAGCGGCTCGTCGAACCAAGTTCGCGAAGAATCATCTTCTTGCATTCTCATCACCGCCCAGATTTCATGCAGAGCGTGCTCATAAGAGTAGCTTCGGCGTGACACTCGTGACTTGAAGTTCGAATAGTCAATCGTTTCGGCCTGGTCGGCCATCCACGCACCAAAAATTGCATCGTTGATGATGACGCGATATGGGTAGTCGGCCTCAGGTGTTCTGATGATTGGTCGATCAGCTGATTTTGCCAACTTCAAAAGTGCGTCAAAACGGCGTGCTCTAACCATTAGCGTGTCTTCTTCGCCTGGGCGCGGCTTGCGCACGACTGACAGGAATCCGTGTTCAGTAAAAATCCACATATATTTAGGCCTCGCTTTCGTCGGTGTTGTCGTCTTGTTTCGGTGCTTGTCGCGGGTCAATTTTCGAGTTCATGCCGCGTTTGTGGCTTTCGGTGCTTCGCTTGATGAAAAGTTCGCCGTCCATGTTCGCAAGCTCGTTCAGCTCGCGACGATAACGGTCTGCTCGTGCGCGGTTGCGCGGGCTGAGATCGTGCATGCTGTTAGCGAGTGCTTCAAGACCGACTCCCGCTTGGTTCAAGAGCTCTTGCGCCTCGTTCATTCGACCCTGGCGCGCCAACTCAATGGCTTGCTCTTTGGCGGTGTTCGAGCGCAGTGTTGCAAGCTCCATCACGATGTCTTCATCGCGTGCAGGCTCGACCCACTTGTCGGCTTCGATCAGTTCAACGTCAAATGCTTTTTCGAGCTTGATCTGCTGACCAGCAACCTCGTCAAGATATTCAACAGACACGATGATTCGACCTGCCGAGTTGCCAAAGTTTGTTGCGATCGGTTGCACAGCAATCTCAGCCACAAAGTTGCGCTCTTCGAGGCTGCCCATCGCCCCAAGCTCATAGCGAATCGAGTGATCAGCATTTCTTGTGGTTTTGTGAACATATTGCGGTGTGCGCGTGTGGCTATAGTTCTGAAGCGCGCCTTCAGTTCTCACTGTCACCGACAGCCCAGAGACGGTGCGGGTCAACAATTCGCTGATTTCGGTATTTAGACCGAGCGCTGCTTCAGCAAAGTCAACGGCTGCAAAGTGATTGCCTTTGCCCGTGTTAGACATTTCGACCAAGAGTCGCTCGTCATAGGCTTCGCCGATGCCGAGCGTTGAGGTCTTAATGAAGTGCTCGGTTGCGCCGGCAGCAAGCTGTGCGAAACTCTGCGCTTCGGTGTTGCCCTGGTTTGCGTGACCATCTGACAGCAGAACAACCGTGACTTCAACGCCACTTGGCGCGCTGGCCGCCTCGGCTAGGCCAATGCGATAGCCGCGCTCAAGGTTGGTGCTGCCGCCGGTGCTAAGTTCACCGATCAGTTTGCGGGTCGCCTTTAGGTCGGCATCTTGAATGCGGGTGAGTGGTAGTTCAACCGTTGCTGCGTGGTCGAAGGTAACGATAGACAGGTAGTCGTTCTTGTCGAGTTGACCAAGAATGTCGAGAATCGTCGATTTGACGACTTCGAGGCGACCGCCGCCCATCGAACCTGAGCGATCGACGACAAACACTACGCCCCTAGGAGCGCGCGCAATCAACTGGTTGTCAGGTGATGCTGGTGCGTTGAGCTCGACCATTAGGCCGATTGATGCTGGTGAGTCAGCTTTAATCTGCTGGTACTCGATTTTGATGTTGTTCATGGCATCTTTCTAGATTTTGTGTGCAGAGGGCGTGCCATCTGCGTTGTGAGAGTTCTGTAATAGGGGCGACAAGGTGAACGATTGCGTCAACGTTGCCGAGGGAACAGCTGCGTGAATCACATTGGTGCCGGGCACACCGGCCTGTTGACTATGCGGCCAACACCAGCTCGTGCGCAGGGTTCAGTGTGGCAAGGTGCAAGAATGCACCCTGCTTGCTGGTCACCGCTTCGCTTGCTACATATTTGTCTGCACGGTTGCGCAAGCGCCCCGCGTGTTCGGTAGGTTGCACACCGAGGGTTTCAACCCTTGCAACAAAGTCGCGCGCTAGCTGCGAGCGGCAGGTTGCATATGGCAAAGCCATCGACTCTGGCAGATATGCATCGAGGATGCTCTCAAGTCGCTCGGCTAAGGTGTCTGGGTGGTCAAAAACTTCTAGCGCGAGTGGCTTGCCGGCAACGGCAACCAACACACCGCGCTGACCGTAGAGCGGCTGTGGCTTTGTCAGGCCGAGAGCAGCAATGTCTTGCTGAATCTCGTTGGCCATCTCAACAAGTGATTGCGTTGGGCGCTGCTTCTTGGTTGCAGTTGCAAAGTTGTTAACTTCGTTCCAAACTTCGCTTTGATCTGCAACCGTTTGGCTGGCAGCTCCAGCTGCGTTGACCTTGATTCCTCGCATTGCGCGACGCACTCGGGCGGGCGCCGTTTTATTGCCAAAGTTCTGGGTGCTTACGCCGTTCCAACGACCTGCCTCAACACAAACCACCGGAATCTCGGCTGTGCTTCGGGCATCAACCCACACTGTGTGAGTGAGGGCCCGGTGTTGCCAACCACCTTCAAGCAACGAGCCTTCAAATAGCAAAACTGGCTGTTCACTATCGTTTCGCACCTGCAGGTGGCCGACGCTTGGCGAGGCGTTTTCAACCACGCCAACTTTGGCAGCGGTCGCCGCGGTCGCATAGCCGCGAGGCCCCACGGGTGCATCTGTGAAGATCGGAAACCAGGTTAGATTGCCATAACGTAGTCCTCTGCCAACGTGTAGGTCGGGCAACGCAAGAGCCCCCTGCTGTTGCGTTGCCCGGTTTTCAGACCCCCCGGCTGTTGCGGCACCCCCCGGTGTCGCACCCTCTGAAACTTGAGTTGAACCCGCAACCGAAGTTGCGCCTGCTGAAGCAGTGGCCGCTGCCAATTGACCAGCCTCAACCGCTGCAATGATCGGTTGTTGGCTGCGTAGCGCATCGACCCATTGCTGGGTTGCCTTCTGTTGTTGATTCATGGTCTCCCCCTTGATAAACGCAAAAATCATCGGAGTTTTCGCGCTGTTGTTAATACTATACCCTACGAACGACTTTTTTGCTCAATCAAACATAGATGAATACTGCAAACGTGTTGTAATCTTTATCTAAAGGAGATTATGCCAGTGACCAGTGACATTCTTATGCGCGTAGAAGTCGATGTAGTGATTTTCACCGTTGTTGAAAATCGAACGCTCGAAAAGCTAGACGGCTTGGGGTTAGTTTCGCCAGAGCTTCAGAACATTCCTGACTCAAATGGCTTGTCGCTTTTTGTTGTCACCATGCAGGGCGAACCAAATGCAGGGCGAGTTTTGCCTGGCGATGCCATTCGAAGCGACGAGTCCATCGATCGAGCCGCTCGGCGCATCACCGCCGAAAAGCTCGGCCTATCACTTCGCACCAAACTTCACTCTCTCAAGGCTTTTGACAACCCAAGACGTGGCGGCGAAGCCCGCGTCATAAGTTTTCCTTATTGGGGCATGGTCAACTTTGAAGATCTTCGAAAGTTTCTAGGCGGCCGCGATCAAGTTGGGCTTGAGCTAGTCAACTCGCCCGAATTCATGCAGAACTGGAACAAGTCTTTTGGGCTCAGCAATTTTGACGGAGTTTCAAGATTCGGAAACCGTCGCATGCCGCAGGCCAAGAAAGGCATCACTCACGCGAAGGCGATGACTTCTGAGTTGCCAGGCGGTCGAATCTTGGCGCACGATCACGACGACATGGTCTTTTATGCTTGGCGAGCCCTGCGTCACGCTTTCGATGGCAAGCTCGACCCGTTCAACTATCTTTCTATCAACCCACTAGGCGACGAGTTTCGAATCAGCGACCTACAGGCTTTTCAAGAGGTCTGCCGCGGTGAAACGCTGCAGCGCGACACATTTCGGCGCATGATGATGCTCGAAGATAGCTATCTCAAGGCAACCGGCTCAACCGATAATCAACGTGCCGGCAAACCGGCCAACCTCTATTCACTAGCCCTACCGCCGGTTATCGACGAGGACTAACGCCAGCTACTGCTTGAGCGCAGCTTCAAGCACTGCCAAGTCGGCATCACTAAAAGCTACAAGTGTCACCTCTATGGCGCTTGATTTACTCGGCGTGCCCGATGAGCTCGGCGTGCCCGATGAGCTCGAGTTTCTGTTCGCACTTGCATCATTGCCGGTCACAGCCTGGCGAATAGCCCGCACTGCGATTTCAGCAGCGGCAACTGGCGGGTAGCCATAAACACCGGTGCTAATAGCAGGGAACGCGATAGAACTAAGGCCTCGAGAAATTGCTTCGTTGATTGCAGACGAGTAGCAAGAAGCAAGCAGTTCTGCTTCACCTTGATTGCCACCTTGCCAGATCGGGCCGACCGCGTGAATGATGTATTTTGCTGGCAGGTCAAAACCTGGCGTAACCCGAATCTCACCGGTGGGGCAGCCGCCAAACAGCCGGCAGGCCTCGAGAAGTTGTGGCCCAGCAGCCCGGTGAATGGCGCCGTCAACACCACCCCCGCCAAGCATGCGGTTATTCGCTGCGTTGACAATTGCATCAACTTTTAGCTCGGTGATGTCACCTTTGATTGCTGAGATGACTGCCATATCGTGCTCAAGCTTAAATGCGTTAGCGGTGAGACGTTAGCTGTTAGGCGTTAGCGGTTTGGCGCTCAGACATTACTTTGTCGTGAGCCTCAGCCTCTTCAATCGAAACGATCGCTTCAGGGGTCGCGAACGACTTGATTTCGTTCTTGAGGTCTTGAATCAAAGTTATTTGCTTGATCAGCTCAGGGTTAGCAGTGCCAGGAAGAACTTCGATTGAACGAGTTAGCTCTTCTGAACGGTTGATCAAAGATTCACCCAGCAAGAATGCCTCACCCAAAATGGCAGTGGTTTCTTCGCGAGCAGCCTCAAGCAAGCTTGCTGCTTCTAGGCGGCGCTCTTTGAGGTAGTTTTCAGCATTCAGCTGAAGCGCACGAGCCTGGTCAACGCCGGCCGCAATGCGCCCGTTGGCCGCTTCGCTTGCAGCGTTGAAATCGTCGCTTGCTTTCTCGCTTGCGTCAAGACGAGCCTTGCCCTGAATTTCTTCTTGAACTTTGAGCTCATAGAGTTCGTGCAGGTTCTCGTATTGGTGCTTGCCGCGAAGGTCTAGAAGGTGATTGCGAATCTCGTCGAGTTCTTTGTGAAGCTCTTGCATCATTTGAGCAGCTGCAACTTCAGCCTCGGTGATTGCGCGAGCTGAACCACGTTCGGTCTGTGCGAGCTCTGCTGCTGCAGTGCGTTCGATGTTTTCGGTTTGCCAGCTGAGCTCTGAAAGCTTGCGCTCGGTGTCAACGCGCAAAGTTTCAATCTCTGCCTGTGAGTTTGCCTGCAAGCTTGACACTGCGCGACGCGCCTCAAGCAAAGTCTGTTCGGCTAGCGAACGAGCGTTCTGAAGGTCTTGCTTGCGCTTTGACTCTGCACTGCTGCGTAGGTTGCGGTCAACCTTCTCGGCTTCGCTTAAAACCTGCTCAAAAGCGTTGCCTAGAGCTGAGAAGTTTGGTGAAACACTGCGCTTCACCTGCTGCTCTGAGTCACTCAGTTCAACCTGCAATGAAGTGATTTGTAGGTCAAGTTCGCGGTTGGCTTTTTTAACCTGTTCGAGCTCTGTTAGAAGCTCGTCAAAAATCTCTGAAACGCCTTTGGCGTCATAGCCTGGTTTTGCTTTGCGAAAAGCTAGGTCATTCTTTGGCACGACTAGAACCTCCGGCTCAAGTTGTTGTTAGCAGGCGCATTCGCTGCTTCGCTGATCATCTGAAGATCGTTGTTGAACGCTCCGAGCTCATCGTTTCGACGCGATAGCTCGGTTAGCTCACGCAGAGCGGCAGCATTAAGGTCACGGGCGCTCTCAGCAACTTTGCCCTTGACGATGCGCACGCGAGTGTCGATTGCAGATCTGAGGTGGTCGATGAGTTTCTTTGCATCGCGCACCAAGTTGTCGCCTTCAACCAAAAGTCGTGAAGACTGAGCCTCTGATGCCATTACGATTTCAGAATATTTGCGCTCAGCTTCTTCAGCAACCAACGCGCTTTCGGCGGCTTTCTGGCTGAGGTAGTCATTCGTGGCTGCGTCTGCGATGTTCATGGCTTCGGCTGAAGCAGTGCGGGCTGATTCCAACTCGTCAGCCAGCTGGGTAATTTCTGCCTCAATCTCAGCTTTTAGAACTTCGAGTGCCTGCTCTGAGTTGATGCGGTCAAGCTCGGTGTCGTTTGCGATTTTGGCAAGGCGAACCTGAGTTTCTTTTTCAAGAGCGATTACCTGGCCGCCAGTTGCCTCAGCGCGGCTCTTAGCAACCTGAAGTGCTTCTTCTGCCTCGAGCAAAGTCGCTTCGGCGTGCTTCTGGGTCTGAAGCAAGAGTTGCTTGGCATCGCGTTCGGCCTCGACAACCATTGCCTCAGCTTGCTTGCGAGCAGCCTCAACTATGTCTTTGGCTTCGGCTTCGGTTGCGGCCAGAAGCGCGGTGGTTTCTTGCTCAGCGCTGCGCACCAAATCAACGGCACGGTTTTGAGCAATCTTTAGAGTTTCAGCTAGGTCTGAGCCTAGGTTGCTGAAGTTGACCTGGCCACCCGACTGGCGAAGGCGGCTCTTGGCATCGGTGATCTCGCGCTTAAGCTGCGCAACCACTGCAATGGCTTCTTGATTTTCGTGCTTGAGAATTTCAAGCTCTCTAGAGAAAGCTGCATACTCAGCGTCTACCTGCTCAGGCGCAAAGCCTTTGCGGGTGTATGAGAAAATGGCTGTATCGCTCACGGTCAACTTTCAATGTGATAAATAGGATGGATTTCCACTTTTCACTTTAGCCGACACACCGCTTATTTACAAGGTAGTTTCTGCAAAATCGCGTGTCACTGTGCGTATTATTACGTTTTTCTAATAACGCAATCTGATGGCATTTAGCACGACTGAGATGCTAGAAAATGCCATCGCTGTGCCGGCCAACATGGGGTTGAGCAACCCGAGGGCAGCCACCGGAATCAAAACGATGTTGTAGCCAAAAGCCCACACTAAATTTTGCACGATATTGCGCCAAGTGCGGCGACCAAGTTTGAGAGCAAATGGAATGCAAAGTGGGTCGTCGTCAACAATGGTGATGGCCGCTGCCGATTGAGCAGCGTGGGTGCCTGAACCCATTGCTAGGCCTACATCGGCTGCGGCGAGCGCGGCAACATCATTCAGCCCGTCGCCCACCATCGCCGTTAAACCTCCATTGGCAGAATTCTTGATCTCGTGAATCACAGCAAGCTTGCGCTCTGGGGTAACCCCGGCGTGAAACTTTGCGATTGACAGTTGGCCTGCCACGTCGGTCACCCGCGCTTGAACATCGCCCGATAGCAAAACGGGTTCAACGCCAATGGCATGCAACTGCGCGATTGCTGCTTGGGCTTCGGGCCGAAGGGCATCGTCGAGCGCAATCAAAAGAATCGCTTGGTTTGCGATCGCCACAATGGCGAGCGACTTCGGGCCGGCCGCCGAGATTGCAGCTGTCAGCTCTTCGGCATTGCTGAAAGTTTCTGCGGCTCGGCGTGAGACCTCAACCTGAGTGGGGTTCGGGCCAAGTGCGAAGTGCGTGATGTTGCCCGAGACTCCCTTGCCAGCAACCTCAACAACACCTTCGGCCATCAAAGTTGAATCGAGCTCGGCGATAGCTTTGGCGATCGGGTGGGTTGAGCTTCGCTCAACTGCTGCAGCCAGCGCAACGGCGGTCGGTTGGTGAAAGCCTGCGAGTGGATGCAGGCTTGTCACGCTCAAGTGACCCGTGGTGAGCGTGCCGGTTTTGTCGAGCACAACTTGAGTGACTTTGCTGAGCAGGCTCAGCGAGTCTGGGTCGCGAATGACAATGCCTCGTTTGGCTCCAACGGCGGTGGCGACTGCCAAGCTCATGGGCACTGCGATGCCGAGAGCGCATGGGCAGGCGATAACTAGCACGGCGATGGCTGCCGAAAGTGCTGAGTCGGTGCCAAGACCGATCAACGCGCGCACGGCAAAAGTCACAATTGCAATGGCGATTACTGTTGGCACAAACACCACTGAGATGCGGTCGGTGAGGCTGGTGATTTTTGCTTTGTGTGCGGTTGCTTCACGAACCAGATCGGCGATTTGTGAGATGCGACTGTTGGCACTGATTGCTGTTGCCGAAATCACAAGACTTGGCCCGACGTTTAGAGCTCCGGCGGCTACTTGGCTGCCTGGCAAAACTTCTTCGGGCACAGACTCGCCAGTGATTAGCGCATTGTCGAGCTGGCCAAAGCCTTCGTGCACAACGCCATCAACTGGAATTTTTGCACCGGTGGCAACGACGACTATGTCGCCCAACTGCACTTGGGCAGTCGGCAAGGTCATTTGGGTTCCGTCGCGACGAACAACGGCCGTTTCAGGAACAGCGGCCAACAACGCCCTAACCGAGTCGGTAGCTGAGCGGCGGGTTCGCACCTCGAGCCAACGACCAAAGAGCACCACGGTTGGCACAACTGCCGAAACTTCAAAATAAGATTCCATGCCACCAATGGCCAACTGCCAAGCGCTATAGATATATGCCACAAGAACGCCAAGTGAAACGAGGGTGTCCATCGTCGAGGTCAGCTGGCGCAGATTTTTGAAAGCGGCCGAGTGAAAAGGCCAAGCAACCCAGGCGGCAACCGGCAAGGCAAGCAAGCCTGCAATCATCGGCCAGCTCAAAGACCAGTTCAGCGCAGTCAGGGCCCCCATGAATGCAGGCACCATGCCAACCAAGACAAGTGGCAACGACAACGCCCCGCCAACCCAAAGGCGCCAGGCCAAACTTGTGAGCTCATCGCGGTTTGAGCCAACGCCATAACCGGCATCAACAACCACGGCAACCAGTTGGTCGCGAGTCACGTTCGATGCAACCGTGACGTGAGCCCGCTCAGAGGCAAAGTCAACAAATGCGCTAACGCCCTCAACCTTGTTGAGGTTCTTCTCGATTCGGCGGGCACAAGCTGTGCAAGTCATGCCCTCGATGTCGAGGTCTAAAGTTTTGAGCGCCTCAGGCGCAGTCATCTTGAGGTCTAACTCGGTGGGCTAGCTAGCCGAGACCAACTGATAGCCAGCCTCAGTCACAGCCGCAGCGAGTTCAGCCTCGGTAACCGACTCGTCAGCCTTCAGGTGAGCGGTAGCATTTGCAAGATCGACACTAACCTCAGTCGCGCCAGGCAACTTTGATAGTTCTTTTGTCACAGATGCTACGCAGTGACCGCAGGTCATCCCAGAGATTTTTAGGGTTTTTTCAACTGACATTTTGCGCCTTCTTTCACTTCTTATTATGCGCCTAGTTTTTGTTAGCGCCTCGGGTGGCGAGCTTGCCATAAACCTTCATAAGGTTTGGCACGACCAAATAAACGGCGGCTGGCACGACTAACAAAGTCAAAACCAAAACTTTTAATAGAGCGTGCGCGTTGCCCATAAGCGGAATCACCGTATAAAAGCCGATTGAGACCAACGGAAAAATCGCCAACCAGGTGATTACAGCGCGTGCATGGATTGATGGTGGTTTCATGCCGAAAGCCTAACATTCACACTTGCGAATAAACGGGCGCGCATCCAGCATCTGTATGAATCATAACGATTTCATAAAGACGAGTAATTCTTTGTGAAACCGCTTTCCCAGAAAGCGGTTTCACATTACTCTGAACCCAAGGACGTGTGTGCGCACTCCGAGGTGTTCAATGGTGACGCTCGCTAATAAATTCGCACGTTCACGCTTGAATACCTTCGAACATCCACTTGTTGAAGGGAAGATGATGATTCATCTCAAGCCGATCACCCGCAAGGTGATCGCTGGAATAAGCACAATCGCAATCTCAGCGGCCGGCCTAATGGCCACCGCAGGATCAGCTCAAGCAGCTGACGGTCAAGTAACTATTGACTACTCGAGCTCAGTTCGCGCTGACTACAACTACCTTGCTGGTAGCTCAACAGTTGACTGGGCGCCTTGGTTCGACGCAGACGCTGGCCTAAACGCCGCGGGTGTTGACTGGCACACCGATGCCGACTGGACAGCCCACAACTTCAAAGTTGTTGATGGCGTGCTAAAGGTTCAGAAGGCCCAAGCGGGTTGTGATTACGCGGGAATCCGTGTCGCAGCGCTCAACGCTAACCAAAGTGTCGTTTCAGATGGCCACGCCACCGTGACCATCGATGCCACTGCGGTTGATGCGGGTGTCAAATATTCTGCCTATGCAACCGACTCAAACGACGGTAACGGCATTTCTGCAACCGCAACCGCGTCGGGCGTTAGCGGCACCCTAACTTTCACCTTCACCCCTGCAACAGGTGTTGCCTATTCAAAGCTCTGGATCACTCCAGACAGCGACCTCGCCGCTGCAGGCAACTCGCACGCTGACTGGGGGTGCGGCACCGCTAGTGCAACAGTTTCGAAGCTGTATGTCTTTGACAACCTGAGCTACTACCTGACGACTCAAAGCGCTCCTGAACCTCGCGCAGCCAACAGCACTCAGCTAACCTTCGAGACCGGCGACGCTCTAGGTGCTGCAGCAGCTTCTCAAACCTTTGGCGGTTTGAACGCAGCTGTAGTCGATGCTCCAGCTGGCTGGACTGGCAAGGTATTGTCGATGAACAAAACCGGCGAGAAGTGGGGTGGCGTAAACGCCATCCTAAACTCGGCTGATCGATTCACCAACGACACCTACAAAACCGGCGAGTTGAACTTCTATTCACCGCTAGACGCTGATGTTCCTGTGGTTCTAGAACTCAACCCTGGTGCTGTTCAGGTTTCAGCAACTGCTCACAAGGGTTGGAACAAACTATCGTTTGATTTCTCAACCAACAATGCTTGGAGCGCAGCTACTGACTATGTGACCGTGGCCTTGTTCCCAAACTTTCAGGCTGACGTTGTTGCAGAAGACACATTCTATGTAGACAACATTTCGTTCAACGGTGCAACCGCAGAAACTGTTGAGGCTCAGCAGCCAGATGGTCAAGTTACTGTTGACTACACCAGCACCACACGCGCTGACTACTCATATCTAAAAGGTAGCTCGACTGTTGACTGGGCTCCATGGGGCGGTGGCGACGCTGCACTCAACGCTCCTGGTGTTGACTGGACCACGGCTGACCCAGACTGGGGTACACACAACTTCAAAGTTGCTGATGGCGTTCTAAAGGTTCAGAAAGCACAAGCTGCTTGCGACTATGCCGGCATTCAGATTGCCGTTCTAGCTGCAGACAAGAGTGTTGTATCAACCGGTCACAAGACTGTGACTGTTGACGTGACCGCAGCTGACGCAGGTGTTGTCTATTCTGCTTATGCAACTGACTCAAACGACGGCAACGGCATCACCGCAACTGCAACTGCGGCAAGCGCAACGGGTAGCCTAACGTTCACATTCACCCCTGCCGTTGGCGTTGCTTATTCGAAGCTATGGATCACCCCCGACAGCGACCTAGCAATTGCTGGTCACGACCACGCTGACTGGGGCTGTGGCACATACAGTGCAACCAACTCGAAGCTATACACGTTTGACAACTTGTCATACTACGTATCAGCTGCTAGCGCACCTCAGCCACGTGCAGCAAACAGCACTCAGCTAACCTTCGAAACTGGTGACGCTCTAGGTGCTGCCGCAGTTAGTGGCGCTTTCGAGGGTGCGGTTACCGCTATTGTTGACGCCCCTGCTGGTGGCGCTGGCACTAAGGCTTTGTCTATTGTGAAGACCACAATGGCTTGGGGTGGTGTCAACATCTTGTTGCACCCAAACGGCACTGACAAGTACACCGACTCAACCCACAAGGTTGTTACGTTGAACTTCTATTCACCACTAGATGCAGCAGCACCAGTAGTTCTTGAGCTAAACCCAGGCGCAGTTCAAGCCACCGCTACGGCCCACAAGGGTTGGCAGACCCTGACCTTCGACTTCGCGAACACTACCGCGGGCTCATGGTCAAGCGCTGTTGACTACATCAACGTTGCGTTGTTCCCGAACTTCCAGGTAGCAGCCAACGGCAACGACACCTTCTATGTTGACAACATTTCGTTCAACGGCGCTAGTGCCCCAGTTCTTGTTCAGAACCCTACGGTTCAAGCAGGCGCTGCCACTACCTCGTCAGCGATCTCAGCAACCAAGACTCTGTCGTTCACCGTGAAGGACTTCAGCGGCGCTGTTGTTCCGAACGCAACTGTTACCTTCGCGACCAACAACAAGGGCACCATCAACCACGCCACCGTCACTGCAAACGCAAGCGGTGTGGCAACGGTTGTTGCTTCGGCAACAGCCGCTGGTAGCCAGGTTGTCGTTGCGTCTTACAACGACGGCAATGGCGGCTCTGGTTCAGCTTCAACCACGATCACTTGGAGCGTGCCTAAGAAGGCCGTAGCCATCGCGATCAAGAAGCGCGTCGTAACCGTTTCTGTCACCAACGGCAAGGGCTCAAAGGTCACTGTTACTGCCAACGGCGGTTACAAGTTGACCTTCACCCCAACCAGCTGGTCAAAGACCTCGAAGACTCTAACCTTCAAAAAGGCCGGAACCTTCACAGTCAAGATCGTCACCGCTGGTGCAACCACCGTAACCAAGAAGTACACCGTCAAGTAACATTTGACACCAAAAAGGGTGGCCGAGTTTTATCTCGGCCACCCTTTTTACTTAATCAAATAGCAATCGTGTGTGCGCATGGTTTCTAAATCAACAAAGAAAGACCTTCACCATGCGCAAAACCATTCGTTCAGTTTCAATCGCAATCGGCGCAATAGCTTTCGCCGCAACTTCAGCAATTGCTTCGCCGGCTCTCGCCGACAACACCTGGATCTCAGGCCCAACTCTGACCCGAGTTGCCATCAGCACGACTGGGGCAGTGGCAACGAGCAGTGGCTTCACACTTTCGACCCAGACGACATCGTTCACTCTCACCTACCGAGGCCCTGCTGGCGATGCGGGCAAGTTTGCTCAGGTGAACTTCTTCGACCTCAGCTCAGGCTTGAGCATTGCATTGACTTCAACACCAACTGCGAGCTCAACAGGTTGCGACCAGCAGGTTCTGGGTGGCGACAGCCGAAGCTGCATGTTCAAACTTGACGGCAGCGGTTCTGCCAATATCAACGGCACTCTTGCCGGCGTAACCAGTGCGTCTGCTCTGAAATACCACTTGCTTTCAGGGCCAAATATTGCCCAGACTGGCGACGCAAACATTGCTTTTGCAGTGCCGAACACAACTGTAAAAGCAGTTGCAACCTCAGTAAAGGCAATGGTTGGTGGTGCTGGAGTCGTTCGATTCAGATTCTTCAACGGCAAAGTAGCTGCCGGTTCAGTCAAAGCCAATGTCTCACTAAAGGGCCGTGGCGATCACCTCAGCTCAACAACGGTCACTTCTGATTCAAACGGATACGCCTGGGTCTATGTGGCTAGCCTAAGCAAGAAGACCGGCTTGTCGACTGTGACTGTCACCGTCGACGGAACTGCTAACAAGGCAGTTGCATCAATCAAGTGGGTGACTGGCAAACTCGGCAAATAATTCTCATATCGTGGCGAATTTCGCCCTTTATGGTTCATTCAAAATTGGCGGCGCCCTATCAGGCGCCGCCAATTTTTTCTATAAAGAGGTCAATCAGGTTTAGCGTTAGCCTTCGAAGTCTGAGTCATCATCGATGATGATGGGTTCACGCGGTGCGCCGGTGAGCTCATTTGGTAGCGTCCAAATTGGCACAAAGCACAGGTCGCCATCGACAGGGTCTTCGCAGTTCATCAGGCGATCGCGGGTCTGCTCAATCTCTTCAGGCCAGCAGTAGCCATAGTCGCCCCAAAGCGTTGCGCCGGTTTCTTCGTGAGCCTGCATAGTGCGGGTTAGCACATAATCGAACGCATAAGCCAGCGGTGGCGGTGTTAGACGATCAACCGTTTCGATGTCTGACCACTTGACTTTTTCGATTAGTTCAATCGAAGCGTTGGTCGGAATATGCAGTGCCCAGTTGTGGTGTTGGTTGTGAAGCTCAACGGGTTCGCCCATGGTGCCTGATTTTTGGGCTATTGCAGACAGCACCTCTGGTGACGAAGCGCAGAAAGTGAAGACGTCTTCGTAGCCAATCTCACGAACAACGTCGATGAATTCGTTTTCAATAAAAAACAGCATTGCTAGAGCACCTCTTCTTTTGGTTCATAAATTAGGCCGAACCAGCCAGCAAACCCTTCAAACATTTGACATTCATAGTCGTCGATAAAGCATCGAAGCGAGTCAGATGCTTCATCGCAACGTTCGCCAGCTTCGGGGTCAGGCGACTTATAAAAAGCCGCTGGGCCTTCGAGCCAAACTGTCTGGTCGTCTTTGCTGAATGACTCTAGAAACTCGATCGGCCGGCCGTGCGAGTCGGTTGCTTTGGCTTCACAGTTGCGGCACACGACGTTGCGACCGCGTGCGCCAAGGTGACTGCAGGGCTCGCCGCACAGCGCGCAAGGCTTGATGTTTTTCGAAATTGAAGGCGAGGCTTCAGACATTGCTTAGGCCCCCAAAACAAGGGTCGAGTTTCATGCGCCCAACTGTACTGCCAGGGTGCGACATTTCTAGCTGGTGCGGTGGCGAGCAAGAAGGTCGGCAAGAGCATCGGCGAACTTGCCGAACCCAAAACTAAAGCCCAACGCTTCAAGTCGCGTCGGCAACGCGCGTCGGCCGGTTAGGGCTAGGCCGGCATCCGTGTTGAAAATTAACCGCGAACCGAGCTTGATCGCCCAAGCGGGAGTCGCTGGGCTGAATGGCCGGCCAATCTGTTGACGCAAAACGGTCATCATCGATCGGTTCATAATCGGCTCGGGTGAGGTGATGTGCACGACGCCACCGAGTGAAGGTGTGTCGACGATAAAGTAGAGTGCCCTCAAAAAGTCGTCAATGTGAACCCAAGAGACCCACTGCCTGCCTGACGCAACAGTGCCACCAAGAAACCAGCGCGTGACGGTCACAAGGCGGTTTAGAGCAGGGCTGTTGGGTTGCAACACAATTGCGGTGCGCAAAGTCACGAGTCGATCAGCACAATCAGAAGCGGCTGCTGCCTCCCAAGCTTTTGCAACGTCGGTCATCTGTCGGGGGCCATCGGCGGGCGGTGAAGCCTCGGTGAGAATCGTGTCGCCGGCATCACCATAAATGGCTAGGGTGCTCATTTGCAGCCAAAGTGCGGGTCGCCCAAATTGGGTCGCGGCTTCGGCGAGCGCAATCGTCGGTTCAGTGCGCGAGTTCTTGAGCAACTCGACGTTTGCGGCGGTGGCTGGGCGGTCAACGAGTTCGCCAGCTAGATTCACAAGAATGCTGCCAGCTAGCTCGGCGCCCCAAGAAGCGTCAACATCGTGGCCGGTCCAGACAACTTGTCGATGGGTGAGATTAGTCTTGGTGGTGCGAGTCAAAATAACGACCTCATGCCCGAGGCCTGAGAAGTGGTCGGCTACGGCACGCCCGAGGGTTCCGGCACCACCGGCTATGACAACTTTTTGCATGGCACGCAACCTGGCGAGTGCCGGTCTAAAGCTTGCAGGCGGGTGTGCCGCCAGGCAACTTGTGGCGATATTTTGCGATGAGCAAATAGCCGAGGTGAGCCAACCAACTAAAAGGTGGCGTGATCATGACGCCGCCAACTGCCTTCAGCGCCCAATTGTTCTGCGCCAGCAAGACCTTGGCTAGGGCAGCGTGGCCGCCAAAGCTCTTGCCGCCGGTCACGAAATAGACGCGACTCGCAGTCTGCGCCTCAGTTAACCCGAAGCTAGCAACATCAATAAATTGCCACGGATGCACGTCAATCGCCGCCGTTGACCTAGCCTTGATGAAGTTGGCCGTGGTGGTGCAAAACCCACAGTCGCCGTCAAAGATAAGTGTTGGTGTTGCCCCCGTTGCGATCATGCTTCAAGGTTACGTGAGTATTGCACCTCAATGCGAATGACTTTTAGGGTTAGTCTGAAGCTGTGACCAACATTCAAGAATTCAGCGCTTTTCTAGCCAGCCGCCGCACTACCCGTGACTTTTTGCCGACGCCAATCGAACCTAGGGTGATCGCAGAACTCATCACCGACGGCCTAACTGCACCGTCGTGGAGCAACACTCGCCCATATATGGTCGCCATCGCCACAGGTGAAGTGCGCGACCGAATCTCGGCAGACATGATGCGCCGTGCAGTTCTTTTGACCGGCTTTCGGGTTGGTAGTTTGGCCGACAAAATCAAGTTTCTTTTCACACCAAAAGCATGGCCAATCAGCGACCACTCAATGCTCGCGCCCTACCCCGTCGAGCTTCAGCCTCGCGCCCGCAAGGTTGGCAAAGAGCTCTATGGGCTCATCGGCGTGCCCCGCGGCGACAAGCAAGCTCGAGAAAAGCAGTGGATGAAAAACTATGAGTTCTTCGGTGCTCCGGTCGAGCTCTTCATCTTCGCGCACAAAGACCTTGGTGTTCATGCAGCCAACGACGCTGGGCTTTTCAGCCAGAACCTAATGCTCAGCGCCCACGCCCGCGGCTTAGGCACCTGCGCCCAAGGTGCTGCCGTGCTTTGGGCCGATGCGATTCGTCGAGAGTTCAATGTGCCTAAGGGCTACAAGTTGCTCTATGGCATCGCTATTGGTCACCCCGCAGAATCACTAATCAACACCTTTGGCGCTGACCGCATTTCGGCTGCCGAAATCACCGTGCCTTTGGTCCGCGGCTAAATAACCCCGCGAATGCTGGTTGTGGCTCGCCCACATTCGCATTGAACTACTTAATGCTGAGCAGCCTAGGAAGGTCGCCAAAGACCTCCATCGCCGCACTTGTGCCTGCATCGTCAAAAATGACCGCACCAGAGTCGTCAAGGTGGCGCACGCTAACGGTTGCGAGCATAGTTTCTTCGACGCGCTGATGCATGGCTGAGCGCAGGGGAGCATGCAACAAACCGCCGACAGCGCGCTCGCCAGACATCTCGAGCGTTCCATCAGGCCCGGTGACAGTCCATCGCACGTGTGTGTCATCGATCACCAAGGCCTGCTCATGTGAGCGGTTATAGGTAGTCCACTTGTGGAGTTTGCCGCTGTGTTTGAAGCCGATGATGTAGCCCCGAAAAGCCGAGCCGAGCCAGGGAATGATTGCAACCGATGCAATTAACGACGCATCGGGAGCTGTCGCGAAGTGGTTTGTTTGCATCCAGATGTAGCCGGCAGGGAACCCCCTGCCCCAATCTTTTTCGATGTAACCGCGACCGTTGCCGAAATCAACCTCGTCACCCTCAACTTCTAGGTGGCCAGAGAGGCCGTGACCGAATGAGACGATGCCGTGAAAACACTCCATGAACGGAACCAGACCGTACCAGCCCATGATTCCTGGCGAAGCAAGCGTCACCGGCCACGGGTCAATCGTCGACGAGTATTCGATGCGGCCTTTTAGTTGTGGCAGATTAAGGGTGACGCCCTGCGCGTCAAAGTGGTTATCGCCGACTCGAACGCTGAATGAGCGTGTGTCAGCTGCAAATTCTGCAACGTCAAACTCGTGAAACCATGACCTGCCGGTTTTGCCATCGAGCACCTGCACGAATGCAACGTCGGTGCTGCGTGAACCCGAACCTGAACCCGAACCTGAGCCCTCGCCAGCCACGGTGCCCGCTTCATCTCCATCGCCACGCGAAAGCCCGCGAAAGATGCCGGGAATAACAGCCCAACGCTGTGATTGGTCAGCGCTGACGATTTTGACATACCAGCCTTCGAAAAAGCCGTTCTTTTTGCCAGCGCCGTGGAACGCCTCGGGGTGTCTGACCCCACGCAGGTACATTGCAGGTGATTGCATATTCGAAGCCTAAACCAATCAGTTCTTCAGTTTGCCAAGCCCAGGAACCAGACGACCTACCCGAGTTGCATATTCTTTGTAGCTCACGAATTTTGCAAGCAAAAGGCGCTCCTCGAAACGTGCCTTGAAGTTCAAAAGCACAGCCAGTGCAATAAGCAGTAATAGCGACCAAACTGACCCCGATCGAATAGCCAAGCCAACCGCACCAAGCAAGAAACCTAAATAGATCGGATGCCGCACCAGCCCATAAAGCCCATCGGTCTTGAGCTCGGCTTTCTCTAATGGAACAGGGTTTGCAGAGAGGCTCTTGCCGAGTTTGAATATTGCGGCGAATGCAATCACAAGGCCAACGGTCAGCAACGCAAACCCAGCCAAATTTGTCGCCTCGACCACAGCCCAGTCTTTGCCACTTGGCAGAGCGATTAGAGCGCCGAGCAGGGTGAACTGACCTATCACGAGGAGGTTGCCCATATTTTTTTCTTGCATTCCACAAGTATCTCTGTTTTGCAACATTTGAAATTTATTGCTAACGACAGGTTGCCCCGTGGGCGAAGATTTATTTATGAGATTTTTGTTAGCTGTTATCGATAGTCGCTCAAACTCAGGTAGCGCTGACGAAATGGAAGCAATAGATGCCTTTAACGAGATGTTGGAGGCGAAAGGGCACTGGATCATTGCCTGCGGAATCGATGCGCCTGAAAATTCAGTTGTGATTGATAATCGGCAGCCTGAGAGCATTGCAAATCCAGGGCCGCTCGTTGACAACGCCGAGTTTATGAGTGGTTTTTGGCTAATCAAGGCCACCGACCGCGCCGAAGCAGAATGTCTAGCCGCGGCTGGTTCTAAGGCATGCAATCGCAAAGTTGAAGTGCGAACTCTGCACGGCTAAAACTTATCTGCTCACCGGCAGTCTGCAGGTTAGTGTAGTGCCCAGCGAATCACTAATTCGCGACCAAGATAATGTGCACTCTTCAAGCAGGTTTGTGCCCAAACCAATTTTTATTTTGTGCGGAGCAGGTTTTCCGTCGTTTCGAACTGTGAGAGTGATTTCGCTTTCACCCGAAGACTCTAGGGTTACTTCTGCCACCGATGCACCACCGTGTCGGACCGCGTTTGAAATCGCCTCTTGTGCGATGTCGAGCGCGACGCGCGAGGCACTGCTATCTGCTTCGATGCGAGTCTCTATTTCATTCGGTAGGCGCACCGACACACTACATATGCCGTTCCACCCCTGCGAAACCTGCTCTAGCCCTGCTCTCAAACTTTGGTTTTTCTTAATCGGCGCAGACAGCTCTTCAATTGCTGCGCTGATCGAGGCTTTAGATTCTTCGACAATTTGTGGCAACACCTCAGTGTCTTTCGCTGCCATGTCTAACCTAATCGCGGCTGCACTCAGTGAGCTCTGAACCGGGCCGTGCAGCACTTTCGACACCGAACGCTGAAGTTCCCACATTTGCGCCCGTGTGCGCGCAACAAGCCATTTGAGCTCAAGAGCCACATTTTCGAGCTGACGTTGATCATTAAGAGAGGCATGATAAGTGGCTATTGATAACGATATCGTCATGCTGATCAGCGCTAGTGCAATCGAAGTTTCAGCAGCGAAAAGTTCAACTTCTTCATCGTCGCCATAGCTCATTTGCGACAGCGCTAATAATGCCGCGGGGTAAGCCGCAAGAGTCAAAAGCAACAGATATAGAGCCAACCTGGCCACGACCGAGCCCGTCGCCTTGATGCGGTTGATGAAATGACCCGTAGCCCAATATGAAATCCAGACTATTGCCACGGGAATCAACACTAGATAAATTCTTGAGAAGCCGAAAATTCGTTGGGCTGGAACAATCGTCCAGAAGAATCCCAACACGGCAACAGCCCAGGCCTTAGTTTGAAAATCTATGTTCAGCGATGACCTCAAAAGATCGCGCACAATGCTTTGATTTGTAGTTGCGGCCTGCTGCACTACAAGGTTCTCAGGTCTCTCAAAAGTTAAGTGATACGAAAGCGGCCGCACCAGATCATTAATCACGCGATTTACAGACTCTGACAACTGCTTGCCAGACATCTTTTTCTTGAAACCTAGGGCGGTGCGCAACTGCTTTTTTACATCACCCACAAGTGTGTCAAGCCAATTGTCAACGGTTGCTTGATTGGTAGCTAGCGCAACATAAAGTTCGTTCTGCTGCAGTCGCAAATCGCGAAGAATGCTGATTCTCTTCGCCATGACGCCAACCACGTAACTTATGGCCAGATTTCCAAAGCCAACGACAACCGTTCCAGATGCAATTCGATTTAGAAGTTTGAACGTCAGGAACGACTCATTCTCTGTTATAAGACCTTGAATCACTAGCCCACGAATCACACCAACGGCCAAAACCGAAATAGCTGCGAGGTAAACCCACTTGCCTTTCAGCTTAGAAAGAGGTCTTGTAACAACTAACAGCCATATGTAACTTGTGGTTTGTGTCACCAGCGTGACAACAACAGACAGCCAAAATGGATCTTGGGGATCGCCAGGAATCGAACTTAGGCGAATCAACAGCGAAAGCACAAACGTGCCAAGAAACACCTGCAAGCCAAATAGTTGGGGGCCAACTGCGACTCTGGCAATGTCAAGAAAATTAGTTCTCGACTTAGTCTTCACGATTCGGCAACCCTGCGTTAGAAATGAATATGCGCATAGCTTCGGCTCGAGGGCTCACACCTTGAATATCTGCGATGCCAAGAACTTTGAACACAACAGTTAGACGCTGCTCAATAGCAGAGTTGCTTATGCCTAGCCTTGCCGCAATTTCTGAGTTTGTTAGGCCCTGTGCCAACATTCTTAAGATTTCAATCTGCTTAGCAGACAAGGCAGCCATTGGGCGATCTGGGTCTCGGTCTTGACGAACTGAAACCGATTTATTCGCCATAACCATAGAAATCGAATCGAGGAGGAGTTTCATGTCTCCAACAGTTTCTTTGCGCAAGAAACCACAACCCTCTGGAATCTCGTCACCGGCTCCAGCGCTTCTCGGATCAGGGTGTTTGGTTAGAATCAGAACCCCAATTTCAGGGTGCCTCTTGCGCACGATGTGAGCAAGGTCGAGCCCACTGGGGCCATCACCCAAAGAGATGTCCATGAGCGCCAAATCAGGGTCAAAATCTTCGATTGCTTGAACTGCGTCAGAGACATTGCTCGCTGTAACAACATCAAAATTTGCGCGTTCAAGTGCCGTCGAGATTAACCAAGCCGTTAGGCTGTCATCTTCGACAACAATTGCGCGTCGCTTCATTTCTTTCATCACTTCGATTATGCCTAGATTGCTTCGCTTAGTCTCACAGAGTCGATGTTTTTCGAGTTGAGTTCTCTGGGGTTCCCCCCAGCAACTACAAATGGGCCGAAACCGAACTCCTCACCTTTTTTCAATTCCGAATTTGCTCGCGCTAGTTCTGGTTTGCGGGTTGCCCTAGAACGACCATTTCGAGTGCCACTAGTGTGGCTAAAGTTTCGTGAATCTTTTCGATCATTATTTCGCGCCCCAAAGTCTCATCGCCTAGATCGCCTATGAGCAACTCGCACAGGTCGTGCACACTCCTGCCGTTGAAAAGTTCAAACCAAATTGCGGATGCCAAATCAGAAAGAACCACCACCTGCCCCAAAGCCAACACAACAAGGTGGCCATCGACCAGAAGCGCGTCTTGGGGACGGTCGGCTATTGCGTGGCCTGGCACAACCAGGGTAAACATATCGAGCTTCTTTGGTAGCTCGATATTTGAAATCTCAACCCCAACAGCCGACTCGGATTCAGACCCAGACCCAGACCCAGATTCATTTTGACCGACGGAATCGAGCAGATACGCCAGTGATTCGCTGCTATTGTAGGCAACCTTTTGAATGCCGCCCGCCCATTTGATGAACGTCATTAGGTCTTTCAGTGGTTCTTTGCGCCGGGTGAGATAGCTCACTTGCGGAACCAGTAGTTCGATGGCTTCCTGCCAAGGCAAAGCGGCCACATGCGGCTCATCTGGTGCATCGTCACGACGGTCTAAATAGTAAACTCTGCCCAGTCTGAGTGAGTCGCTTGGTTTTAGAAGCCCTAGTTCATCTGGCCCCACTTGCTTTTTTGTTGGCGCTCCCGCGACTATTTGCGAAAGGGGTTTTTGATATGAAACGATTTGGCCACTCATAATGTTGACCGCGAGGGTCTCGTCGCTAACGTAGCCAAATGACGCTCCTAAAGTAGCGGCCAAAGTGGTTTTTCCAACGCCTGATGGGGCGACGAAGGCAACTGCCTCACCAGAATTTGCGCCCTCAAGAACAGCCGAGTGAACCAAAAACAGCTCTGTGTCTGTGTGTTCAAGAGCAGACAAGGTGATACCTGTGACAATTTCTGCCAGAACGACATCCACGCCCGTTTGGCCTAGCGAAACATCTTGATATAGTTCAAAATCGAACTTTGGAACTATTCGTATTGCCGAATCATCGGCCAAATTTGGTTCAGCAAGGCATCTACTGTAAATGGTCCTAATGCGTGCCTTATCTTCAGAGTTGAATCTCTCTGTGTCAATCACGAATATCGAGCCGAGTGCTCGAACGCGAAGTTCATTTTCTTGTGATTCGTTGCTCATTTTTTGCTTTCATTTTGATTTTGCTGGGTAGGTAACGCCTACCCAACCAGCAATTCGCTCATTTTGCCTTGCGGTGTCGAATCTGAAACCACACTTCTGCACGAAAGGCTCGCCAAAGTAAATTTCTGGAGTTGTTGAAATCTTGATTCTTAAATTCGAAGACCCGGCCCATCAGATATCTCAACACATTCAAGCTTGCATAGCCCGATTTCGCAGCCCAATACAGTGCCTGTCGATGCATCTTCATTGACACAATGTGGGTTTCTTGATTTTCTATTGACGCAGGCGTGTGCCACCTTTTAACCACTTCGATTAAAAGTCGACGCTGACATGCCGTCAAACCATCGAGAGGCTTTTCGCAATCGTCAAAGGCTATCTGCGCAAATCTCAATATCGCCCTTTGCACGTCGTTCATGCCCTTTGAATAGCCAGAGGCAAACCGGTCCTGCACCATGAGTTGGAGCCTTCGAATATCAACGAGTTGCTTGAGGCTCTGACAACCGTCTGAGACAAAGGAATGGCACATCAACATCAGCGAATCGGCATCGCTTAGAGTATTCACTCGTGTTTGGAATATTTCTACCGTGGATCGCCGTGCATAAAGTTCATTGAAACTTGGCGATATGTGACCGCTTTGAAATAGACGCCAGTGCAAATCCACCTGAACTCGTGATGAGCTAAAGGGTAGCTCTTTATAGAGCCAGCTAAAGAACCGCCAGTTGCATCCTTTTTCTGGGCTGATTCGAAACACTGAAATGAAATTGTGTGACATTAGAGTCTTTGAGGTTGCAACGGTGTCGGCATCTGAAACCAAAAGGTCTACGTCGCCCGAACCTCTGCCATCTAATGTGCCAGTGGTTCTAATCGAAAGCGCGACGCCCTTATAGAAGAGTGCATCAATTTTCAGTGATTCAAGCAGCCGAAATAGTTTCGTCATCTCATTGGCTACAACGAGAGCTTGCTTTGAAGCTGTTATCGCGTTGTTTTCAACCAACGTTCGCAAGTCTTCAGAGAAATTCAAGAAACTTGCAGAGGTCGCTACAGAGTGACTCAGATTGTGTTTTTCTATCAAGCTAGCTAACTCAAAACCGTCGGAGCCTGCCTCCACTGAGACGCACTGCTTAAGTCGCTCGTCAAAATCGATCTCAAGACGCGGTGAAAGACGATGGTCTAGTCGCAATAGCGTCAGTAAATGGGATCGGTTCACAACCTTGCCCGTGCCTAGTTCGGTCAAAATTATATGTTTGCGCGTTTTGACAAACGGCGAATCTAACCTAGGCATTGCCTCGGCAAGTTGGCTAGAAGTTCGAGCCCGTGAGTTGAGTCATCGAGTTCGAAGGCGCTGACCACGACAAGGTGTATTTCAAAGGTTTAACGTGCGCGTTGGCCACTGCCATGCCCGTTGCCTTAATACCCACACGAGGTAGGTAAATGGTTGAGTTTGCACCAGTCACCTCGTAACTTGTGAGAGCAGTTAGCACGATAGAAATAACAGAACCGTTGACGTCGGGGTCAGAAGAGCTCCAGTAACGACCGTCATCAGCCAAGACTTCAACACCCTGCGACAAAACTACCGAGTTGGCCGTAGCCGTCTCACTTGCTGCAATTGCAGCAGTACTGTCGGCGTCGGCTAAGCCATAAAGCTCAAAACTCGGCATGGCATAGATTGGTGAAAATGCGTTGGCAGTCAGAGACCTGTCGAAGCTATAAGTCACTGTTTGGGCTGTTACCGTCCAGGGGTAAGGGCCTACGTTGTCAACAAATGAGACCGATGAAGGGCTATAAGGTGAGCCGCCGATCCATGAAAACATCGTTGGCGTGTTTGGAATCATGGTGCCGTTGTTCACGAAGTTTGCCGAAGCTGTGCCGGCAGTCGTAATGTTGCCGGTTGTTGCGTTCATGTATGAAATCGATGTGCTGGTTCGGTCGGTGATCAGGTAGGTGCCGTTGTAGGTAGCAGGAACCACACCTGACACGTTCACTAGCTGACCTACCGTAAAGGTGTTAGCGGCTGTCGTCAATGTTACTTTGCCAGAGGCGGCAGTGACTGCGCCTGTCGGAACCGCAGCGTTGTTTGTTGCGAGTGCTGGGGCAGCCGTTGGGTTCGAAACGTTTGTCACCGAGAAAACAGTTGTGGTTGGGGCAGCCGAGGCGCCTGCAACTAGGCCCATAACCTTGTAGGTTCCGTTCCAGGCAGCGGTGGTCAGGCCACCAATTGTTACCCACTCGCCTGCGGTGAAGGCAGCTGATAAGGCTGGTGAGACAGTCACCGTGAGAACACCGGTGTTTGCACCTGAGCCACGAGAAACCGCTGAAATGCGGGTTGTTTTTGTTGTCACAGCGCCCGTAGCTCCTGCTGCCGTGAAGGTAACGGTGCTTGCAGTAACCGCTGTGACCGGGAACGGGGTGCCAGTGCCGGCGACGTTGTAACCGGTGCCCGACACACCCGACATGTAAACCGAATCGCCGACCGCAATTCCTGTGGTCGACGGCAACGTCATGGTCACAGCGTTAGACGACTTTGAAGGGGTTTGGCTAAAGACGTTCACGGCTGTAGGCCATGTAGGCAAAGTAATTGGGGTGACAATGCTGATTGACGATGGAACAACGTTCCAGCCACTAGCGCTGGCAGCAGGCGCGGCCACGGCAAGTGCAATCGCAGGCACACCCCATGCAACAGTTTTGACAACGGTGCGGCGACTTACCAAGCCACGCTCGACCTCAGCATTGCTAGGGTTTTCAAACTGGTTTTCGTTCATTACACGCTCGCCTCTAAATTTGGTTAGTCTGACCATATTCTAAATGAAAAGCCTGAGAATCTGCTATGAGAACTGTGGGAATACACAGGCGTCTAGTTCGCGATTAGATGCGCGCGGTGAAATTGCCGAGCTTCTTTGGTCAGGTCTGAGTCTTTGAATAAAGGCGGTGCTTTTCGGTTCAGCCGTCACTGGCTTGGAATGCGATCGACTGTGAGAATGCTTTTTCGATAATGTCGCCTTTGATGGCAGAAGAAACGAAGTTGATCTCTGAAATCATTTTTGTCACCACGCGGCGATTGCCTAATTGCAAGATTGCAAAAATTGTTGCTTCTTCGTCAATCCATTTCAGCAAGCTGCCACCAAATAAAGGTGCCGTTAGCGTTGAGGTCTTCTGGGCGCAACCCTTTTCGCGTGGTGAATTCGATTTGTGTCACAGGTCAATATCGCCTTAGTCGCAGAATCGCTGCGGTCTGATTAAAGTCATTTGTTGAATATTCCAGCCGTCCGATGCAAGTTTCGGTGCTCACCAGAGCCATTAGCCCAAAACCGGGCCCACCCCCGCCATGGCCGGCAAAACGCGGGCTATCTTCAGGCGAATCAACATCAACCATCAGGCCATAGCCATACCCCGGTGTTTCAAAACCCGTGTTTTCTTGGTGCACCGCAACTGTGCCACGGCTGAGCCCCAGTGTTTCGCTTCGGTGCTTCACGAGCTGCGCTAAAGCATCGGCGATTTTAGCGGGGTCGCCCATGAACGTGCCCGAATAAACCCATTTGGGGTCATAACCCGGCACCACTTCGGCGGCTTCCTCCCACTTGGCAAAAGCGTCAATTTGAAGAGGATCAAAAACCAGTTGCTCGAGCGCCTCGAAATATTCGAGGCCGGTTGCCTCTTCGACCAGCATGCGCAACAGGAGGTATCCGACGTTTGAATATTGAAAACCTTCGAACTCGTGCGGGAACACTAGGCACCGTTCGAGCAACTCTGCGCGCGACCAGGCAGACTCGCGGGCTTCAACAGCCGCGTGATATTCGGGCAAGAAACCATAGTCGGCAAGGCCAGAGGTGTGGTTGAGCAGCGCGCCAATGGTTCGTGAGGCATAGGTAGGTGACAGCTGAGGCACATGCTCGCTAATTCTTGAATCAAGTGGCACACCCAGCTCTAGAACTGCTTGGGCCAAGAATGGCTTCGAGATTGAATAGACAGGAATCACGAGTTAAACGCTAGCTGGCGCAGCGGTAGATTTGTGACATGCTCAACCAAATCGACATGACCGCAATCGCAGCCGAGCTCAGTGCGCGCGATCGCCTGCTTGCCACCGTGATTGCTGCTAACCCGCTTTGCACGCTCGGCAGCAAACCCGCGTCAGTGAGCAACTTTGAGTCGCTCGTCGAGTCGGTGGTTTCGCAGCAACTGTCGGTAAAGGCTGCCGACACTATTCATGCGCGGTTAGTTGAGCTCTGTGGTGGCACGCTCGAGCCGGCTCACGTTGCGAGCTTGGCCGACGAGGTGATGCGCGCCGCTGGTTTATCTGGTGCTAAAACCAAAACGATTCGCGGGCTAGCCGAAGCATCGATCACGGGCACCATCGACTTTGAGGGGCTTCACCTGCTTGACGACGAGGTGATCTCAAGCCAGCTCAACAGCCTGTGGGGCATCGGCCCCTGGACGGTTGACATGTTTATGATGCACCAAATTCATCGCTTAGATGTCTGGCCCACCGGCGATCTGGGCGTTCGTCGTGGCTGGCAAAACATTTATGGGCTTGAGGCGATGCCTGAGGCAAAAGAGCTCTTGCCTCTGGGCGAGTCATTTCGCCCCTACCGAAGCGTTCTTGCCTGGTATTGCTGGCGCGCTGCCTAGAAGGCGGTCAGTGAATGAACAGCACCGGAATCATTGAAGCCACGAGCAACACGGCTGCACTGATGTTGAACGCTCGCCTGCGAGCTGGGTTGCTAAGCCACTTGCTCAAAATCTGACCTCCGGCAGCCCAAATCACTCCGCCCGGCCAAGTCACTGCGAGAAACACCAAACACACGGTTATTGAGGTTAGCGGCGGGTCTGAAAGGTGAACGAAAGTCGCCATGAAAGCCGACATGATGATCCACGCTTTGGGGTTGACGAACTGAAACGCTACCGAGCGCGCAAAGCCGATATATCTCGCTTCACCAGTTTCTGAAGTGCCAGAGCTGCGCGCGATTTGAACCGCGATATATACGATGTATGCAAAGCCCACCCACTTCAGGCTTTGATAAACATCGGGCGCTGCGGCAAAAATCGCACCCAAACCTGCCGCAATAGCGACAGTCATTATTGTGAGCCCTGCGATGATTCCGTTTGCATAGGGCAGCGAACGTCGCACGCCAAAGTTTGCACCTGAGGTGAACAAAAACGTGTTGTTTGGCCC
>JBDLVN010000026.1:0-5171 GCA_039804775.1 Actinomycetota bacterium
TTTATGCAGCCGCGATGGGCAACCTCGAAACTGCACCAGAACCGCAGTTCACCAAAGACGTTGCCATCACCGTGGTGCTCGCCAGCGAGGGTTACCCAGACACCTCAGCCCCAAGCCGCCCAATACACGGCCTGCACCACGCAGCCGCCGTAGAAGGCGTCGAAATTTGCCACGCAGCAACAGCCCAAGGCCCTGAACATCTGATGGCCACTGGGGGTCGCGTGCTGAGCGTCGTTGCTGTCGGTCACGACTTTGCCCAAGCACGCCACCGTGCCTACGAAGCCATCGGTCACATCAAGCTCGAGGGCAGCCACTATCGCAAAGACATCGCCAAGAAAGTCGCCCAGTGAGTGCGGCGGTTGGCGGTGCCGCAGGTGCATCCCCTCTAAAAATCGACGGATGGAGCCACGTCTATAGCGGCAAAGTTCGCGACCTCTATGAGTCAACTGACCCTGCGCTCAGCCACCTGATCTTGGTGGTTGCCAGTGACCGCGTGAGTGCCTTTGACCACGTGCTTGAACCGGCCATCCCGTCAAAAGGTAAATACCTCACCCAGCTCACCAACTGGTGGTTTGACCGCCTCGACGTGCCAAACCACGTTTCACAAGAGGTGCCGGTGCCAGCCGAGGTCGCTGGTCGTGCGACGGTGGCTAAGAAGCTGCAGATGTTCCCCATCGAATGTGTCGTGCGAGGATACATCTCGGGTTCGGGGTGGAAGGACTACCTAGCAACCGGCACCATCTGTGGTGTGCCGCTGCTAGAGGGTTTGCAGTTTGGTGGCAAGCTGCCCGAGCCAATCTTCACCCCCGCCTTCAAAGCCGAGCTTGGCGACCACGACGAGAACATCACATTCGAACGCGTCATCGAGCTCATCGGCGAAACCAACGCCAACGCGCTGCGCGACCTCTCACTGCAGATCTTCAACCGCGCCTCAGAACTAGCCGAGCAGGCGGGCCTAATTTTGGCCGACACCAAGTTTGAGTTCGGCGTTGACCCAGCAAACGGCAAAATCACTTTGGGCGACGAAGTGCTAACCCCAGACTCAAGCCGCTTTTGGTCAAAAGCAGCCTGGCTTCGTGGCGACCGCAAAGACTCGTTCGACAAACAAATCGTGCGCAACTGGCTAGCCGATAACTGGAACACCGACAGCGAAACACCGCCACCGGCCCTACCTGCCGAAATCGTTGAACTAACGTCGGCCAAGTATGCCGAGCTGGTCGAGCGCCTAACAACAGAGGTTGCATAACATTGCCAAACCTGCGCGATGAGCGTGAAGATGAGATTCTGTCAGCAACGCTGACTCTCATTGCAACACGCGGCATCGACGCAGTTTCTATGGCCAATGTTGCTGAAGCAACCGGCCTTTCACGCCCGGCGCTATATCAATATTTCGCTTCAAAAGAAGACTTGCTCGCCGAGCTTGTGATCAACGAGATGGCAGACCTCTCTAACGAAATCGATGCTCGAGTGGCTGGTTTCGAAGACCCTCTCGAGCAGATTCGCATTTGGGTGCACTATTCACTTGCGCACCTTTCGGGCGCCGACCACAGAGCAATTCGTGAGATTAGCTTTGATCGCCTGCCTACCGAAAAGCGCGGAATGCTCAGCGCGATGCACGGGCACTTCATGCTCACACTGCTAAGCCCATTGAAAGCCATGGGTCTAAAAGACCCTACGCCCACAGCTCACATGATTTTTGCTGCGGTTTCAACGGCTGCAAAAAGAATTGACGAAGGCTCCGAGTTTGTGCGTGAAGCCGCAGCACTCGAAGCCTTTGCCATGGCCGGCATCACCGGCGCCCAAACTAGCTGAGCTTAATCTTTTTATTCAACTGGGTTTTGCCTGCAACCTTCACAAGCACCTTAACCGACTTGCTCTTTGGTGCGGCGAACTTGAGGCTCGCGTCAGCGCGGCCCAAAGTGGTGACGATGCGACGGTTGCCAATCAAGATCACTACTTTGTCACCTTTTTTGCCCAACAAGCTCAGCACCAGGTGCTTCTTGTGCTTCATCACCGAGGCCACGGTTCGTGCTGGTGCTGGCGTTGTCAAGACCGGCGCTGGGGCGAAGGTCAATGGCAAGAAAGTATCAAGGCTGGTGTTTGTTGGGTCGGTGTGGTCAAGTCGCACGAACACACCACAGGTCACAACGCCACAGTCAACGGTTGCATCGCCAACGGCAAAACTGCTCTGCACGGCAAGCGGCGCGGGGGTGGCTGCGCTCGAAGCACCGTAGTTCAACATCACTGGGTCGTGAGTTAGCCAGTCGCCCTGACCAAAGCAGTTTTCTGGGCGATGGCCAACCACGGCTGGGGCTTCGCACAAGCGCGCATAGACGCCCTGGGTGCCAGTCAAGCCTGCAACGGTCACGTCGATGCTGTCGTTGGCTCGCACCAAAACGGTGCTTTTCGAGAGAGTCACGCTAAAGACCGGCGCAAAGCTCACTGGCACAAAAGTGTCTAGTGCTGTGTCGGCACCGTTTAGGTGATCGCGACGCACAAACACGCCGCACACTGCATCGCCACAGTTCACATTTGACTGGTCGCTTGCAACAAAACTTTGCTGAACTGCAACTGCAACGGGGGCAGCAATGTCAACCGCACCATAGTTCCACATGGCACTATTTGGCGTTGCCCACGCGCCTTGACCAAGGCAAGCGGTCGGTCGCGAACCAGCCACAGCTGGTGCAGCGCAAAACTCAACATAAACACCTTCACCCGAGGGCACACCCGCCAAGGTAGCTGTGAGGTTATCGCCCGAGCGCACCAAGTCGGTGCTCGCTGAGAGCGTGACGCTGAAAGCATCGGCCGCCTGTGCCGGGGCAGCTGTTAGAGCTGAAGCAGACAGCGCTAGAGCCAAAAAAGCTACTGCGGTTTGAGTGATCTTTTTCATTGTTCTCTTTCTTCTTTGTTGGGCAAACTTTTGAAAACTATTTGATGGTTACGGGCACGATTAGGTCGGCACTTCGATTGCCGCTGGCAGTGTGGTCGGCTCGCGTGAGCACGGCGCACTGCACTTTTTTGCAGTCATAACTGTCTATGAACCGCTTCACTTTGATGCTCAGTTTGAATGTGCCTTTTGGCCCAAAATGGTCAACAAACAGCGCTGCATAAATGGGTGGGTTGTTAGAGATCCAATAGCTGTCGTTGCTCTGCCCGGTGACGTCAAAGGGGCCGCAGATCTCTGGGCGTTTGCCCTTTTTAGGCACAACGCAATAGGTCAAATAGATGCCGGTGTTCACGTCATAACCTTTGCCAACCACCGAAACGGCTGTGCCATCTTTGATGTTTTTGGTGACCGCAACTCTGAGGGTTTGACCCTTTGGCCCCTTGGCGGTTATGGCACTGCCCTTAGAAGCTGTCGCAGCGTTGGCCGGGGCAACTGCCGCGCCAAATGCCAACATAAAAATCACCGACGTCGCTATAGCCTGCATCAAATTTCTTCTCATGGTGCAACGTTATGCGTATGTAATTTTTGCGCTCTGACAAAGTGTCAGCCAGCTAAAATCAAGGGGTGAACGAAGCCCTAAACCCCAGCCCAAGCCTCAAATCAACTCTGAATCTCGAAGAGCTTCTGGCCGTTGCCCTAAAGGCAGCGCACGTTGGCGCTGACATCATCGTGGGCTATCGCAAGCAGAGCACGCTCACTTTTGACACCAAGGGTGACATCAACAACTTTGTTACCGAAGCCGACCTTGCCAGCGAGCGCGCCGTGCGCGACGCCATTCGCCAAGCCCGCCCTAATGACACGATCACGGGCGAAGAATACGAAGCGGATGACCGCCAAGGCGCTAAAGTTCGATGGAGCATCGACCCTCTCGACGGCACTATCAACTACATGCGCCGCCTACCTTTTTATGCTTGCAGTGTTGGCGCTCAAGACATCACAACCGGCGAATGGGTTGTCGGTGCAGTCGTAGCCCCCGAGCTAAACACGGTTTGGTATGCAGCCAAAGGCCAAGGCTCGTTCGTCGAACGTGACGGTCAAACCACCAAACTGACCGGCCCGCCTGCCGACCGCAAAAGCCGCATCATGGCTACAGGCTTTAGTTATTCGCCCGACATCAGGCCTTCACAACTGGCCGAAGTAACCAAACTTATGGTCGGCTTTCAAGACCTACGCCGCAACGGTGCCGCCGCTATCGACATGTGCCACGTTGCCGAAGGAGTGCTCGACGCCTACTTCGAGCGCGACATCAAAGAATATGACTGGGCAGCCGCTGCCCTCATAGCCGAAGAAGCCGGCGTGCCGGTCATTCGCCCAAATGTTGTGGGCGATGCGACGGTTGTTGGTGTCGTCGAGGGCTTCACAGCTTAAGCCTCAGCGTCGATCACCCAAGCGAGACCCAAACTCAAAAGCTTTCGGTCTGCTGTGACGAAGGTTGCATCGAGACTTGCTGCCTGCGCCAATAGCAGCCAGTCAAACGGGTCGTGGTTGGCTAAATAGTTGAAGCGGACCATTGCCGACGCAGCTTCGGCGTCGAAATTCACAATTTCGAAACCTACAGGTTCTAAGTCAGGCACCGAAACGGAATCCATTTTGACCTTGCCTTTAGCCTTCTTCATTTCGATTTCGGCAAGCGAAATTGTCGAAAGAAATAGTTCGTTACAGGTGTTTAGCAAGCCTAAGGCGCTCTTCGAGAGCAGCTCTGGTGCGCTGGCAAACCAAATCGCAACGTGAGTGTCAGCTAAAACTCTTTTTACCAAAGTTCATCCTCGGCGAAGTTAGCCCTGATCTCTTCGTCCATCTTTTGCCAGTCTTCTTTTGAGACTGGCTCTATCAGCCCTCTCAAGAGACCTGGTTTGCGTTTTGCTGGCTCTTCAACATATTCCACGAGTTTCATAATCGGCTTTCCTGCACGTGCAATTACGACCTCATCGCCGGCCGCTACTTCGTCGGCCAGCCTCGAAAAGTTTGTCTTAGCTTCATGCATGTTGTACACACGTCTCATACTGCAACGATAAATGGCTTAGTCCAGTTAGTCCACTCTGAGAATGTGGACAAACACACTGCAGTGATTTTGTTAGCAATCTGGGTGCAACGGAAACTAAACCCTGGCGTCGACAACCCAGTCGAGCCCTAAGTTGATTATCGTTTTATTGACCGTGAACAGAGTTGCTTGAAGTTCTTTCGCTTGGCAAAAAATAATGCGATCAAATGGGTGCACGCCATC
>JBDLVN010000027.1:0-4458 GCA_039804775.1 Actinomycetota bacterium
TAAACGTTTGGCGTGTGCAGCGCCCGCGCGACCTCCATGATGGTGCCCGACAGCGACGGATAAACCGTGAAGGTGCGGGCCAACTCATCGACGGTCAATCGGTTTTCGATGGCGACTGCAATTGGATAAATCAGCTCTGATGCCGACTTGGCAACGACAACACCACCGATTACGGTGCCACCGGTTGAGGCGATGATCTTGATGAAACCGAACTGCAAGCCCATCATTTTGGCGCGAGGGTTTGAAGGCAGGTCGAACTTCACAACGTGGCCATTGACCTCGCCGGCTTCAAGTGCGGCCTGTGACCAACCCACCGATGCGATTTCTGGCGAGGTGAAAACGTTGGCCGAGACGTTGCGAATCTGGGTGGGCATGGCAACGTCGCCCATGGTGTGAAACACGGCGGTTCGGCCCTGCATTGCGCTGACGCTTGCTAACGGAAAAAAAGTTGTGCAGTCGCCGACCGCATAAACGTTTGCACGTGAGGTTCGAGCAACCTTATTGGTGACGATGTGACCTGACTCGGTGAGTTCAACGCCGGCCTCAACCAAACCCAAGTCTGTGGTGTTCGGAATCGAACCGACGGCCATTAAACAGTGTGAGCCTTTGACGACCGTGCCATCGCCCAATGTGACTTCGACACCTGAGCCGGTGTTCACAACTTTGTCGGCACGCGACTTGTTGAGAACGTTCATGCCCTTGCTGCGAAAAACGTTTTCGATTAGCTCCGCGGCGTCTTGGTCTTGGCTTGGCAAAACCATGTCGCGGCTTGAAATCAAAGTCACTTCGCAGCCGAGGCCGTGAAAAGCTGATGCAAATTCGGCACCGGTAACACCTGAGCCCACGACGATCATGTGCTCTGGTAGCTCGGTCAAATCATAGAGCTGCTTCCAGGTGAAAATGCGGTCACCGTCTGGTTTAGCTGCTGGCAGCTCGCGTGGTGTAGCACCTACTGCAACGATTATGGTCTTAGCTTCAAGGCGCTCTTCTGCGCCGCCATCGGCTGGTGCAAAGATTACGTGGTGGTTGCCGTCGAGGCGGCCGCGGCCAGCTAGCACTCGCACGCCAGCATCAACGAGGGTGGTGCGCATTTCTTGTGACTGCTCGTGGGCCATGGCGAGCAAACGCTCGTTCACCGCGCCGAGATCAATCTTCATCTTCGGGTGAACGTCTTTGCCATCAATGGTGAAGCCGATGCCGAGCTTTTCGGCACGCTTCACGTTGTTCGCCGCGTCGGCGGTTGAAATCAGGCCTTTAGAAGGCACAACGTCGGTCAAAACAGCGTTGCCGCCAATGCCGTTGCTCTCAATGATGGTGACATCGGCCCCGAGCTGACGACCGGCTAAGGCAGCTTCATAACCACCCGGGCCACCGCCGATGATGACGATGTGATGGTTCTTTTTGACAGTAGCCGCGCTTGATTCACTCACAGTTCAATTGTGGCGCAAAACCACAACCCGACCTGCCAAAACAACAAACTGCGAGACAACTAGACTCAAAAGATGAACAATATTTTTGAGAACCTGCACAACCACGGTTCAAGCGAACCTTTCGACCTTGCTCTCGAAGCGGCTGCCGTTATCGCCGAAAAAACTGGCGTGGCAAGTCACGATATTGCGTTGACTTTGGGCAGCGGATGGGCAAAAGCCGCCGACCTCATGGGTGAAACTGTGGCGAGCATTCCGGCGGCCTCGGTGCCTGGTTTCTTGGCGCCAGCTGTTGAGGGCCATGTGGCCTCCATCCGCTCAATTTTGTTGCCAACCGGCAAACACGCGCTTGTTCTGGGTGCTCGCACTCACTATTACGAGGGTCACGGCGTGCGCCGAGTTGTGCACGGTGTGCGCACCGCTGCGGCAACCGGTGTCAAGACCATGATTTTGACCAACGGTGCCGGTGGCATTCGCGAGACCATCAAGCCTGGTTCACCGGTTTTGATCAGCGACCACATCAACCTCACCGCCGACAGTCCACTCGAGGGCGCAACTTTTGTTGACCTTACCGACTTGTATTCGCACCGGTTGCGCGAGTTGGCTCGCACCGTTGACGCCACCCTCGAAGACGGCGTTTATGTTCAGTTTCGCGGCCCACACTATGAAACCCCTGCCGAAGTTCAAATGGCAAAGGTGATGGGCGGCCACGTGGTTGGCATGTCAACCGCGCTCGAGGCAATCGCCGCCCGCCAAGTTGGCATGGAGGTTCTGGGTCTTTCGCTTGTGACCAACCTCGCTGCTGGAATTCAGAAGACACCGCTTAGCCACCAAGAGGTTATCGACGCTGGCCGCGAAGCCGAGGGTCGCATCAGCGCTCTGCTCGCCCAGATTGTCACCAAACTCTAAAACGCACTTAACGAGCGCTGCAAATTTAACGAGGATTCCATGTCATTCGCCGAAGTAGTCGAACTTGTTGCCGCAGCCAAAGCTTGGCTGGCTCAAGACCCAGATGCCGAAACTCGCTTTGAGCTCGACACCTTGATTGCCAAAGTTGAAGCCGGCAGCAAAGCCGACCTTGCTGAGCTGCGCGACCGATTTGGTTCACGCATTGGTTTCGGCACGGCCGGTTTGCGCGGCGAACTCGGCGCTGGCCCGAACCGCATGAACCGGGTTTTGGTCGCGCAGGCAGCCGCCGGTCTAGCTGCCTATATGAATGCCAATTTTGAAAAGCCAACTGTTGCCATCGGTTTCGATGGTCGCATCAACAGCGATGTTTTTGCAGCCGACTCGGCGGCTATTTTTGCTGCGGCTGGAATCACCGTTCACCTTTTTGACGGTTTCGCCCCAACCCCGCTACTCGCATTTGCAGTGAAGCATCTTGGCCTCTCGGCTGGTGTCATGGTCACCGCGAGCCACAACCCTCCAAGAGACAACGGATACAAGGTTTATCTGGGCGGTAGCAACGGTGGCTCACAGATCATCGCCCCGGTCGATAAAGAGATTTCAGCCGCCATCGAAAACGTGGCAGCAACTTTGACCTTTGATGAGATTGCAAAAATCGACGACCTGGCGAGCGCATCAAACGTTCACATTTTGGGCGAAGAAACTCGCTTGGCCTACCGAGAGGCAACCGCCAAGTGGGCTCAGCCGCTTGACCCGAAGGCTAAGCAGGTCAAGATGGCTTACACAGCAATGCACGGCGTCGGTTGGGCAACCGTCGAACCGCTGTGGGCGCTGGCTGGCTTTGAGCCGCTTGAAACCGTGGCCGAGCAGCTTCACCCCGACGGTCGGTTCCCGACCGTAGCATTCCCCAACCCTGAAGAGCCAGGCGCGCTTGACCTGGCATTTGCCAAAGCCACCGCGGTTGGCGCTCAAGTGATTTTGGCGAACGACCCAGACGCCGACCGCTTGGCAGTGGCCGTTGCAGATGCCACCGCAAACGAGGGCGGCGCAGGCGGCTGGCGCAAGCTAACCGGCGACGAAGTTGGGTTGATTCTGGCTGACGAAATTGCGGGCCGGGTTGCCGCCGCTGGGGCGACGGGAGCGGTAAGCGTGACTGGCGCAGCTGACACGGTTGGCGCGGCTGGCGCGGCTGGCGCATCCGACTCTGCTGGCGCATCCGACTCTGCTGGCGCATTGGCATGCTCGATTGTTTCAAGCTCGGCACTCGCCAAAGTCGCCGCGGCAAACGGTCTTGATTTTGTTGAAACCTTGACCGGTTTCAAGTGGATCTCTAAGGTGCCAAACCTGCAGTTTGGCTTTGAAGAAGCTCTGGGATACTGCATCGACCCGCAGGTTGTTCCCGACAAAGATGGCATCTCGGCAGCTGTGTTAATGGCTGGCATTGTCAACCGTTTGGCGGCCGAGGGCAAAACGCTTGACGATTTGCTTGCCGAGCTTGGAGCCAAATATGGCTTCTTTGCCACCGGGCAGATTTCGATTCGCGTTACTGACCTTTCGATTATTGGTCAGACCATGGCTCGGTTGCGCAGCGAACCACCGACCGATCTTGCTGGCGCTGCAATCAAAGTTACTGACCTGGCCAAAGGCGCAAACGGCTTGCCACCGACCGAGGGCTTGCGATTCGACAGCATCGCAGCAGACTCGTTGGCTGGCCCAATTCGTGTGATTGTGAGACCTTCTGGCACCGAACCAAAGCTCAAGTGTTATCTGCAGGCAGAGGGCAAAACAGCTGCCGACGCCAAGGCAAGCTTGGCCCGAATCACTGCGGCAATGAAAGAATTGCTGGGCTAGAACTGATGTGCCCGTGCTGATGTGCCGGCGCCGATGGACTAAAGCAACGCAGCGCTCAGCTTGTCGCTGAGTTCTTCGAGGTCAAAAACCTTCTCGATTGCAATCACTTCGGCAGCGCCCTTGACGATTCGCGCTTCAAGGCCCGCAGTTGTCAGAAAGATTTGCGCGTCGCGAGTGGCGTTTGCGGTTTCGATGTCGGTAGCTTCGACGAGGGCTTCGATGCCGAGTCGCTTGAGCACGCGGTCGGCGTTCATTTTGAGCAACACTGATGTGC
>JBDLVN010000028.1:0-3148 GCA_039804775.1 Actinomycetota bacterium
GCTGACTTTGGTTGGCGAGACTAGCGACATTCGACATCTGCCCCGCAAGCTCGTCAAGCAACTGCATTCAGGGCTGGGTGAATTAAGAATCGGCAAAACTCTGAAAGAAGCGCTGAAAACAGCAAGGGCCGAAAAACCCAAATCATTAAGCGCGGTCCCAGGTCTAATTTTGCTGAGGGTATTCTTCGCAGAATTAAGCAACGAATCGCTGCTTGTTTTGTCGGGCTATGACAAAGGCGCCGACCCAAGCCCCAGAAAACAACAGGCAGAAATTGGCAAATCAGTTGGGATCTATCGAGCCTGGCTGTTGCAAAATGATGTGTTTTAGTGTTTCATAAAAGCAAGGAGGCAAAAATGAGCAAAGCTGTTATGGATGGGCTTTGGGATCAGATTGAAGCCAAAGCAACGCCACAGGAACTTGCTTTCGCTCGTCAACTAGACGTTGCAGCCGTTTTATGGGCTCGCAAGTTGAACTTCATAAACGCCCTGAAGCGCGCAAGGCAAGAGGCTGGGTTATCGCAGCGGGCACTAGCAAAGTTGGTCGGCATGCAACAACACGATCTTTGCAGGCTCGAAAAGGGCAAGACAAACCCGACGTTTGACACCCAGCAAAAACTTTTGGCACAACTTGGAATCGAAGTCGAATACCGTCCCACTAAGCCCCCGGCATCAAGGATTTCTGCTACAGCGAAACCAAAACGCGAATTGCAGAAAAGCGCCTAGTCCTTAGGCGCGACGAACACTCGCGCCAACAGCGCCCACATGTAGTCGATGATGGCCTGGTCGCGAAGCGGCTCATAGTTGATGTCTTTCGGGGCCGGCAGCGTCAGTAGTTTGGCGGTTTGAAGGTACTTTGTGCCTGGGAACAAATGCGTGAGGCGAACCTGGTCGGCTTCGGTGAGCTCAACCGGGCTAAGGCGCACAGCGTTGCCTAGAGCATTGACGTCTTTGAGGCCAAGACGGTTAGCTTGCTGGCGAAGCTCGGTGACGTTAATCAGGTTGATAACAGGCGCTGGCGCCGGCCCATAACGGTCAACGAGTTCGTCAAGAATTGCGTCGAGCACTGCGCGCGAGCCGCTCTCACCAGAGGCCGCCGAGAGCTTGTGATATGCCTCGAGGCGCAGGCGGTCGCTGTCAACGTAGGTGGTAGGAATGTGCGCGTCAACTGGTAGCTCGAGTTTGAGCTCGGCAGGTGCCTCAATCTTTTGACCTTTGAAGTCAGCAACGGCCTCACTGATCATGCGCAAATAGAGGTCAAAGCCAACGCCTTCGATGTGGCCCGACTGTTCACCACCGAGAAGGTTGCCCGCGCCGCGAATCTCAAGGTCTTTCATGGCAATCTGCATGCCTGAGCCGAGCTCATTATTGGCTGCGATGGTTGCAAGTCGGTCGTGCGCGGTTTCGGTTAGCGGCTTATCGGGTGAATAAAAGAAGTAGGCATAAGCGCGCTGACGGGCGCGACCCACGCGGCCGCGAATCTGGTGCAACTGACTGAGCCCAAAGTTTTCAGCGCGGTCAATAATAAGGGTGTTCGCGTTCGGAATGTCGATGCCGGTTTCGATAATCGTCGTTGAGACAAGCACGTCAAACTTGCGCTCCCAAAAATCAACCACTACCTGCTCAAGTTCGTTCTCACTCATTTGGCCGTGAGCGATAGCAACGCGAGCTTCGGGCACGAGAGCTGCGATGTCGTTTGCAACCTTCTCGATTGTGCTCACGCGGTTGTGAACAAAGAAGACCTGGCCCTCGCGAATCAACTCGCGACGAATCGCGGCAGCAACCTGTTGGTCGTTGTAGGCACCGATGTAGGTCAAGATTGGGTGGCGATCTTCGGGCGGTGTGGTCAGCGTTGACATCTCGCGAATGCCGGTCACAGCCATCTCAAGAGTGCGCGGAATCGGCGTTGCTGACATTGAGAGAATATCCACGTTGTTTTTAAGGTTTTTGAGCTTCTCTTTGTGCTCAACGCCAAAACGCTGCTCTTCATCGATGATGATGAGGCCAAGCTGTTTGAACTTGACCGCGTCGCTAAGCAATCTGTGCGTGCCAATGACCATGTCAACCGTGCCATCGGCAAGACCAGCGATGGTTTCTTTGACCTCTTTGGCGGTCTGAAAGCGCGACAACGAACGCACGTTGACAGGGAACCCCGCAAATCGTCGCTCAAACGTGTCAGTGTGTTGGCGCACCAGCAGAGTGGTTGGCACGAGCATGGCAACCTGCTTGCCATCTTGAATGGCCTTGAAAGCTGCGCGCACTGCAACCTCGGTCTTGCCATAGCCAACGTCGCCAGCCAAGAGGCGGTCCATCGGCACGGGGCTTTCCATGTCGCGCTTGACCTCCTCGATGGTGGTCATTTGGTCAACGGTTTCAACAAAACTAAAAGCTTCTTCAAGCTCGTGCTGCCAAGCGGTGTCGGGGCCAAAAGCGTGGCCGCGCGACTTCATGCGAGCGCTATAGAGTTTGACGAGGTCAATCGCCAGCTTGCGCACAGCCTTGCGAGCGCGGCTCTTAGTGGCGGCCCACTCGGTGCCACCCATCTTGCTCAGCACCGGAGCCTCGCCACCAACATAAGGCGTCAATAGGTCGAGCTGGTCAGTTGGCACGTGCAGGGTGTCGCCAGGGTGGCCGCGCTTGCTCGGCGCATATTCGATAAGCAAATATTCGCGAAGCACCTGTTGCTTGCCAATGCCGTTGCGACGTGTAACAAGCTCTTTGAAGCGACCGATGCCGTGCACCTCGTGCACCACATAATCGCCGGCCTTGAGCGTTAGCGGGTCAACCGCTGCGCCCTTGCGACGCGCAGCCAACTTGCGACCCTGCGGGCTAACATAGGCCGAGTTCTTGCCAAAAAACTCGCTCTCTGTGATCAAGATAAGCGCTGCATCGAGTGAGGTGAAACCGTGGCGCACGCTCGCCTGCACCAGGTAGGCGGTCTTTGGCTCGAACTTAGCGGGTAGCGTCTCGACGACCTTGGCCGTGACTTTAGCTGCGGCCAGCAACTCGGCGATGCGCTCAGCAGTGCCGTGACCCTCGGTTGCCAACACCACAACCTGGTTTTGGCCGAGCTGGTCGGTGATCCACTCAACAGGGTTAGCGTCGAGCACTTTGAAGTGCGGAATCTCATGCAGCTTCAAATCGACCATCG
>JBDLVN010000029.1:0-12368 GCA_039804775.1 Actinomycetota bacterium
TGCCTCGAGTTAGTCGAGACCAACCGACCATTCGGCTGCATCTTGCAGCGAAGGGTGTTTGAAGGTGAAGCCGGTTGCCAAGAGGCGATCGGCAGACATCTTTTGGCTGCAAAGAAGCAGCTCGTCGGCGCCCTCGCCAAACGCCAAGCGCAATGCAAAAGCCGGCACGGGCACGATGGTTGGGCGGTGCAAAGCTTTGCCCAACGCGCGAACTACTTCGCCGCAGGTGGCCGGTTGAGGGGCAGTCAAGTTATAGGCACCAGATGCTTCTGAGTGATTTATCAAGTGGATGATGGCAGCTGCCTCATCGACCAAACTGATAAACGCCCACCACTGTTTGCCCGAGCCCAACGGGCCGCCAACGCCGAGGCGAACTAGAGGTAGCAGGCGACCGAGGGCGCCAAGTTTGCGCGACATGACCATGGTGGTTCGCGCCAAAACAACACGGGTTTTGCTCGAAGCCAACAGCGCCTCGGCCTCCCATGCGCTTGCCAGCTCAGCCAAGAAACCGGTGCCCACAGGTGACTCTTCGGTCAACCATTCGTTGCCAGCGTCACCATAGATGCCTGACGCCGAGCCGCTTACTAGAACCTTTGGAGGGTTCTTAGCGGCCAGGATTGCAGAGACCAGTAGGCGAGTGGTTTCAACGCGAGAGGCGATCAGTTCTTTTTTATAAGCCTTGGTCCAAGGCAGTTTGCCTGTGGTTGCGCCTGCTAGGTTCACCACGGCGTCGATCGACTCCATCACGCTTGGGTCAAGCAGGCCTTTGGTGGGGTCGTAGCTGACCTCGGTGGCGTTTCGTGCAGCTCGGCGCACTAGTGAAATCGGCTCATGCCCTTGCTCTAGCAGTTGCCTGCGAACCTCAGTGCCAACTAGCCCTGATGCTCCTGAAATCAAAACTCTCATGGTGTTCTAAAACCTATCTGGGTCAGGGCCGTTGCGCTCGCCTGTTTCTAACCCGGCGATTGCTGACAGGTCTTCGCTGTCTAGTGAGAAGTCAAACACATCGATGTTCTCGGCCATGCGGTCTGGGTTAGTGGTTTTAGGAATAACCAGGTTGCCCAGTTGAATGTGCCAACGAATGGCAACCTGCGTTGCACTCTTGCCGTGTTTAGCGCCGACTTCAGCTAAAACGCGGTCGTTGGTCAAAGTTCCGCGGGCAATCGGAGCCCACGCTTCGGTTGCGATGCCGTGGGCAGTGTCGTAGGCGCGAAGGGCATCTTGCCCAAAAGTTGGGTTCAACTCAACCTGGTTCAATGCCGGAACCGTGCCTTTGGTGCGACCATCTTTGCCAGCGGCAATCAGTTCGTCGAGGTGCCAGGGCTGAAAGTTTGCCACACCAATACCGCGAATCTTGCCACCTTCGAGAGCCTTTTCAAAGGCTGACCAGGTTTCGACAAACTTTGCTTGGGCTGGGCTTGGCCAGTGAATCAACAACATGTCGATGTAATCAATGTTGAGGCGCATCAGACTTTCGTCGATTGCTTCGAGCGCATTGTCATAACCTTGGCGGTCGTTCCAAATCTTGGTCGTGACATAAATGTTTTCGCGACCGATACCGCTTCGACGAATGCCGGCACCAACCTCAACCTCGTTGTCATAGAGGGCTGCGGTGTCGATGCGACGGTATCCTCGCTCAATTGCTGCTTCAACCACGTGCACGGCTACGTCTTGTTGAACTTTATAGACGCCAAGACCAAGCTGCGGCACATGTTGGCCGTTGTTCAGCGTGATGAGCGGGTTGTCAGAAATGTTGAAGGTCATGCGTGATCCTTAAACGGGCCGTTGAGTGGGTTCCATTGCAAAATGACGCGCTCGCCGATGAAGCCAGCGATGTCAAAAGGGTCGTTGTCGAGAATCGCTGAAACCTCGTCGGCCGACTCAGCCTTGACGAGCAGCAGTGCTCCGGCATAGTCAATGAACGGGCCGCTGGTGAGCAACACACCCTGGTCATAGAGGGCACCGGTGAACTCGCGGTGAGTCGGGCGCAACTCAGCCAGAGCCTCAGAGCTTGCCGAATAGTGGTAGGTGACTGCAAAGACACTCATTTTGCGCTGCTTTCTGTTGCGGTTGAATCGTTTGATGCCTTTTTGGCCTCAAATGGTAGCTGCGGAGTGATGCCAATGGCGGCCCAGGCAACTGCCAAAGTCGCCACGCCAAAAGCTACCGACACCAATAAAGCGGCTTGAGCAGAGACGCCGTCGATGACGATGCCTGTCACGGCCGCCGCCGCCGAGTATCCGATCATTTGGCCAGTGTTCACCCAACCAAATGCTTCGGCAGTTTCATGGTTCTCTAGTGAAAACGAAATAACCGCGGCTAACATTCCCAAAAATGGAGCAACTCCAAGGCCTGCGATCATTAGGCAAAATGCTAACCACACCGGGTTTGTAGGTGCGACGAAAGTCAACGCAAAACCTAGGGTTAAGATTGCTGAGAAAATCGCAAAGGAGTTTTTAGTCTGTCGAAACTGACTAAAGGCTAGACCGCCGATGATTGACCCAACTGAGAAGACCGAAATCACCAAGCCGGCCAAGGCGCGGTCGTTGGTGAAGATGCCAACGATGCCAACTTCGATGCCGGCGAATGACCCGACGAGCAAGAACCCCATGGTTACGCTCGCCAAGACAATCGGCCGTTTCAGCACCTTGCCGAGTCGGCCGCTAGATTTTTCGAACTTGGTTCTGGTGACTTCAGGGTTGCTGAGAAACCACAGAACGCCACCAATCAAAATGCCCGCGATCGCCACGAGCGTCACTTCGGGCGCAAAACTTGCGGCCAAAAAGGTTGCGATGATTGGGCCGAAGATCCAAATAACCTCTTGCAGCGTGGCGTCGAGGCCAAAGAGCATGGTTTGCTTTTCGGCACTAATTAACGTCGGGTAGGTGGTGCGCGCGGCCGACTGAACCGGTGGCGACAGCAGGCCGGCTAGCAGGGCAAGAACCAAAACTAAAACTGGCGGCAGGTGCACGAACGCAATCGTGACAATCGCGCCACCTGAAGTTATTGAGCAGATCAGAAGCAATTTGCGCACACCCACTTTGCCGAGCAGGCGGCCGATCAGCGGGCCAGCGATGCCCACGCCAACGGTTTCAGCACCAAGCACCAACCCGGCTAACGCATAGCTTTCGTAACGGTGCTGAATGTGAATCACCAGTGCGATGCTGATCATTCCGTAGGGAAACCTTGCCAAGAGTTGCGAAAACAGCACGCGCGCAACACCGGCCTGCTTCAGCAAGCGCCAATAGTTTTTCACGCGACAACTTTCATTTCAAAGGCTTGTTGTTCAAAAGATTTGCTGCACTAGATCCAACTCGGAATCCACATGTGGGCTTTCCAATACCAGTAGGGAATCCAGCTGCCAATCCAAAGCGGCAAGAAATATACGCTGATCAGAGCTATCAAGATTATGAACGCGAATAGCACTGCTCGGGTTTGAGGTTTCTGATCTTTCTTGCGACTTCTTAGCCACAGTCTTAGAACATAGACCAACCCTATGACGGTGAACGGCAAGAAGATGATCGAATAAAACTGAAAGACCGTGCGGTTTAGGTAGAGCATCCAAGGCAGGTAGCCTGCGCCAAGCCCGAGCAGAATCAGCCCTGCTGTGTTGTCGCGGGTCATTACGTATCGCACGAGCAAATAGATCGCTGCGAAGCCGGCGGCGAACCACACATATGGGTTGCCCAAGGGCAAAACAGCTAGAACGTTGCCGTTGGCTGTTGCGCAGTCAGTTTTCACAGTGTCGCAGTAGGTATACCAAAAGGCTGTTGGGCGAATCGCAAACAGCCAGGTGAGCGGGTTGGCCTGGTAGGCGTGTGGGGTGTGAAGGTTGATTGAAAAGTTGTATTGCTCTTGGTGGTCGTGCCAGAGCGACTGCAGAGATTTTGGCACCCAAGCCCACAAACCGGTTGCCGCATTGCCGGGGTCGTTGGCCCAGTGGCGGTCCCATCCGCCGTTGGTTACAAACCAGCCGGTGTAAGAAACCAGATAAACCGCGAGTGTTAGCGGTGCGGCCATGATTGTCGTCGCAAGGCCCTGAGCGGCAATGCCAGCGGTGAACCAAAAGCGCTCGCCCAGCTGTTTGCGCAAGATCGCCTCAGAAATTATTAGGTAGGCAATAAAGAATACAAAAACATAAAGCCCCGACCACTTAACGGCACAGGCAGCGCCGACCAAAACCGCCATCGCCAAAAGCCAAGGCCTGCGCCAAACCACTCCGAGGTGCAGAAAGTCGCGGCCAGCCCCAGGGTGCGCCTCATCAACCACACCAAACTGCAGGTGTTGCGCTCGCCGAATCAGCTCAGCTCTCGTGTTCGCCCGGTCGCGAAGAAGCGCATAAAACGCGGCTGCAACGAAAACGGCGATAAAAATATCGAGGATTCCCGTTCTCGACAGCACAATCGCATGACCATCAATCGCCACGAAAAAAGCAGCGGTCAACGACCAAAGTTTTGAACCCAACAACTGCCTGGCAATCAGATAAACCAGCACAACCAAGAGCACACCAAAAACTGCGGTGCTAAAACGCCAGCCAAAAGGGTTGGTATTGCCAAAGAGTCGAAGGCCAATGCCAATGATCCACTTGCCCAAAGGAGGGTGAACCACAAAAGAGCCGTCGGGTTTAGAAATGTCGGCGTGACCCGCCTCAATTTGAGCATTTGGGTCTTTCGGCCAAGAACCCTCATAGCCATAACGGTTTAGGGTCATGGCATCTTTGACATACCAAGTTTCATCAAAAATAAGTCGGTGCGGTTGATCAAGGTTCACAAAGCGCAAAAGGGCAGCTAAAGCCACAACAACATAGATGCCAAAACGCTCAATCGCACCCCGCACCCGCGGCGCAAACAACCAACTATTGAGCAAAGCAATCACGGTTCAAGAATACTTTGCCAATATGGAGTGTGCTCATTCTTGCTGCCACCCCGATTGGCAACCTCGGCGACGCGTCGCCACGACTTGTCGAACACCTCGTTGGTGCACAGTTCATCGCAGCCGAAGACACTCGAACAGTTTTCAAACTCGCCAACGCACTCGGCGTCAAAGTGAACGCCAGACTCTTTAGCCTGCACGAACACAACGAAAGCGAACGGTTGGTTCAACTGGTTCAAATCGCGGCTGAAAACGACATTCTCGTGGTCAGCGACGCCGGCATGCCAACCGTCAGCGACCCAGGTTTCTTGCTCGTGCGAGCAGCCGTGGCTGCTGGTGTTGAAGTCACCGTTATTCCAGGGCCATCGGCAGTGCTGGCTGCGCTCGCCGTTTCGGGTCTGCCAACCGACCGCTTCAGCTTCGAGGGCTTCTTGCCGCGCAAAGCAGGCGACCGCCGCAAAACCTTTGAAAGCCTGCGCGCCGAAACTCGCACCATGATTTTCTTTGAGTCACCCCACCGCATTCACGAATCGCTTGCGGCGGCCGCCGAGGTGCTCGGGCAGACCCGCCAGGCGAGTGTTTCGCGCGAGCTCACGAAGAAGTTTGAACAAACCGTGCGTGGCACGCTTGCCGAGCTCACCGAGTGGGCAGCCGAAGAACCGCGCGGTGAGATTGTCTTGGTTGTGGCAGGCGCTGCCGAAGAATCTGCCGACACCAAAGACCTGCTAAGTCTTGTGCTCGAGCTGGCAGCTGATGGCACTGGCCTCAAGCAGGCAGCAGCCGACATTGCAGCCGCCCACCCCGGCGTGAGCAAAAACGAACTTTATAACCAAGCGCTTCAAGCGCGCGGCAAGAAATCTTAGGTCGATCAGAAAGGCCGATTGTGGACGTCATCTTGGCTCTAGCAAAAACAACCTACAACCAGGCATTTGATTTGGTCGAGGCGGGGGAGGGAATCAAAGCCCTCGAGCTTGCAGCGACGAGTTTGCACCTGTGGCGCCAGGTTGGCACAGACCAAAACGTTGCGATTGGGCTTTGGCTTTATTCGAGAGCACTCGTCGGCATCGGCGCTGAGACAGCTGCAACCGAAGCCGCCACCGAATCGGTTCGACTTGCAAAACTCGATGGCACCGACTGGCTAATCGCCTCTGCCCTAGAGGGCCTGGCGCGTGCAACTCGCAACACAACCGATTTCGAAACCAATCGGGCGCTGGCAGCGGAGGCAATCGCCGCAATCGCCGACTCAGAAGATCGCGCGCTCATCGAGAGCCAATTTGCCGATTTGCGCTAGCAACTGCGCCAACGGGCAAGTGAACCCCGCTTCGCTTCGGTTAAACTAGACCTATGTCTGCCACGCCTAAATCGTTCTATGTAACGACGCCTATTTTTTATGTGAACGATGCCCCTCACATTGGCCACGCCTACACCGAGGTGGCTTCTGACGTTCTTGCTCGCTGGCACCGTCAACGTGGCGAAAACTCGTTCTTGCTCACGGGCACCGACGAGCACGGCGAAAAGATTTTGCGCACAGCTGCAGCCAACAAAACCACTCCTCAAGCTTGGGCAGACCAGCTAGTTCAAGAGGCTTGGTTGCCTCTGCTTGAAACAATCGACATCGATAACCAAGACTTTATTCGCACCACCGAACCGCGCCACGAGGCTAACGTTCAAAAGTTCTTGCAGTTGCTGCACGACAAAGGTTTCATCTATCAGGGCGCGTTCGAAGGCAACTATTGCGTCGGCTGTGAAGAATACAAAACCGAGGCTGACCTCATAGACGGCGAAGGTCAGTTCGAAGGCATCAAGGTTTGCGCGATTCACTCAAAGCCCGTTGAGCGCCTAAAAGAGACCAATTATTTCTTCAAGTTAAGCGAGTTCGAAAAACCACTTCTTGAGTTTTATGAGGCGAACCCAAAGTTCATTCAGCCTGAATCAGCTCGCAACGAAGTTGTTTCTTTTGTTCGCCGTGGCCTAACCGACCTGAGCATTTCGCGTTCAAAAGAGAAGTTCGATTGGGGCATCGATATTCCGTGGGATTCCAGCCACATCACCTACGTCTGGTTCGATGCGCTGCTGAACTACATCACCGCAATTGGTTATGGCGATGACTCAGCCGAGGCTGCCGAAAAGTTTGCTTCGCTCTGGCCTGCAACCGTGCAAATCGTGGGCAAAGACATTTTGCGTTTTCACGCCGTCATCTGGCCTGCGATGTTGATGGCAGCCGACCTGCAGCCACCGGCTCAGGTTTTTGGTCACGGCTGGTTGTTGGTTGGTGGCGAAAAGATGTCAAAATCAAAGCTCACCGGCATCGCTCCAAGCCAGATCACCGACACTTTTGGCAGCGACGCGTTTCGCTACTACTTCTTGAAGGCCATCTCTTTTGGCCAAGATGGCTCTTTCAGCTGGGTGGACCTCTCGGCTCGCTATCAGTCAGAGTTGGCTAACGGCTTTGGCAACTTGGCATCACGCGTTATCGCGATGATTCACCGCTATTTTGAGGGTGCGCTGCCGGCTGCTGGTGAGTTGGTTGAGGCAGACATCCACGTTAAGAATGTTGCCGCTGCAGCTGTCGCTAACGCCGACAAGGCCATCGACGAGATCGCGATTCACGAGGCGATTGCTGCTGTGTGGACTCTCGTTGACGAGCTAAATAACTACATCACCGTGCAAGAGCCGTGGGTTTTGGCTAAGAGTGAAGACACTCGCGAGCGCCTTGCAACAGTGCTGAACGTCGCGGCTGAAGGTTTGAAGACCCTTGCGATTTTGATGGCGCCGGTAACACCAAAGGCAGCCGCCAAGCTGTGGGTAGCTCTTGGCCAGTCGTCGTTGGGTGACTTGAGCACACAGCTTTTGGGCGATGCCGCAGTGGCTGGCCTCAAGGCTGGCGCGCAGGTTGAGACGCTTGAAGGTTTGTTCCCGCGCATCGAGGTTGCCGACGCAGCCGCCGACAAGTCGGGCGCTAACTAGTTTGAGCCACGAGCCTCACATTCGCATGCGTCGCAGCGACCTTAGCGAAGGTCAGCGGCGCGACCTGCGTTACCCTGAGCCTCCTGAGCCGCTCGAAGTTGGCACCTACGACAATCACACGCACCTCGAAATTGCCGACGGTGAAAACCCGATGGACTATCGCCAACACCTCGACCTAGCCGATTCGGTTGGCATGCTCGGTGCAGTGCAGGTTGGTGTCACGCTCGAAAGTTCAAAGTGGTCGGCTTCGGTTGCTGCTGTTGAACCGCGCCTGCTTGCCGCTGTGGCGCTGCACCCAAACGAGGCGCCAACCTATGGCAACTTAGCTAACTTAGATGCCGCGCTCGCGCAGATCGCAGAGCTGGCAACTCAGCCGCGCGTGCGTGCCGTGGGTGAAACCGGCCTTGATTTTTTTAGAACTTCTGGCGACGAAGCCATCGCCATGCAGCAATACAGTTTTGAAGAACACATTCGCATCGCTAAAGAAAACGACATTGCCTTGCAGATTCACGACCGCGACGCCCATGGCCCCGTGGTTGAAACTTTGCTGCGCGTTGGCGCACCAGACCGCGTGGTTTTTCACTGCTATTCGGGCGAAACCGACCTCGCCGAAATCTGCATCGCCAACGGTTGGTTCATGTCATTCGCCGGCAACATCACGATCAAACGCAATCAGCATTTGCGCGACAGTTTGTTGATGGCGCCAAAAGAGCTGATTTTGATCGAGACGGATGCCCCCTTCTTGACACCCGAACCTTTCAGAGGGCGACCAAACGCGCCATATCTGGTGCCTGTCACTTTGCGTTACATGGCTGCTTTGCGCGGTGTGAGCGACAACGAAATGGCAACCCAGCTAACGGCCAACACCGAGAACGTTTATGGTTCGTGGGCCGAAGGCGTGGCCGCGGTTGACGGGGAGGTCGCAGATGTCTGACGCTAGCCGTTCAAACGAACCGTTGCGCGCCGTCGAGCTGCTTGGCGGCAGCGACGTGCACGCGTTGGCAAAACGCCTCGACGTCATGCCAACAAAAAAGCTTGGGCAAAATTTTGTGACCGACCCAAACACGATTCGTCGAATCGTGACGGCAGCCAAACTTACCGGCTCTGAAACCGTTGTTGAGATTGGCCCGGGTTTGGGCTCGCTCACCCTCGGTTTGCTTGAGGTCGCGGCCAAGGTTGTTGCAGTTGAGATCGACCCTAAGTTGGGCGCAGAACTTGAGGCAACCGTTGCCAAACGAGCACCTACCGCCGGTGCTGACTTTGCTCTGATTAAGGCCGATGCGCTCAAGCTGACTGAGCTGCCAATCGCTCCCGATGCATTGGTTGCCAACCTGCCCTACAACATTTCGGTGCCCGTGCTACTGCACTTTTTAGAGCACTTCAAAACACTGCACTCAGGTTTAGTTTTGGTTCAAGCTGAGGTTGCTCACCGTTTGGCTGCCTCCCCAGGCAGCAAAGTTTATGGAACCCCAAGCGTCAAGCTCGCCTGGTATGCCGAAGCTAATCTGGCCGGCAATGTTGGTCGCAACGTGTTTTGGCCGGCGCCAAACGTAGACTCGGCACTGGTTTATTTCGTCAAGCGGTCAGTTGCTCTCGGCGACGAAGCTCTGCGACTTGCAACCTTTGCCGTGGTTGACGGCGCGTTCTCGCAGCGCCGCAAAACCTTGCGCCAAGCTCTCGCCGATTGGGCCGGCACTGCCGCCCGCGCCGAGCAGCTTTTGGTTGCCGCTGGCATCGACCCGAGCAAGCGCGGCGAGCAACTAAATGTGCACGAGTTTGTTCGCATTGCCGAAGCGGGGCTTCGTGCTGAGGCGGGTCTTCGTGCCGAATAAACCGAGTGAAAGCGGCGAATCGCATTCAAGTTTTGAAACCAGCTTTGACGAGCACACTGGCTGGCACTCGCTGACTAGCTTTTGGCACCTTGGTGTCGAGCCGAGCCGCCTGTTCACGGCGCTGAGCGATTCACCGTCTTGGAAGGCTGATGAAGAGCCTCGAATGATCGGCGATAGCGAAGATCGGGCTGTGAGCTTCGGGTTCCCTGATGGCAGCCGCGCCTACTTTGAGCTAATCAAACTTGGCAGCGCACTGGTGCGTTTGAACCTAAGTCACGAGCAGATCAAAGAGGCTGCCGCTTTGCCCTTGATTGCCGAGTATTGGAACAACGTGGTTGCCGGCCTAGCAACTCGACTCAGCTCGCAGCCAATCGCCGTGGCCTCGGCGCCGGGCAAAATCAACCTATATTTTGGGGTCGGTGCACTTCGTGAAGATGGCTACCACCAGGTTGCCAGTCTTTATCAGGCACTAAACCTGCGCGAATATGTGGTGGCTACCGACGCGCTCGACTGGCGCGTGAGTGTCACGGGCAGCCTGCCCGAGCAGCACCTTGCGGGCGTGCCAACCGATAAGAGCAACCTTGTGGTTGAGTCTGCTTGGTTTGTTGCAGCCGAAGCCGGCATCGAAAACCCTGCGCCAACCAGCTTTGCTATTCAAAAGCATGTTCCGGTTGCCGGGGGAATGGGCGGCGGTTCAGCCGATGCAGCTGCAGCACTGCTAGCAATAAACGACCTTTGGTGCACCGGCATTTCGCCTAAAAAGTTGCGCGAGTCAGCCGGCGCGCTAGGTGCCGACGTGCCATTTGCGCTGATGGGTGAAACCGCCATTGGCAAGGGCATTGGCGACAAGCTTGAACTTGTTGCAGACCTGCCAACATTTCACTGGGTTCTAGTGCCTAACGAGTTTGGTCTCAGCACCCCTTCGGTTTATGCCAAGTTAGACGAGCTTCGCGCGGCCCGCGGCGTTGACCCAACCACTGTGGCAAAAGCGAAAGTTCCTGCAGCGCTTCTTGATGCCCTGAAATCGGGCGACCCGAACGCCGTTGCACCACTGCTTCACAATGATCTTCAAGAGGCCGCCCTGGCGCTTCGACCAGAATTGGCAACTTTGCTTCAGGCTGGCATTGATGCCGGAGCCCTCGCCGCCATGGTTTCTGGCTCAGGCCCAACCCTTGCTTTGTTAGCTGCCAACGCAGCCGACGCCCACGCAATCGCTTTGCGAATGCGACTCTATGCGAGCAACGCGCTTGCAACTAGTGGCCCGGCTGCCGGCGCCAGAATCGAGCAATAAATGGCACACCTTTTAGGTGCCGAGCAAATCTCGCTCGAGTTTCCGACCAAAACAGTTTTTGATAACGTCACGCTTGGCCTCAACGATGGCGACCGAGTTGGCATTGTTGGCCGCAACGGCGATGGCAAGTCAACGCTCATCAAACTGCTGGCCAAACGCCTTGAGCCAGACAGTGGTCGCATCACCCACCGCAAAGACTTGCGCGTTGGGCTGCTCGACCAAGCTGACCAAATCGACCCGGGCAAGACAATCGGACAGGCAGTGGTCGGCGACCTCGAAGAGCACGAATGGGCCGGCGATGCCAAGATTCGCGACGTCATCTCAGGGCTGCTCACCGACCTCGACTTTAGCCGTCAGATTAAAGACCTCAGTGGTGGCCAGCGCCGCCGTGTGACCCTGGCTGCGTTGCTGGTGCAAGATTTCGACATCATCATGCTCGACGAACCAACTAACCACCTCGACATCGAGGGCGTTGCGTGGTTGGCCGCTCACCTTAAAAATCGTTGGTCGGCTAACACGGCTGCCTTCGTCGTGGTCACTCACGACCGTTGGTTTCTTGACGAGGTTTGCAACCTAACCTGGGAGGTTCACGACGGCATCGTCGAGCCTTTCGAGGGCGGTTATGCTGCCTACATTTTGCAGCGTGCCGAGCGCGACCGAAGCGCGGCTGCCACCGAAAACAAGCGTCAAAACCTGCTTCGCAAAGAGCTGGCCTGGTTGAGTCGCGGCGCCCCGGCGCGAACCACAAAACCTAAATTCCGCGTGGATGCTGCCGCCGACCTCATCGCCGGCGAACCTGAACCGCGTGACCGTGTTGAGTTGTCAAAACTGGCAACAGCCCGCCTGGGCAAAGACGTGGTTGACGTTGAAAATGTTAGCTACAGCATCGGCGGCAGGCAGCTACTCAACGACGTAACCTGGCGCCTCGGCCCAGGCGACCGCCTTGGACTGGTCGGCGTTAATGGCGCTGGCAAGACCACCCTGCTCAAGCTCATGGCTGGTGCCCTCGAACAAGACTCTGGCAAAATCAAGCGCGGCAAAACAGTTGTGATGGCAACCCTGAGCCAAGACGTTCGTGAGCTCGACGAGTTTGCAAACGACAAAATCTTTGAGCTGATCGCCCGTGAAAAAACCTACTTTCAGGTTGACAAAAAAGAAGTCAACATCACGCAGTTGGTCGAGCAACTCGGGTTTAGCAGCGCTCAGCTGCAAACCCCCGTTGGCGAGCTCAGCGGTGGCCAGCGCCGCCGACTGGAACTGCTGAGATTGCTGTTTGGTGAACCAAACGTGCTGATTCTTGATGAGCCAACCAACGACCTCGACACCGACATGCTTGCAGCAATCGAAGGCCTACTCGACTCTTGGCCAGGCACGCTGATCGTTGTGAGCCACGACCGTTACCTACT
>JBDLVN010000030.1:0-2941 GCA_039804775.1 Actinomycetota bacterium
CCGTCGGCAAACGAACCAGAGACAAACTGAAAAAGCACGATGCCTGTTACCAGATAAGGCAAAAAGTTGTCGGGGCGGGTGCTGCCCAGCACGAGACCAAAAATCAGTCCATAAACCATGATTTGCAGAGCCGGCACCAGCACCAACCAAGCTACACCTAATGAAGATTTAGCAGTGCTCGCCTGAAGGTTAAAACGCGCGAGCGTGAAGGCAAAGGTGCGGCGCTTGTAGCTCTCACGAATGTATTCGCGCAGGCGAGGGCGCTCACCAATTTTTTGCAACCGATATTGGGCTGCCTGCTCTGCGACGGTCAAGGTCGGCCTTAGTTGGCTGCAGTCTCGACGTTGCGGCCAAGCGCGATTACACGCCAACCGGCTGCCTGCCAGTCAGCAACCGGCAAGGCGTTGCGGCCTTCAATAAGAAGGCGGTTCGCAACAACGGCGCCCAAGTGCTCAGGGTTGAAGTCACGATATTCACGCCACTCGGTTGCCAAAACCACGGCCTCAGCACCAGCTGCTGCTGCCAATAGGTCTTGTTCGGTGTTGAACTCTGGGTGCTGTGCATTCACGTTTGAGAGCGAGATTGGGTCGTGCACCATCACGTTTGCACCAGCCGCCAAAAGCAGCTTGGCAACGGCAATGGCTGGGCTGTCGCGCAGGTCGTCGCTGTCTGGCTTGAAGGCAGCGCCAAGAACCAAAACCTTCTTGCCGTGAAGGTCGCCAAGCTCAGCCTGCGCTATCTCAACCACGCGGTTGCGGCGGCGAAGGTTGACCTGGTCAACGTCTTCAAGAAAGTGCACTGCCGAGCCAACACCGAGTTCTTCGGCCCGGGCCATGAAAGCGCGAATGTCTTTAGGCAGGCAACCGCCACCAAAGCCGATGCCGGTGCGCAAGAACTTGTTGCCGATGCGCTCGTCATAACCGATTGCTTCGGCAAGCTTCACTGCGTCAGCACCAGAAACTTCGGCGATTTCGGCCATAGCATTAATGAACGAAATTTTGGTCGCCAAGAATGAGTTTGCTGCAACCTTGACTAGCTCGGCGGTTGGAATATCGGTGACCAAGAATGGTGTGCCCAGGTCGGTGATTGGTTCATAAACTTTGCGCAGCAACTCTTCGCTGCGCTCGTCGTTAACACCGATTACGATTCGGTCTGGGCGAAGTGAATCTTCAAGCGCAGTGCCTTCGCGCAAGAACTCAGGGTTCCAGGCGAGGTGAGGCACAAAGCCAACCTTGGCTGCTAGTGCGGCAGTCAGTGCAGCCGAGGTGCCCACTGGCACGGTTGATTTGCCTGCAACTACCGCGTCTTCGCGCAGGTAAGGCGCAAGGGCTTCAACTGCCGAGAACAAATATTCGGTGTTTGCTGCATAGCTACCTGGCAGCTGCGGGGTGCCAACGCACAAGAAGTGCATGTCGGCTTCAAAAGACTCTTCGTCGTGGTTCTCTTTGAACTTGATGTTGCCCCCAGCCAAAACTTTGGCCAATGCCTCTGGCAGTCCAGGCTCGTGAAACGGAATCAGCCCGTTTTGCAGGTCGCCGAGTCGCTTTGGATTAGGTTCGATGCCGATAACCTCGTGCCCAAGTTCAGCCATCGCGATTGCGTGGGTGGCGCCTAGGTAGCCGAGTCCGATAACAGTAATTTTCATGGCCATAAGGCTAAAGTTTACCGCTAGATAGGGTGATTGGGCATTGTTTGGGTAGCCTTGTGGCATGGCAAGCAAATACACCTATCAACCGCACCCGCACGTTGAAAACCGCAAAGAGCGTGGGCCTGCCACTTCACGAAACAGCCACAAGTCGGCCAAGGGCTCAACTTCTGTCATCACAAAGTTCAATAACCGTCTCGGGTTTCGCATCACAAAGTCGGTTGGCACCATGTGGGCGGCATACCTTTTCTTTGCTCTGTCGCTGGTGAGCTTGCCTTCGGTGCTGCAAACCGGCAACGCGGTAATTATCGTCGGATGGATCGCCCAGACCTTTTTGCAGCTAGTTCTGCTGCCAATAATCATTGTCGGCCAGAACATTCAAGCCGAGGCTTCAGATGCCCGAGCCATTGCAACCTATGACGATGCCGGCGCGATTCTCGAAGAAGCCATAGAGATTCAAAATCACCTTGCCACTCAAGACCAAACTCTCGGCGAGTTGATCGAGAAAGTTGCCGCACTTGAGGCAAGGCTTGTCGTGGCCGACCGACGTGGCGCCGCAACCTCGGTCGCCTCGAAGAGCACGACCGCCTCTAAGGGCGCGGGCCTCTCTAAGGGTGGGGTCAAATAGATGCGCGTGTTCATCATGGAATGTTCGGTTGACTACACCGGCCGATTGAGCGCGCACCTGCCCAGGGCTAAGCGGTTGCTGATGCAAAAGAACGACGGCAGCGTTTTGATTCACAGTGACTCTGGCAGCTTTAAACCTCTTAATTGGATGAACCCCCCTTGCACGGTCACGGTCGAAGAACCAAGCGCGTTTCACGTGGAACAAGGCGTGAAAGAGGTTTGGCGGGTGGCTCAATCTAAGACCAGCGACATTTTGTTTGTCAACGTTTTTGAGATTCACGAAAGTTTCGAACATGATTTGGGCGCTGACCCTGGCTTGATCAAAGATGGCGTTGAGGCGCACCTTCAAGAACTTTTGGCTGCGCAACTTCACGTCGTGGCCGCCGGCCTCACCCTGATTCGTCGCGAGTATTTCACTGCGATCGGCCCTGTCGATATTTTGGCTAGTGACGCTGCTGGTGGCACCGTAGCCATCGAGCTCAAGCGTCGCGGTGACATCGACGGTGTCGAGCAGCTAACGAGATACCTCGAGTTGCTAAATCGCGACCCGCTGCTTGCGCCTGTCAGGGGAGTGTTCGCAGCCCAAGAGATTCGCCCACAGGCAAAAACTCTGGCCGAAGACCGAGGCATCACCTGTGTGACCCTCGACTATGACGAGTTGCGCGGGCT
>JBDLVN010000031.1:0-3353 GCA_039804775.1 Actinomycetota bacterium
GTTCGCACACGCCGAAGCGAAACATTTGGCCTTTAGCTTTGGCGATTCAGGGCCTAACAGCTATTGACCTTGAAGAATCGGCGCGTTGCCTCATGTTGATCGAGTCAACCGACGCCGGCACTGGTCGCGTGCATGAATCGGTGAACGTCGACAACCCGGCCAAGTTCACCCGCGAATGGTTCAGCTGGGCCGACTTGACCTATGTGCACCTGGTGCTCAAGGTCAACGGATTGAGCGCCAAGGCCGACTAAGGGCTTGCGAGGCTGGGCGCCCGAGATTTGCGTGTTCTACGTTTTGTAGATTAGAGTTCTACGTATTGTAAAACACCTAGAAAGGCGCCATCTCGTGCAGTTAAAGTCAAAAGCCATTCTCGTTTGTGCCATCTTTGCGACCACCTTGCTGAGCGCACCGGCCGCGAATGCACACGTATCGATTTATCCTGGCGTTTCAGCAACCGGGTCAAGCACAGCCTCGCTAACCGCAGGTCAAAGCGGCTACCTAAACTTTCGCATCGGCCACGGTTGCACCGATGAAACCAGCACGCCAAACCCGATCACTGGTCTGAGCATGGCTGGCAGTGTTTGGTCAACGCACAGCTTCTCAGTTGATGTTCCGGTCATTGCACAGGGCACAGGCTCAACGATTCCGAAGGCTGAATACATTCCAGGATGGAAGACCTCGGTGGTCAAGAACCTCGAGACTGGTGTTTACACCGTTACTTGGACGGCCATTTCGGCAGACTTCGACGTTCCAGATGCTCCAGAAGGTGGCGCAGGTGGCAAGCAATACGCCGAATTCGGCATCTCTGTCAAATGGGCAAGCGCCGCTCTGGGCGACGTTTATTTCGCCGCCAAGCAGGTTTGCAACGTTGACATGAGCACCAAACCGATCGTGGCCAGCAAGCACAAAATTACTTTCAAAGGCAACAGCAAAGGCGCCTTTGCGCAGATTAACGTAGGCAAGGCTAAGGCTGGTCAAACTGTAACTTTTTATGGCGAACACGGCTTTAGCAAGAACGTCGCCGTTGCACCAAATGGTGTTGCGAAAGTGTGGATTAGTCGCACTAAGCTCACCGGCATCACTTCGCAGTCAAAGTTGCTTGCAGTAAAATCGGCTTCAGAAGAAATTCTCGGATTCACCGGCGGCACCCACAGCTCGCGACAAATTGCAGTTAGCTGGGATGTCACCGACGGTTCAGGCGCTGACACGGTGCCTGACGAGGTCGAGCACAACACAGCACCGAAAGTCACCGTTCTTGCAGCTAGCTAAAAAACTCGTAGCAATACACTTTCTCGCGTCAGTCCTGGGCGGCACCAACATCGTTGCTGCCCAAGCACACGCCAGCCTGGTGAATGCCACGCCTCGCCAAGGTCAAGTCTTAAAAACCGCACCCAAGACAGTTTCACTCACCTTCGACGATGACCTAACTCAAATCGATGGTCAATCAGTTAACGAAATTCGTGTTTTTAAACAGGGTGCCTCTGAGGTCGATCTTGACAACTCTGCGGTTAGCGGTGCAACCGTAACCGTTGGTTTGAGCAAATTAACAAACGGTATTTACAGTGTGATTTATCGCGTGCTCTCAGCTGACGGTCACCCAGTTTCGGGGCAGTACCAATTCCGTGTGGCCATTCAAAGCCAGATTGTTACAAAGCCAAAAAAGAAACCTGCTTCAAAACCAAGTGCTTCGCAGGCATCAAATCCAACCCAATCGCCAAAGCCTGCGCCGAGTCAGAGCGGGTCAAAGGCAACGCCAAGTGCGACTGACTCAGCTAACCCAACTGCAGCGGCAACCCCGACCTCAACCGCTTCGACCACAAGCGGTGCATCCCCTTCGGCTACTACAGACGCATCGAGTGAAGCTAATGCAGGCGGCTGGTTTGCGCTAATCGGCGCATTCGTTGTTTTAGCGCTGGGCTGGGTTGCGTGGCGTCGATTTTCGCCAAAGCGCTAGATAGCGATTCGGCGCCCTGCCGCCGCACCACTGAATCGTCTGCGGCAAACTCGCAAAGGTTTGACAACTCAGATTCAAATAAGCGTGAGGCTATAAGGCCAGGTGTTACCTTGGCTAAGAAGCCGGCGAACGTTTTGAGCCGCTGATGGCTTTGAGCAATGTGCGCAGACTCGTGCAAGATTATTGCCTCTAATTCGGCAGGGCCCATTATTGCTTCGATCCCACTACTAATAACGATTCGAAATCGTCGACCAAGGCTTGACGAAGAACTTGCTGCGAAGGCTAACGGAGCGCTCAGAGCTATTTTGTGAATCTCGAGGTGCTTTGGCAATTTGAAGCCGGTCGAGTCAAACATTTCACTTGGTAGGTTGTCGAGTGATTCAGAAAGTGCTTTTCGCTGATCAAGAAGGGGCTCTAGTCGCTGGTTGACGAGAGCCAAGGTCACTCCGGCTATAGCCAAAAGCAGCCATGGGGTGAAGCTAATTGCGTAGGCCCAAAGTGTCTTTTCGACAGATTCGCTTTGGGTTTCAAGAAGTTTCCAAAACTCAACCACTGCAGAAACAGCAACGCCAAAGGCTGCGAGGCTCGCTGCAACTGAGATTGTGAGCGCACCGAACCATAGAAAGATTGCTGCTCGAGGCTTTTTATTAGCAAGCTGGCTGGAATGCAACGTCAACGGTGCCGCGGTGGTCACGAGCACCACCCATTCCATGAGCAGCGCAACTAGAGCGCTCTGCTGCATCGGTTAGTCACGGTCGATGGCTTGGCGCAACGATGCCAAGGTTTCTTTGTTCAGGCCTTCTGCAAACAGCGAAAGTGCTAAAGTTTTGTCGCCACCGTTTGCAAACAAGCCCAACATCAACTCGGCGGTGTGTTGTTCGCGAGTTTTGGTTGCCCGATAGAGGTGACCGCGGGCATTTGCCTCGTCACGTTGAACCAGCCTTTTGTCGGTTAGTCGCGACAGAACTGTGAGAACAGTGGTCAGGGCTAGCTGGCCCTCGCCGCGAACGGCCTGCAAAATCTGGGTCGATGTTTGCGGCTCGCTCGAGTTCCAGAGGGTATCGAGAATTTGGGCTTCGAGTTCACCCTGCTGTCTGCCATTTTTGCTCATGACACTATTCTACGTCAGGTAAAACGCGCCAATATAGCGAGAATGCATCACCTTAGGCGTTGTGCCCAGAGGTCAACGCCACCTCATCGTCGGCAATTACTGGCGCGGGGTGCACTCGCAACAAGAGCACCAGCCCGAAGACCAAGACCACGATGATGCCGAGAATTCCATAGATTGTTGCGCCGGTGCCCACGAATAGGCCCACGATCGAGATCGAGAGGGTCCAGAACAACGAGCTCATAAATGAGGCCGCGCGACCGGTGGTCTGATAGAGACCATAGATTTCGC
>JBDLVN010000032.1:0-37237 GCA_039804775.1 Actinomycetota bacterium
ATGCCAGCCGAAAAATCTCTCAACTTCAAGCCAAACGCTATGCGGCTGATGCGCCGCCTTGCACCAGAGCGCACCAACATTATTGTGGTCTTCATTCTTGCGGTGGCGTCGGTCACTTTGAGCGTTTTAGGGCCGTGGATGCTCGGCCGCGCGACCAACGTCATTTTCGATGGAGCTATCTCGGCTCAACTACCTGCCGGCGTCAGCAAAGCCCAGGTCATTGAAGGGTTGAGAGCCAAAGGCCAAGACCAGATTGCTTCACTGCTTGAGGGTATGGATATTCACCCAGGGCAAGGCATTGACTTTAGCGCCTTGCAGCAGATTCTGATCGCAGTTATCTTGATTTATTTGGGTGCGTTCGCTTTTGGAATCATCCAAGCTCGCATTTTGAACGTCAGCGTTCAAAAGATCATCTTTGAGCTGCGTCGCGAAACCGAAGGCAAACTGCACCGCCTGCCGCTGTCATATTTCGACACTATTCAACGCGGTGAGTTGCTAAGCCGTGTGACCAACGACATCGACAACATCTCTCAGTCGCTGCAGCAGACACTGAGCCAAGTGTTGGTGAGCCTGTTAACCGTGGTTGGTGTGTTGACGATGATGTTCACGATTTCACCGTTGCTTGCCGTGATTGCTCTGGTGAGCATTCCTGCCAGCTTGTTCTTGACTATGGCAATCGCAAAGCGAAGCCAAAAATTGTTCGTTGACCAGTGGGCCAAGACGGGCCAGCTAAACGCGCACATTGAAGAGAGCTTCACCGGCCACGCGTTGGTCAAGGTGTTTGGCCGATCAAAGTCTTCAGAAGCTCGTTTCGGTGAGCTCAACGAGGAGCTCTATAAGGCAAGCTTCGGGGCTCAGTTTGTTTCGGGCATCATCATGCCGAGCATGATGTTTATCGGCAACCTGGTTTATGTGGCAATCGCTGTAGTGGGCGGTTTGCTGGTGGCAGCCGGTTCGCTCAGCCTCGGAGCTATTCAGTCTTTCATTCAATACTCGCGTCAGTTCAACCAACCGCTTGCGCAGCTTGGTTCAATGGCAAACCTGATGCAGTCGGGTGTGGCCTCGGCCGAGCGCGTCTTTGAACTTCTAGATGCCGAAGAGCAGTCGGTTGATCCAGTAACCCCAGAGAGCCCTGCGGCACTGACGGGCGAGCTAACTTTTGAGAATGTTGAGTTTGGTTACGCGGCTGAAACCAAGTTGATTTCAAACCTCAACCTCTCTGTCAAGCCTGGGCAAACCGTTGCAATTGTTGGCCCGACCGGCGCTGGCAAAACAACCCTTGTGAACCTGATTTTGCGGTTCTATGAATTGAACGGCGGCCGCATCACCCTCGACGGCGTTGACATCGCCCACATGACTCGCCAAGATTTGCGCTCGCGCATTGGCATGGTTTTGCAAGACACCTGGTTGTTCAAAGGCACCATTCACGACAACATCGCTTATGGCAACCCAAAGGCTACCGATGAGCAAATCATTGAGGCTGCTAAAGCTACCTATGTTGATAGGTTCGTTCGCACCCTGCCTTCCGGCTATGAAACGGTGCTCGACGACGAAGCCTCAAACGTTAGTGCTGGCGAAAAGCAGCTCATCACAATTGCACGTGCGTTTCTTTCGCAGCCGACCGTTTTGATTCTCGATGAAGCAACCTCTTCGGTTGACACTCGCACCGAGGTTCTGGTTCAACGCGCAATGGCGGCGCTTCGCAAAGATCGCACCAGCTTCGTGATCGCCCACCGACTTTCGACGATTCGCGACGCCGACTTAATCTTGGTGATGGAACACGGCGACATTGTCGAACAAGGCAAACACGGCGACCTTATCGCAGCCGACGGCGCTTATGCCAAGCTTTATCGCTCGCAGTTTGAGGCTACCGACGCCTAGGCGCCTGTCTTTTGGCGCTGCGACAGCCTACCGGCTTCCAAGCAGCTGCCGTGAACTTCGATGAGTCGCCTAGTTACGAAAAACTGAGCTAGCCAAGTAGCTTGCTGAAAGCCTCATAAACCAAGAAGAGTGGCCAAATGATTGCTTTGAGAAAACCAAGCACGCCATCCCAGAAGCCATTCGAGTGCCCGATGAAGAAAATCGCGCTACCCAGGAATCCTAGAAAATAAAAACCGTTTGAGTTTTTTGTGCCGATTTTCACGTTGCCGTATTTCTTTGCCTTCTTCTTAAGCTTCTTTTTTAGTTTTTTCTCATCGAATTCACTCATGCATGAATGCTATCGCCAACCCGCAAATTTTGTGTAGGTTTGAACAATGGCAGCAACAGCTAAGACCAAAAATGGATTCGAACCGCGCATTTGCGAGCGTTGCGGGCGGCCGTTTGAGTGGCGCAAAAAGTGGGCCAAAGACTGGGCAAACGTTAAATATTGTTCACAAAAGTGCAAAGGTTAGACAATGGAATCTTTGGCTTATGTAGTGATGGCGATGCTTCTCGCCCAGGTGTTGCTCGGGTTAGTTTCTGTGACTTTCTCGATTTTGAATCGGGTCTTGAACAGATATAGAATCACGTCACAGGTCTTGCTCGGTTTGCTCGCTATAGAAATGGTGTGGGGCTTCACGATCGCGCCTGCCTTTGGCTACATCGCACTGACCCTGTTGGCGATCTCAGCAGCCGTTCGTTATTTGAAGTTTTGACCTAGTCCTCAGCACTCGATGGCATGGTGGTCATCGACCGCAGCGGGCTAAAGAAAACCCAGCCAACAGCAAAGAAGTTGCCGATGGCTGCCACAATGAGTGGCACGACCACGTTGGTTAGGTCGCCGATCAGGCCACCGGCTAAAGCCCCGAGTGGAATCACTCCCCAAACCATAAAGCGAATCGACGCGTTCATGCGCCCAAGAAGTGGCTTTGGGCAGAGCCTTTGGCGCGCCGACAATTGGGTGATGTTGAACGTTAGCACTGTGAATGATGTCAAGAATTCGCCAGCCGCAATCAAAAACGGCGAAGCGTCGTGATTAACAAATGCGCTTATTGGCATAAGCAACCAGGCCAAACCTCCAAGGGCAGCAGAGGCGACGATCAGCTGACCTTCACCCAGCCAAGTTGATAGCCGGCTTGCCGACATTGCGCCAAGCAGACCACCCACGGCGGCAAACGTCATAATCAAACCAAAAGTTGCCACTGACATTGCTAAATAACGCAGTGCATAAATAGGCAACATCGTTGCACCGAGCGTGACGAAAAAGTTTGTCGTTGCTGTCGTGAAAGTGATGCGTCTAATCAAAGACTGACCCAAAACGAAGCGCAGCCCCTCGGCGATTTCAGCCCTCAAAAGCTGGCGATTTTCAGCCGGTGCGGGTTCCTCGTCGTCTTTGATGAGAATCAAAGTTATTGCTGAAACGAGAAACGATGCGGCATCTGCTAACAGCAGGAACGGCGCCTTCATAAACGTCAACAGAAATCCGACTATCGTGGGGCCGCCAATGCCAGCGACCTGGCTCGAAGTTTCAAGGGCAGAGTTAGCTGGGCCGATCTGTTCGTCGCGAAAAAATATTGGCACTGCCGATTGGTAGGCAACATCAAAGAACACGCTCGCCGTGCCCATGATTGCGCTCAACATCAAGAGGTGCCAAAACTCGAGAACCCCGGCGAAATACAGAAGCGGAATCGCCGCCACGCAAACCATGCGAACCAGGTCTGCCACAATCATGACGCGGCGTTTCAACCATCTATCAACCCAGGCCCCTGCCAACAGTGCAAAGACCAAAAAAGCCATGTGCTCTGCCGCGCCAAGCAAACCCAGTTGGCCTTCGGTGATGCCCAATACTGTAACAGCAAAAACGTCGAGTGCAAGACCCGAGAGGTTCGAACCAACCACTGAAACGGTTTGCCCGACCCAAAGCCAAACGAACCTTTGAGACCTCAGAAGTTTTGGTTCAGCGTTCACATGTTTGAATCTAGCTGACTTTCAATGCCTTAGACGTCTTTGTCGCTGGCAAATAATATTGTGCTGCTTGAGTTACTTGAACCGAAATTTTGTGGCCTTTTTGGGCTTTGCCAATCTTCAACGTTTTTTTCGTGGCACCCTTGATTGGTTTTGAATCAAGCAACCACTGATACTTCAGTGACGATCCAGCAACCCAAGAGCTTGACGTCGCTGTGAGGGTTTTTCCAACCTTTGAACTACCCGATATTGTTGGCGTTTTTGTGGTGAATACTTTTAAACCAACTACAACATTTTCGCTCTTGATTGAAGTCGTCAGAAATGGGTTCAAAGTCGCGGTCACTTGAACGCGCAGTCGGTGACCAAGGTCAGCTGGTTGCGGGGTGAACGTGTCTCCGAAGTCGCCAACAATTGCAACGTCGTCGAGAAACCACTGGTATTCAAAAGTTGTTTGCGAAGGCCAGGTTCCAGTCGAAGCCTTGACCCCTTGGCTGATATGCGCAGCAGAAATCGTTGGCGGGCTGGTCGGTTGAAGTGACGTTTGACCCACCGCTTCGCCAAGCGTGCTCCAAACCGGGGGCAATGTTTGCGGAAAACCTGTCACTCCCGAAGCGTTCACATTTGTCAGATTCGCATCTGTGAAAATGGCGTTGGCTACCTTGGCATGCGAAAGGTTTGCGCCCGATAAGTTAGCAGACCAGAAGTTGCGGTCTGAAAGGTCTAGCCCTGAAAGATTCGCCCCAGATAGGTTAGCCGACTGAAAACTGAACGAATCATTCGTTGAAATGTTTCTTAGGTCTGCGCCGGCGAGGTTAACCTCCGGGCCAAGCAGAAAGCCGTCTTGAACCCGATATGACCAGATCAGATTAGTTGGTTGGCCGAAGATGCCCCCAGATTTCACTCCGCTCAAGTAGGCACCTTGTAGGTTCGCTCCAGTCAGGTTGGCTCCAGTTAGCGTTGACCCATAAAGTGACGTGTCACTAAGGTTTAACTCGCCAAGGTTTGCGTTAGTCAAGTCGCAGTTATTTAGGTTGGCACCAGCGATTTCTAGGCCAGTCAGGTCGAAGCCCGAAAGGTCAGCGCCTTCGATCACGATTTCGGTTCCAAAAATGTATCCCGTGCGAAGTTCGTAACCACGTGGCAGGTCAGTTGGAGTTCCAGTGACGGGGCCAGTGAAGTGTGCATTTTGAAAGTTTGCTCCAGCCAGGCTTATTCCATCGATATCAGCGGTAGCTAGGTTAGAACCGTTAAAGTCAGCCGAAGGGCCAACCAAGACTCCGCTAGTGATTCGCCAGCCCGATGTTAGCGATGCAACGTCACCTGTGAGGCCCCTTGCCCTAGCGTAGGTCAGCGTCGTGTTGGCCATCTTCGCAGTTGTTACGTTCGAATCGTCAATCTGATCGTCATACAGATTTGCCCCAGTCAGGTTGGCACCAGTGAAGTTCGTGTTCCAAATTTGAGCGCCACTTATTTCTGCATTTGTCAGGTCGGCGTTCGAAAAGTCAACGTATGAGAGGTATGAGCTGCTCAGCTTTGCGCCAGAAAGATTCGCCCCAACAAAGTTTGCGCCGATTAACACTGTGTTGCTCAAATCGACGCCTGAAAAGTCTTGACCAGAAAAGTCACAGTTAGAGATAGACGCCCCAGCCACAAGCGTGCAAGTGGAGGCGTTCGCTGGCGAGAGACCGAATACTGACAGCCCAGCAGTCGCTATTGCTGCGACCACGGTGCGGATTATTGTGCGATTCCAAACAGACATTTTGCCCCTCCATGTAAGAGTTCCAGCCTAGCGCACCGCGCTTTTTCACAAATTATTTGCGACTTGGTTGCAACCTAATCTAAACGAGCAGCTGATGCTTGGCGAGATCTCTATATAGGGGTGTCGATTTTACGAGTTCGCTGTGCGTGCCAACCCCCACGACTGAGCCGTTTTCGAGCACGATGATTTGATCGCTGTCAACCACGGTTGAAAGGCGGTGTGCGATGACGATTAGCGTGCGTTGCTTGGCAACTGCGTCGATCGCCTCACGCATGCGCTGCTCGTTGAGACCGTCAAGCGCTGCGGTTGATTCATCGAGCAGCAGAATCGGGTTGGCGGTTAGCAGTGTGCGCGCGATTGCCAAACGTTGACGTTCTCCACCCGAAAGCATCACGCCATTTTCGCCAACTTCGGCGTCAAGCCCGCGCGGGTCGCGCTCAAGCACCTCGGTGAGGTTCACAGCAGTCAAGACTTCAACCAACTGCTCGTCACTTGCGCCCGGTGTGCCAAGCAAAAGGTTGGCGCGAATCGTGCCCGCCAAAACCGGAGCATCTTGCTCAACATAACCCAGCTGGGCTCGCAGCTCGTCGCGCGAAATGCTTGTGATTGCTTGCCCGTCGAGGCGAATCTCGCCGGCGGTTGGTTCATAGAAACGCTCGATGAGCGACAAAATGGTTGATTTGCCGGCACCTGACGGGCCAACTATCGCAACGCGTGAACCGCGAGCGACTTTGAAACTCACATTTTTTAAGACGGATGCCGCCACCTGCGCACTGGACCCATCAGGTGCGTCTGAACCAGGCGAAGCATCTGACAAATCAGAACTTGCCTGCGCGGCATATTCAAAGTCAACGCCAACAAACTCTAGGGCGATGTCGTTTTGTGGGGAGCGAGGCGAAATTTCGCCAACCTGTGGAAGCTCATCTTCGGTCGTGATGTCGAGCACCTCTTGAATGCGAGCCAGTGCACCCAGCGCGGTTTGCACCGAAGAGTATGCGCCGAAGGCTGAACCGAGCGGGCGAATCAAAAGGAACAGCAGCAAGATAAACGAGACCAGGTTTGAAATGGTCGTTGCGCCGGTAGCAACTCGCCAACCGCCGAGGCCGAGAACCACGATGAAAGATCCGTTCAACGCTATGCCTGCGATAGGTGAAATGGCAGATGAAATTCGGGCAATTTTCACCCCCTGAACATAGGCATTTTTTGCGCTGGTTTCAATCTCGGCGATTTCTCGTGCCTCGGCTCGCGAGGCCCGAATCGTGCGAATCGCACCAAGTGCTCTCTCAACTGCGGCCGACATTTCGCCAACTCGAGCCTGGGCTTTGGTGGTTGCTGAGCGAATTCGGCTCGCAACAATCACAATCGAAACAACAGCAACTGCAATCACAGCAAGTGTTGCGCCGAGCAAAATCGGGTCGATGAAGGCCATGGCAATAATCGCTCCGACAAACATGAAGACGCCTCCGATGGCATCGACTAACCCTTGGGTCAACACAGCGCGAAGCAACGTGGTGTCTGAGCTAACTCGCGAAACGAGGTCGCCGGTGCGACGGGTGTCGTATTCATGAATGGGGAGGCGAAGCAATCTAGAGGCCATGCGTGTGCGGGCCGTCAAAACCACACCCTCGCCGGTGCGGGTCAAAATGTAATACTGATAACCGCCGACCGCCGCTGTGAGGGCAATGAAGAGTACGAGCAAAAAGATTAGGGGCGCTAGGTCAAGCTGCTTTTGCACCGCGGTAATCACCTGGCCAACCAGCAGTGGTTGAACCAAGCTGAAACCGGCACTCACAACCGAGAGCACGCCCGCTAACCAGAGTGCCTTCTTGTGTGGGCGCATGTATGGCCAGAGTTGACCAAACTTTGCCTTGTTAGCATCCTTGCTGCTTATGCCAAAGCCCGACCCGCTGCCGCGGGGACTATATTCTTCGCTACTGCTCATGATTATCTTTAACAGCTTTCGACTAGGTGGGGCTTCCCGAAAATATATTCGTTAAGCAAAAAGTTGATTTCGGGCAGAGCCAAAGCTTCGGTGTAGGCCGTGTTTCGATAGAAACGACTAAAGTCAACCGACTGCAAAGCCTCCAGGGCTCGCTCGTGACCCAACTTGAGAAACATGCGAGTCGTGTTCGGGCGTCGCTCAAAGTCAGTGAGCACGCGACCGCACCCAAAACCAAAAATTGTTAGCGCAACGTCGGCGTCAAGATGGCTAACTTTTTGCACCACACCGAGGTCTTCAACAGCAATCTTTGGGCGGGCATCGGCGCGATATTGCCACACCTGAAAGCAAGTGTTTAGGCGCAACTTTTTGGCCAAAGGCACCCCATCGGCACCAACATAATCAACCAAAACGTCAGTGTCGCTAACCAGGTGAAAGTTGCGATCGAGTCGGTTAATGACCGACCATTTGCGCCAGCTGCGGGGCACAATAAATGCAATCGTGTCGCAAGCGCTCGCCGCGTGGTTGAAAAAGGGGATGCTCAAAGAGTTATTGCGACCAAACGGCGGGTTCGAAATAGCCACCGCCGAGTGCGGTTCAATGCCACTTAGGTCAACGCCTAAAAAGTCGGCCTCGGTCACGCCGGCAAATTTCGGTTCGATGTCATAGCTCAAAACATCGGCGACGCCCAGTGACCGCACGGCGCGAATGAAAGCCCCCGTGCCACCAGCCGGCTCAATCACTGCGCGACTCGAGAGATCAGGAACAAACTTGAGCAGGTCACCCGCCAAAGCCGTGGCCAAAGCTGGCGGGGTGTAGAACTGTTCTTTGCCCGTTACGCGGCGATTGCCCAATTTGACCGCCTGGCTTGGGCGATTGCTGATGGGGACGGCTTCGGGCATGGTCTTAGAATATCAGGATGACCGAGAACATGATTGTGGCAAAGGCGCTCACAAAAACTTATGGTGACTTCAACGCAGTTGACGCCATCAACTTCACCGTGAAACGCGGCGAGGCTTTTGGCCTGCTAGGCCCAAACGGCGCAGGCAAGTCAACGACGATGCGCATGATTGGTGCAACTCTTCAGCGCACCGGCGGCCAGCTTGAGATTTTGGGCAAAGACCCGAACACTCACGGCCCCGAAATTCGCGCTCACCTCGGTGTTGTGCCTCAGCAAGACAACCTTGACCGCGAGTTAAAGGTGTGGGAGAACCTCTATATCTATGGGCGCTATTTTGGCCTTAGTCGCAAGTTTCTCAAGACCAAGGTTGAAGAGCTAATCGGTTTCGTCAAGCTCGAAGACAAGCGCGACGTCAAAGTTGATGCCCTCAGCGGTGGCATGAAGCGCCGTCTAACAATCGCTCGCGGCCTCGTCAACGAGCCTGAGATTTTGATGCTCGACGAGCCAACAACCGGCCTTGACCCTCAAGCCCGTCACGTGCTGTGGGACCGCCTGTTTCGCCTAAAAGAGCAGGGCGTGACGCTCGTTATTACTACCCACTACATGGATGAAGCCGAGCAGCTCTGCGACCGCTTGATCGTTATGGACAAAGGTCAAATCATGGCCGAGGGTAGCCCAGCCGATTTGATTCGCGACTATTCAAGCCGCGAGGTTGTTGAAGTGCGATTTGGTTCAGCAAAGAACGCCGAAGTGGCGCCGTTGCTTAGTGACATGGGTGACCGCGTTGAGGTTTTGCCTGACCGCATTTTGATCTATGCCGAAAACGGCGAAAAGATTCTGCACCAAATCACCGAGTTGGGCCTCGAACCTCTCACCTCGTTGGTTCGCCGCAGCTCGCTCGAAGATGTCTTTTTGCGCCTGACCGGCAGAACTTTGGTTGACTAATGTCAACAATCAACACTTCGAAGCCATCGGTTGACGCGTCAACTTGGATCGGCGCGGTTGACCTCGTTGACATCGGTCGAGCAAAGCGCTGGGGTGCTTGGTATGTCGCCGAATATCGCCTGCGCAACATGGGCAAGTGGTGGCAGGCAATCATTGCTTTTGGCATCGGCAACCCGGTGCTTTATCTGGTTTCGATCGGCCTAGGCATTGGCGCACTGATCACCAAGAGCACCGGTGGCGCTGGCATCGACGGTGTTAGCTATCTCGAGTTTTTAGCACCTGCTTTGCTCGCAACGGCATGCATTCAAGCTGCGATGGATGAAACCAGTTTTCCCGTGCTAGAAGGTTTCACCTGGACTCGCTACCTCTATGCCATGAATGCCACCTCGCTTCGCGGCTCGCAAATCACTGGCGGAATCATGATTGCCTCGTTCATTCGCTGTGTCGCCACGGCGATTATGTATGGCGGAATTCTCGTGGCTTTTCAAGCCATCGACGTCGCTCACCTACCTGCGTTGGCTTTTGCATCGATTTTTGCCGGCATGGGTTTTGCGGCCGTCATGATGGCCATGGCCTCGTTCGTGAAAGACGACGACGGCTTTTTTGCAATCGTGGGCCGTTTCATCATTGCGCCTATGTTTATGTTCAGTGGCACGTTTTATCCGATTGAAAATACGCCAATTTATTTGCAGTGGATTGGCTGGATCTCACCGCTTTGGCACTCAACTAATCTGGGCCGAAACCTAAGCTATGGCCACGAAGTTGCGCCTTGGCTGCTAGCGATTCACGTTGCCTACTTGGCTTCGCTTTATTACATCGGGTTCAAAGTTGCTGCCCGTCAGTTTGCAAAGAGGTTAGCCGAATGAGTTTGCAGGGTTTGGTCGCTGAGACCGCTGTTTCTATTGCCGAGCGCCGCGCCAAGCGTGCCTTTTCGGGTTTTTATGCTGGCCGTCAGCGCACGATTCTTGAACGTTCATACATGGCGCTCAAATCATCTTCGTGGATGGTCGTGCTCTCTGGTTTCGTTGAGCCGGTGTTTTATTTGGCTGCTTTTGGATTTGGTGTTGGTCAGCTGATTACTGGCATGACCGATGGCAACGGCAACCCGGTTAGCTACGGTGCATACATTGCCCCGGCTTTGTTAGCCACCAGCGCCATGAACGGTGCCATTTATGACAGCACCTGGAACGTGTTCTTCAAGATGCACTTCGCCAAGCTTTATGAAGGCATGATGTCAACTTCGCTCGGCGCCCTAGACGTGGCGCTTGGTGAAATCTCATGGGCGCTGCTTCGCGGCCTCGCCTATGCGATCGGCTTCATGGCTGTGATGGTTCCGCTGGGTCTAGTGCCCTCGGCTTGGGGTTTGCTCTCAGTGCCGGCTGCGGTTTTGGTCGCCTTTGGTTTTGCATCGTTCGGAATGGCCGTCACCAGCTATATCAAGTCGTTTCACGGCATGAACTGGATCAACTTTATTTTGCTGCCGATGTTTTTGTTCAGCGGCACTTTTTATCCGTTGTCGGTTTACCCACAGTGGCTTCAGGTGATCATTCAGGCAATGCCGCTCTGGCAAGGCGTTGATCTTATGCGAAACCTCAACTTTGGCACTTTCAACGTCAATATGCTCGGCGAGGTTGCCTATTTTGTCGTGATGATTGCGATTGGTTTGTTCTTCACAACCAAGCGCCTCACTGCTTTGTTCATGCGCTAGGCCTCCCGCTGGTGGGCACCTCTGAAGTTCAGGGCTTGCGCTAAAGCTGTTAATTTGCCCAAAAAGTTAGCTCGCCCTAACTTTTTTTGCGCGCGAAGCTTAAACTGAAGGTCTAGTAATGCAACATCAAATTCGAGGATGAAAAATGCGTAAACGTTTTCTAACCAGCCTTTTGGCAACCGCCGCAGTTTTGACCGCCACTTCGGGTGCCTTTGCAGCCGAACCCCGTCAGACATATGTGATCACCACATCAAAAGCAGCATTTGCTTCGGTTGAAGGCAAAATCGGTGCTCTGGGCGGCGTCACTTCAAAGCGTTGGGGTTCGATTCACGGCTTTAGCGCAAAGCTCACCGCAACTGAGGCTTCAGCACTTGCCGGCACCGCAGGTGTTACGTCAATTGCGCCTGACCAGATTGCACACATTGAGGCAACTCAGACTCCGACACCTTCATGGGGTCTTGACCGCACTGACCAGACCGCACTGCCGCTAGACAACTCGTTTAGCTACCCAGACACCGCAGGTGCTGGCGTGCGCGTTTATATCGTTGACACTGGCGTTCAGGGCAACAACCCTGACTTCGCTGGCCGCATGGCCACGGGCATCGATGAAGTGACTGCTAATGGCAACCCTGCCGTTGACTGCCACGGTCACGGCACCCACACCGCTGGCACCGCAGCCGGTTCTGTTTATGGCATCGCCAAGTCGGCAACAATTGTTCCTGTTCGCGTGCTTGACTGCGCCGGTTCTGGTTCAATGACCGGCATCATCGCAGGTTTGAACTGGATCGCCGCTAACAACCCAGTTGGCACTCCTGCAGTTGTGAGCATGAGCCTTGGTGGCGGCGTTTATGCCCCGCTAAACGCTGCGATTGCTTCGCTCGCTGCCAGCAACATCATTAGCGTTGTGGCCGCGGGCAACAGCAACGCAGATGCTTGCACCTCTTCACCATCGAGCGAACCTACCGCAATTACCGTGGGTGCCACTGACACCAACGACGCTCGCGCTTCGTTCTCAAACTACGGCAGCTGCGTTGACATCTTTGCTCCTGGTGTGAACATTGTTTCTGACCTAAACAGCGCAGCTGGTGGTTCGCAGACAATGAGCGGAACCTCAATGGCAACTCCTCACGTTTCTGGTGCGGTTGCTGAGTATCTCTCACTGTTCCCAACCGCAACCACCGCGCAGGTCACCGCAGCGCTCCAAGCTGGCGCTGTTTCTGGCATCGTTACCAACTCGCTCACCCCAGCTGGTAACTACCTGTTGAACACCAAGTTCATCAATGACCTTGCAACTCCAGCGACCGCTGCACCAGATGCCCCGACTAGCCTGGCTACCGGAGCCATCGCGAACACCTCGATTGCTTTATCATGGGTTGCTCCTGCTAACACAAACAACAACCCAGCAACAAGTTACCTAGTCGAATACAAGCCAACCTCTGGTTCAAGCTGGAGCTCAGTGACTGTGTCTAGCACCGCGACCACCGTTACTGGCCTAACTGGTTTGACCTCTTATGACTTCAGAGTCACAGCGCGCAACTCGGTCGGTGACAGCTCGGCAACGTCAACCGTTAGCGCGACAACCATTGGTGCGACCCCTGGAGCACCTACCGGCCTAACCGCTAACCCAATCACCTCAAACTCGATCACACTAAACTGGGCTGCTCCTGCCAACAATGGTGGCAGCGCAATCACCAGTTACAAGGTTGAATACAAGCGCTCAAATGTCACAACCTACACCAGCACCACCTCGGTGACCACCAGCGCAGTTATTTCTGGTTTGACAGCTTCATCGGCCTATAATTTTAGAGTTTCAGCAATCAACAGCGTTGGCACCTCAGCAGTTTCGACTGTTTTGAATGCCAGCACTACCGCGGCGCCGGCTCTTCCTACAGCTCCACGCACTCTTGCTACAGCAACCGTTTATGGTGACGCAATTGCCTTGAGATGGTCTGCACCGACGAACACGGGTGGCGGTTTGACTGGCTACACGATTCAGAAGAGTGTTGCTGCAACCTGGACAGACGTTGCAACCGTTTCTGGTTCGACATTGACCTACGTTGCGACCGGCCTAACTGCAAGCACTAGCTACCAGTTCAGAGTTCTTGCAATCAATGCAGTTGGCACCAGCCCGGCGAGCAACACGCTAACCGTCAGCACTGGCACAGGCATTCCTGCCAAGGTTGCAGGTCTTAAGACTGCTAGCCTCACCACAACTGGGGGCACGCTTTCGTTCACAGCTGTTGCAGCGGCGAACTACAGCACTCCAACCACCTACACCCTGAAGGTGTACCTCACAACGGGTGGAACCTTGCTTCAGACCTTCACCGGTTTGACTGGGCTCTCACAAGCAGTGACTGGTCTAACCAGCCGCACTAGCTACCAGTTCGATGTCACCGCAGTTAGCGGTGCCAACGCAGGTGCAGCTAGCAACAAGTTCACCTTCACCACACGCTAAAACATCTGCCCGGCGGCGACTCAGCTGGGCAGAAGTCAAGTCAACAAAAAACCTGCCAACTCTAACTGAGGTGGCAGGTTTTTTGTTTTAGCTAATGGCTAAGCTTCTGACTCATCGATCATGCCGCTGATTGTTGCAACAGCAATGTTGATTGTGGTTAGCAAACCGATGGTTGGCAAAACCCAAGTAGGTAGCTTGTCTTTTTTGTTATACATATAAGCCAAGGTGAAGATGCCAGCAATGGCCACACCCTTGACCGCAAGGGCCCAGCTGAGTGGCTTCTCTTTGTTTGCATAGACCATGCCGGTTAGGGCAAAGCCGGTAACCAAGAGAGTCCAGGCACCGTGAAAGATCGCTGGGGTGATGCTGCCACCGGTTTTGATTGACTTCATCTGGGTCAAGAAACCACCCAAAAGTGATGCCAAACCAATAAAGTGCAAAACGAGGGTGATGCGAATAGCTAGTTCAATGCCGTCCATAGGGTTCCTATCGTGAAGGGATCAGGGCTATTTCAGTCTAGCCATGAGCACTGCGGCTTCAACCGCTTCGGCACCTTTGTCTTCACGTGAGCACTCGAGCCCGGCACGGTCAAGCGCTTGCTGCTCAGTGTTGACAGTCAGCAGGCCAAAACCAATCGGCACGCCGGTGTCTAGTTGAACGCGAGTGAGACCGTCGGTTGCCGAAGCGCACACGTAATCAAAGTGTGGGGTGTCACCCTGAATCACAACGCCGAGAGCAACGATCGCGTCGGCTCCGGCTGCAGCCGCACGCTGTGCTGCCAGTGGCAACTCAAAGGCGCCAGGCACACGCCAAATTTCATATTCGGTGTTGCCTGCAGCGGTCAGTGCGCGCTCTGCGCCAGCCAAAAGGCCGTCGGTGATTTTCGTGTGCCAGCTCGTGACAATGACTGCCACCTGCAAACCCGACGCATCGATATTTAGTTTTGGTGCGCCTTCGCCGCTCATTCGGTTGCTCCAGAAATTAGTTCTTCTGCACCAGGAATGCGGTGCCCCATTTTTGCTGCTTTAGTTGCCATGTAGCCGGCATTTTCGGCTGATTGGCCGACAATCACCGGAACATATTCACTAACGTCAATGCCAGCGCTTGTCAAAAAGTCGCTCTTCGCCGGGTTGTTGGTCATCAAACGAACACTGGTCACACCTAGGTCGCGCAAGATCGAAACAGCCGCGCCATACTCACGGTTTTCGCTTGGCAAACCAAGAGCCAAGTTTGCCTCAACCGTGTCAAGACCTTGCTCTTGCAGGGCATATGCCTTGAGCTTGTTCAAAAGACCAATGCCGCGACCTTCTTGACCACGAAGATAAATCACCACGCCACCTTTAGGGTCGTTGGCGATGGCATCCAAGGCAAAATCTAGCTGCGGGCCGCACTCGCATTTCAGCGAGCCAAAAGCTTCGCCCGTGATGCACTCGCTGTGCATGCGAACCAAAACATCTTCGCCAGTCGGGTTGCCCGAAATAATCGCGACGTGGTCAGCGGTGGTTTTGAGGTCATAATAACCGCGCACCTTGAACATGCCGTGGGTGGTCGGCAACGTAGCTTCGGCATCGCAACGAATGCGACCGTCAATGCTGTTGTCGAAACTCTCTGGCAAAGCCAATCGGTGTTGAATCAGCTGCTCGATCGTGATCACGGGTAGGTCATCGCGCTCACCAATCTCAAGCAAGCGAGGCAAACGAGTCATTGTTCCGTCTAGTTCAACCATTTCTGCAATCACTCCTACTGGGGTTAGTCCGGCAAGAAGCAACAGGTCAACTGCTGCCTCGGTGTGTCCGGGGCGAGCGAGCACGCCCTCTTTGTGAGCTCGAAGTGGCAACACGTGGCCGGGGCGAATCAAATCACGCGGGCCGCTTGCTGGGTCGGCCAAAACGCGAATAGTCTTTGCGCGGTCGGCGGCACTGATTCCCGTAGTGACGCCGTCGGCCGAATCAACTGAAATTGTGTACTGAGTGCGCAAACTGTCTTGGTTAGCAACTGTCATCAGTGGCAGTTCAAGTTTGTTTGCAAGTCTCTCGGTCATGGGCGCGCAGATGTAACCCGAGGTGTGGTTGACGATCCATGCAAGCCACTCTGGGGTAGCAAACTCGGCGGCCATAATGACATCGCCTTCGTTTTCGCGGTTCTCAGCGTCGGCAACCAAAATTGGTTTGCCAGCGCGCAGGGCCTCGATGGCCTGTTCGATTGTTGAAATACCCATGTGACTAAATGCCTCTCGCTGCGAGCAAACGCTCAATGTGCTTGGCCATTACGTCGGCCTCAACGTTTACTAGGTCTCCTGGCTGCTTCACACCAAAAGTTGTGAGAGCCAAAGTTTCGGGAATCAAACTGACCCCGACATAAGAATTTTTTAACTCGGATGCCCCGCCCGCACCTTCAGTGTCACCTGATGCGTCGCCAACTTCGTTGACGGTGAGTGAGACGCCATCTAAGGTGATTGAGCCCTTTAGAACTACATATTTCATAAGTTCGGCTGGCACTGCGATGCGCACCCACGTCCAGTTTTCACTTGGTTCGACGCTGATGATTTGACCAACGCCATCGACGTGCCCTTGCACAACGTGACCGCCAAAGCGGGTGGCAGCAGTCATGGCGCGTTCAAGGTTGACTTTGTCGCCAGCCTTGATGCCCCTCAGGCTGGTTAGTCGCAAAGTTTCATTCATGACATCGGCGGTGAACGTGCCGGCAGCTTTGTCGATTTCAACAGCTGTCAGGCAGGTGCCGCTAACTGAAATCGAGTCGCCGCGGTTCACATCACTCACGGCAAGTGGGCCGCGAACGGTGAGGCGAATGGCATCTTGCTGTTGCTCGATTGCTTCAACTTGACCGAGTTCTTCGATGATTCCGGTGAACATCAGTTTGCTCCTTTCAGGGGAGTTGCGCGAATAAAAATGTCGTTGCCCAGTTTGCGAACCTCGTTGAACTCCAAAGCAATCGCTTCGCTCATGGTTTCAACGCCGAGGTTGCGCATCGAGGTGCGATCGCCACCGATCAGCATTGGTGCTTGATAAACCAAAAGTTCATCAAAGAGGCCGAGCTTGACAAACTTGCTAGCCACTTTGGGCCCGCCCTCAACCCAAACGTGCCTCACACCGCGGGCCCAAAGTTCGGCTAGTGCGCCGTGAATCGAGCGGGTTTCATAGTGAACGGTTTCGGCTGCGTCATTAAAAATTCGATAGTTGCCTTCGATTTTGGTTTCACCCAAGATCACTCGCAAAGGCTGGTGCTCATAAAGTTCACCATTGGGTTTTCGAGCTGTTAGTTCTGGGTCGTCAACCAAAACGGTGTTTGTGCCAACCAAGATCGCATCTACCTGCGAGCGGCGAAGGTGAGTGTCAGCCCGTGATTCGGGGCCAGAAATCCATTTGCTGGTGCCGTCTTCTGCTGCACTGCGACCGTCGATGCTAGCTGCCCACTTTAGTGTCACAAAAGGCCGACCGAGTCGGTTTGCGGTGAGCCACACCCTGCCCTGCTCTTCGGCTTCGGTGGCAAGAACGTCTTTGAAAACTTCGATGCCCGCGGCTCGCAAAGTTTCAGCACCTTTAGACGATGCTTCGCCTGGGTCGTTGACGGCAAACACCACTCGAGCTATGCCAGCTTCAACGAGAGCTAAAGCACATGGGCCGGTGCGCCCGGTGTGGTTGCACGGCTCAAGAGTGACCACCGCGGTCAAGCCAACCGGCGAGATGCCCTTAGTTGCGAGAGCTTTAAGTGCTGCGACCTCGGCGTGGTCTGTGCCGGCGCCCATGTGCCAGCCCTCAGCCAAAATCTCAAAATTTTCGTTGATTAGAACGGCACCAACCTGAGGGTTCACGCCAAATGCTGGCCCATTCAGGGCAAGCTCAAGCGCCCGACGCATCGGGGCTTCAAAGGCGGTGGTTTCAGTTGGCATCGTGAGCTTTCTTCGTTAAAAAAAACGAGCCACGGGGTGTGCGCCAACGAAGGCTAATTGGCTTCACCGTTAAAGGCAAAGCCAAAGCCTGAGCTAGCGTTCTTCTACCATCCGGACTTTAACCGTCGGTTCTGGAGTTTCACCAGATCAACCGCCAAACCCAATCACCCGTTGCCAGGTTCATGTTGCCTTTGCAGGCAGCTTGTCGGGTCGCAGACTTTAACTGCCGGTTCAGATTTTCACTGACCCCGAAGAACGTTCTATTGCATTACTTACACTACTGAAAACCGATTGCGGGCGCGAGGTATTCCCTTTGCCCATAGCGAACGGCTCAGGGCAAACAGCGCGCGAACGGCGGGCCAGGGTATGGCAAGCAGGCGCTTAACTTCTTAGCGCGCCGCCGGAATGAACCCGACCCTGGCATAAACCGAAGCCAAAGTTTTCTCGGCATGTTCGTTAGCTTTTTCAGCACCGCTGGCTAGCAGACGGTCAAGCTCTGCAGGGTCGGCGAGCAGCTCACTGGTGCGCAAGCGAATCGGCTCGAGTTTTGCGATTACGGCATCGGCAACTTCACCCTTGAGGGCTCCATAACCTTGGCCTACCAAACGCCCTTCGATGCTCGCGATGCTCTCACCGGTGATTGCCGAATAAATACCCAGCAGGTTAGAAACACCCGGCTTAGTTTCGCGGTCGAAACGAATCGAACCCTCGGTGTCAGTCACAGCGCTCTTGATTTTCTTGAGCACGACTGACGAGTCATCCATGATGTTAATCAGACCCTTGGGGTCTGCCGCTGACTTTGACATTTTGGCTTCGGGGTTTTGCAGGTCATAGATCTTGGCGGTTTCTTTGAGAATCGTTGCTTCGGGAATAACAAAGGTGTCGCCAAAACGCGAGTTGAAGCGCGTCGCCAAATCGCGGGTGAGCTCGAGGTGCTGACGCTGGTCTTCACCAACCGGCACAACCTTTGGCTGATAAAGCAAAATGTCTGCGGCCTGCAAAATCGGGTATGTGAATAGGCCAACCGAAGCTCCTTCGGTGCCACCCTTTTGAGTCTTGTCTTTGAACTGGGTCATGCGACCGGCCTCACCAAAGCCGGTGATGCAGTTCAGAACCCAAGCAAGTTGGGCGTGTGCAGGAACGTGTGATTGAACGAACAGCGCCGACTTCGATTCGTCAATGCCAGCTGCCAAATATTGGGCTGCTGTCAGACGGGTGTTTGCGCGCAGGGCAGCAGGGTCTTGAGGCAATGTGATGGCGTGCAGGTCAACAACCATGAAATAGGCGTTGTAGTCAGCCTGCATCGCTGCCCAGTTGACCAAAGCGCCAAGGTAGTTGCCGAGGTGCAATGAACCGGCTGAAGGTTGCATTCCGCTGAGCAGGTTTGGCTTGCCGTTTGCGTTGGTGATCGGGTTCACACTTGAGGTTTTAGCAGCGGTTTCGCCAGCTGGCTGTGCAGTCATGAGGTCAATTCTAAAGGCTGTATTCAACTTGAACGGGGGAGTGGTCGGTGAATCTGGTGTCATAGCTTGCAGCTCGGTGCACAGCATAAGCGCCAGCTGTTTTGGCTAGCGAAGGGGTTGCCAACTGATAGTCGATGCGCCAACCAGCGTCGGTGTCAAAAGCTTGACCGCGAAATGACCACCAGGTGTAAGGCCCGGCAACCTCAGGGTGCGCATCGCGACCGAGGTCTCGCCAGCCCTGCTGATTCATAAAAATGTCGAAATAGGCGCGCTCTTCTGGCAAGAAGCCAGCGTTTTTAATGTTGCCCTTCCAATTCTTAATGTCTAGCTCGGTGTGCCCGACGTTTAGGTCGCCCAAAACGACCGCTAGCGTGCCATCAGCCGAGACGCTGGTTTGCGAGCCAATAAGCTCGGCCATGCGTGCTTTCATTGCTTCGAGAAACTTGTATTTTTCAACCTGTTTGGGGGTGTCAACCTCACCTGAGTGCACATAGGTGCTGACCACGGTGACGGTTTGAGTGCCAGTCGCGCTGGCTGAACCCTCAGACTTACCGGCAAAGGTGAAGTCGGCCTCAAGCCAGCGACCAGCTGAATCAAACTCGTCGGGGCCAAGTGTCGTGCGTGAGGCCGTGGCCGGCCACGCGCTCACGATTGCCACGCCCGCGCGACCTTTAGCGGTGGCTGGGTCATGCAAAATGTGCCACTGGCCACTCGGTGAACTGCTTTGAACTTCGCCAAAAAGGTCGGCGAGGTCGGTGTCGGCAGCACGAACCTCTTGCAGAGCCAAAATGTGTGGCTTCGCGCCGGCAAGCCAATCAGCCATTCCCTTGCGAAAAGCCGCGCGAACACCGTTGACATTGAGCGTGACCACCCGCAGCGGTTCGGTTAACTCGATGGCGGGCGTGGCGCCGAGAGGCGAATTCACTTGGATGCTGTTCTGGGTCATGGCTCAAGTTTATTCGCGCTCTAGAATTGGGTTGTGGCAGAGCGAGTATTAGTCGGTGCCGGCGTCGGTGCCGGTGTCGCCATCGGTGCCACGTTTTATCTGCCAGCAGCTGCCTACCGTTTGGCTCAGGGCAATCAAATGCAGAACCCTGGGCGCGTAATGTTCTCGACAGCGCTCGCCGCGGTGACTGAAGTGGCTAGCGGTTTAGAAGCCGAAGCGCTCGAGCTCACTGGTGAAACCCAAACCATCGTTTTTGCTTTGGCTGGAATTCTTCACGACCCTCAACTGGCTTTGGTTCTCAAAGAGTTCTTCGCCGAAGGTGCAGGGCCTGAGCAGGCCATTCGAGGTGCTTTCGCCAAGTTCTCAAGGCAGCTTCTGGCACTCGGTGGCTACTTCGCTGACCGAGCTGCCGACCTTGATGACTTGGCTGAACGTGTGATTCGCCAGCTCGGCGGTGTGCCCCAATCGGTTGACCTGCCAACCACGCCCTACATTTTGATCACCGACAACCTGTCGCCGCTAGTGGCCAGCAAGCTTGACCCGAACGTCTGTCAGGGCGTAATCACCGTGGTTGGCAGCGCAACCTCGCACGCGTCAATCATTCTCAAGTCGGCACGAGTGCCCGTGGTGGCCGGGGTTTATGACGCCACAACTGTGCCTAACGGCACTCGCGTTGTGCTCGATGCGAGTTCGGGCCAAATTTTCGTGAAACCTGACGCACACGAAATCGAGCGCTATTCTTTGGTCGCCGAAGCTAACACCACCGCGATGCAAGTTATGACCGACCTCGGTGCTAGACAGCTTGGTGTGAAGGTTATGGCCAACCTTGGCTCGAGCACCGAAATCGCGTTCGCGAATGCCGCAGGTGCTGACGGCGTTGGTCTTTTGCGAACCGAGTTGCTGTTCTTGGGCCACGAAAAACCACCGACTCTGCAAGATCAAATGTTTGAATACAGCAAGATTTTGTCGAGGTTTTCTGGCGAGCGAGTTATTGCACGTTTGCTCGACGTTGATGTCGATAAGCCGCTGCCTTTTATGCGCAACGCTGGTGAGGGCAAATATGCTGGCCGAGGTTTGACATCGTTGTTGGCCAACCCAGACATTCTCGAAGCTCAACTTAAAGCGCTTTGGCAAGCACAAAGTTACTACCCGAAAACTGAACTTTGGATTATGGCCCCGATGGTGACGAGTGCAGCCCAAGCCAAAGAGTTTCTAGATTTCGCCGCCGAGGCAGGTTTGGGAGCCGGGTCTCACCCGGTGAAACTCGGTGTCATGATCGAGGTGCCCGAGGTCTTGGTTGAGGCAGAGCTGATTTTGATCTTGCAAATGTGCGACTTTGTGAGCGTCGGCACAAACGACTTGACCCATTACATTTTGCAAGACTATGCGCCGATCGCCAATGAGCCGAAACATCGCCTGCAGAGCCACCCGGCAAGGCGCACCTTCAGCCTTGACGTTGACAGCCCCTACGAAACCCTAATTTTTGCCCAGGTCAAACGAGTCATCGAAGCGGCCAAAGTTCTAAATAAGCCGGTCGGTGTTTGCGGCGAGCTGGCTTCTGATGCTCGAGCCGCAGCACAATTTGTTAAGTGGGGCGTTGACAGCCTTTCGGTTGCACCAGCACTGATCGCGCCACTTCGAGCAGAGCTCGCTAGCAGTCTTTAGCGAAGTTATTATCAGATGTCTTTCTGCACTAGTCTTTCCCTATGAAATTAGAACAGCGTGGTTCAGATCATCTCGACTTTGTGCGCAAAGGCCTGATTTATCAGATTTTTCCAGACCGCTTCGCGCGCGACGAAAGCGTTGATGCCGACCGCGAGCTGGTCGATTGGAACACGGCTCCGACCCCTCAGAACTTCTTTGGTGGCAACCTTCGCGGTGTGGCATCGAAGCTCGACTACCTGGCCAGCATCGGCACTGGCAACATTTATTTCAACCCGGTTTTTCGCGCGCCCAGCAACCATCGTTATGACACCGAAAGCTATTTCGAAATTGACCCGCTGCTCGGCACCGGTCAAGACCTAAAGACATTAACGACCGATGCTCGCGCGCACGGAATCGGTGTGATTCTCGATGGTGTATTCAACCACAGCGGCAAGTCGATGCCCGAATTTCTTGCCGCCCAAGCTGGCGACACCGCGCTTCGCGAGATGTTCAGCATCTATGCAGACGGCAGCTACCAAACCTTTGGGGGCACCGAGTTCATGCCCAAACTGAACACCGCATCGCCGGTTGTGCTCGATTATGTTGAGCGCGTGCTTCGCCACTGGCACGAATACGGCATTGCCGGGTGGCGGCTAGATGTGCCCTACAAGTTTGCCGACGGATTCATGGTTGCCCTTCGCAATCGCGTGAAAGATCTCGATTCAGCCCGCTACTTTATTGCCGAGGCTTGGAACGAGTGGTCGTTTGCAGAAGGTTTCGAAGCTGTGCAGAACTATCGCTCGGGCTATCGAGTGCTCGACTATGTGCACAAACACTCGGCCGATGCCGAAGATTTCATTCTCGACATCACACGTTGGGGCAAAAGCTGGGGCGATTTCAGTGTGCTGCCAAACTTCATCGACAGCCACGACACGGCTCGCTTCGCGACTCTGGTTGAAGGCAAGCGAGAGAGCTGGCAACTCGGTTTTGCGCTACACATGCTCATACCAGGTGTGCCTGTGGTGTTTTCAGGAACCGAACTCGCTCTCGAAGGAGTGAACGACCCAGGTTGCCGCGCGTCTTTTCCGAAAACCTTCGACAGTGAGCAGGTTCAGGCCTTCGAATTCAGTGCCCCTTGGATGCGCCTGCGCGCCTCATCGAAAGCTCTCAGTCACGGCGGGCTTGAAGTTATCGAACTCAAGAATCACGCGCTTCTGTTTGAGCGGTCGCACGAGGATTCACTCGGCCAGAGGGAACGAATTCAAGTTTTGGTCAACACTGGGTATCGCGACGAACTTTTGGGTTCAGCGATTTCGGGGAATTGGCTCGACATTCACCACAAACCGGCCACGCTCGAAGATCGAGTGCCAGCCCGCAGCCTGTATTTCAGGTTGAATAAACCCTAGAGCGCGACTGCACGTCGGCTTCACGCTGACCTTACATCGGCTTCGCCCCGGCGCAGCCGTGGCTTGACGTCGGCTTCACGCCGGCGCAGGTCAAAAGGCTAGGCGCGACCGCGAAGAATTGCTTGCTTAACCTCTGCAACTGCGCGAGTCACCTGAATGCCTCGAGGGCAGGCCTCGGTGCAGTTGAAGGTGGTGCGGCAGCGCCAAACGCCCTCTTTGTCGTTCAGAATGTCTAGGCGAACTTCTGCGCCTTCGTCACGTGAGTCAAAGATAAAGCGGTGTGCGTTCACGATTGCGGCTGGGCCGAAGTATTGACCGTCTGTCCAGAACACAGGGCAGCTGGTTGTGCAAGCTGCACACAAAATGCACTTGGTGGTGTCGTCAAAACGGGCACGCTGCTCAGCGCTCTGAAGACGCTCTTTTTCTGGCTTGTCGCCAGCAATCAAGAACGGCTTGATGTCGCGGTAGGCCTGATAGAACGGGTTCATGTCAACAACGAGGTCTTTTTCAACTTCGAGACCCTTGATTGGCTCGACGGTGATTGGCTCGTTGATGTTGAGGTCTTTGATCAAAGTCTTGCAGGCAAGACGGTTGCGGCCGTTGATGCGCATGGCATCTGAACCACAAACACCGTGCGCACAGCTGCGACGGAACGTCAGTGAACCGTCGTGCTCCCACTTGATTTTGTGAAGGGCGTCGAGCACGCGGTCGGTGCCATACATGGTGACCTGAAAGTCTTGCCAGGTTGACTCTTGGCTAACCTCTGGATTGAAACGACGAACGCGAATCGTCACTTCAAAACTTGGAATAACGCCGATTTCGGCCGGTGCTTCTGGGGTTGCTGTTGCCATTAGTACTTACGCTCCATTGGCTGGTAGTTGGTGATGGTGACTGGCTTCCAGCCGATTGTGATGTTGTCAGCAGCTTTTTCAGCTACCTTGGCGTTCTTGTAGGCCATCGAGTGAACCATAAACTTTTCATCGTTGCGGGTCTCAAAGTCTTCTCTGAAGTGACCCCCACGGCTTTCACGACGCTCACGGGCGGTGTAGGCCAAAACTTCGGCAAGGTCGAGCAGGAATCCTAGTTCGATTGCTTCTAGTAGGTCGGTGTTAAAGCGCTCGCCCTTGTCTTGAATCGAAATGTTCTGATAACGCGCGCGAAGTTCAACGATCTTGTCGAGAGCTTCGTTCAAGGTTTCTTCGGTGCGATAAACCTGAGCGTTTTTATCCATCGTGTCTTGAAGTTCTTTGCGCAAAACAGCGACCTTTTCGGTGCCCTTTGAGTTGCGCACAGCTTGAATGATGGCGATTACTTCGTCGGTTGCGCCCTCTGGCAGTGGCACCTGGGTTGCAGTCTTGGCATACTCAACGGCATAGTTGCCGGCGCGCTTGCCAAAAACGTTGATGTCGAGCAGTGAGTTTGTGCCGAGGCGGTTTGCACCGTGAACTGAAACACAGGCACATTCGCCAGCAGCATAGAGGCCCGGCACAACCGTGTCGTTGTCGCTAAGAACCTCAGCCTTGATGTTGGTTGGAATGCCACCCATTGCGTAGTGAGCGGTTGGGAACACCGGCACTGGCTCGGTGTAAGGCTCGACACCTAGGTAGGTGCGAGCAAACTCGGTGATGTCTGGCAGTTTTGCGTCAATCACCGCTGGTGGCAGGTGGGTGAGGTCAAGCAAAACGTAGTCTTTGTGCGGGCCAGCGCCGCGACCCTCGCGAACCTCGTTCGCCATGGCACGTGCAACCATGTCGCGTGGTGCAAGGTCTTTGATGGTTGGGGCATAACGCTCCATGAAGCGCTCGCCTGATGCGTTGCGCAAAATGCCACCTTCACCGCGGGCAGCTTCTGAAAGCAAGATGCCTAGGCCGGCAAGGCCGGTTGGGTGAAACTGATAGAACTCCATGTCTTCGAGAGGCAGACCCTTGCGCCAGATGATTCCGACGCCGTCGCCAGTCAAAGTGTGAGCGTTTGACGTGGTCTTGAAAATCTTGCCGAAACCACCGGTTGCAAAAATGATTGACTTACCCTTGAAAACGTGAAGTTCACCGGTTGCAAGCTCGTAGGCAACAACGGCAGAAGGGCGCTGCTGACCATCGACCTCTGCCATAACAAGGTCTAGAACATAAAACTCGTTATAGAACTCAATGCCAAGCTTTACGCAGTTCTGGTACAGAGTCTGCAGAATCATGTGACCGGTGCGGTCTGCTGCGTAGCATGAACGACGAACTGGAGCCTTGCCGTGGTCGCGGGTGTGGCCACCAAAACGGCGCTGGTCGATCTTGCCGTCTGGGGTGCGGTTGAACGGCAAACCCATGTTTTCGAGGTCGATAACTGCCTGAACAGATTCTTTTGCGAGAATCTCGGCGGCATCTTGGTCAACTAGATAGTCGCCACCCTTGACAGTGTCGAAGGTGTGCCATTCCCAAGAGTCTTCTTCGACGTTGGCAAGTGCAGCCGCCATTCCGCCCTGGGCCGCACCGGTGTGCGAGCGGGTCGGGAACAGCTTTGAAATCACCGCGGTTTTGGCGTGCGGGCCGGCTTCAATTGCCGCGCGCATGCCGGCGCCACCGGCGCCAACGATTACAACGTCGTATTCGTAGGTGTGAACCTTTGGTTGAGCCGTGGTCACTATTGATTCCTTTGTTTTGTATTGCGTGAGGTTTAGAAATTGATCCAGTGCTGTGCTGAAACTTTTAGCGAAAGATTTTTGCTAGTGAACTTTGCAAAGCGCGGCCACGTTAGCACCGTCTTTTGCAAGTAGGTCTAGTGAAGCCTGGTCGCCACATGGGTCAAAAGTTGTTAGCGCCAAGATGCCGATTACGATCAGCGCGAAGCAGACGATCCATAGCAACCAAACCAACGTGCGGCGAATCCATTCCCGCTCGGCATAGTCGTTAACCAGGGTGCGCATGCCGTTGGTGCCGTGAATAAGTGCAAGCACCAGCATCGTGACATCCCACACCTGCCAAAATGGGTCAGCCCATTTGCCAGCTACGAAGGCGAAGTTGATGGCGTGAATGCCATCGCCGACCATGAGGTTTGCGAAAAGGTGGCCGAAAATCAAGATGATCAGTAAGACACCTGAAAGGCGCATGTACATCCAGCCATATTTCTCAAGGTTGAAACCTGAGCGCTTGCGGCTGCGTGGGCTTTCGATAACTACAGACATTTCAAACCTCTTAGATGTGGCTGAACACGTTGATTAGGTGACGAGGGGCAAAACCTGCGAAAAGCAAGAGTGCAAGGCCGATTACGACCCAGAACATAACGTTCTGAAGCTTGGCGCCTTTGCGCCAGAAGTCAATCAAAATGATTCGCACGCCGTTTAGGGCGTGAAACAAGATTGCGGCAACCAAACCAGTTTCACCAAGGCCGATGTACCAAGTCTTGTAGGTTGCCATGACGGCGTCATAGCCGGCTGGGTCGATGCGAATAAGTGCGGTGTCTAACACGTGCACTAGAAGAAAGAAGAAAATTGCTAGACCTGTGATGCGGTGCAAAACCCACGACCACATGCCAACTTTGCCTCTATAAAGTGTTCCTGCGGGCCTGTTTGCCACGAAGATCCTCCTCGACCATTTGCTTTGAATCAGCTCTTCAAGTCTAAACCTGCGAGAATAGGTGCAACTGCAAAATGCACTTATCAGAGGCCTAATTAATGAACTCTCAGCGCACTCCAACCGAACGCTTTCACAGCATTATTCCCGCAGGCGGAATCGGTAGCCGACTGTGGCCACTTTCGCGTGCTTCGGCACCGAAGTTTTTGCACGACCTAACGGGTTCGGGCCAGACTCTTTTGCAAGACACCTGGGATCGCCTGAGCCCGATTTCTGGCAACGAGCGCATCTTGGTTGTCACCGGTCAGGCGCACGCTAAAGCTGTCAACGAACAGATCGATGGCTTGTTGTCGAGCAACCTGGTTCTTGAGCAGTCACCAAAAGATTCAACGGCTGCCATTGCGCTCGCCGCTGCGATTTTGATGAAACGCGAGCCAGATGTGATTATCGGTTCGTTTGCTGCCGACCACGTAATCAACGAGTCGGCTGTTTTTCACGCGACGGTGCGCGAAGCCATCGAGGTTGCTGCCACGGGCAAGATTGTCACCATCGGCATTCAGCCGACTGAGCCTTCGGTTGCTTTTGGCTATATCAAGATGGGTGAAAAGCTCGGTGTTGAGGGTGCGCCTTCTGCTCGAGCCGTTGACAGTTTTGTTGAAAAGCCGAACATCGCCAAGGCGCGCAAGTTTGTCGAAAGTGGCAAATACCTGTGGAACGCCGGCATGTTTGTCGCACCGGCCGCATTGCTGCTCGAAGAGCTTGCTAAAAACGAGCCAGCTTTGCACGCCGACTTGATGCGCATCGCCGACGCTTGGGGCACTGAAAACCAAGAACAAATTCTCGAGAATCTCTGGCCCGGCCTCAAAAAAGTTGCCATTGACTATGCGGTTGCCGAGCCAGCGGCCGAGGCCGGTCTGGTTGCTGTTATTCCCGGCAAGTTCACTTGGCACGATGTTGGCGACTTTGCTGCGATTGCCGAGTTGCAGTCGCAGGGCCGCCGCGGCAATCTTGCGGTTTTGGGCAACGCTAAGGTGCTGGCTGATTCATCCAGCGGAATTTTGGTGAGCGACACTGACCGCCTGATCGCGTTGATTGGTGTTGAAGATATCATCGTAGTTGACACGCCAGACGCGCTTTTGGTCACGACTAAAGAGCATGCGCAGCGAGTGAAGTCGCTCGTTGATGCCCTCAAGGCCACCGGCCACAGCGAAGTCTTGTAACACCCCGAAGTTTGTGACACCCCGAAGTTTGTGACACCCCGAAGTTTGCAACAACAGAATCTAATCGGTTTGAAAGGTAACCCCATGAGTGAAGTGAGAAACGTGAAAATGAAAAACGTGAAGCAGATTATTGGCGCAACAGCAGTGTTTGCCGCCGTTAGCTTGGCGCTCGCCGGCTGTGCCTCAGCGCCCGCCGAGCCAACTGCAACCGCAGCTAGCTACAAGGCTTGCATGGTGACCAACTCGGGCAACCTGCAAGATAAGTCGTTCAACCAGTCTTCATGGGAGGGCGTGCAGAAAGCTGAGGCCGACATTGCCGGCTTGCAGGCTCGCGTGGCTGTTTCGGCTGATGATGCAGCTTTGATTGCTAACACTGAGGCGTTTGCGACCGAAAAATGCAACTTTATTCTGACCGTGGGCTGGCAGTTGGCTCAGGCCACTGGCAAGGTCGCAACCGCTAACCCTGACATCAACTTTGCGATTGTTGACAACCCACCGGTTGACGACAACTGGGCAACTTTGACTCTGCCTAACGTGAAGCCGATTTTGTTCAGCACCGAACAGGCAGCTTTCTTGGCGGGCTACGTTGCTGCTGCAACAACCAAATCTGGCATTGTGGCTGCTTTTGGTGGCACTCCAGAGGCACCGGTTAAGGCGTTTCTTGACGGTTTTGCCGACGGCATCGATAAGTTCAACACCGACAACGGTGCAACCGTCAAACTTCTTGGCTGGAACAAAGCCAAGCAAGACGGAACTTTCTCGGGTGACTACACCGACATTGCTAAGGGCAAAACTTTGAGTGAGCAGTTCATCGCTCAGGGCGCTGACATCATCTTGCCGGTTGCCGGCCAGGTTGGCGAGGGCGCTGGCGCAGCCGCACTTGAAAAGCCAGGCACTTCAGTGATCTGGGTTGACAGCGACGGCTATGTGACCGCCCCAGCAAACTACAAGTCGATCATGCTGACCTCGATTCAAAAGAATATGACCGACGCAGTGGCAACCATCATTGGTGACGCTCACGACGGCAACTGGTCAAACAGCACCTACATCGGCACCCTTGAAAACGGTGGCGTTTCGATTGCCCCGCAGCACGACCTCGCTTGGCCGGCTGGCCTTGCCGAAAAAATCGACGCTCTCAAGGCCGACATCATTTCTGGTGCGCTCAAAGTAGTTTCGGCTTCGACACCTCAATAACAAATTCAAAAGCTTTAAGAAAGGGGATTCTCGCCAAGGCGGGCATCCTCTTTTCTTATAATCATTTGTAACTATTGAGTTAATAAATCTCTCTAATAGCGCGCCACGGCTGAAAGAGCTCGTAGGCTAAAAACATCACGGGTGGTGAATCGCACCGCCCGACAACAGGAGGAAAACCGTGAAAAGCTTTTCGCGCAGTACCGTTCTTAAAACTCTTGCAGGTTCAGCAGTAATTGCACTTGCACTAACTGGTTGCTCAAGCGCACCAGCAACCCCAACCGCAACGCCGATTGACTACAAGGCTTGCATGGTTTCTGACCAGGGCGGCTTCAAAGACGCAAGCTTCAACGAAGAGGCCTACAACGGCTTGCTCGAAGCAAAGACCACCATCGGCGTTCAGACCGCACAGGTTGAATCACCAGAAAACGCAGCAGCTGCTGACTATGTTTCAGGTGTTCAGGCAATGGTCACCGACGGCTGTGACCTAATCGTCAACGTTGGTTTCGCACTTGCAGCAGCAACCGCTGACTTCGCACAGAAGAACCCAGACGTCAAGTTCGCTTTGATCGACTCAGCTCTTTCAAACGCAGACTACTCACCATTGTCACTAGACAACGTGAAGCCATTGCAGTACAACACTGCACAGGCTGCGTTCCTAGCTGGTTACCTAGCAGCAGCAACCACCAAGAGCGGCAAAGTCGCAACCTATGGTGGCATGTTGTTCCCTTCAGTAACCATCTTCATGGACGGCTTCAAGCAGGGTGTTGCTTACTACAACGATGCAAAGGGCACCTCAGTTGAGGTTCTAGGCGCCGAAGGCGACGACAACTCGAAGTGGGCTGCAACCGGTAACTTCAGCGACGCAAGCAAGGGCAAGACTCTAACTGAGAACTTCATCTCACAGGGCGCCGACATCATCTTGCCAGTTGCTGGCCCAGTTGGTGCAGGCACAGGCCAGGCTACTCTAGAGCACCCAGGCACCTACGTTATTGGTGTTGACAGTGACTGGTATGGCATTTCAGCTCACACCGCTTACAAGGCAAACATCTTGACCTCGATCGAGAAGCACATGTCAAAGGCTGTTGTTGAAGTTATTCAGAGCGGCGTTGACGGCACCTTCACCGGTGGCGACGTGAACCAGTACGTTGGCACCCTAGAAAACGGTGGCGTTTCGATTGCACCTCAGCACGATGTTGCCTACCCAGATGGCATTCAGGCTGAGCTTGACGACCTACAGGCAAAAATCATCTCAGGTGAAGTAACCGTCACCTCGATGTATGCCAACTAGTTTCTGGTTGTAACGAAAGCCGGGGGTCGAAAGACCCCCGGCTTTCAACATTTTTAAGCAGCAAGCAACATAGACTGAAATAAGGGGCTAACGCCCAATTTTGATTACTGAGTAGGCAGAGCAATGAAGCTTGAACTTCGTTCAATCACCAAACGATTTGGTTCGTTGGTGGCTAATGAAAACGTTTCGCTAACCGTGCAGCCGGGTGAAATTCACTGCCTGTTGGGCGAGAACGGCGCGGGCAAATCAACCCTGATGAACGTGCTTTATGGTCTGTATCAAGCCGACGGTGGCGAGATTTTGCTCGACGACAAAGTCGTGAAGTTTTCTGGCCCTGGCGATGCCATGGCTGCAGGCATTGGAATGGTGCACCAGCACTTCATGCTGATTCCAGTTTTCACAGTGGCCGAGAACGTGATTTTGGGTCACGAACCGACAAAGTTTGGCGGCGTGCTAGACATGGCCGCAGCGCGCGCGAAGGTGCGCGAAATCTCTGACCAATTTGGTTTTGACCTTGACCCTGACGCAATCGTCGGCGACCTGCCAGTTGGTGTTCAGCAACGAGTTGAGATTGTCAAGGCTCTAATCAGCAACGCGCAGGTTTTGGTTTTTGATGAACCAACTGCGGTTTTGACTCCGCAAGAAACCGACGAGTTGATGGCCATCATGAAGGCACTGCGTGACCGTGGCACAGCAATCGTGTTCATCACACACAAACTTCGTGAGGTTAAAGAAGTTGCCGACAAGATCACGGTTTTGCGTCTTGGCAAAGTCGTTGGTGAAGCCTCACCAGATGAAACGGCGAGCGAACTTGCCAGCATGATGGTTGGGCGTGCCGTTGACCTCGAGATTTCTAAATCACCAGCCAAACTTGGCGACTTAAGTTTTGTGGTTTCGGGTCTAAGTGCCGTCAACCACAGCGGCACAAAAGTTCTCGACGATGTGAGTTTTGAAATTCACCAAGGCGAGATTTTGGTCATCGCTGGCGTTCAGGGCAACGGTCAGACTGAACTCACCGAAGCTATTTTGGGCTTGATGCCTAAAGCATCTGGCTCGATCAAACTAAATGGTGAAGAGCTACTTGGTCGCCCGGTGAAGCAGGTGCTTGACCTGGGCGTTGGCTTCGTGCCTGAAGACCGCACAGACGACGGTTTGGTTGCCGATTTCACGATTGCCGAGAACTTGATTCTTGACCGTGCCGACCGCAAGCCATTCGTGAAGGGCCTAAATCTTCAGCTCAAATATTTGCGCGAATTCGCTACCAAACTCGTCAAAGAGTTTGACGTTCGCACCCAGAGCATTGACACCAAAGCCGGCAAGCTTTCTGGTGGCAACCAGCAAAAAGTGGTTCTGGCCCGCGAGCTTTCGCGTGAACTAAAACTTTTAGTTGCTTCACAACCAACCCGCGGTCTTGACGTGGGTTCGATCGAGTTTGTGCACGAACAAATCGTGAACACTCGAAACTCTGGTTTGCCGGTTTTGATCGTGGCAACCGAACTCGATGAGGCAGTGCAGCTTGGTGATCGCATTGCCGTGATGTATCGAGGCAAGATCGTTGGCATTGTGCCTTCGACCACACCGCGAGAAGTTTTGGGTCAGATGATGGCAGGAATAACCGCATGAGCGACAAAGTGAAGTCAAATAAAACCGAAGCGCCGGTCGGGCGTTTTTCGGGTCTAGCCCGCGACCTTTTCACGGGCAACGCCTTGATTCCGGTGCTGGCAGTCTTGGCATCGTTCTTGGTCGGCGGCATTCTGATTGCGGTTTCAAACGAAAACGTTCAGGCTACCGCCGGTTATTTCTTTGCTCGCCCGGGCGACATGTTGAGTGCGATTTGGCAGTCGGTTTTCGGTGCCTACGACGCCCTGTTCAGGGGTTCAATTTATAACTACCACGCCGATAACTTTGGCGATGGAATCCTTTCGCTAACGCAAACTTTGGCCTATTCAACACCAATCACAATCGCAGGTCTTGGCCTGGCAGTGGCATTTCGTTCGGGTCTCTTCAACATCGGTGGCACCGGGCAAATCATCGTTGGTGCGGTTGGTTCAACCATCATCGCGCTTTATGTGCCAATCTGGCCTGGCCCGCTTCACTTCTTGGTGGCCGTGCTTGCCGGAATCTTGGGCGGTGCGCTCTTTGGAGGTTTCGTTGGTTTCTTGAAAGCCTCAACCGGTGCCAACGAAGTTATCGTGACGATCATGTTCAACTACGTCGCGGTTTATCTTTTGCACTACTCGTTGACCAGCTGGTTGAAAGCTCCTTTGGCATCAAACCCTCAGTCGAGCCCGATTCCGCAAGATGCGCTATACCCTTCGTTGGCAGGGCCAGATTATCCGTTGCATTTTGGTTTTATTGTCATGCTGTTAGCAGTGGCAGCCGTGTGGTGGCTCATGAACCGCTCATCAGTTGGTTTTCACTTCAGGGCTTTGGGTCACAACCCGAGTGCTTCTAAAGTTGCCGGTGTCAACATCGGCCGCACCTACTTTTTGGTTATGGCGGTTTCGGGTGCACTGGCAGGCCTCGCCGGCACCTCGCAGATTTTGGGCACCGAGAAATACCTTGGCACTGGCGTGGCAGCAACCTACGGTTTCGACGCCATCACCGTTGCTTTGCTTGGTCGTTCAAACCCGGTTGGTGTTTTAGCCGCCGGTATTTTGTTTGGTGGCCTGCGCGCTGGTGCTGTAACCATGCAGGCAAACCAAAACGTGCCAATCGACATCGTCTATGTGGTTCAGTCGATGATTGTTCTCTTCATTGCGGCACCGCCACTGGTGCGCTCAATCTTCTTTATGCCTAAGTCAAAGGAGGCCCGCGCATGAAAACTCTAAAGCGCGGCGCGATTCGCGTGCCAATCATTTTGTCGGTTCTGACCCTCATCACCTTGTGGGTTGCTGCGATTGCCCCTGGTGGCGACACTACGATTCAGATCAACAGCAACGCAACCGCAACCGGTGCGGCTGGCGAGGCATTTCGATTTGCCAACATCATCACCAGCACAGCATTTAGCGCCTGGTTAACCTTCGGCCTCACGCTGCTAGCAACCGCGCTCGCGTGGTGGTTTGCGTTGACCGGTCGCGTTGCCTCGCGCTGGTTGAGCATTGGCTTTGGTGTGGTCTTTGTGTTCAACATTTTGGTCTCACTTTTCAATGGCCAAACCATGACCATCACCGCTTTGCTTCACGGCTCACTTTCACTGGCAGTGCCGTTGATCTTTGGCTCGCTTGCCGGTGTGCTGAGCGAACGCGTTGGTCTGGTCAACATCGCGATTGAAGGCCAACTGCTCGCAGGCGCTTTCGTTTCGGCAATGGTGGCAACGCTGGTTCAGAACCCTTGGGTTGGCCTAATCGGCGCGATGGTCGCCGGTGCTTTTGTTTCTTGGTTGCTCGCCGTGTTTGCCATTCGCTACGTGGTTGACCAAATCATCATCGGTGTCGTTCTAAACGTTCTGGTCATTGGTTTGACCAACTTCATGTTCAGCACGTTCATGTCGGCAAACTCGCAGGTGTTCAACGCACCGCCGCGCCTACCTTCGTTTGATGTGCCAGGCCTCGCGCAGATTCCGGTCATCGGCCCAGTCTTCTTCAGCCAGACCCCGATCGTTTATCTGATGTATGTCGCGGTCATCGGCGTTTGGTTCGCTCTCTATAAAACTCGCTGGGGCCTTCGCCTCCGTGCCGTGGGTGAATACCCGAAAGCTGCCGACACCGTTGGCATCAAAGTTTATGCAACTCGCTACCGCAGCGTGATGATTGGTGGTGCGCTAGCCGGTCTTGGTGGCGCGTTCTTCACCATCGGTCAATCGCTTGCCTTCGGCAAAGAGATGACCAACGGTGCGGGCTACATTGCTTTGGCAGCTCTTATCTTTGGTCGCTGGAACCCAATCTATGCAGCCTTCGCCGGCCTGCTATTTGGCTTCGCCGAGAACCTGCAATACAGCCTCTCAACCGTTGGCTCGCACGTGCCGAGCGACTTCTTGTTGATGTTGCCATATGTTTTGACCGTGGTTTTGGTTGCCGGTTTGGTTGGCAAAGTCACAGGCCCAGCAGCAGCCGGCAAAGCCTATATAAAGAGCTAGGTGGCGTTTTCAATGGCTGAAATTAACTGGGATTCCCTTCGGGCCGAAGCCGTTTCGGCCATGCAGAAGTCTTATTCGCCCTACAGCAACTTTGCGGTTGGTGCGGCAGCTTTGACTGCCGATGGCCGTGTGGTTTCTGGTTGCAACATTGAGAACGCAAGCTATGGCGTGACTCTGTGTGCCGAATGTTCGCTCGTTAGCGACCTGTTTCGCACCGGTGGCGGCAAGCTTGTGGCATTCACCTGTGTTGATAAGGCCAGCAACATTTTGATGCCTTGCGGTCGTTGCCGCCAGTTGCTTTTTGAACACTCAGCACCGGGTATGTTGCTCGAAACTATTTCGGGCATTCGCACCATCGAACAGGTTTTGCCCGACGCTTTTGGTCGAGTTGACTTGGCCGATCGTGGCGGCAACGCAGGTGCCCAACCATCTGGCGAAGGAGCCTAAATGTCTAGTTTCAGCGCAGTTGAACTAATCATCGCAAAACGCGAACGTGGCGAGCTCAGCACCGCCGCCATCAACTGGCTAGTCGAAAACTATGTTTCGGGCGCGGTTGCCGACGAGCAAATGTCGGCGATGGCAATGGCAATTTTGCTCAATGGCATGAACCGACGCGAGATTCACGACCTCACCACGGCAATGATTGCCTCGGGCGAGCGACTTGATTTTGCCGGCCTTGCCTGGCCAACCGCCGACAAACACTCAACCGGTGGTGTGGGCGACAAAATCACCCTGCCACTAGCGCCACTTGTTGCTAGCTTTGGTGTGGCTGTGCCCCAGCTGTCGGGTCGAGGCCTTGGGCACACTGGCGGCACGTTAGACAAGCTTGAGTCAATTCGTGGGTGGCGAGCTGCTCTCAACAACGACGAAATGCACCGCCAGCTAGCTGAGGTTGGGGCAGTGATTTGCGCCGCTGGCAGCGGCCTTGCGCCGGCCGACCGCAAACTTTATGCCCTGCGCGATGTGACCGGCACGGTTGAGTCGATCGCATTGATTTCTAGCTCGATCATGAGCAAAAAGATTGCCGAGGGCACCGGCTCTTTGGTGCTCGACGTCAAGGTCGGCACCGGCGCCTTCATGAAAACTGTCGAGCGCGCGCGTGAACTCGCGCAAACTCTGGTTGCGCTCGGTCAAGATGCCGGTGTGAAAACCACAGCCCTGCTAACCGACATGAACACCCCGCTCGGTCTAAAGATCGGCAATGCGCTCGAGGTCGAAGAGTCGATCGAGGTCTTGCAGGGCGGTGGCCCAGCCGACGTTGTCGAGTTGACCGTAGAGCTTGCTGCCGAAATGCTTCGTCTTGCTGGCCTCGGCGATGTCGATGTTCAGGCGAATCTCAAAAATGGCAAAGCGCACGACAAGTGGGTTGAAATGATTCAGGCTCAGGGCGGCGACCTCAGCGTGCCATTGCCGCAGGCTCGCGAAAGCCATGTTGTTGTTGCTTCTGCTTCTGGCTATTTAAATCGCTTGGATGCCCTCCAGGTTGGCGTGGCAGCCTGGCGTTTGGGTGCCGGTCGTGCTCGCAAAGAAGACGCCGTGCAGTTCGGCGCAGGCATCACCCTGCATGCCAAGCCTGGCGAGCAGGTTGTTGCTGGCCAACCGTTGATGACGCTGTTCACCGACGAAGCTTCTCGTTTTGACGCTGGGCTCGCAGCGCTTGAAGGCGCATTCGACATTGCAGCAGACAACGCTCTGGGTGAACGCCCTGCCAACCGTTTTGGTGGCTCGGGTAGCATTGTCATTGACCGAATCGAAGGTTAGAAAGCAAAAATGCCAAGTTTGAACCTCAAGAAGCTGCCAAAAATCTCATTGCACGACCACCTCGACGGTGGCCTGCGCCCGCAGACCATCATCGACCTCGCTGCCCAGGTTGGCCACAAGTTGCCAACCACCGACGCAGTCGAGCTTGGCCAGTGGTTTGTTGACTCGGCCGACTCAGGTTCACTCGTGCGTTACCTCGAGACTTTCGACCACACCATCGCCGTGATGCAGACCGTTGAGGGCTTGCAGCGAGTTGCGCGCGAATTCGTGCTCGACCTTGCCGCCGATGGCGTTATCTATGGCGAGGTTCGTTGGGCGCCTGAGCAGCACTTGCAGCAGGGGCTAACCCTTGACCAGGTTGTCGAGGCAGTTCAAGACGGCCTCGAGCAGGGCATGGACGCCATCGAAGCCAAGGGCGGTTTCATTCGCACCGGTCAGCTAATCACTGCGATGCGTCACGCCGACCGTGCGCTAGAAATCGCTGAACTTGCCGTGCGCCACCGCAACCAGGGTGTTGTTGGTTTCGACATCGCCGGCGCCGAGCAGGGCTTCATGCCAAGCCGCCACAAGCTAGCTTTTGACTACCTTGCAAGCGAACTAATGCCTGTTACTGTTCACGCGGGCGAGGCCGACGGCATCGACAGCATTCACGATGCAATCGTTTCTGGCCGCGCACTTCGCCTCGGTCACGGCGTTCGAATCATCGAAGACATTCTGCTTTCACGCAGCGAAAACGACACCGACTTTGTCGAACTTGGCCCGGTTGCGCGTTGGGTTTATGACCGCCAGATTCCGCTAGAACTTGCTGTCACCTCAAACATGCAAACTGGTGCCGTGCAGATTGAAGATGCAACGGTCAGCGACCATCCGTTTGCTGTTCTTTATGATTTGGGTTTCAAAGTGACCGTCAACACCGACAACCGCCTAATGAGCGGCACAACTTTGACTAAAGAACTCGAGTTGTTGGTTGACGTGTTTGGTTACACGCTCGCTGACCTCGAGACTTTTCAGCTAAACGCCGCCGAGGCAGCTTTTCAAGACCTCGAGCAGCGCGAAGAGCTTATGGACATGATTAGCGAAGGCTTCGCAGACTTCGCCTAACAGCTGTTTGCGACCATTTTTAACGTGGATGCCAGCCTAGCCACCGCCTTCAGCCCCGACTCGGTGCTCTTGCA
>JBDLVN010000033.1:0-5815 GCA_039804775.1 Actinomycetota bacterium
AGGCCGACACCTTTTTTGCCAACCTCGCGCACATATCGCTGGTCAACGTCGAAGTGAAGCTCGGTCAATGCCTGCATCGCCTCGAAAGCCGCCACGCCAGCATCTCGATCTGCTGCGGCAAGGCTTCGGTCTGTGCCTGTGGTAGCTTCTGCATCGTCGGCAAAGTTGGTTTTCTCGAAGCTGGCAAAAGCCGCCCTCACAAGTTCAGAAACTCGAAAAGTTTCAGGGCCCTCAGGTTCGACAGATGGCTCGCGAAAAACGAGCACCTGGTTCGCGAGTTTCGTCAACGTTTCAGCCTCAAGCGATTCAGGCTTAACCCCAGAACATAATGCACTCAGTGCGCGGGCTTGGCTGCGTGGCAGTGCCGCGATGGTTGCCTTTAGGCTTTTGGGTTCACCAAGTGCAGTTGCAAAATCTAGAAAGTCTCTAAAGCCCGAACTTGATATTTGTCGAGTCTTTAGCAGTGTCGTGAGAAACTCATCACTTGATTTTCTCAGCACGTTCGCGAGCGCGATTATTTCGGTCATGGTGTTGCCCCCAGGGTGAACCTATTGGTTCGAGCGGTTTTGGCGCGCCTTTTCGATAACAGAAACCACAAAGAGTGCAATCATCAAGAGCATTCCAGCCAGCATTCCAATGCTCGCTAGCGGCCCAAAAATGGCAAAAAGGCCTTTCCAGCCGAAGGCAGCACTAGCAATGAGCACTGCGATACTCGCGATTGCCGTGCCGATTACGCCAACAATCATTGCCGTCAAAATGCGCTGAACTCGCGTCGGGCCAGCGTTTTCTGGAGTGTTTTCGATTTTTGCCATCTTTTAAGCCTACCTTTGATAGGCAAACCATTGGCTACTTAAAGTTTCGGTTAGGTAAAATAATGGTTGGCTCTAATGAAAGAGGATTCCATGCCCACCGGCAAAGTAAAGTTTTTCGACGAAGAAAAAGGTTTCGGCTTCATCGCTACTGACGATGGTGGCGAGGTCTTTTTGCACGCCAGCGCATTGCCATCTGGTGTGACTGACGTTAAACCAGGCACCCGCCTTGAGTTTGGCATTGCCGATGGCAAGAAGGGTGCGCAAGCTCTTTCGGTGAGAATTCTCGAAGCACCACCGAGCTTGGCAAAGATGTCACGCAAACCTGCCGATGAGATGGCTGTGATCATTGAAGACCTCATTGGGTTGCTCGACAACCTAGGTGCCGGTCTGAAGCGCGGCAAATACCCTGAGGGTGCTGGCTCTAAGAAGGTTGCGTCGTTGCTGCGCAAGGTTGCCGATGAACTTGACGCCTGAGTCGGTTGACTTCGCAAACCGCGAAGCAGCTCGCAAGGCTGTTGTTGCCAGCGCTGGCGCTGTGGCAATCGGCGACTATCTAGAAGCCGTTGTCGAAGAGCCTGGCATCACCTGCTATAACTTCAAGAGCAAGCTAAAGGGCTACCCCGACTGGCATTGGTCGGTCGTTATGTTTACGCCCGAAGGCGAACCGGCAACGATTTCAGAAGTTTTGCTGTTGCCAACTGACACCTCACTCAAAGCACCCGATTGGGTTCCTTGGAGCGAGCGTTTGGCTGACTATCAAGCACTGCAGGCTGAACTTGAGGCGGCTGCTGCTGCCGAAGCGGCCGAGGCCGTTGCTCTAGCCGCAACTGGTGAAGGCGCCGAAGGCGACGAAGCCGAAGACGACAAGTTTGTTGATTTTGACGAAGATGACTTATCGCTTGCGGCTGACGTGAACGAAGCCGAAGACACCAAGAGCAATGCCAACTCCACAGGTCGCAAGCTGCCAGGTTTCAACCTGTTGAAGCTGCTGCGGGGCAAAAAGAAAAAATAGAGCCGCCAACACCCAAAGGCCAGTGCCAACTGCGATTGCAAGTTTGGCATTGGTTTTCACGGGCGCAGGGTCTGGCTTGCGCTGCGAGTCTTTGACATAAAAGCGCATCATGAGCCTTAGCTTAGTTCGCCAACCACATAATCGATGGCTGCCGTTAGTTGCTGCACTTCGCTTAGTTCAGTTGCGGTGAAGGTCGCAACACGCAACTGGTTGCGACCAAGCTTGCGATAAGGTTCAACATCAACCACGCCATTCGCGCGCAAAACTTTTGCCACTGCGGCTGCATCGACACTCTCATCAAAGTCAATCGTCACAACGACCTGTGATCTGTGAGCTGCTTCGGTCACAAACGGTGTGGCATAGGAGCTTGCCTCAGCCCAGTCATAAAGGTGGTTTGAAGCGGCCTTGGTGCGCGCGTCGGCCCAGGCAAGACCGCCGTTTGCGTTGATCCAATCAATCTGTTCTGCAAGCAAAAAGAGGGTTGCAACCGCTGGGGTGTTCAAAGTCTGGTTTAGGCGCGAGTTGTCGATTGCCAATTTGAGGCTCAAAAACTCAGGAATGTAACGGCCTGTTGTTGCGACGCGCTCGGCACGCTCGATGGCGGCTGGCGACATGAGTGAAAACCAGAGGCCACCGTCTGAAGCAAAGTTCTTTTGCGGGGCGAAGTAATAAACGTCGGTTTCTAGCGGGTCAAAGTCGATGCCACCGGCGGCTGAGGTTGCATCGGTGACCATTAGCGAGCCAGCATCAGCACCAGCAACTCGCTTGACCGGGGTCACAACACCCGTTGAAGTTTCGTTCTGTGGGTAGGCATAGCTCGAAACGCCAGCCTCGGCAAGAAGTTCAAGTCGTGAGCCAGGTGTGCCGTTGATAACGGTCGGCTTCTCTAGCCAAGGCGCACCAAGCGCGCTGGCAAACTTCGAGCCGAATTCGCCATGCACGAGTGCCTGCGAACGGCCTTCGGCAAGTGAGTGTGTGGCGACATCCCAGAAAGCGGTTGAACCACCATTGCCCAAAACGATTTCGTAGCCGGCTGGGTTGTGAAAAAGGTCCATCAACCCTTCTTGCACGCGCTTGACCAGGTTTTTGACCGGTGCCTGGCGGTGCGATGTGCCCATTAGGCGAGCACCTTCGGTTGCGAAGGCGGTGATTTGCTCGTGGCGCAAACGTGATGGGCCGCAGCCAAAACGACCATCGACAGGCAAAAGTTCGGCAGGAATTTGGATTTCAGACATACCCCAAGTTTATCGAGCGTGAACCGAGCAGCCGCGTTGGTCAGCCATAATTAGCCAAAAGGCTAACGAGAGTTTGAGGTGATGCTTTGTCTGATCTAATCGACACGACCGAGATGTATCTTCGCACCATTTTGGAGCTCGAAGAAGAGGGGCAGGTGCCTTTGCGCGCTCGCATCTCTGAGCGTCTCGAACAATCTGGCCCAACCGTGTCTCAAACTGTTGGCCGAATGGAACGCGACGGTTTGGTTATTGTTACTGGCGATCGTCACCTTGAGCTAACTTCAGCCGGGCGCGAACTGGCTGTGCAGGTGATGCGCAAACACCGTCTTGTTGAGCGTTTGCTGTCAGACATTATTGGTCTTGAGTGGGAGTTCGTTCACGACGAGGCTTGCCGCTGGGAGCACGTGGTTAGCGAGCAGGTTGAGCGCAAAATCATCAAGCTGCTCACCGCGCCAGACGTTTCGCCCTATGGCAACCCGATTCCTGGCCTCGAAGAGTTTGGTCTGAAGGTTAACCCGGCTTTCAACGACGGTGTCACCTCGATCGCAAACTTGCCTGGGGTTGGCACAGCTGGGCGCGAGTTCATCTTGCGCCGCATAGGTGAGCCGTTGCAGGTTGACCCCGAGTTGCTCGCTCAGTTCAAATCACTCGGATTAACTCCCGGCGCAAAAATTAACGTTGAGTTCAGAGGCCAACACGTTTTTGTTTCTGAGATTTCAAATGCTGAGGGAATCGAGCTTGACGCCGATTTAGCTCATCACCTTTTCGTCGAAAAATAGACTGACGCCGAATCCGAACCCGACGACCGTTCCTAGCTTCGGGTATTAGCGTTTTTCAGCTTGAGGTTGCCTGAAACTGCGCCACTGAAATGCATTATTTGCAACGGTTTGATAAACTACTAAATGTTGTGCGCTGTAAACCCAGCCCACAATCGAATTCGATGGTTTCTTTTGCCCACAATCGAGTTTTTAGAACGGTTAGTTTCGTTGTGGGGCCGCAGTTGCGGCAAACTTTGGAGGTTTTGGCTTGAAGCAAAAAGGCAGTGGTCGTCACAGGGCCGACGTCGAAGTTAGTGCACTCGAGTCTTTCGAGTTGCGCAGCCGACGCTCAGTTTTGGCCGCCGAGCGTTCTCGCGATTCTAAGAAACAACTCAAGGCTGAAAAACGCGCAGCTCGCGCTCTTCGCAAAGCTGCAAAGTTTGATGTCACCGTTGAAGCCGGCGTGCCAGTTCGCACCGCACAATTTTTGATTCGCAACCCGCTTCGTCGCAAGCGATTGGTTGACCACCGCCCGTTTCGGGTTTTCACAATCTTTTCTTTTGCAGCTGGCTTAGTTGCAACAGCATCTCTACCGGCTTATGCAATGGACCCAGCCGTTGCTTCGATGTCTAAGTTTGCGGTTAATAACAACAGCGAGCTAGCGATTTTGACTCAGCAGCTGCTTAGCATCTCAGGTGTTTCGAGTGCAGACATCAGCCGAGGCAGCTATTCGATCAAGGCTGCCCAGGCACTGATTCAGCAGTATGCCCTAAATAACTACCGTCTCTATAACGGCCCGAGCGCGGCCGACTATGTTTCGAACCCTCCTTATAGCAAGATCAGTGGCGCATCGCTTTTGGGTGTTGCTGCAAAATACGTTGGCACGCCTTATGTATTTGGTGGCGAGAACCCGTCAGGTTTTGACTGCTCTGGTTATGTGCGCTTCGTTTTCTCGCAGTTTGGTGTTGACCTACCTCACACCGTTCGCGGCCAGGCTCTAGCCGGCATTGTGGTTCGTCGCGAAGACGCGCTGCCAGGCGACATTGTGATTTTGAATGACTATAGCCACGACGGCATTTATGCGGGCAATGGCAACTTCTATCACGCACCTAGAACCGGCGACACTGTGAAGCTTGCACCAATCTTCACCCCGAACGTGTTCTTCTTGCGAATCAAGCCAAAAAACTAAACCTTTTCGTAACCTTTTGTTTGGCGTTTTGCTAGAAATTTTTGTTTAGCCAGGGTTAGCCTAAAAACAAGCAGTAATCGTTTTGGCAATCAATGAAGTTGCGAAAGGTGCAAGTGATGCAAATGCGTCATGAGGTGAACGGGCAATCCAAGCACGTTTATCAGTTGCTTCGTTTTCAACAACAATGCCAAGTTGCAGCTATCTAATCACGCCGTCATTTTTGACGGCGTTTTTTTGTTTCTGCCGATGAACCTGCGAACGCGATAACCCCAGAAGCCGTCTGGGTGATTTCGAAAGGACTCGTTTTGCGCACATTGGTTTTAAACGCAGGCTATGAACCACTTGCTGTGGTTTCGTTCAAAAGAGCGCTCATTTTGGTTTTGAATAACAAAGCCAAAGTGCTTCAGGGTGCTCCTAAATATCGGGTGCGAAGCGCCACGGCTGACTATGAGTGCCCATCGGTGATTTTGCTTAGCCGCTATGTGCGCATTCCAAACAGTCGCAATGTTCCGGTCTCGCGCAGGGGAGTGCTGAGACGCGATGGCTACCGCTGCGCCTATTGCAATCGCTCAGCCAACACGATCGACCACGTTCAACCTAAATCTCGCGGCGGTCGTGACACTTGGCAAAACCTAGTTGCCTGTTGCCTTGTTTGCAACAACAAAAAAGGTGACCGCACATTGAATGAAATCGGATGGTCGCTGCCCTTCACACCGGGCATGCCAACCGGAGTGGCTTGGAGTGTTCGCGGCGCCGAGCGGTTCGAGCCAGAGTGGGATGCCTACCTGGGGCGCCAGCTCGCGGCTTAG
>JBDLVN010000034.1:0-8241 GCA_039804775.1 Actinomycetota bacterium
CTAGTTGCCTGTTGCCTTGTTTGCAACAACAAAAAAGGTGACCGCACATTGAATGAAATCGGATGGTCGCTGCCCTTCACACCGGGCATGCCAACCGGAGTGGCTTGGAGCGTTCGCGGCGCCGAGCGGTTCGAGCCAGAGTGGGATGCCTACTTGGGTCGCCAGCTCGCAGCCTAGACGTGCTGCCCAGACTGGGCGCCCAACAAACTGTCAGAGGCTGCCACTAAACTCGTGGCGTGGAGCACACGCTTCGCCACTTTAGAGATAAGAGATTCAACCATGGTTTATTGCAGCGCATGTGGAACCCAAATCAGCCCGCAGGCTTTGCACTGCCCAAACTGTGGCCACCCAAACTCGGTCAACCCGGCCGCCAGCACTTCAGCTAATCTCAACGGCAAATCACGAACCACCGCCGGCATTCTTGCCATTCTGCTCGGTGGCTTGGGAGTGCACAAGTTTTATTTGGGCAAAGTCGGCATGGGAATTCTTTATTTTGTTTTCTCATGGACAGGCGTGCCAACCATAATCGGAATCATCGAGGGCATCATCTATTTGACGCAGACCGATCAGGCATTCGCGCAGGCACAGGGCACAACTGTGGTTTAGCAAAATTTTTGGTGGCCCCGATAGGAATCGAACCTACGACACAAGGTTTAGGAAACCTCTGCTCTATCCACTGAGCTACGGAGCCTGACGGAACGGGCGACTAGAACTTCGCACCAAACCTCAAGCAAGACTACCAAAACGCAAGACCCACCACATTTGTTGGTGGTTGAGTCGATTGGCGAAGCATCCGCGTGATTTAGAATGTAAGCGTTTACGCAGAGTGAGGTTTTTGTGGCGCTTCGATTAGTTGATAAGTGGATATGGGACAGCTGGTTTGTCTTTGACGGCGAGAGATACCACGCGTTCTATTTGAGTGCGAGCAAAGCTCTCGGTGACCCGAATCGTCGCCACCGCCACCCGATTGTGGGGCATGCGATTTCGAGCGACCTGACCAACTGGGAGGTCGTGGTTGATGCGCTAATTGTTAGCGAATCACCCGCGTTCGATAGCTACACCACCTGGACCGGCTCGGTTGTCAAAGGTGATGACGGTTTGTGGTGGATGTATTACACCGGCACTAGCCGCGAAGACGGTGGCGACCGCCAGACAGTTGGCGCCGCAACCTCGCCAGACCTTTTCACCTGGACGAAACTTGGCACCGAAGCCATGGTGGTGGCTGATAAGCAATGGTATGAAACCCTTGGCACGAGCAGCTGGCCCGACGAAGCCTGGCGCGACCCATGGGTTTTCAAAGCCAAAGCTGGCCAGCTAATCGGTGGCGCTGAATATAACGAGCGGGCCGGTATTTCGGCTTTGGCTCAGGCGCAGCCACTTTGGCACATGCTGGTCACAGCTCGCGCGAACACTGGCCCGGTGGCAACCCGCGGCGTCATGGGGCACGCAATTTCGACTGACCAGCGAAACTGGCAGGTATTGCCACCGCTTGGTTCGGTCACCGACGATTTTGGTCAGCTCGAAGTTTTTCAATTCGAGGTCATCGACGGGGTGCCAACCGTTGTGTTCTGCTGTGGTTGGCGCGAACTATCGTCTGATCGACTGGCAGCTTTTGGCCAGCGCGATGCCACCTATTCGTTCGCGGTTGGCAGCGATTTGACCGAAATCGACTTTGCCAAGGCCAGGGCCTTTGAAGAGCGTTTGGTCTATGCGGCTCGAGTTGTCAACGGCCCCGAAGGCTGGGTGCTGATTGGTTTCGAGAATTTCGAAGGACCAAACGGCGAGTTTGTTGGCGCTCTCTGCGACCCAGTGCCGGTCACATCATTACCTGAGAAAGGGCTCGTGCCTAAGCGTTAACTCAGGTTCACAAAGTTAGTCTTATGGTGTGTCTGAACCTAACGAAACTTCAAAAGTCATTGCCGCAAGCTGGCAAAGTTGGCGTGAAGAGATTCAGGCCCTTGGAGTGGCGAATCCTCTAATAAATTTTGAACCAGACTTTCACTCGCAAATTGACCTAGGTCGGGCGCACCCCAACGGCATTTCGCAGCTTCTGGGCACCGGCAGTTCGGTTTTGTCGAACCTGGTTCGTGAGCCACTCAGTTTTTCTAGGGCGCTGGCCACCGCGGTGCGAATTCATGCCAAGGGTCACGACCTTTTAGAGCAGTTTGGCTTAGACAATCTCTTCATCGCTGCCGGTCTTGCCAACTTAGAAACCGACGGTTTCGATCTAAAGATGCCGATTTTGCTTTGGCCAATTGCGATGGTTTCAAGCGGTGAAGATTTTTCGATTGAACTAGTCGGCCCAGCAATCGTCAACCCTTTTTTGGTGAAGCATTTTGAGATTTGCTATGGCGTCAAGCTAAGCCCAGAGATGCTGTCGCGCCGCGCCATGTCAACGAGTGAACTGTTGCCGATAGCGGTGTTTGACTATTTGAACGCTGAGCTCGGCGATTTGGGCAAACCAGAGCTTAGCAACATGCTGGTCGCTGCCAATTTCGTGCTTGAGTCTGCAGCCCTCGAAAGTGACCTGCGAGTCACGAACACCAAGCTGATGCGTCGTCTGGCGGGCGAATCAGAGGTCTCGGTTTTGCCACCTCGTGCCCCTGATCTAGACCCGCTGCTAATCGCAGATGCTGACGAAACTCAGACTCTTGTGGTTCGCCGTGCACTTGCCGGTCACAGCTTTGCCGTCGAGACCTTGCCGGGTTGCGGTTACACCCAGACCGTAGCAAATGTGCTCGGTGCCTTATCGGCAGAAGGCCGCAGGGTTTTAGTCTTGGCTGGGCGTCAGCACACCATTGATGAGATCGCCGACCGTCTCGCGAGTTTCGGTTTGGCTGGCCTGGGCGTGCGTTCACGACACTCATGGCTCGATGCGATTGCGGCTATCTCGCGCAACGAGAAAGCCAAGCCAGCAAGCCTCGCAAACGCAAAGGCTGAACGCGAGATTGCCTACGGGCCTTCGAAGGCTTATTTCTCAGCGCTCAACAGGGTTGACGAAACTCTGGGCGTTAGCGCGGCCGAAGCTTTTCAACACCTAGCAATGCTCAGCGCGCTGCCCAAGGCACCCGAAACCACGGCCCGCATCGAATCAAACATGTTGGCCGCGCTTGCAGACCGTTCTGCGGCTGTTGCCCTGCTTCAAACAGCGCACGAACTTGGTGAGTTCAACTTTGGCCCTCAAGACACCGCTTGGTATCAAGCTCGATTTGAATCTGCAGCTGATGTGCAGGCAGCCCTCGACATGGCTGTGCGGTTGCGTGACGAAGTGTTCCCTCAGCTATCAAACGCCCTGACCGATTTCATTACCAAGTCAAACTTGCGGCCGGCAAATTCAGTGGCCGAGTGGGGTGTTTATCTTGAGCTCTTCGTGGGGCTTCGCGAAACCCTCGACACATTCGTGCCCGACGTCTTTGACCGCTCGCTTGCCGAGCTGATTGAAGCCACTGCGCCAAAGAAAATCAAAAGCGCAATGTCGGGCGGCACTCGCCGTCGGTTGAAGAAGCTTGCAAAAGAATATGTGCGCGCGGGTAGGCAGGTTAGCGACCTAAACCTTGCCCTGAGAAATGCTCAGCACCAGAGCGAACTGTGGCAGGCTCACTGCATTTCACCAACACCTCCTCAGGTGCCTGGCGGCATTCATGAGGCTGAATTGGTTTATCGACAACTGATTCGCGATCTTGATTCAATCAGCCAACACCTTGACCCTGAATCTGGCGAGCCAGAGCTTATCGAGTTGCCGTTGACAAAGCTCGAAGGCAAACTGGCATCGCTAGCTCAACCTTCGCCTGCTCTAGACAACCTTGGCGAACGTGCCATGGCAATGGCGCACCTGCGAGCCTTAGGGCTCGGTGAACTTTGTCGAGATTTGAGCAGGTTGCACGTGCGACGTGAACAGCTATCGCTAGAACTTGACCTTGCCTGGTGGCAGTCATGCCTAGAACACCTCCTGGAATCTGAGGCAGTCTTGATTGCCGTTGATTCAGCCACCATCGCCGAGCGCGAAGCCACATTTGCCGATGCAGACGAAGCTGTGGTTCAGCAATCGCGTGTTGAGATAGCTCATGAAATGGCAAACCGCTGGCGCTCTGGCCTCACCGCATTTGAAGCCGAAGCCACAGCGCTAAAGGCGCTGCTGCGAACCGGCAAAGCGTCGATTGCTGACCTTCTAAAGACGACGCCAAATCTGTTTTGGTCGCTCAGTTGCGCTCTGATGATGTCACCGTTTGAGGTTGCCAATCAGCTGCCAAAACCACACTTTGGTGATGAGTTTTTTGACACAGTTTTGATTCTTGATGCGGCCGGTTCAACCATTGCCGAAAACCTTGCTGGGTTGGTTCGAGCAAAGCAGGTCATCGCTTTTGGTGACGACGCCATTACAGCTCCCATCGGTTTCGAAATCGAAGCACGCCCAGAGCCGATTGGTCGCGAGATCGAGGCAACTTCAGCTTTTGATGTTTTGCGCAGCGAGTTTGGCGCAGAAGTTTTGCGCAACAGCTATCGCACTGGTGGTCAGGCACTGGGGTGGCTTGTCAACCGAGAGTTTTATCAGAACCGAATCGCGTTCGAACCAACTGCCGACGAGTTCTTGGGGCGTGATCGTTCAACACTCGACGTCATCACCGAAAACAACCGTGCCGATGTCAACGGCAGCGCCGAAAGCCTCGAAGCCGAGGTTGACCGCGTTGCCGAACTAGTCTTCAACCATGCGCTCTGGCAACCACAAGATTCGCTTCTTGTGGTGACGCCTTCGGCAAAGCATGCGTTGCGCGTTCGAGCTGCTGTTCACTCTGGTCTGCACACCAGGCCGACTCTCGCAAACTTTTTTGAAACTCACGGCCGTGAAAAGTTTCAAGTGCTAGCTCTCAATGAACTGCATCATCGAATTGCCGACCGGGTGATTTTCTCGGTGGGCTTTGGACGCGACCAGCACGGCAAAGTTCAAAGCGACTTTGGGCAGTTGAGTGCGCCCGACGGCCGCCGTTCGCTTGCAAATCTTCTAGTTAGCGCACGTCGGCAAATCACCACCGTTGCCTGCTTCAGCGCAGTTGACCTTCACGGCGCAAGCCTGACCCCGGCGGCTGCGCTACTTCGCGATTTGCTGAACAGCACCCACCGTGGCTCAACCTCAGACCTCGACAAAGACGCGCTCGTGGCTGACCTCGCGATGCGCATTAAGAAGCAGGCTATTCGCACCGACTTCAACTTCGGTGGTCGTTTGCCTCTGGTTGCAAGCTTTGCCAACAAAGCAGTTGTGATTTTGCCAGACTCAGCCATTGACGCCAGTGATGCAAGCTATGCGCTTCGCCTTCGCCCAAAGTTGTTGCAAGACATGGGTTGGCACGTAATGCGCGTTAGCAGTTTCGAACTTTTTGCTGACCCACAGGCGATTGCCAGCCGCGTGGCCGAAGCGCTAGGCATTCACGTGCGCGAGAAACCGATTGCGCTTTTCAACGACTCAGACCGCGCCTTCGAAGACACCGATATGGCTTGGGGCGAGCGGCCTCAGAGCAACGACCAGCGCCTGCGCGACGACAAGCCGCCGCACTGGGGTTAGGTGTTGAGGCTGGCGATGCGGCCGGTGTTAGGAGTCGAGGCTAGCTGCCCGAGCTTGAGCTTGAGCCCGAGCTTGAGTCAGACGACTTAGCCGAGCTTTTCGCAGACGCCGAACCAGAACCTGAATCGGTGCGATAAAAACCTGAGCCCTTAAAGGTGACCCCAACCTGGCCGAAAACCTTGATCAACTGACCTTTGCATTCTGGGCAAACAGTCAGGGCATCGTCAGCGAAAGCCTGTTGAATATCGAAGGCGTGTTCGCAGTTTTTGCATTTATAAGAGTAGGTGGGCACGGTTAAATCTTAACCTCCCTAGAGCTTTAGCGTTTGCGACGGCGTCACCACGAAGTCAACACGGCGATCGTGAGCCTCAGCCGGCAGGTTATCGAGCAACTCGTGCTCATAAACCACGCCAACCACCGGCGCTGAGATTTCAACGAGCGCGCGGTCATAAAAACCCTTGCCCTTGCCCAAACGGTTGCCCGCGCGATCAATCGCCAGCGCCGGCACCACCATCAAGTCAACTGGCGCAAGTGAGGTTGTGGGGCCGTGAGGTTCGGCAAAACCAAAGATTGACGTTTTTGTGGTCACCCCGTCAAACGCTACCCAGTGCAAGGTGTTGTCAGGGTTGGCCACCGGCAAGAGCAGCTCGAGCCGAGCATCCAAGCAATATTTATTGAATGCCGAAACATCTGGCTCTCCGCCAAATGGCAGATAGCTTGCAATGCGACCAGCTTGCAACCGCTGGCAAATCGCCACCAACTCGCGAGCAAAACCCTCTTGCAACTCGAAGCGTTCAGTGCCGTGTTCGGCAAGGTGCACCGCAAACTGCGAACGCCAAGAATTGAGACTTTTGCGCAGCTCTGCCTTGCGGCCTGCCAAGTCATCAACGTTCATGCCACTAATCTTGCCATTGTGCCTGCAAACTTTTCGCTAACCGACGGTGATGTTACTTTGCGCATCATTCGAATGCGTGATGCCAAGATCATCGAAGCCTTGGTTTTCAGCAACCGCGCCTGGCTCAAACCTTGGGAGGCCACAAACCCAGAGGCACCGCAAAGTTTTGACTTCAAAGGCATGACCCGAAGTCTGCTTCGCCAATATGACCAGCAAATTGGTGTGCCGTTCGTCATCGAGGTTGATGGCGAAGTGGTTGGGCAGCTCAACGTCGCCAACATTCTCTATGGTGCTGTCTCTAGCGCGGTGATCGGTTATTGGCTGGTGCCAGCGGTTGCCGGCAGGGGAGTCGCACCAACCGCAGTCGCGCTAGCAACCGACTACCTAATGAAGCAGATGCATTTGCACCGTGTTGAAATTAACATCGTGCCCGAAAACCAAAAGAGCCTCAGGGTAGTTGAAAAACTAGGATTCCGCCATGAGGGTTTGAAACGCAACTACATTCACATCAACGGCAGTTGGCGCGATCACTTCGTGTTTGCTCTGACCACCGAAGACCTGACCGAGGGTGTTCTCGCGCGCTGGCGAGGCGGTCGGGTGCCTGAAATTAACCCAACTTGGCGTTAGCAAGTTTAGGTTTTTGCTCTGATGTCTCAGACACGCAGCTAACCTGCGCGGTGCATAGCCGTTAGTCTCATATCTTTATATTTATGAACTTTTCAGGCGTCGGCGGAATCACAATTGTGGTCGTCGCCTGTCTCTGGATATTCGTGTTTATTCCGTCGTGGTTCAACTCGGCTACAGAACGCAGCACCGAAAAAGATCAGGATCGCGAAGTAAAGCGGGCTGTTGCCGCGGCGCGCAAACCGATTCTGAAAGCACCAAAATCTAGAGTCGCATCATTGAGCGATCAGATTTATCGTGTGCACAGAACCGAGCGTGGGTTTGCAATTGCAACTTGGATCTTTGCCCTGACCGCAGTTGCGCTCATCGTCGTGGCTCAAAAGTTTGGCTTTGTCTGGTCTGGTGTTGCGAGTGCCGGCCTGTTTGCCTTGGTGTCGTTGCGCTTTTGGAACGTGTCTAGAACCCAAGCCAAGCGTCTATTGGTTGGGTCGATTCGTTCTCGTGGTGCCTCGGCTCAAACAGCTTTTGAAGCCAATGCAAGAGCAAAAGCAGAGGCGCTCGCAGAAATGCGCGCACGTGAGCAGGCACGTCGGGCCGCCGAAGTTTTGGCAAAACAGCAGGCAGAGGCCGAAACCGCTTTGCGTCGAGCTCGCGAGTTCAATCCAGTGCCTTTGCCGGCACCGAGCTATGCTCAACTCGGTTCGCTCGAAGTGCCTGAGTTTGCAGAGGTCGTTGACCTAAACCAAAAGGCAGCTTCAGCGCCACAAACTGTTGACTCAGAAACTATCACCGAAATTCTGCGCCGCCGCCGCCAGGCAAGCGCATAAATAAACTCGCCGTAACAATTTCGAGCTATTCATTAGCTTGTCGCTAGAGTTAAAACCAACCAGCCGAAAACAACCCACTTGAAAGTGAATATTCCAATGGCTCTACTAGATCGAATCAAAGGCATCTTTAACCGCAACGCCGCGCCAGTTGCAAAAGTTGCCACCGACTTGGCAAAAGATGTAGCTGCAGAGGCAAAAGCCGCAGCCGCCGAAATCAAAGCTGCAGCAGCTGCTCGCGTTGCAGAAGCAGAGAAGGTTGCAGCTGAAGCTGCAAGAACTGCTGAAAAGAAAGTGGCCGCTGCCGCTAAGACTGCAGAAAAGAAGGTTGCAGCTGCAAC
>JBDLVN010000035.1:0-21664 GCA_039804775.1 Actinomycetota bacterium
GTGCCGGCGTCGGTTGACTCGATCAACATGAGGCAACGCGCCGATTCTTCAAGGTCAATAGCTGTTAGGCCCTGAATCGCCAAAGCTAAAGGCCAAATGTTTCGCTTCGGCGTGTGCGAACTATTGAGCCCTGCTAAGAATCGGCCTTCGATAAAGCGCGGGTTGAGTCGGCTGAAGATCCACTTGCGGGTTAGCAAATAGGTAGGGTCGTCGGGCAGACAGAATCCTAGATAAGGCAACGAAAGCAAACTTGGCACGTTTGGGTCTTCGGTCAAAATCTTGCCGCCATGGCCGTCAACTTCGAAGGCATACATTGAACCTGCGATGTCGCCGACCTCACGAACGACCGTGCCGTGTGCTCGAACTGCTGCGTCAATGGTTTGGCCAAGCGAGCTAGCTGATTCGGCGAGCGCCAGGTGTCCTTCGGCAAGGGCAACATCTGCAAGCTGACCGAGCACGACGGCCGCGTGAGCATTTGCGGGAATCAGGTATGGCAGCTCGCAAGCATCGTCGCTAGGTCGAAACCCAGACCAACTTAGGCCCACTTTTGTGGCGTGTGGGGCTCCGAAACCGCGGTGGCTTAGGTAGTCGCGCTTTGGTGCATAACGGCGAACAAAGCGGTAGCTCTTGCGATCGTGATCGAGCTCGGTTTCGATGATGCTGACAGCCAGAGTTGCAGCGCGCCAAAAGCGATCATCTAAGTGTTCTTTATAACCGGTGACGCGATAGAGCCGCACTGCCAAGTCGATGAAGGCGGCTAGAGAGTCAAGCTCATATTTGCGCTCAAAAACCCAAGGGTTTTGGTCTTTGAAGTCTTTATGCCAACCGTGACCGTTTGGGGCGTCATTGAAAGCGTTGGCATAAGGGTCGATAAGAACATACTCGGCTTGGCGGCGACTAACCGCAGCGATGATTTCTTCAACCTCACCGGTGCCATCGCAAGCTGCCAACATAGGCCGCAGTTGCCAGGTGCTGTCGCGCAACCACATTGCGGGAATATCTCCGGTTGAAACAAAGATGGTTCCGTCGTCAAGACGCTTGAGCGCCAACTCAAACAGTCTTTCAACGGCCTCCGTCGCGCGAATAAAACGCTCAGGGCTGTCGCGCTTTTCGAGTTCGGCGAGTAGGTTGCGAACCGCTAATGGAACCCGCACTAGAACCTAGTTGTTGTGCTCGAGTGGCTCGTTGCCAACATCGGCGCGATAGAAGTTCAAAAAGCTGCGCGAAGCCGTTGGTCCACGCTGGCCCTGATAGCGCGAGCTGTATTTAGCAGAACCATAAGGGTGCTCAGCTGGGCTCGAAAGCTGAAAGAAGCAGAGCTGACCAATCTTCATTCCCGGCCAAAGTTTGATCGGCAAAGTTGCAACGTTCGAAAGCTCTAGAGTTACGTGCCCGGTGAAACCAGGGTCAATGAAACCAGCGGTCGAGTGGGTGAGAAGGCCAAGGCGACCTAGCGAAGACTTGCCCTCAAGACGAGCGGCGATGTTGTCTGGCAGGCTCACAAACTCAAAGGTTGAACCAAGAACGAACTCACCGGGGTGCAAGATGAAAGGTTCATCGGCAGCAACCTCGACAAAGCGCGTCAAGTCTGGCTGGTTCTCAGCCGGGTCAATCACCGGGTGCTTGTGGTTATCGAAGAGGCGAAAGAATCGGTCAAGGCGAACATCGATGCTCGAAGGTTGTAACAAACCCATATCGAGTGGTTCGAGGCCAATGCGGCCGGCTTCAATTTGCGCACGGATGTCGCGGTCTGACATAAGCATGCCTCTAGGTTACCGCCTAGCTGGCACGCGCTTGGCATAACTAGTGTCTATGTTTAGGGCAAACTAGAGGTGTGCCCAACTCATCTTCTCAAGCTAACGCCGCAGCAACGGTCGAATCGAGCAACGCTCTGAAGCTCGACCCGCTTTTGGCTGGGGCGGCACTTGATTTGAGTTCGATGAGCCACCCGCGCTTAGCACTCGTGGCCAGTGCCGCGACTGCCGCTATCGGACACATTTTTCCGCGTTGGATTCGCCGCAACATCGACGAAAACTGGGGCGTGAATGGCCCTCGTGCAATGTTGCTCGTTGTGGTCACTAAGCATGGTCGTCTCACCATGAGCCAGGCAGCTCGAGCGCTCGATGTAACGCCGCGTGCAATCACCGGCTTAGTTGACGGGCTTGAGGCTGAGGGGTTGCTTCGCCGCGAGAACGACGAGTCAGACAAGCGCGTCGTTCACATCTTGCCAACCCAGCTTGCGATTGAAAAAGCCAACAAACTTTTGCCGCAGCACGAGTCGCGATTGGCTGAACTATACTCAATTTTCGACGAGGATGAACTTCGCACCTTCGTGAAACTCATGCGAAAACTTTCAGTTCGCATCAAAGCTGATTTGCACTATCAAGAGACGCAGGCTGGCGAGTCGCACGAAACAAACTAACAAGCCGGCTTTCGACGCAAACCGTTGGTCATGAACCAACCCGCGAGCGAGACCTACCCGAACTCATTAGAGGTAGCAATGTCAGCAACTTTCAGCATCGAAAAATTTCTTAGCTATCAGCAGCAAATGCGCGACAAGCTTGATGCAAACCCACACGCAATCGGCCTAGTTTTCTTAGGCTCAGCTGCTGAGACAGACCGAGCTGACGAGTGGAGCGACCACGACTTTTTTGTGATTACCAAGAACGGCGAGGCCGAGGGCTTGCGCCAAAATCTTGACTGGTTGCCAAGGTCTGAAGAAATCACAATCGCAGTTCGCGAAACCGACCACGGTTTGAAAGTGGTCTATGAAGACGGATTAGTTCTCGAGTTTGCGGTTTTTCAAGACTCTGAACTTGAGATCGCTTCGGCTAAAGGTTTTGCCGTCGCGCTAGACAAGTGCAACCTTCAGCAGCGCATGGAGGCAATCGCAGCCAAGTCAGCGCCAGAGACACCAAACCCTAAGCGCGATTTCGAACTATTTTTGTGCCAACTGTTGATTGGCGTTGGGCGAGCTCGCCGCGGCGAAGTGCTGATTGCAGGGCAACACATTCGAAGCTGGGCAATCAACAACCTGCTCGGGCTGGTTCGCCAAAACCTTGCACCGGTTGCTGGCACCGAAGCCAAACAAGACAACTTCAGCCGCTATCGCCGCTTCGAACAGCAGTACCCAGAGTTAGGCGAGCGCATTGAAGCAGCCCAGCAGCTACCTCTTGAGGCAGGTGCTCGGGCATTGCTTGCACTAGCGATTGAAGTTTGCGGCGACACCCTCGGCGAGCGCGAGCTTCACCAGGTTTATGTAGTTCGACACCGCTTGGGTTGGATCTAAGGCGCGCGTCTCACAGGCGGGTCGCTATTAGCGGGGCCTAGTGGCCGAGCCCCAGTTTCTTATAGATGCGGGTCATCCACGCTGGTGCCCACCAGTTCAAGTCACCAAAGAGTCGCATTAGGGCAGGCACGAGCAGAGCTCGCACGATGGTTGCATCGAGCAAAATAGCAAAGGCCACACCAAGACCGAGCATCTTCATAATGCTCACGTCAATCATCACGAACGCAAAGAAGCTAACCGCCAAAACGAAGGCTGCCGTTGTGATGATGCGACCCGAGCGCTGAAGGCCAACCGAAACCGATTCGGTTGTGCTGAGGCCGGCATCGTGCTGCTCTTTGATGCGGCTGAGCAAGAACAGTTCGTAGTCCATCGATAAGCCGAACGCAATCACAGCGACTAGCACCATGCTCGAGCTGTCGAGGGTGCCGGTGATGTTGAAGTCACCGATCAACCACTTGAGATTGCCGTCTAAGAACACCCAGGTTAAGAAGCCGATGGTTGCGCCGAGCGAAACCATGTTGAGCAACACGGCTTTGATTGGTAAAATCAGTGAGCCGGTGAACAAGAAGAGCAACAGCAATGTCGTGATGATGATCCAAAGCGCCACCCATGGCAGGGTGTTGCTGATGCCTGCCATTGAGTCACCATAGAGTGCAGCACTGCCACCAACCCAAACCTCACCGAAGTTGTTTGGCAGCTTGCGAATTTCATTGACAAGATTCACACCATCGAGTGCGCGAGGTTCGACGTCGCCGATAGCTTGAATCTGCTGATAATCGCCTTTTTTGTAATCAGCGAAAACACTGGCATAGCCAGGGTCAAGCACTCCATCTTGAGCAATGCCCGCGGTGCTCTGCACGCGCTTGATGTGATCTAGTTTCGAAAGCGCGATTGTGTATTCAACGATTTGGTCTTGAGAAGCACCCTTGGCAATGATCTGGTAGGGGCTGGTTTCGCGGCCTTCGAAGCGTGTGCGCATAATGTCTGAAGCAACAACCACTCGGTCTGTCTTTGGCAAAATGCGGTCGTCAACCTGACCCCAAGTGACATTGCCTGCCAAACTCAAAAGACTGCCAAGGCCCAACAAAACTACGAACAACACCGGCAATGGTCTGCGCATCACAAATTTTGCGATCGAAGACCAGATGCCGTGATCTTTTGGCGTGAGCTGCCCGCGCAGCACTTTGCCCTTGTCAACCTTGTCACCAAGCAGGTTGATCAACGCGGGCAACACCACGACGGCACCAACCACGGCCAAGAGAACTGAGCTCACGCCGCCAACTGCGAACGAGCGCAAGAAATATTGCGGAAAAAACGCCAAGCCAAGCATCACAACAGCAACCGTCACACCGCTGAAGAAAACGGTGCGCCCAGCAGTTGCAACGGTTTCGACCACTGCGTCTCTGGTGGCGAGACCTCGGGCACGTTCTTCGCGATAGCGATTAACGATTAGCAGGGCATAGTCAATGCCTAGACCTAGACCCAAACCAGTGACTAGGTTCACAGCGAACACCGAAGTGTCGGTTAGTTGAGTCGAAACCCAGATGAAGAAGAAACTGCCAAGAATCGAAATGCCCGCAACCAAGAAGGGCAAGCCCGATGCCACGAGTGAACCGAAGACGAATATCAAGAGAATGATCGTCACCGGAATCGCGATTGATTCGGCTGTGGCCAGACCCGACGAGATTTCACCGTTAATCTCAGAGCCGACTGCAGACCATCCGGCTACATAGATTTTGGCATTTGAATAGACCTGCGTCTTTGAGTCTTTGGCGTCAAAGTGATCCATCAAACTTTGCGCGATGGCCGACTGACGCTTTTCGTCGCTCGTTAGGTCAACAAAGAAATAGGCCGCTTTGCCATCGATTGAACGCAATGCCGGTGCGTGTGGAATTGATGAGTAATACGACGTGACCCCAACCACACCGTCAGTGTCGTTCAGATATTTGACGAGTTTTGTAGCGGTCTCTTGGCTTGCCGGTGCTTCAACGTCATCGTTGAAATCTGCGATGATTACGATTTCGGCAACATGCTGCGAGAATTCAGTTTTTAGCAGTTGATTGACTCGGCCAGAATCTGCACCCGGGTCGTCATAGCCACCTGCCTTGAGGCCGCTGAAAGCTTGAAAACCCCAAAGCGTGCTCGCCAAAATTAGCGCTGATAGGCCGAACAAAACCCACTTGCTGTGGTTGGTTACAAATCTGCCAAGTTTTCTCATTTGAAATCGCATCGCCTTCTGTGCCTATGTCGCTCGACCGTGCAAAGATGTTCACATGAATGAACAGGTTTCTGCTGGCAAAAGCTCTGGTTTAAGGTTATCTAGTTTTGTTTTGGGCACCCATCGCATTGACGTGGCGTTGCCTGAAAAAGTTTCGGCTATTACGCCGATTTTGGTAATGCACGACGGTGGCAATCTGCTTTTGCCGCGTGAACAAACCTGGAACGGGCAAAACTGGGCCATTGTTGACTCACTCGAAGCTGGTCTGGTCACCGCCGAGTCGCTGCCAATTGTTGTCGGTGTTTACACCGGCGAAGGCACTAGCCGTTACAACGAGTTGGCCCCAGCAACAATTGCGGCTGCTGTGCCAGACGTGTTCTTGACGATTCCCGAAGATGCTCGCCCAGCCCTATTTGTGAGCACCAGCGAGAGCTATCAGAACTTCTTGGCCGATGAGGTTTTGCCTGAAATTGCTAAGCGCTTTGGCGTCGAGCTTGACTCGGGTCGCACTGCAATCGCTGGCTCGAGCATGGGCGGTTTAGCCAGCATCTATGGTTTGGGCTATCGCCCTGATGTTTTCGGAACAGCCTTGGCTTTTTCAACGCACTGGCCGTTTGGCGAATCTGCTGCTGTAGCTGCTCTGATCGAAGCGCTGCCTGAGGTCGGCAGTGGCCACCGACTTTGGCTCGACAGTGGCAACACCGAACTCGATGCAGCCTACCCACCGTTTCACTACGAGGCCATTGCTCGTCTAGAAAATAAAGCGTGGATGCGCGACCGCGACTTCGAGGCACGCATTTATGCGGGCACCGGTCACCAAGAAAAGTATTGGGCAGCCCGATGGCCAGATGCTGTCAACTGGTGGCTGAACCCCAGCCCACGCTAGTCGTTGCTGGCGAGTAAGCAGGTGGCGACACCCTCTGGAACGTTGCGCAAGGTGCTAGAACATTGCGTCAGGTGCGCTTGAGCTCCACTGTTTCGAACCTGCCATGAAACGCAAGACGTTATCGTCAACCATGATGTCGCGAAGTTGAATCGCTCGGGTTAGATACAGCCCTTCGAGTGAGCGCACTCGGCTGAGGGCAACGTAGGTTTGGCCTGCGCTAAATGCGCCACTGCCCAAGTCGATTACTACTTCGTCGTAGGTTTGTCCTTGAGATTTGTGAATCGTAACCGCCCAAGCCAAGCGCAACGGAATCTGCTGAAACTCGGCTAGCGGCACGGCCTCTAGAACTTCTTTGAAACGACCTGATGCTTCGTCGAACTCTGACTTGAGTTCATAACGAACTTTCTCCCAGGTGGCTGGCTCAACTTCGAGACGCTCACCGTCAACCTCAACGATCACACCTCCGCTCTTGGGCAGTGCAACAACTGTGCCGATCGTGCCGTTCACCCAACGTCGCACGGCGGCACCCGCGGTCGTGCGCTTGACGTCATCGTTTTTGATGAACATCACCTGCGCGCCGACTTTGAGTTGCAAGATTGGTTCGGCCGGCAGGGCTTTGCCGAAGTGCTTTAGGTCTTCTTCACTGTAGGCAGCGTGAAACTCAACAACTGGCTCAGCGATTTGATCCATGCGGTGACGGTTAACTCGATCGACCGATGCGTTGATGGTCGCGAGGCGAATCACGTCAGGGTGCGGCGGAAACCTGTTGCCACGCTGGTTCAAATAGTCGAGCATCTCTTGCGTGCTGTTACCCTCACGAATCGCATTGAGAATGTGTTTGAACTCTTCGTCTTTTTGACGAAAAATTTCGCCCAGCTCATAACGTTCGAGTGAGGTTTCTCGCCAGACGTGTGCGTCGAAAAACCAGTGGCTTTGATAGTTCTCTGCCATGTGCGCGCGCTCTTCGGCAGCACTGCCAGGCACCGGCGCTAGCTGGTATGGGTCGCCAAACATTACGACCTGGGCACCGCCGAAAGGTTGCTTGGCTCGACCTTTTGCGATGCCGAGCGCAGTGCTGATTGCATCCATGAGGTCAGCGTTCACCATCGAAACTTCGTCGATAACGAGCACGTCAATGGCTTTTAGCACCTCGCGCACGCGGGAGTTCATGTGGCGGCGAATGTCTTGGGTGCCGAGCACGCCAAACGGAAAACCAAAGAGGCTGTGAATCGTTGTTCCGCCAACGTTGAGGGCGGCGACGCCGGTTGGCGCGCAAACTACAACTTTTTTCTTGGTGTTGGCAATCAGGTGATTCAGCAGGGTTGATTTGCCCGTGCCAGCTCGACCAGTGACAAAGATGTTGTCTTCGCTGCTCTCGATGTAGTCGAACAGTCTTTGCTGCTCATCAGACAGAGTAATTTCTTGCACGCTAACGCCCCTCGCCACGCTTGTTTAGACGAGCAAGCATATCGTTATAGTCTTGCAAATCTTGGTTGCCACTTCGGTCGCTTTGACGATCGAGGCGTTTTGATTCTCGGGCGTCAGATCTTGCCCACTGAATCGACACAATCAGCGTCAAAGCGGCAGCCGGCAACTCGCCAATGCCCCACGCAATTGCTCCGCCGGTTTGTTGGTCTTCGATAGGCGATTGACCCCAGGTTCGACCCATTGCGCCGAACCAATCGGCGAGCAACAGCCCGTTGCCGGTCATTAGCGCTAAACCAAAGAATGCGTGAAAGGCCAGTGTGCCAATCAGCAACATGAGACGAATCGGGTAGGCCATCTTGGCTGGCCCAGGGTCAATGCCGATGAGCGCTTGAATAAACAGATAACCCGTGATCAAAAAGTGAACGGTCATCCACTCGTGACCGATATGTTCGCGGGTTGCCCAGTTGAAGAGCGGTGTGTAATAAAAGACCACGAGCGAGACTGCAAAGTTGATTCCGGCGAACAACGGGTTAGAAATCAACTGTGCATATTTAGTGTGCACCGCCCAGAGAACCCAGTCGCGTGGGCCTCGCGAAGAATCCGTGCGTTTTTCAAATGAACGCATGAGCAAAGTGACAGGCCCGGCCGGCACCAAGAACAGTGGCACGCCCATCGTTAGCAACATGTGAGCCATCATGTGGGTGCTGAACAAAAATTGTTCATAAACATTGAGCGGGCCTGAGGTGATATAGAAAAGCAGGAGCATGCCCGCTGTGAACGAAATGGCGCGCGAAACCGGCCACTCGTCACCACGCCTGCGCAGCTTGGCATAGCCAGCCCAATAGAGAACGATGCCGGCAACCGACACGAGCGCCCAAATCAGGTCGATCTTGAACTCGGTGAAATAGCGGCTAAAGGTGAGTTCTGGTGGCAAAAGCTCGCCGGTCAAAATCTGAGCCGGTGTTTTGTAGGTGCTGAGGTTCGGTTCTGCCGGTGGTGCGGTTCGAGCCAGAGCGGTAGCTAAGCCAAATGCCAGCCCCATAAAAGCAAGCTCATAAACTGCAACCTTGACCAACAGGGTTATTTTGCTTGCGGCACCGCGCAGAATTCGGAGTCGATAAAAAGCACCGAAAATGCCGAGCACAATCAACACCGCCAATTTCAGCGCGACGATCAGGCCATAGGCGGTGAACAGGTTTTGCCAGGTTGCGATTCGAACCCAAGCCGAGGCAATGCCCGAAATCGCGACGACCGCGAAAGCCGCAAGAGCGATTGCACTGTAGCGATTTGCATAAGTCTTGAGCTCGTCGTGTGATGTCGCCGAAGCCAACGCCACTAGAGCAATGAGCCCACCAACCCAGGCGCTCGCACCCAGCAGGTGCAAACCCAAGGCATTGACAGCCATCGAGTGGCCCTGAATGCCCGCTGCATGCCCCGTGAGCGCTAGCGGAATCAATGAGCCGACCGAAAGCGCCGCCACAAAGACCGTAGCGGTGAGGCTGCGAACCATGAGGGCAAGAATCGTGACGATTGCTGCAACGGCGAAGTTCAAACCAAGATATTGGCCCAGCTGAATCTGAGTTACAAAAAACCAAAGGCTTCGACCAAAATCGTTGCCCGTTGAAAACTCTGAACCGGTCGCAGCTAGGTAGCTAAAAACTAGGTAGGCGGCTGAAGCGAGAGTCCACAGGGCCGCACCGAAACCGGCAAGATCAAGGGTTCGACTCAGAGCCTTGCTGCCGTTTGGCAAACTGAAGGTCGCGAAGATCAGCGCGCCGATAGCCGCCGCCATTGCGAAGTCACTGATTGCTTTGACAATCGGGATACCCCAGCGAACGACTGCACCCGGGTCGCCAAGGACTGGAGCGTTAGCGGCCCCGCCAATGTTGAGAGCAATGACAGAGCCGATTACCAACATTGTTGCGATTAGCAAAGACCCCAAGGCGCTCGCGCGCAAAGGCGTGCGAAGGCTCGGCTGGGTTTGGGTTGGGGTCACCCTATAAGCCTAAGTTAAGAAAAAAGGCGGTGACCGAAGCCACCGCCTTTTTGTTGAAAACCTTTGACTACTTAACTGCAGCCTTTAGCTTGCTTCCGGCTGAAACCTTAACGGTGTTAGCTGCAGCGATCTGAATGGTTGCACCAGTCTGAGGGTTGCGGCCGGTGCGTGCTGCACGGTGGCCCTTCTCAACGCTCAACCAGCCAGGAATGGTAACTTTGCCGCCAGCAGCAACTTCTTTGGCAATGGTCTCGAATAGTGAGTCAACGATGCGGTTTACTGCAGCCTGTGATTCGCCAGTGTGCTTTGCAACTGCTTCTACTAGTTCGCTCTTGTTTAGTGACATGTGGGGTCCTCCTGGACTTGACGTGTGTGACGGTCTGTCGAAATCAACCTACAACCATTTCAGTGTCTTAACACCATTTGTTTCGGCGTGTTTAGCTGTTTTCACGCCTAATTTGCAGGAATCTTGCCGTTTGTTCGACTTTCGGGTCTTTTCGCGAGGTTTCGAGGCCCGCCCCAAAGCGGCAGGTATTGGTTGCCGAGTGGCCCTTAAATGCAAAAACCGCCATCTCTGCAGATGGCGGTTTGAGCTAAATCTTTTGGATTACCAGCTTGACTTGGTAATGCCTGGCAATTCGCCGCGGTGAGCCATGTCGCGAAAGCGAACACGTGAAACACCGAACTTGGCGAGAACACCGCGTGGGCGACCATCGATTGCGTCACGGTTGCGAAGGCGAACCGGTGAAGCGTTGCGTGGAAGCTTCTGAAGACCCAAACGGGCTTCTTCGCGCTGTGCGTCAGTTGACGCTGGGTCAACTAGAGCCTTCTTTAGAGCCAAACGCTTTTCTGCGTAACGCTCAACGATTACTTTGCGCTGCTCGTTGCGAGCAATCTTGCTTTTCTTAGCCATGTGTTTAGCGCTCCTCGCGGAATTCGACGTGCTGACGAATTACTGGGTCGTATTTCTTCAAAACGATACGGTCTGGGTCGTTGCGACGGTTCTTCTTGGTCACATAGGTGAAACCAGTGCCGGCAGTCGAACGAAGCTTGATGATCGGACGGATGTCCTTGTCTTTTTTAGCCATTTTCTATTGGTTCCTTAGATCTTCTCGCCGCGGGCAAGGATTTCTGCAACCACTGCCTCGATGCCACGAACATCAATAACCTTGATGCCACGAGCGCTGAGCTGTAGGGTCACATTGCGCTTCAGAGAAGGCACAAAGTAGGTCTTCTTCTGAATGTTTGGGTTAAAGCGACGCTTCGTTTTGTTCTGGGCGTGCGAAACGGCGTGACCAAACTGTGGCTTGGTCTCGGTTACCTGACAGTAAGCTGCCATTTGTTCCTCCGTATGGATGTCTGCTTCTCGATCGACTTGAGTCGAAAGAGACTAAGTCTTTGTGAGATTACGGTTTGCCAGAATCTTTTGGGCGAACAAAAAACCAAAATATTTTTGGGATGTTCGAAGATTGTGGGCAACCCACTCAACTGCTCAAGTCTAGGCGAGGCGGTGGTCGTTAAGCAAGTCTGATTGCAAAAAATCAGCTTTGACACGCCGTGCAAGTGCCAAAAATCTCAATTGTGTGGCTGGTTTCGATGAATCCATGCTCGGCAGCCACGGCGTCAGCCCAATTTTCAACTTTGGTCGCGTCGATTTCAACGGTGGCACCACAGTGGCGGCAGATCAGGTGATGGTGGTGACCAGTCGCACAAGCGCGATACATCAGCTCGCCATCAGTTGAGTTGAGAACATCGGCATCGCCTGCTTGGGCCAAATCGGCGAGCGCACGATAGACGGTCGCGAGGCCAATGGTTGAGCCGTGGTTTCTGAGCACGAGGTGCAACTGTTGCGCACTAACGAAACCCATTGCCTCGGTTAAGGCGTGACGAACCGCATCTTTTTGCCAGGTGTTGCGCTTTGGCGCAGAAGTTGTGTTCTCAGTCATTTAGTTGGCCCCTTTGACACGTTGACGTGAACCTTCGATCACACGGCAAATCACATAAATGATGAATGAAACGGTGGTGACATATGGGCTGACCGGCAGGCCGCCACCGACAGCGAGAATAATGCCCCCCACCACCGACACCACGGCGAAGGTAACGCTCAGGGTGACGGCGAGCGCTGGCGATGTAGTCACACGAATCGCGGCAGCGGCTGGGGTGACGAGCAGCGAAAGGACTAGCAAAGCGCCAACCACCTGAACGCTGGCAGCAACTGAAAGGCCAAGCAGAAGCATAAATAAGACCGATAGCGCTCGAGTGGGCACTCCCCTAGCCGCCGCTACCTCAGGGTCGAGACTTGCAAAGCTCAACGGTCGCCAAATTAGAGCAAGCACAATCAGCACCGCCGCGCTGATGCCTACCAACCACAGAAGCTGCGGTTCATCCACGGCCACAATTTGGCCGGTGAGCAGACCAAACTTGTTAGCCGCCCTGCCTTGATACATCGAAAGCGCCAAAATGCCGAGGCCCAAGCCAAAGGGCATTAGCACCGCGATGATTGAGTTTCGATCTTTCGCGCGGGCTCCGAGAGCGCCAATCAAGAGAGCGGCGGTTAGCGAACCGGCGATTGAACCAACCACGACGTCGATGCCAGCCAATAGCGCAATCGAGGCGCCGGCGAACGAGAGCTCGCTAATGCCGTGCACAGCAAATGACAAATCTCGCTTGATAACAAAAACGCCGACGAACCCCCCAAGAAGGCCGAGCAGCGCGCCTGCGATGAGCGAGTTTTGCACAAGTGGCAAAAGCTGGTCATAGTCAGCAAAGTTGAACAAACGGCCCAAAATATCTGTGAACGACATTAGATCCACTCCTCATCAGGGTGGTGCTCATGTTCGTGAGTTCCCACAACCACAATGCGGCCCTGGTTGCGAAGCACGTCAACCTGAGTGCCATAGAGCTCACTCAGCACCTCGCTGCGAAGCACCTCGTCGGGGGTTCCGATTTTGAAGTGGCCGTTAGCCAGATAAAGAACGCGATCAACCATGTCGAGAATCGGGTTCACATCGTGAGTTACAAAAAGCACAGCCATTTGATTTGATTTGCGCTCTTGGTCGATTAGCTCGCAGACCACCTGCTGTTGGTTGAGGTCAAGCGCGGTGAGCGGCTCGTCGGCTAGCAACAGCGCCGGCTTGCCAATAACAGCCTGACCCACCCTGAGGCGCTGAAGCTGACCGCCCGAAAGCGAGGTGATCGGCTGTTTTGAGAACTCGGATGCACCCATGCGCTCGAGAACTTTATCGATGCGCTGGGTGTTTTTGTGATTCGGCAGGGCAAAACCAAACTTGTGACCATCAAGGCCCAGTCTCAAAAGTTCGCGACCACGAATCGGCACTTGGCCTTCGGCTGGGCGATGTTGCGGAATGTATCCGATATCGCGACTGCCCCGGCGCACGCTATGACCCGCAACTTTGATTTGACCCTTAGTCAGCGGTTCTTGGCCCAGAATCGCTTTTAGCAAGCTCGACTTGCCCGAACCGTTAGAGCCAATCACGGCTATCAGCTCGCCTGGCGCAACGTCCAAGTTCAGGCTTTGCCAAAGTGTGGTTTCGCCGAAACTGAGTTCTGCGTCTTTGATGCTTAGCGCGGGCTGGTTTGAGTTTTTCATTAGAGCACCGGCTCGTGGGCGCGAATCTCTTCGATTTGTGCAACGTTGTCGAACATCCAAGCTAGATAGGTTTTGCCCGCAGGCAGGCTCTCGCTAAAAGAGACGATTCTGGTTGTGCCAGTTTTTTGAGCCCACGCCGTCAGCTGGCCAAGTTGTGGTCCAGACTGCTGCGCGTTTAGCACCAACCAGTTCACCGGGGTGTCAGCAGCGAAACCCAATGAGCCGTTCACAACTTTGCCGAAATAGAAAGTCTTCATTAGCGCCATGTCTTGCACTGAAATGTCGTTGCCGTTCATAACCGCTTGTCGCACGCTTCGAGGTGTGAGGTCGACGACGAACTTTTTGATTAGTCTCAGGCCAACGCTCTCGGGCTGCAGGATGCTGGTTTGAGCTAGGTTTTTGCATGGTGGGCTGTCGGGCATTTGCGCTGTGCCACACGTGTAGCGATAGGAGGCTTTCTCGAGTCGAGTTGCCAACTTTTTTAGCTCTGCCTGAAAAGTCTGGTTAGCCGCTTTGAAGGTTGAACTGTCGAGTTTGTCAGCCTTGCTTAGCCTGGCAGTGATGTCATTTGCGACTCGGGCGACGATGTTGAAGTCATACCAAACGTGAGGGTCGTTCACCGTGTGACCGTAATAAGGCTTGACCGTTTTGTCATTCGGCGCGAGCGCAATCACCTGGTTTGTCGGCTGGTTGGCTGCTTTGATCAGTGGGTTCATGAAGTCGTCATAGCCGTTGCCGGTTGTGAAGATAAGGTCTGCGGCGTTGACTGCAGCTTGATCGCGCACGCTTGCTTCGAAAGAGTGCGGGTCTTGGTTTGGGTTGCTAACAATTGATGTGAGTTCGACTTTGTCACCAGCAATTGCTTCGATGATACTGCCCCACACTGAGGTTGAGGCGACAATCTTGAGTTTTGTTGGGCCCGAAGGCGTCGCAGGCGCGCAAGCCGCCAGAGTTGCGGGCACCAACGCCAGGCAAAGTGTCAATGCAAATAGTCGACTCGTGTTTCGTAAGCGCGCGCGTGCTGTCATGTTGCGAGTCTAAACGCTAATGAGAATCATTGTCAATAAAGCGACTCGGTCATCATAGGCTGAGCTTCTCGTGAGCACTAGCCATTAACGGCTACAGAGCAATCATTGAAATCACTCCAGGCTTTGCACTATGTTCAAATCAAGCAAACACCTAAACGATTTAGAAGGTAGTTATGGGATTCGGGGATTGGTCAACAGGTTGGCTACTCTTGCCATTCTTTTCGATATTCGGCATTGTCTTGAACGTAGTCAGTTTTAAGCATGGAACAAAGATTGGATGCTCAGGTTTGGCCTTGGGTGCTATCGGTTTCATCTCAACAGCGACCGGCAGTTGGATCGTCGGTGCAGCAATTTTGCTCGGTCTTGGATTCATGGCCATCAAGCCTGAAAGTGCAGCTTCGCAAGCCGCTCGAGTAGCTGCCGCGCAGGCGGCTCGACAAGCTGCCGCGCAGGCGGCTCGACAAGCTGGCTCGGGCGCGGTAACCACAGACGTGTCGAAGTTTCGCGCAACCTACGATGACGACGAGACGGTCTCGAGACCTGCAGCAGTGGTTCACACCCCAGCCGAAGCTGCTCAAGAAGTCGCTGGTTATCTGGGCGATCAGCTCGACGACACCGTGCAGCAAATCGAAGAAGACTTCGTTCAGGGCCGAATCGATCGTGACACATACGTTATGCGCCGACGCAACCTGTTGGGTTAATCGACCAATAAGCTGTTCGCAAAGATTCCCGTCAACGACGAAGGGTTTATTTGTGACTCAACTAGATGTTTCGCTGTGGCTTGGCCTGGTCTGTGTGGCCTTAGCAATGATCAGTTTTCGCTGGGGCAAAGTCGCCGGCGCTGTGAGCTTGCTGTTGGCCAGCGCCCTGCTCACTGCTGCAACCATGGCCGTTGACGATGTGCTGCCCGAGACTGGCTTGGCAGTGCTGTTGCTTATTGCCGCAGTTGCGCCGGCATCTAAGCGCAAAACAGACTAGTCAAGAAGCAGTGCAGGCTCTTCAATAATCGAAGCTACGTCTTGCACAAAGCGTGAGGCTACGTCGCCATCGACCACGCGGTGGTCGAAGGTTGCGCCGATAGTGGTGACCTGTCGAACCTGAATCTCGTTGTTCACAACCCAAGGCTTCGGGCGAATCGAACCAAGCGCAACAATGCCAACTTCACCTGGGTTCAAGATTGGGGTTCCGGTGTCAACACCGAACACACCAATGTTGGTCAAAGTGATGGTTCCGTCGCGCATGTCGGCTGGTGTGGTCTTGCCATCGCGGGCGGTGTAGGTCAGCTGCTCTAGTGCCTTAGCCAATTCGAGCATCGACATCTGGTCGGCGTCTTTGATGTTTGGCACGATTAGGCCACGCGGAGTCGCCGCCGCAACACCAAAGTTCACAAAGTTGTGAACGATGATCTCTTCGTCTGTCCAGGTTGAGTTGACGGTTGGGTTGCGTCGCACTGCCCAAATCATTGCCTTGGCCATGATCAACACCGGTGAAACCTTCACGCCTGCAAAGTCGGTTGACGCCTTTAGGCGCTTGACATATTCCATGGTGCGGGTGGCGTCAACGTCAACGAAAATGCTCACGTGTGGTGCGGTGAAAGCTGACTGAACCATTGCGGTGGCGATTGCTTTGCGCACGCCCTTAACTGGGATGCGCTCCTCGCGTGCCGAAGGTGCCTGCGGAGTGCTCAAGTTTCTGAACACGCTGGCCTGCGAGGCTGCAGCCACAACGTCTTCACGGGTAACTTCGCCAGCTGTGCCGGTTGGTGTCACGTTGCCAAGGTCAACGCCTAGGTCTTTAGCTAGCTTGCGCACTGGCGGCTTAGCAATGATCGACTCGTCGTTGTTTGCGATGATCGGCATTGCAGTTGTTGCTGCGGCAACCGGCAAAGCTGCTGTGGCTGCGGCTTGCACCGGCAACACGTTTGAGCTGGTGCGGCCGCGGCGGCGTGATGCTGCGTGACCTGCTGAGCCATAGCCAACTAGGTTTGGCTGTTTTTCTTCGCTTGAAACTGAAGCCGCCGTGTCTGAAACGGCTGTGTGGGCGGCTGCGGCTGCCGAAGCCGCGGCTGCCGGGTCGATGCTGGCTGTTGCAGAGCCAACCACTGGGCCTGTCACTGTCACACTGATGATTGGCTTGCCAACCTCGACAGTGTCGCCTTCTTTTGCCAGCAGTTCGCTGACTACGCCGGCGAAAGGGCAAGGCAGTTCAACAAGTGACTTGGCGGTTTCAATCTCAACGATTACTTGGTTCACACCAACGGTGTCACCTGGCTTTACCTTCCATGACACAATCTCGGCTTCGGTTAGGCCTTCGCCAACGTCTGGAAGGTTGAAATAAGCAAGTTGTGACATTTGATGCCTCTCTTAATAAGCCAAGACTCGGTCAACCGCATCAAGAATGCGGTCGGCGTCAGGCAAGAACTGTTCTTCAAGCTTTGCTGGTGGGTAGGGCACGTCGAAGCCACCAACTCTAAGCACTGGTGCTTCGAGGTGATAGAAAGCTAGTTCGTGAACCTTCGCTGCGATTTCTGAACCAACAGAAACAAAGTTGCTGGCCTCTTGGGCGACAACTAGGCGGCCGGTCTTTTTGACCGATTCAACAATCGCACCAAAGTCGATTGGTGAAATCGAACGCAAATCAATCACCTCAAGGCTTAGGCCTTCTTCGGCAGCGATCTCAGCTGCCTGCAAAGCAACGGTGACCATCGGTCCATAGCAAACCACAGTTGCACTGGTGCCCTCGCGCAACACGCGTGCAGCGTGCAAACCTAGCGGCGGGGTCTCAAGGTTGACCGGCCCCTTTTGCCAATAGCGGCGCTTTGGTTCAAAGAACATAACCGGGTCAGTCGAAGCGATCGCCTGTTGAATCATCCAATAAGCATCGTTTGGATTGCTAGGACTGACGATGCGCAAACCTGCGGTGTGTGCAAAGTAGGCTTCAGGGCTTTCGCTGTGGTGCTCAACGGCGCCGATGCCGCCACCATAAGGCACGCGAATCACGACAGGCATTTTCAGGTGGCCTTCAGAGCGGTTCTGAAATTTGGCAAGCTGAGTTGTGATTTGGTTGAACGCCGGAAAAATGAAGCCATCGAACTGAATCTCGGTCACCGAACGATAACCGCGCATTGCCAAACCGATTGCTGTGCCGATGATGCCAGACTCGGCGATCGGCGAGTTGAAAATGCGCTTAGGGCCAAACTGATCGAGCAAGCCTTCGGTCACGCGAAAAACGCCACCAAGCTCAGCAACGTCTTCACCGAAAACCAAAACTTTTTCGTCAGCTTGCATTGCCTTAGCAAGACCTGCGTTGATGGCTTTGGCGATTGACATCTCAACAAAGTTGCTCATCAGTTGCCCTCGCCTTCGAACGATGCTTCATATTCGGTTAGCCATTGGTATTGCTCTGCGATTAGCGGGTGTGGCTGCGAATAGACGTGCTGGAACATGTTTTCGACCGGAGGGTTGCCGAGGGCAAAGGTCGCCTCACGAATCTCGGCAGCTAGCTTGTCGCCAAGCGCATCGCACTCGTCAAAGAACGCTTGCTCAACACCGCGCTTGCGCAAAAACTTTTCAAAACGAGCCAGCGGGTCGCGGGCTTTCCAATATTCCACTTCAGCAGAATCACGATATTTTGTCGGGTCATCGCTCGTGGTGTGGGCGCCAATGCGGTAGGTCATCGCTTCAATGAACGTTGGGCCTAGGCCGGCGCGGGCGTCATCCATGTGCTTTGCAGTCACTGCATAGCAGGCGAGCACATCGTTGCCATCTACTTGGATGCCTGGCACACCAAAACCGGTGCCGCGAAGATACAGTGGCGCTTTGGTTTGGCGAGCCACGTTTGAAGAAATCGCCCACTGGTTGTTCTGGCAGAAGAAAACCTGCGGGGTTTGGTTGATGGCAGCGAAAAGCAGTGCTTCGCTAACGTCACCCTCGGCAGTTGCCCCATCGCCAAAGTAGGTGATCACTGCAAGGTCTTCATCTTTGTTTCCGGTGCCGACTTTGCCGTCAAAAGCAAGACCCATGGCATAGCCGGTTGCGTGAAGAGTTTGCGTGCCAAGAACGATGGCATAAAGGTGAAAGCGAGTTTCGTCGGGGTTCCAACCACCGTGGTTGACACCGCGAAGCATTTTAAGAATCGACATCAAATCGATGCCGTGTGTGATGGCCACACCGTGTTCGCGATAGCTAGGAAAAATGTGGTCGTTGTGGCCAACACCATAACCAGAACCAATTTGAGCTGCCTCTTGGCCAATCGCGGGAATCCACAAGCCAAGCTGGCCTTGGCGCTGAAGCGCGGTGGCTTCGCCATCGAAACGACGCATAACCGCCATGTCACGATAGAACTTCAAATAGTCTTCGGTGGTTAGTCGCTCAAGATAAGCGCCATATTCGGCAAATTCTTCGGCAACACTAAACTCGCCCTCGATTGAGAGCATTTGAACCATCGGCACGCGTTTCGCGTCTTGTGCAGTCACAGATACCAATTTACTTCTTTAGTGGCAGAATCGAGACATGATTCGATTTCTAATTGCAACTGTGATTAATGCTTTCGGCCTTTGGGTAGTCACTTTGCTGTTGCCAGCAATCACTTTGACCCCATATGGCGGGCATGAAACCTGGCAGGTTGTGCTCAGCTTCTTGACCGTGGCGCTTGTTTTTGGTTTTGTGAACTCAGTGATTGCACCAATCATTAAGGTGATTGCGTTGCCGGCCTACATTCTCACGTTCGGTTTGATTTCGTTCGTGTTGAACGGCGCTTTGCTCTTGCTTGTTGCTTGGATCAGCGGCTTCTTGAACTTTGGCGTTTTCAAAATCGACGGATTCACCAGCTCAGGCCTTTCAATCACATCGCTTGGTTGGGCAATCTTGGCTTCGCTAATTTTGAGCGTAACTGCGTTTGTAACCCGCGGTGCCTTGAAGCTCTTTAGAATCTTGTGATTCGCCAATCTGACTAGGAGCCTTGTCATCTGAGTCTGGGTGGTGCGCGTGCCATTGCAGGTTTAGCTTGGCAAAGAATGGTTCGGTTGCCGCAACCTCTAATATCTTGTGTTCGATTGCCATTTTGCGATCAATCGTCATCTCACCGGCGCGGTATTGACTCTCAACCAAATCAACGAGTGCGTTGAGGTTTGCTAGTTGCGACCAAATCGCCGTCAAGCCTGCGCCTACCGCAACGCCTAGCTCTGGGTTGGCAATGGCCCACATCACTAAACCGCAGTCGTTGAATAGAACATCGGCTATGTGGTTATCGCCTAGACCAAACATCGCCGCGATTTTTGAACTATGGTCGCCCCAAAGCGCTAGTTGACTGGCGGTGAGTTGCTCGCGAACGCGAGTTAGCTCGTTTAGATTGGCGTGAACTTGAACGCCCGAATTTGAGTGAATTGTTGTCATTAGAAGTGCACTCCCAACTGTGCCATAAGAGTATTCAGCGGCACTACGGGTGTCGCGCCTATTGGCAAGCCCCCGAGAATTCCACCTGGCAGCTTGCCGCCCCCAGGGATGCCCGGCACGCCACCTCCCACCAAGCCTCCGAGCGTTGCTGCGCTCAGCAAACTACTTATAACTACGAACTCGATTTCGAGTAGGTCGATTCGAGTAGTGAGCGCACTTGCGGCGGGTCCTGACCATTGCGATGGGTTTGGTTTTGCGGCTCTGAGTGCTGCAAGAGCGGCTTGAAGGTTATTTATTAGCTGATCCATGGGTCAAGTTTCTTAGCCCCCAACCGACATTTTTCTTGCCTTGAGAAAAGCAGTGCAATAAATGCCCCGACGACGCCTTGCTAGCAAGTTATGCGGGCTGCTGCTGGCACAATAGATAGGTGAGCAATCTATCAATTCAGCCCCTAAGCCCCCTCGATGGTCGTTACCGCTCAGCGGTTGCCGACCTCGGCATTCACCTTTCAGAAGCCGGGCTAAACCGCGCGCGCATCGCAGTTGAGGTTGAATGGCTTTTGCACCTTGCAAACCGCAACCTTCTTGGCACCAATCGCTCGATCAGCGAAGCCGAGACTAAAACCCTGCGCGACCTTGTTGCCAACTTTTCAGACGCTGACGTTGCCAAGCTGGCCGCCTTCGAGGCCACCACTAAGCACGACGTTAAGGCAGTCGAATATTTCATTCGCGATGCCATCAACGATCTGGGTCGCCCAGACCTTCTAGAGCTAACCCACTTTGCCTGCACCAGCGAAGACATCAACAACCTTTCATATGCCATCACCGTTCGCGATGCTGTTAACGACGTATGGCTGCCCCGCGTTGAAACCCTCATGGCAAAACTGCGAGGTCTTTCGGCAAAGTATGCCGCAGTGCCGATGCTTTCTCGCACCCACGGCCAACCGGCGACCCCTACAACCATGGGCAAAGAGATCGCTGTGTTTGTGCACCGACTTCAGCGCCAGCTCGACCGTATTGCTAAGACTGAATACCTCGGCAAGTTCAGCGGCGCCACCGGCACCTTCTCGGCTCACGTTATTGCAGCCCCGGCGGTTGACTGGCCGCTAGAGTCTGAGACTTTTGTGGCCAGCCTTGGTCTGACCTGGAACCCACTGACTACACAGATTGAGTCTCACGACTGGCAAGCCGAGCTTTATTCTGCCGTTGCACTCTTCAACCGCATCTTGCACAACCTGTGCACAGACATCTGGACGTACATCTCTTTGAACTACTTCAAGCAGATTCCGCAGGCCGGGGCAACCGGTTCATCAACCATGCCTCACAAGGTGAACCCGATTCGTTTCGAAAACGCCGAATCAAACCTTGAGCTTGCCAACGCCATTCTTGAGAGTCTTGCCTCAACTTTGGTAACTTCTCGCATGCAGCGTGACCTAACTGACTCAAGTTCGCAACGCAACATCGGTCTCGGCTTTGGGCACTCGCTGCTCGCAGTTGACAACGTCACTCGCGGTCTTGACGAGCTTGAGCTTTCAGAGTCGATCTTGGCCGTTGACCTAGCTGAAAACCTCGAAGTTTTGGGTGAGGCAATTCAAACTGTGATTCGTGCCGAGGTTGCTGCCGGCCGCAGTAGCATCTCGAACCCATATGAGTTGCTCAAAGAGCTAACCCGTGGCAAGCGCATTAGCGTTGACGACCTGCAGGTGTTCATCAACCAGCTAGAAATCGGCCAGGACGCAAAAGACCGTTTGCTAGTGCTGACCCCGCACACCTACGTTGGTTTGGCTGAAGAGCTATCGAAGCGCGTGCAACGCTAA
>JBDLVN010000036.1:0-6191 GCA_039804775.1 Actinomycetota bacterium
TCATCGAAATCGTCGAGCAGCGCGATGCCTCGGCCAGCCAACTTGAGATCAACGAGGTCAACGCGGGCGTTTATGTGTTTGACGCAGCCGCCCTGCGCGCAGCCCTTGCCAAGGTTGGCACTCACAACGCTCAGGGCGAGAAATACCTCACCGACGCAGCAGCAGAAATCTTGCGCGCTGGCGGCAAAGTGCAAGCCATCGCCATCGAAGACGAATGGTTGGTTGCCGGCATCAACGACCGCGTGCAGCTAAGCGAAGTTGCTGCCGAGCTCAACTGGCGCATCTGCGAATCATGGCAGCGCGCTGGCGTGACCATTCTTGACCCAGCCACAACCTTTATCGACGTGACCGTGCAACTTGCCGAAGACGTCACACTTTTGCCAGGCACCCACCTCAAGGGCATCAGCTCGATCGGTTCGGGCACAACGGTAGGCCCAGAGGTTTGGTTGGTTGATAGTGCGGTTGGGCAGCGGGCATCGGTCGTTAAATCTCACGTCACAAGTTCACGCATCGGCGACGACGCAACCGTGGGCCCTTTTGCCTACCTGCGCCCAGGCACCGACCTTGGCGCCGACGGCAAGATCGGCACCTTCGTTGAGACCAAGAACGCAATCATTGGTGCGGGCAGCAAGGTTCCGCACCTCAGCTATGTTGGCGATGCCGAGATTGGCGAAGACTCAAACATCGGCGCGGGCACCATTTTTGCCAACTATGACGGCGTGAACAAGAGCCGCAGTCGCATCGGCCGCGGCGTGCGAAGCGGGTCACACAACGTGTTTGTCGCGCCAGTGACCATCGGCGACGGCGCCTACACGGCAGCCGGCACAGTGGTTCGCAAAGACGTCGAGGCAGGCGCTCTAGCAATGAACGTTTCACCACAGCGCAACCTTGGGGGCTGGGTGCAGCAAAACCGTGCGGGCACGTCGTCGGCAAAAGCAGCCGAGGCAGCCGAGGCAGCCGCAGCCGCAGGGTCAGCTCAGAGTTCAACCACAGATTCACCCGCAACAACCAGCAACAAACCAGCGCAAGACTAAGAAGGGCACCCCATGGAGATCAAAGCGAATAACTCAAAACGGCTAGTTTTGGTTAGTGGTCGCGCCCACCCTGAACTTGCTAATGAGGTTGCCGAGTTGCTTGGCACCTCACTTGTGCCAACCACCGCTTATGACTTTGCCAATGGTGAAACTTTTGTGCGTTATGAAGAGAGCGTGCGCGGTGTTGACGCGTTTGTGATTCAGGCTCACCCTGCGCCAATCAACAACTGGATCATGGAACAGCTTCTAATGGTTGACGCCCTAAAGCGTGCCAGCGCCAAGCGCATCACCGTGGTTGCTCCGTTCTTTCCTTATGCCCGCCAAGACAAGAAACACAAGGGCCGCGAGCCAATCTCTGCTCGCCTAATGGCTGACCTTTATAAGGCTGCCGGTGCTGACCGTCTGATGTCAGTTGACCTCCACACACCTCAGATTCAGGGTTTCTTTGATGGCCCGGTTGACCACCTTTGGGCTTTGCCTGAGCTTGCCGACCACGTGGCCGAGCGTTGGGGTCACGAGCCGCTGACAGTTGTTTCGCCAGACTCAGGTCGCGTTCGCGTGGCTGACATTTGGGCTGAGCGCCTGGGTGCTCCGCTGGCCATCATTCACAAACGTCGCGACCCAAACGTGCCTAACCAGGTTTCGGTGCACGAACTGGTTGGCGATGTTCGCGGCCGCACTTGCCTTTTGGTTGACGACATGATCGACACCGCCGGCACGATCGTGGCAGCTGCGCGTGCCCTTAAAGAAAACGGTGCTGGCCGCGTTATCGTTGCCGCCACGCACGCAGTCTTTTCGGCTCCTGCAGTCGAGCGTCTTAGTGGCCCTGAGGTTGACGAAGTTGTTGTCACTAACACTTTGCCAATCACGCCAGACAAGCAGTTCGAGAAGCTAACCGTGCTCTCAATTGCGCCACTGATTGCCAAGGCCATTCACGCTGTTTTCGACGACAACTCGGTTAACTCGCTCTTCCCTGGCCACGCATAATTTAGCTCGGATGCCTTCGCCTAACCCACCCAAGCCACAACAAATAGGCCTCGGCCTTGCCGTTGCCATCGGCTTGGCGTCTATGTTGGGTGCCGGTGTCTTCGCAGTGTTTCACGAGGCTGCCGCGCTGACAATGAAATATTCCGATCGCTGGGCTTTGCTCATTGCGATTGGGTTAGCCGGGTTGGTTGCTTCGCTCAACGCTGCGTCGGTTTATCACCTTGCCCGCAAAGTGCCGCGCGCCGGTGGCGTCTATGCCTACAGCCGGGTTTATGTGAACAACACAACCTCGTTCGCGGCCGGGTTCAGTTTTATTTTTGGCAAGATTGGTTCGATTTCGGCTATTGGTTTGGTCTTTGGCATTTATGTTTGGCCTGACCAACCGGTTTTAGCCGCAAGTCTTGCAATCGCCGTTTTGACCGCGATCAACCTGCTCGGAATCAACCGCACAGCTCAAGTTGCCCTTGTGCTGTCAATCACGACTGTGACGTTTTTGGTTGCCACTTTGGCATGGGGCTTTGCTCAAGATTTTCTGGCAGGGCAAGCAGTTTCGGCTGGCGCAGGCACAGGCGCAGGCACGGGCACGGGTACCGGCGCGAGCAATGCTGCCACCGAGGGTTTTCCACCGGGACTGATCTATCAACACACGCACATTCATGGCGGCAGCACTTCATCACTTGCCACAATTATTGGCGGTGGCGGAATCGTCGCGATTCTGAGCGCAGCCGCGATTATCTTTTTTGCTTTCGCCGGATACGCCCGCGTGGCCACCCTCGGCGACGAAGTGCGTGACCCGCAGCGCAACATTCCGCGTGCCATAGTTATTGCACTTGGCGCGGTCTTGGTTTTGTATTTTGCTCTCGGCTTTGTCTTGCAGCAAACCCTGGCTTTTGGGCTAATGACAGCTAAGGCTCCGTTCGTTACCTTTTGGCAACTCAGCACGGCCAGCCTCGGCTGGTCACCGCAGTTGATGCAAACCATCGTCATAGTCGTTGCCGCGGCAGCCAGCCTTGGGTCGATTCTTGCTCTGCTGGCAGGGGTCAGCCGCACCGCAGCGACCATGGCTGAAGACCACGAACTCGTCGGGCTTTTCGCCAAACGAAACAAAAAAGGTGCACCGTGGCTAGCCGAAGTTGTGATTGCAGCGGGTGCTATCGGCTTTGCCCAGCTGGGTCACCTCGACTGGTCAATCGGTTTTAGTTCGCTATCGGTTCTGCTTTATTACGCCATCGGCCACGTTGCGGCGCTGCGCCAACTCAAAGTCGAAAAAACCAGCCGCAACGCTCACGCCGTGCGAGCCACCACCGCATGGCTCGGCGTGCTGCTCTGCGGCGCGCTACTGCTAGTCGTGCCAGGCCCAGCCGTGTGGCTCTCAACGCTGATTCTTGCCGCCGCGCTTTTCGTGCGCCGAGTAACCCGCCCGCGCAGCTAGAGCAAGCGAGCTTATGCGAGCGCGCAGTGGCGTGCACGCGCCGCTAGGGGTTTTCATCCTCGTGCAAAATGCACTAAACTTGACCCCAGACGACGGCGAGGGCTGCGCAGAAATGCAAAGCCGTGATCGACGGAGTGATTTAGCAGTGGCCTGATGGCGGCGATGAATCCTCGCGAAACACCCGAGTTGATAACCCACCACAAATAGGAGGCCCACCATGGCTCAAGAATCACAAGAACACGCAATCGTTGGCGACATTCGCACCGTTTTCGGCAAGGGTGCAGCCCGCAAGTTTCGCGCTGCTGGCAAGACCCCTGCAGTAATCTATGGCCACGGCTCAGAGCCACGCCACATCACTGTTCCTGCACACGAGATTGCACTGATCTTGCGCACCAAGAACGCGATCATCAACCTAGACATCGCTGGCAAGCACGAAACCGTTTTGGTTAAGGCTGTTCAGCGCGATGCAGTGCTTCAGATCGTTGAGCACATCGACCTTGTTGAAATCATCAAGGGTGAGAAAGTTCACGTTGAGGTTCCTGTGCACATTGTTGGCGAGAGCCTTTCAGGCACCACAGTTGAGCTTGAGCACCACAGCGTGCGTCTTATTGCTGACGCAATTCACATTCCGACCTTCGTTGAGATTCACCTCAACAAAGAGGGCGCTGGCCACCACGTTCTAGCAAGCGACATCAAGTTGCCTGCTGGCGTTGCACTCGACCTACCTGCAGACGCACTCATCGCTTCGGTTCTTGCAACCGCAGCTGGCCACAGCGAAGAACTAGCAAGCGCCTAATCAGCGTTAGCTAGCTCAAGGCTTTAGCCACAAGCTAAGCGAGCAGATGTCAAACGACAAAGCATTTCTAATAGTCGGCCTCGGAAACCCCGGGGCCGGCTATTCTGCTAACCGGCACAATGTGGGTCAAATGGCGTTAGATGTCTTAGCCGCACGCATTGGCGCGAGCTACAAGAAGGCCAAGACCACTGCGGTGGTGGCTGAGGGGCGCCTCGTGATTGGCGCGGGCATCGCCCAAAAAGTTGTGCTGGCCAAATCAACCGGATACATGAACACCAGCGGCGGCCCAGTTTCGGCGCTGCTCAAGTTTTATGATTTGCCAATGAGCAACCTAATCGTGTTGCACGACGAGCTCGACATTGACGCCGAAAAGATTCGCCTAAAGCAGGGCGGTGGTCACGGCGGTCACAATGGCCTGCGCGACATAATCGCGGCTTGCGGGTCTAACGATTTTGCTCGCGTGCGCATTGGCATCGGCCGACCGCCGGGCAGCATGGATACCGCCGATTTTGTGTTGCGCGACTTTAACAGCGCCGAGCGAAAAGAACTGCCAACCACTCTCGAAATCGCTGCCGATGCGGTTGAGGCAATCATTGCCGAGGGCGTGGCCAAGGCCACAATGCGCTTTCACGTTTAGGGTTTTGCCCGACCCCGCCCAACTGGCTGCCGCCTAACTTAGACTTGAACACGTGAATCTTCATGGCCTAGTCGCGCGCCTGGCAGACTCATACCCTTTTGCAAAACTTGCTGGCAAAATACGTGAAAAACGCGTGGATGTTTTAGCTCCAGCCAGCGCAAGCCCAGCTATTGCCGCAACTATTGCCGACCTTCGCTCGGGCGCAGGCCTTGGCAAAGTCAACCTAATCGTGGTGAGTTCTGGTCGCGAGGCTGAAGATCTAGTGGCTGCGCTACAGAGCCTTGAGCCGACCGCCGAGGTGCTCGAGTTTGCGTCGTGGGAGACACTGCCGCACGAACGCCTAAGCCCGAGCCCAGAAACTGTTGGCCGTCGCTTGCGCGTTATTCACCGCTTGCACGAGTTGAGTGTTTTGGCCGAGGCCAAGGTTTCGCCTGATCACCCAGTTTTTGTGGTTGCGACGATTCGGGCTGTGCTTCAGCCGGTGCCGGGCAACCTAAGAGATTTTCCTCCGCTGCTTCTTGAGCAGGGCAAAGATTATTTCTTGCCCGAGCTAACCCTTAAGCTAGTTGAGCTTGCCTATAAGCGCGTTGACATGGTCACTAAGCGCGGTGAGTTTGCGGTGCGAGGGGGAATCCTCGATATTTTTGCCACCACAGCCGAGCATGCTGTGCGCCTCGAGTTTTTTGGCGATGAACTTGAAGAGATTCGCGAGTTTAGCGTTGCCGACCAGCGTTCGATTGCCAGCGAAGAGCCGATCAAGTCAACGGTTCTTTATGCGGCTCGCGAGGTGATTATCACGCCGCTTGTGGCTAGTCGTGCGCGTGAGATGCAGCACGAGTTTATGAACATCAGCACGATGCTTGCCAAGATTGCCGAGGGCATTCCCGTTGATGGCATGGAGGCTCTTGCCCCTGTGCTGGTCGAGCAGTTGGTGCCGTTCACAAGTTTCTTGCCGACCGATGCCGGCGTCGTGTTGCTGCAACCAGAACGTTCGGCCGCTCGCGCCCACGACCTGATTGCAACCAACCAAGAGTTTTTGCACGCCGCTTGGGAGGCCGCAACCAACGGTGCCGAGGCCCCAATCGACATTGCTGCCGGTGGCTTTATGCAGGTCGGCGAGTTTATGTCACACCTAGTTGGCAACCAAGTTTTCACGGTTAGCCCGTTTGCTTCGCAAGACGACACGATGGTCGATTTGAAGCTGCATGAGATTCCGCACTTCAAAGTGCTCGACGCTAACCCTGTTGAGTGGATCACCGACCAGCTCGGCCAAAACCAGGTTGTGGTGTTGGCAACCGAGGGTCA
>JBDLVN010000037.1:0-67808 GCA_039804775.1 Actinomycetota bacterium
GCAATGGTGACGGCATGGGTGACCTTATTGGTGTCACAAGTCGCCTCGATTCACTCGCCGAACTTGGAATTGACGCGATCTGGTTTTCGCCTTTCTTCAAGTCACCGCAAAAAGATGCTGGTTATGACGTAAGCGATTACCGACAGATCGACGAGCTTTTTGGCACCAACGAAGACTTAGATGCACTTATCGCACGCGCAACCCAGCTCGGCATCAAAATCATCGTTGACCTCGTGCCAAACCACACCAGCGACCAGCACGAATGGTTCAAGGCTGCGGTGGCAGCTGGCCCAGGCAGCCCAGAGCGCGAGTATTACATTTTTCGCGAAGGCAAAGGCAAAAACGGCGAACTGCCACCAAACAACTGGAACTCAATCTTTGGTGGCCCAGCCTGGACTCGCCTAGTTGGACCAGACGGCAAACCTGAGCAGTGGTACCTTCACCTATTTGACTCAACCCAACCAGACCTCGACTGGAACAACCCGATTGTCGCCGAAGAGTTCGAAAACATTCTTCGCTTCTGGTTCGACAAAGGTGTTGCCGGTTTCAGAATCGACGTAGCCCACGGCCTAGTCAAGCGAGCAGGTCTGCCTGACCACAAAGAATATGACGCCGACGGCAAACCAACGCCGCACATTGGCTTGACGCCAGAGCAAAGCGAAGAACGTGTGCCCTACTGGGTTCAGCCGGGCGTGCACGAGTTCATCCGTCGTTTTAGAAACGTCGCTGACGAATATGAAGACCGCGCACTTTGCGCCGAAGCTTCGGTTAGCCCGCTAAATCGCCTAAAACTTTGGGTGCGCCCTGACGAATATCACCAGACGTTCAACTTTGACTACCTCGAGACCAAGTTTGAGTCGGCCTCTTTGAAGAAGATCGTGACCGAGTCGCTGGTTGAGTTTGGTTCGGTTGGCGCGGGCTCGACCTGGGTGCTTTCAAACCACGACCAGGTTCGCCACGCAACTCGTTATGGCTATGAGCACGGCAAGGTTCCGAAGCAGGGTGACGGCATCGGCCCTGACTACGCCCAGCCTGACGAAGCACTTGGCTTGCGCAAGGCTCAGGCTGCCACAGCGTTCATGCTTGGCTTGCCAGGCTCGGCCTACATTTATCAGGGTGAAGAGCTCGGCTTGCCTGAGCACACCACGCTTGAGGGCAAATATCGCGAAGACCCGACATATTTCAGAACCAAGGGCGAGCGCGTTGGTCGCGACGGCTGCCGCGTGCCACTGCCTTGGGAATCTGAATCCAACGACTCAAACGGCTTTAGCGCAACGGGCAAGGGCTGGCTGCCTCAGCCTGAGAGCTACCACCGCTATGCGCGCGACGTTCAGCGCGGTGTGGCTGGTTCGACCCTTGAACTTTATAAGCGCCTAATCGCGGTTCGCAAAGAATATGACTTAGGCGCGGGTGAATTTAGCTGGGATGCTTCGCTAACCAGCGAAACCGTGCTCGCATATCTCAACAACGGCGTTCTGGTGGTCACGAACTTTGGCCCTGACCCGTTGGCTTTGCCTGCCGGTGAAATCTTGGCAACAAGTCAGCACGACCTTTGGGTTGCTCAGATTCTTGAGGCAAATCAAACCGTTTGGCTTAAGCCGTAGGTTCGTTGCGCCAATATTGAACGCATGACAACGTTCGATTTGAATGCCAACTTTGATGTGACTAACGCGCCTCGCCACGAGGCAAAGGTTGGCAACGAGTGGTGGCGCTCAGGTGTGATTTATCAGATCTACCCTCGCTCGTTTGCTGACTCTAACGGTGACGGCATGGGCGACTTGGCTGGCATCACTTCACGTTTGGGTTCTCTGGCCGCGCTTGGCATCGACGCTATTTGGTTGTCACCGTTTTATCGCTCGCCGCAAAAAGACGCCGGCTATGACGTGAGCGACTACTGCGACGTTGACCCGCTGTTTGGCACCTTGGGTGATTTCGACGCGATGCTGGCCGAGGCTCACCGCCTTGGGCTTAAGGTTTTGATTGACCTTGTGCCGAACCACACCAGCGATCAGCACAAGTGGTTTCAGGCCGCTTTGGCTGGTGAAAACCGCGATTTCTATCACTTCAAACCTGGTCGCGGCGCGGCGGGTGAACTGCCGCCAAACAACTGGTTGTCGCTGTTTGGTGGGCCGGCTTGGACTCGCACGGTGGGTGCCGACGGCCAACCTGGCGAGTGGTACTTGCATTTATTTGACTCATCGCAACCTGACCTCAACTGGGCTAACCCTGCGGTGCAGTCGGCTTTTGAAGAGATTTTGCGTTTTTGGCTTGACCGCGGGGTTGACGGTTTTCGCGTTGATCAGCCGCACGCCATGGCTAAGGCCGAGGGCCTGCCCGACCACCCCGATGTTGAGCGCGCTGGGGCTGGTTTTATCGAGGGCGAGGCCGCCCCACCAATGTGGTTTCAACCAGAGGTTCACCCGATTTTCAGGCGCTGGCGAGCGATTCTCGAAAGTTACTCTGGCGATCGTGCAATGTGCGGTGAGGCTTATGTTTTGCCGCTTTCACTCATGGCTCTTTGGGTTCGCTCAGATGAGTTCAACCAGACTTTCAACTTTCGCTTTCTAGACAGCGATTGGAACTCGAAGGTGCTGTTCGCCAACATCAACGAGTCTTTCGAAGCATTCGACGCAGTTGGTGCACCGAGCACTTGGGTGCTGAATAACCACGACGTGATTCGCCACGCAACCCGTTTTGGCGGCAGCTATGGCAGAGCGACTGCCAGCGATGGCATCGGCCCTAACTCACCGCAACCTAACGCAGAAACCGGCCTGCGCAAGGCACGCGGTGCAACCATGTTTATGCTCGGTCTGCCAGGCGCTTCATACATTTATCAAGGCGAAGAGCTCGGGTTGCCCGAGCACACCACTCTGGCCGATGAGTTTCGTCAAGACCCAACTTTTGCGCGCACAAACGGCGAGCGCGTTGGTCGCGACGGATGCCGCGTGCCGCTGCCTTGGGAGGCCGGCGCGGGCGACGCTAACGGCTTCAACCAAACCGGCGAAGCTTGGTTGCCTCAACCAGAGGTTTATCGTGCCTACTCGCGCGACCAGCAAGATGGCGTTGCTGGCTCAACCCTTGAGCTTTATAAGCAGGCGCTTCACCTGCGGCGAGAGCTTCGCCTTGGCGAGGGTTCGTTCGCGTGGTTGCCTGAGTTCACGCGCGACGAAGTTTTGGGCTACCGCAACGGCGATGTTCTTGTGATTCACAACTTCAGCGATGCCAGCTTGACCCTGCCGGCTGGCGAGGTTTTGCTGAGCAGTCTGCATGGAATGCAGACTGGCCACAGCCTTGCCCCCGACCAGACGGTTTGGCTTGGGCTGAAATAGTCTCATTTTGCCAAACTAGCAAGTGGCGCATATGATTTTGAAAGTGAAAACTAGAGTTGCGGCGGGAACGGTCTTTTATCGAACCGAAGACATTCTCGTTTCGGCTATTTGGAATCTTGTTTCGCAGGGAATCCTCGATTTTTATTTGATTCGACACGATGAACCAGGCACAGAAATAGAGACTTTGCTTGACGAGTTTCGTGGTCACGCACGAATTCGATTGGTTAGCAAAACCACAGCGCCTTTTGTTCAAGGTCGCATGATGACCTTTTTGGCTCAGGCCGCGAGAGCTGATGGGTTTGATGTTTTTGTTCCGTTTGACAGCGATGAATTTTTGCAGAATGCAACCGACGCCCCTCCCCTGCTTGAACAGCTTGGTGTTTTAGCGCGGTCAAAAGATGTCGCGTGGCTTTTGACGTGCAAAGACTTGGTGCAAGAGAGCACGGTAGACATTTTTTCTGAGCCCCATTTGCTTTCGGCGAAATTTGCCTGCCAGAAACGCATTGGATTTGCGCCTTCAGACTCGGCTGAAATCTCACATTTGGGGCAGAGGTTCGCCGAACCTGCAGGGCAAAAAGTAATCATCAACCTCAACTGCTTGCCAAGTGACAACGATTTTCACATTTATGAGGGCCAGCACTCGCTGTATGTGCGTTCTAAATCGACGCAGGGTCGCCCTATAGAAACTTTAGCGATTGCTCATCTGCCCTATCGAAGCCGGCAGAATCTCTTCGACCGAAAAAACCAAGCACGACGACGAAGCGCCGCGGGTTTTGGGGCCAACGTTGGCACGCACCAAAGGGTTCACCTTTTGGCCTCACCAGAGACATTAAATGCGCAATGGCGCGAGCTCTCGTGGGTGCAAAATGAGTCGGGTTTTAGTTTTGCAACACCTAATGATGCTATTGAGTTGGTTGCTGACGAATCATTGGCTCGGGTCGCGGCCAGAATTTCTGAGTTTGGCAAACAAGCTCTTTGCGTCGAAGAAACCCAAAGCTGGAATGAGAGTAGTTCTAATCAGAGATTTGCTCAGCAGATTATTGACATGGCCATTGATTCTGAGAACGGGTTTGCCGGTCGAAACAGTTTGATCTTGCAAATTCGGCAACTTAGTTTTGAGCGCGACCAGCTAGTGAAGGCCCTTCTCAAGCACGCGCCTGATGCTGCAGAAGCTCACATGCGCCGAACCAGTTCACTCAACCGCTTGGTCAGGTTTGCGTCAAAACTCATTTCAAATGCTTGAATGCTCTTGATTTTCGACCTGCACAATAACCGAACTGTTGACCCCAACCAGGCGGTTTGGCACGGGCTGCACGCCTAACCAAACCGCCTGAATTGTCGAGGCGTTCGAGCCAAACTTAATCGATCGAGAGCCTGGTGCGAAAGCGCGAGCGACTTGGCGTGCCAAACCAGAAGATGCTGGCTGCGATCAATGGAATGCCGATGACCATCACTGCTGCTTGCGCTGGCGGAATCACCAGGTCAACTGGCACAATCGTCAATTTCATCGATGGAAACATCGCCCAGGCAAACAAAAAGCCAACGCTTGAGCCGAGCACTGTGCCGAGAAGCGTCAGCACGAGCGCCTGGCCACCGACAACCGAAGCTCTGAATCGCTTAGGTGCGCCGATTGATCCGAGTGTTGATTGGTCTGCTCGACTTTCGATTTGGGCAAGGCCAAGCGCGATGCTGGTTGAGGCCAATATGAAGAAGCCGACGGCGAGCGTCACCCACCAAGCTGCTGCCTGGGTGTCGAAACCAAAGCCCTGTTCTAGAGTGAACTCGCCATTGAATGCCTGATTCATCTGGTCTCTTTGGGCAGTGGTGACTGGTTCTTTGTAGTTAGCTACCATGATCCACGGGCTGTAGGTGATGCCGAGCTTATCTGCAGCTTCGGTCGAGAGCATCATTGTCACCGAGGTGCTTGGAGTTGAGCTCAGCACTGCTGGCACACTCTCGGTTTTGGTTGGGTTGTCTAGGGTTAGCGGCTTGCCATCTTTGCCAACCATTGGCTTGCCCATGTTGTCATACATCGGTTGGCCGAGCACGAGAGCATCAAGCCCCGAGGCATACCAGTTGAGAATCGCCTTGCCGTTTTTCATCAGCCCAGGGTGAAAGACCACTGCCCCGCCATTGGTTAGAGATTTTTCGGCGGCTGAGTCAACCCGGCCTCCGAGCAGAGCACGCAGGTCAGCTGGTGTTCCCACCATGAAACGTGATGGTTCCATCATGGTGATTTGGCAACGAGCATATTTCGGGTCGTTCTCAATTTTTGCGGCGGCATCCCACTGCTGATCTTGCTGCAGTTGCATGAACTTGTCATAGACCGGGCTCCCCTCGGCATAGGGGCAAAAGTAGTTTGCGTCGCGCATCAAATAAGGCTGTTGACCTTCGAAACCAATGATTGGCCCCTCGGAGGCCAACCCGAAACCAAACTGTGCATATTGCTCATGCACGTTGATGAGTGCGGCTGACTTGGTTTCGGCGATCTCTTTAGCCGCCGAAAGGTTGCTGGCCAGCTTGGAGGTGTTTTGGGCAATCACGCGCTTTAGTTCGGCGTTGGTGTTTGCTACCGGCACGCTGCCGCTAATGATGGCATAGCCCGAGTGGTCAATGACTAGCTGGTCGGTTTCGCCCTGCGGCCGATAACTAACGCGTTGTGCTTCGGCAATCGAAAACATCAGAGCAAGCACACTTGCGCCCACGAATGCTGTGGCCAGCACTGAGGCGATAACTGCCGTGTAGCGCTTGCGGTTATAGATCAGGTCGTTGGTGGCATAGTTGCTCGCGGTGCTGATGCGCCTAAAGAGAAACCTAGCCATAACGAGCAACCACGGCGATGCGACCAACAGACCGATGACTGTGATGATTGCGCCGATGCCGATGCCGAAGAGGGTCCATCCGATATCTGAATAATGCTCATAGCCCAAGCGGCCGGCTCTGATTTCGCCCTCGATGTAGGTGCGAGCGAGGGTTCCTGCAATGGCTACAGCAACGCCAACCGCAATCACGATGAGCCCGCCCACGCCCGAACGGGCTTGAACTTTAGCGTTGCGGCGCACACCTCGAAGCGTGTTGAGCACGTCAACCTTTGATGCCACGAATGCCGGAATCACGCTGACAATCGCGCCGATGATGGCTCCCGAAACCGCAGCTAAGGCGAGCAAATCAAAACGCAAATGCAAGCCCGGATACCCCGTGCGCGAACCGTCAGTCAGCGAAGGCAGCCAGAAGTTGGCAACGATGACACCCGCGATCACGCCTACGACGCCACCGGCTAGACCTAAGACGATTCCGTTCGCAATGGTCATAAATCTGAGCAGCGAAGCCTTGGCGCCGAGCGACGAAACCACCGCGAGTGACCGAGCTTGTCGGCGAGCGCCGAATGAAAACGCAGAGCCCGCGAGCACTGCAACTGGCAGGAGCACGAGCGGCGCTAGGAACAAAAGCGGAATCAACAACATCAATGAGAAGTTCGATGGAGTTCCCCAGCTGGTTTCGACATAAAGCGGCACTTCGCTATTTGCTGGTGGGTTCAGCAGCACCTCTCGCGATAGAACTCCAATGCCCTGCTTGTTGATTTTGGTGATCTGCTGCCACGTTATGGGTTTCTCACCGATGGCAAAGAACGACGCGGTTTCGATAGAGACCGGTTGGCCAGTGATTGCCGCAGGCATGCCATAAAGAACTGAAACGTTTCGGGCAGCTGATGCCGATTCAAGTGTGCCCACAATGGTCAATGATTTTTTGGCTTCAGTCAGCTTGACTTGGTCGCCAACCTTTGCGCCGAGACGAACCAGCGCAGCACGGTTGACCAGCAACTCAGTTTCATTTGCCGGTGCTCTGCCGGTTAGACCAAAATAGCGACCCTCAAGCAATGGCGACCAAGGCTCACCCTCGATCACCTGAAGTGTGCCGATGCCTGTTGCGGTCTCAACGTCGGCGGTTGCTTGAGTCTCTGGCAACCATTCATAACCCGCGATAGTCTTTCGAGGGTCAGCCAGAGCAATAGGGTCGCCGCCGGTGTCGCCCTCCATGGTCATTCCACCGTCTGATTGAAATTCAAAAGCATATGAGTTGCTCGGCTCTTGATAGTCATATTTGCTCGGGGCGACGTTAGCCCGAACCATTGCCTGAGCCTGACCAAGCTCATTGGTCACCTGCTCGATGGGTGTTGGTCTGGTGCTCTGATATGCGGTTAGGCCAAACGCGCCAGCCGCAACCGGCATGGCTATCACCAAAACGATCAAGATTGATTGCAGCGGGTTTCGGCGCATGTTGCGACGTGCGATGGTCAGCGCTAGCAGGCGGCTGTTGATGCCTGCGACAAAGCGGTTAGCCACGGTCGGCCTCTTTTGCCTTTGCACCGTCAGCTGCCATTAGTGGGCCGCCGAGCAACTCATTGATGTCACGCTCAGTTTTAGCTTCGTCAACAATTTGGCCGTCTCGAATAATCAGAATGCGGTCAGCCCAGGCTGCGTTCTTTGCGTCGTGTGTGACGAGGATTCCCCCAGCACCAGCGTCGATGCGAGTGCGAAGGGCGCGAATCACATTCTCACCCATGCGTGAGTCGAGGGCGCCGGTTGGTTCGTCGGCGAGAATCACTCGACGGCCACCCACGATGCTTCGGGCAATGGCAACGCGCTGGCGCTGGCCGCCAGAGATCTCGTCTGGGAACCTCTTGGCAAGATCAGCGATGCTCATTGCCTCGAGTGCTTCGAGAGCAGCTTTGCGTGCGGTCGGGCGGCTAATGCCGTCGAGCTCAAGCGGCAGAGCCACGTTTTCGATGGCGGTTAGGGCCGGAATCAAGTTGAAGTCTTGAAAGACATAGCCGATCGTTTGACGTCGAAGTCTTGCGATTTCGGCCGCTGGCGAAAGATAAAGGTTGACCCCTGCAACCTCGGCGATGCCTTCGGTTGGCTTTTCTAAGCCACCCGCAATCGATAGCAGAGTTGATTTGCCTGAGCCCGATGCGCCCATGATGGCAACAAGTTCGCCCGCTTGAACGTCTAGGTTGACTCCCTTTAGGGCTTCGACTTGGTTTTCGCCAGACCCGTAGGTTTTGCGAATGTCGATGAGATTTATTAGTAGCTCTGACATGATTCCCCTGATTTCTTTAGTTAGTTTTAGCTGGGCGGCCGCGACGGGCCGGGTTAGTTTCGATGTTCTGCTGAGTTTCAAGACCGCGGGCTGCTGCCTTGCCAAGCAGGCCTTCAACGTGGTCTAGCCAGCGAAGCTCTGCCTCAATGGCAAAAATCTGTGAGTCAATCACGAGCACCCAGGCAAGGTCTTTTGCGTTGCCAACGTCTGAGTTCTTTTTGGCGGTGGTTAGCACCTGCAGGTTTCTGAGGGCTGCCAGTCTTTGCACGTTGACGATTCGCTCGGCATCAACGCCGGGCAAAGTAACGGCTAGGGCGAGCTTCATCGCCAGCTCATCGCGCGACTGAGGTGCGCGTTCGACTGGGCTGTTCAACCACTGGTCTGCCTCAGCTTTGCCAACGGCTGTGACCGCATAGCGAATCTGACCATCGTGGTTTGACTCGCCACTGGTTACGAGCCCGTCGCGCTCGAGGCGGTCTAGCGTCGAATAGATCTGGCCAACGTTGATTTGCCACACCTCGCCGGTGCGACTTTCGATCTCTTGGCGAAGCTGATAGCCGTGGCAGTCGCCAAGACTAAGCACCGCCAACATGCTGTGTTTTAAACTCATGTAATCATTTATGCATACTCAGTATGCAAATTGCAAATTGTGAGCGTTAAAGTCCAGGCTTTGAGGTTAGGCAGCGAATAAAATAACTCACGGTGTCAGTGTCTAAAAGATGTTTCGCTTCGACTCTGAGAGTTCGCGAACAGACACGCGGTTCTCCGTTTCTTGGCCGTCGCGGGATTGATACCACTCGGAATCTGAAATGACTCCGTGTTTTTCGTGCAAGGCTAACAACTTTGCAAACTGTCGAGGGCTGTTTTTAGAAATGGTGATTTCGCCTACCTCGTCATCGATCATGGTCTTCCTCCTTGCATGACTTGTATGACTTGCATGACTTGCATGACTTGCATGACTTGCAAATCTAGACTTATTCAGCCGCATTGGCAAGGCATTTGGGTAAAAAATAAGGGACTGAGCCCGGTTGAAAACCGGACCCAGCCCCTTGCTGATCTAAAACCGACACCCATTCCAACTTTCGAGGTTCGCGGCGTTGTCGGCGGGGGTGCTCTTCGCTTAGTGCGTGCCTAAGGTATGGCTGGGGTGATGTATGACAATTGCTGGAAATTTGTTAGCCCTGAAGTAAATGTCCTCGATAGGACCACCGATGACGCTGTTGCCCCCGATGACACAAAGCCGTTGTTTGATGTGAAATATTCTGGGTGGCTTGTGATGATGGTCAGAACTAACCGGTAATCACCGGCGGGAACTTCTACTAAATAGCCAAAGTCACACAGGTAGTCCGACTTGAAGGTGCCACTAGCACTCAGAACTCGTGTATTCGTCGAGTCCCAGACCTGCACAGCCATGCCGGTGTAGGCGCCGCAATCAGGCTGCACACCCTGCAAATAATAGACGTCTCCGTAGGTTATGTAAGTAACCTCAACGAAAGTTGAGTGCGCATAGAGCGTTACATCTGACGATGGGGTGTAGCTGCTTGTGGTGTTGCCCATGCCAATTAGATTGCCGCCAACAGCTGCGTCATACCAGCCGTCAAAGGTGTAGCCTGAGCGCGACCAGCTCGGCAGCGGCAGACCGTCAGGGTAGAGGTGCGACGCATAAGACAAGGTGGCATAGCCTGCAGTGCCTCCCGCAGCGTCATAAGTCACTGCATAGAAAACTGGTGGCGCCGGAACCCAGGTTGCGACGAAGGCAACATCTTCGGTTGGCGCAAACGGTTCGCCATCTGCGACGTGCAGGGCACATTCAGCTTTGGCGCACCATCCCGTGAAGTTGTAGCCTGCGAGAAAAGGAGTAGGCAATGAGTGCGCTGAGTCGCCACGCTCATAGGTGAGTGAGGTGTAAGCCACATCGCCGCCTGCGGCGTCCAGTGTCACGCTAAAGCTAGATTGAGCCCACTGAGCATACAGCGTGAAGCTATTGTTGTAAATAGTCAGAGACTCACCTTCAGCACCTGTGTATTCAGGGTTGCCAGGAGTATCGCCCCAACCAATGAAATCGTAACCATCGCGAGTAGCACCAGGCAAAATAACGTAGCCGAAAGCGACAACGTTCTCGTCAGAATCGCGCTCTGGTGTGCCACCATTGCCGTCATAAGTCACTGTGAAGCCTGATGAAGCCACGACCCAGTGTGCATAGAGGGTCGAGGTAGCAGTTGGCGCAAAAGCGTCACCATCGTCACCGATTTTGGTGCCTCCATCGGCTGAGGTGTACCAGCCGTCAAATGCATAACCAGTCTTGCTTGAAGTTGGCAAAATCAAGTCATCGTCACCAACTGTGAAAGAAGCTGTGTTTAGGTCATTCGAGCCGCCTTGGCCGTCATATGTCACGGTGAAGGTTGCAGGAGCAACCACGACGCCGCTGAGTGCGATCTTAAATTTCTTGTTTCGGGCGGTTGACTTTGACTTGTAGTGAACCACCACAATTTTCGAAACAAGCGCACTGTTTGCCCCGACCGCAGAGTGGCAGACCGAGGCGGCGCGTGCCTTGGCGAGCTTGATGTCTGATGCCGTTGCAAAGTTGTCATTTGCATTAGCAGAACAAGTTACTTTGGTTGCGTTGGGGTTAGCCGCTACCAAGGTTTTGATATCAGCGCGCATTTGTTTGGTAGTCGTGGTTGATGCGCTGGCGAAGCCAGTGAGCACAGCCGATGTTGGCGCAACCGCGGCTGAGGCCGAGTTTGTGAATGTGCTGCTAATGAGTGCCACTGTGACACCAAAAACGAGCAACGCTTTTAAGGGTTTCATTTTTGCCTTTCGCATTTGCGCAAGGCACATTGGCCCCGCTCTTGCGATAAGACTACTATCAAAAACGCAAAATTCGAGCTAAAAACTTAAACTTATTAAGTTAGGTTTTGCTCACTTTTCAGACATGGTTGCGATTGAAATGATCGCCTCGACCATTGCATTAGCCGCAATCTCGCTGGTGATTTGAGCAAAGGCATTTGACTCCATATGCAGGGTCGGCACGTGCTTGCCGCTGCTCCAAGACGCCAAACCATGCGTTGCCCACGAAATTTGAGTTGCCTTAAGAAGGTAACCCGGCGTCAAAAGAAATTCTTTTCGCGGCAATGAATCGGCGTCGAATTCGAGATCACTAACCGTGCCTCGGTCGATGTCTCTAATAATCACACTCAACAGGGCGAGGTGATAGTCGAAGGCTTTTTGCATTTGCTGCGCATGCTTTTCAACCAAGATTGCCTGTGAGTTCGACGATGTCAACGGGTAGTTAATCAAGATGTGCATGCCACCCATTCGTTTTGCCCAAGTCACTTCACCTTTGATAAAAGCACGAAGGCGTTTAACGGGGTCTTTTGGTGCAGAGCGAATGCACTCGTCAACCTGGGTCGTCCACATTTGATATGCAAACCAGGTGGTCTCGGCAATAAAACCGTCGCGGCTGCCGAAATGGTAGTTGACCATCGGCGCTTTTATGTCGAGACGTTCACAAATCTCTAGAGCGTTAAAGTCAACTGGGCCAACGCGCTTGATTTGCTCGATTGCAAGCATGATCATTTTCTCGCGCGTGGTTGGTTCTGCGATGCCCCCGAGCGCGCGCCACTCTTTAGACGTGTACTTCGTAGCGTCTTTGAGTTTCGCGGGGGCTTTTGATGCCATTTATTAATGCTAACCCGAGCACGGCCGATGTGCGACACCGCATTGGGCGCGCGAGACCACCTCACGGCTCGAGCATCTCATCAACCCAGCGGGAGCGACACCATCCGACCTGAGAAAACCAAAAAAGCCCACCATCGCTGGTGGGCTTTTCACGTTCATAGGCCACTGCGGTAATTCAACTCTCGTTGACGCTGAAACTCGAAGATTCGAGAAATCTTAGCGAACCCCGCTTAGCTTAGAAAGGCTACCAATTGATGGTTACCTCAGCGCGGCGAGCAGTAGGGTTGTTCTCTTTAGCAATGCCGTGAGAGTCAACCTTGTAGCTCGCTTTGACGCCCAGCTTCTTCAGGTAGGCAGAGATGTTCTTGGCGCGCTGCAGACTCAGGCGATAGTCGTAGCTGGTGTCGTTAGTTCGCTTAACAAAACCAACGATCTTCACATCGACACCAGTCTTTGATGTCACCTTTTTGGCCAACGCTTTCAAGCCGACGATGGTAGCTGCACGAAGCTTTGACGAGTCACCATCGAAATAGTAAGTCGCTTTGAGCTTGTGGGGGGCGGCAACAGTTGCCTTGTTGACGACTAACGAACCATCTTGATAGCTAGCGATTCGGTAGCCAGCCGCTGCCGCCACAGTGCAGTGAATGACATACGGGCTGCTGCCGACAACCAAGTCGGCTGCGTTTAGCTTCGCAGCAAAACCCGTGTCAGCTGCTGCATACACGCCACAGTCCAAAGTCGAAAGGTGCGCGGTTGAGTTCGTTGTGAACGCAGGCAATGCCGCACCCTCGGTCATGGACTTATTGCCCACTATTACGTTTAGATCAATCGGCGGAATCGGCTCCCACATTGCAGCACAAACCGCGTCAGCAGTCGGTTCGTAAGGTTCACCGGCTGCAAGTTCATCGACGTTGCTGCCATCAGTGCAAGCCCAGCCTTTGAACTGGTCACCAGAAGGAGCAACCATCGAACCAACACCCGGCAACGACAGAATCGGGCTCGACTGGCTACTTGGCGCGGTGCCCGAACCCGCACCCACGTTGAAGGTCACCGTGTGAATGAGCTCCCAAACGGCCGAACACTGAGTTGCAGCAGTCGGGGTAAAAGATGAACCTGGTTCGTAGGTGCCACCGGGAACACAGCTCCAACCAGCAAAACCATAACCCGTCGGCGCGACCATGCTGCCCTGACCAGGCAAAGTCGTAACACCAGTGGCTGAGCTCGGCGCAGTGCCAGAACCCGTGCCAGCGTCGAACGAAACACCATAGCCAGTCCAAACTGGCAAACAGTTAGTGTTTGCAGTTGGCGTGAAAAGGTGAGCTGGCTGATAAACGCTACCCGGAGGGGTGCAAGTGTAGCCGCCGAAGAACTTGCCAGCAGGCGGGGTCATACCGCTGCCATCAGGCATTTCAATGACACCGCTCATGTTTGCATGGGCTGTGCCCGAACCACCATTCAGGCCAAAAGTGATCACATAAGGCGTCCACTGAGCTGCACAAGTTGTTGCTGTGGCAACCGTGAGCGCACTGCCAGCAGCTTTAGCAACACTGTTGGTGCCATCGTTACACAACCAACCACTAAATGCACCGTGACCAGCAGGTGGGGTCATGCCGGTGCCATCAGGCAACGAAGCAATGTCACCAGCTGCAACAGTTGGCGCCGTGCCCGTACCAGCACCAGGGTTGAAGCTCGCTGTGTGAATGATGTTCCAAGTTGCCGAACACTGAGTTGCAGCAGTCGGGGTCAAAGTCGCTCCCTGAGCGAAGTAACCACCAGGGGTGCACTCCCAACCGCCAAATATGTGGTTAGCTGGCGCAACCATGCTGCCAACGCCAGGCAACGTCACAACACCCGAAGTTGAACTAGGTGCAGTACCCGAACCAGTGCCAACATCAAAGCTCACAGCATATGGTGCCCAAACCGGCAAACAGGTCGTGTTAGCGGTCGGAGTGAAACTGTCACCAGCCTGATAAACACTGCCAGGAGGGGTGCAAGTGAAACCACCAAAATACTCACCCGCCGGGGCAATCATGCCTGAATCATCAGGCATAGTAATAACACCCGACATGTTTGCGTGAGCAGTGCCTGCGCCGCCGTTAAGACCAAAGCTCACAACATAAGGGGTCCATTGAGCTACACAAGTCGTAGGAGTAGTAACAGTCAACGAACTGGCGGCAGCCGCATCAAAAGTGCTCGTGCCATCGTTGCAAGACCAACCACTGAAACCACTGTGACCAGCCGGGGCAACCATGCCCGAACCATCAGGCATTGAAGCAACGTCACCGGCAGGAACGGTAGGCGCAGTGCCCGAACCCGTGCCGGTAGTGAAAGTCACGCCTGGCGTCGAGTTGATCTCAAAAGTGATTTCTTTCTGCGCAGGGCTATAAGTTGCATCGCCATTCGTGATGGCAATCACAATGCACGTACCTGACGTTGACGTGTAGGTGATTGCGCCGGTCGCCGAGTCGACCGTGCAGTCAGATGTGCCACCTGTTTTTACATATCGAATTGGAGTGCCACCACTGTCTGTTGCGGCAGCAACAGCGAGGCTAGTTTGAGGGCCTGCCGGCAGAGTTTTAGTTGGGTCCCAGGTTAGAGTTTGAAGCGTGTTAAATGCTTGATAGTTGAAACTTGTGTTCCCCGGAGTTATTTGATAAGGGTGGTTCGGTTCGTTGTAAAGAATGTTGAAACCACTTGAGAACAGGTTTTGGGCTGTCTTAAGTTTGGCCCTATCGGCTATTGAAGGAAAATTCAATTTGCCGACTGGCACATGGACCTCAGTCAGCGTGTCATTGAAGCTGGTGTCTGTAGCGCTCCTCCATGAAATTTTTATGGTGCTAGCGAACAAATCAGTGCTGTGAAGATAAAAAGGAAAGGTGAATGGAGTCACCTTTTGGCCTGTTAGGAGGTCATCAAAAGTTTGAGAAATGACGGACACGTTAACTGTGTATGGGTTTCCTGAGGGTTGAGTGGTGGTTACGGTTAGACCGCCGCCACAGTCAAAAACACCTGAATTGTCTGTGCACGCACCCGAAACAACACCAGAGCCAAAGGTTGAGAAGTAATACTCGTTCTCGATGTCGATGCCTTTTGAAAGGTTGGCAGATGAGTAATAAGGGCCTGTGAGCGGGTCTGGTTTAAATGCCCAGTCCCACGGCACAGGGTTGGTCACATCTGATGGGTCAAAACGACCCTGGTCAATGGTCATTTGCCCCTGGCGCCAGCTTCCAAAGGATGTCCACGAACCCCAGGTCACGGCGTTAGCCGGCGCAGCGGTCGCGACGATGCCGCTCAGGGCAAGAACTGCGGTGAGCAGAACGGCAAAAGGCTTTTTGCTGCCGCGCATTGAGGTGATGAGGTTTGAAATTTTCTTGCCCATGGGCAACTCCTGACTTCTGGGTGGCGCGAGATCAGGCAAAAATCGATGACCCCAAATCGCACAACATCTAAAAGTTTAGTTAGATTTGGTATCTAACTGCCAAAACTAGCCGTTCTACCTTGCGACTACCAATGGCTCAGGCGCGAGCGCAATTTTGACTCTACGCCAGCAAGAAGGCCCCTAACAGCTCAGCTGTCAGGGGCCTTCTTGTTAAGAATTAGTTCAAAGACGCAAGCGCTGCGTTCAGGGTTGCCGATGGGCGCATAGCCTTCTCGACGAGTGTGGCGTCTGGGCGGTAGTATCCGCCGATTTCAACAGCCTTGCCCTGCACCGCAACCAACTCGGCAACGATGGTTGATTCGGCCGCGGTTAAAGTTTCGGCTAGGCCGCTGAACTTTGCTGCCAACTCGGCGTCGCTCGTCTGCTTGGCCAACTCCTGCGCCCAATAGAGTGCGATATAGAAGTGACTGCCGCGGTTGTCGATAGTGCCGATCTTGCGGCCGGGTGAGCGGTCGGTCTCTAAGAAGGTGCCGGTGGCACGGTCGAGAGTGTCGGCCAAAACCTTAGCCTTGGCGTTGCCGGTCACAGTGGCAAAGTGCTCAAGCGATGCTGCTAGCGCAAAGAACTCACCGAGGGAGTCCCACCGCAGATAGTTCTCTTCGAGAAACTGCTGAACGTGCTTTGGTGCTGAGCCACCTGCGCCAGTTTCAAATAAGCCACCGCCGTTTAGAAGAGGCACAATCGAAAGCATTTTGGCGCTGGTGCCAACTTCGAGAATCGGGAACAAGTCGGTTAGGTAGTCACGAAGCACGTTGCCAGTCACCGAGATGGTGTCTAGACCTTCACGAATGCGAGTTAGTGAGTACTTGGTCGCTGCAGCAGGCTCCATAACCTCGATGGTCAGACCTGTGGTGTCATGATCGCCCAGGTATTGCTTCACCTTTGCGATTAGCTCGGCATCGTGTGCACGGTTTTCGTCTAGCCAGAAGATTGCAGGAACATTAGCAGCACGAGCGCGAGTGACAGCAAGCTTCACCCAGTCGCGAACTGCAACGTCTTTGGTCTGGGTTGCGCGCCAGATGTCGCCCTGCGAGACTTCGTGCGAAAGCAAGACCTCACCCGCAGCGTTCACAACTTCAACGCGACCGTTTGACTTGATTTCGAAAGTCTTGTCGTGGCTGCCGTATTCCTCAGCAGCCTGGGCCATCAATCCAACGTTTGGCACTGAGCCGATGGTCGCTGGGTTTAACGGGCCGTGCTCGATGACATCTTCGATGGTGGCTTGATAAACACCCGCATATGAAGAGTCTGGAATCACGGCGATGGTGTCGTCTTCTGAACCGTCTTTGCCCCACAACTTGCCACCATTGCGAACCAATGCAGGCATCGAAGCGTCAACAATCACATCTGAAGGCACGTGAAGGTTTGTGATTCCCTTATCGCTGTTCACATAGCTGACACGTGGGCCTGCTGCTAGAGCTGCGTCGAAGGCAGCAGCGATTTCTGCGCCGTTAGCAAGATTTGAAAGGCCTGCGAGAATAGCACCTAGACCATCGTTTGCACTCAAGCCGGCAGCTGCGAGGTCACTGCCATATTTAGCGAACACGTCTGCAAAGAAAGCCTTGACGACGTGGCCAAACAGAATCGGGTCGCTGACCTTCATCATCGTGGCCTTTAGGTGCACCGAATAGAGCACGTTTTCGGCTTTTGCATATTTGAGAGTCTGAGCCAAGAACTCGTCGAGCTTGGCGACGTTCATAAAGGTTGAGTCGATGATCTCGCCAGCCAAAACGTTTAGACCCTGTTTTAGGGCTGTCTCGGTGCCATCGGCTGCAATGTGGCGAATGGTCAAAACATCGTCGGCCTTAATAACGGTTGACTTTTCATTGCTAAAGAAGTCGTCGTGGCCCATGGTTGCAACGCGAGTCTTTGAGCCTGCAGCAAAAGGCTTGTTCAAGTGTGGGTGCTTGCGAGCGTAGGCCTTCACCGATAGCGGTGCACGGCGGTCGCTGTTGCCTTCGCGCAAAACTGGGTTAACAGCGCTGCCCTTCACCTTGTCATAGCGCTTGCGAGAGTCACGATCAGCATCGGTGCTTGGCTCGTCGACATAGTCGGGCACCTTGAAACCCAATGCCTGAAGCTCGTCGATGGCGGCTTTGAGCTGCGGAATCGAAGCTGAAACGTTCGGTAGCTTGATGATGTTTGCTTCTGGTGTCTTAGCAAGTTCGCCCAGCTCGGCCAATGCATCGCCAACATGTTGCTCGGCAGGCAAGACATCTGAGAACACAGCCAGAATGCGACCGGCAAGCGAAATGTCGCGAGTCTCAATGTTGACGCCAGCCGCACCGGCATAAGCCTGAACAATCGGCAGCAGCGATGCGGTTGCTAACGCAGGTGCTTCATCGGTGTAGGTATAAAAAATGGTCGAATCGTTCACTGGGATGTCCCTCTGGTTCTGCAGATTTTGTGCTTGTATTTCTAGGATACTAGCGAGCACGGAATCGATGCGCGTCAGCGCATGGACCGCGCGAGACCGCTGGTGAACTTGAGGTTTTGGTTACCAATCGGGAGCACCGGCACAGCATCGGCGTTAAATAAAAAACCCACTCGTGGAGGAGTGGGTTTTAGTGGCTAGTGAGGGATTCGAACCCCCGAAGGCTGAGCCAGCCGAGTTACAGTCGGATCCCTTTGGCCGCTTGGGTAACTAGCCTTGCTGAGAGTTTCTTCAACAATCAACTTTTCAAGAATACCCGAAACGAGCGTTCGGCGCTAATCGTTATAGTTTGCGGGCCGTTTCGGGTTCACCGCCGATGGCATTTCAGCTAGATTTGTAAGCAGATTTGTAAAAAATGTAAACGTGTTAGGTGTTGTGATGGCTGGTATCGAAGATGTTGCAAAACTTGCAGGAGTTAGCACTGCAACGGTTTCTCGCGCGCTAAGTGGCAAAAACAGTGTCTCTGCAAAAGCAAAGCTCAAAGTTGAAAACGCTGCCCGCGAGCTAAATTACACAGCTTCTGCAAGCGCCTACACTTTGGCCACTGGCCGCACACGAAACATTGGCGTTGTGATGCCATTTGTTGACCGCTGGTTTTTCTCGGTGATTCTTGAGGGCATCGAAACCGAGTTGATTGACCACGGTTATGACCTAACCCTTTATAACTTGAGTGGTGGTCTTGAGCAGCGTCGCAAGATTTTCTTTGAGTTCGTAAACCGCAAACGCGTTGATGCTTTTATTGCTGTGGCTGTTAAGCCCACCGAAGATGAGTTGAAACAACTCGCGATTGCTGGCATTCCGATTCTTGGTCTTGGCGGCCCGATTCCTGGAGCGCGCACCGTTGCTGTTGATGAAACCAACGCCGGCAAGGTTGCAACCCAACACCTGATTGATTTGGGCCACACCAAAATCGCAATCATCTCGGGCACGATTGGCCAAGAGATGGAGTTTCACCAGCCGAACCTGCGCCGTCAGGGTTACCTCGAGGCATTGAAAGCTGCTGACCTGAGTGTCAAGGCAACCTGGTTAGCTGAGGCCGATTTCACGATGTCGGGCGCTTATATCGAAGGCAAAAAGCTGCTGCAAGACCGAAACTCGGCACCAACTGCAATCTTTGCAGCCAGCGATGAAATGGCCATCGGCGTGATCATGGCTGCCCGCGACCTCGGCTTGAGCGTGCCAAAAGATGTCTCAATAATTGGCATGGATAACCACGACTTGGCCGACTTCTTTGGCGTGACAACCATCAGCCAAAGCGCTCGTGCTCAAGGCACCAACGCGGCTAAACACGTCATTGAACTCTTAGATCAACTCGACCCAAACCAACCGGTCAACATTGAAGAGAACGAAGAGTGGCCGATTGAACTGGTTGTGCGCACCAGTACAGCTGCGCCGACTGCAAGCTAAACTAGGCACATGGCTGATTCATCATTTGACATTGTTTCTAAAGTTGACAAACAAGAGGCTGAGAACGCCCTAAACCAAGCTGCTAAAGAGATTGAGCAGCGCTATGACTTCAAGGGAGTCGGCGCTTCAATCGAGTGGAGTGGCGACAAGGTTCTCATGAAGGCCGCCACTGACGACCGCGTTAAAGCTGTGCTCGAAGTGTTTGAGCAAAAGCTTGTGAAGCGTGGCATCTCAATCAAGAGCCTCGACGCTGGTGAGCCATTCATCTCAGGCAAAGAAAGTCGCATCGAAGCCAAGCTAAAGCAGGGCATCGAACAAGACGTTGCCAAGAAGATTTCAAAAATCATTCGCGACGAAGGCCCGAAGACCATCAAGTCTCAGATTCAGGGTGACGAACTTCGCGTGACCAGCAAGAGCCGCGACGATCTTCAAGAAGTCATCGCCTTGCTTCGCGGTTCAAACCTCGAAATCGACCTGCAGTTTGTGAACTTTCGCTAAAAAGTTTTGGCCCTCGTTGGTCAGATAAAAAGGGTGCTCGCCGTTTGGCTAGCACCCTTTTTGCAATCTTGTGTGAGCCTTTAGAGGCGAACAACCTCAAAAATCATTGCCTGCTCTGGTTGCAAGATCGGGGTGCGCAGGCCTGTGCTCATGAGCCAAGCGCCGCTAACCTCAACGCCCTCGACCCAAGTGGCAATGTCAAACTTTTGCATTTTGCCTGGGGTGCCCGCTGGTTCAACCTGGCTGACGCGGTAGGTTGCGCCCGCTTCAAGCCCAGCAAAACGCATAGCGTTTGGCAAAATCTGTTTGGCAGTGCGCAGTTGAACATAGGCAAAGATTGCGCGTGAGCCATCTTGTGCAACCACACCGTGACTCCACGCGTTCTCGTCAATCGCATCAACGCGAACCACGCGACCAGAGTGAAGCAGGTCGCGGTTGGCCTTATAGAAGCTAATGAAACCGGCGAGCTGTTCAAGTTCGAGTTCGCTAGCTTCGGTGACATCCCATTCGATACCCGCGTGACCCCACATGGCAGTGGCGGCTCTGAAAGAGATGCTGTGGGTGCGGCCGCTCGAGTGCGCTTTAGTTGGCCCGATGTGCGTGCCGAGCAGCTCGGGAGCAATCGCGATGCTGGTGTTGCGATAGATCTGCTGACGCTCAAGGGCGTCGTTGTTGTCTGAAGCCCAGAAGCGATCTGCGTGGTCGATCATTCCGAGGTCGATGCGACCACCGCCCGAAGCGCAAGACTCGATTTCGAGGCCTGGGTGGCGACGCTTGAGCTCATCGAACAAGCGATAGATTGCCTGAGTTTGAGCTCGAACGGCAGCGCGATCGAAGTGACCTGGGTCGGTGATTGGCCGGTTGTGGTCCCACTTGATATAGGCGATGTCATATTCGCTCAAGATGGCATCGACCTGACCAAGCACGTGGTCAAAGGCGCCTGGGTGAGTGAGGTCAAGCACGTGTTGCCAACGAGCCTCAACCGGGGTGCGGCCCTCGGCGTGCATGATCCACTCAGGGTGAGCACGATAAAGGTCACTGTTTGGGTTGACCATCTCTGCTTCAAACCAAAGACCGAACTCCATGCCGTTAGCTTTCACCACGTCAATCAGTGGCTTCAAACCATTTGGCCAAACGTCAGCCGAAACCACCCAGTCGCCAAGGCCGGCGGTGTCGTCGCGGCGTGCGCCGAACCATCCGTCGTCTAAAACAAAGCGCTCAATGCCTATGCGACCAGCAACCTCGGCCAGTGCGGTGAGCTTGGCCAGGTCGTGGTTCATATAGACGGCCTCCCACACGTTGAGGCTCACCGGGCGAGGGCGAATATTTGTCACATGCCCCGCGCGTGCGCGCTGAAAACGGTGAAGGCGATCACTCGCGCCGTCGATGCCCTCGTTGGAATATGTGGCGATCACGGTTGGCGCGTTGTAGGTTTCACCGGCAGCCAAAATGACTTCGCCAGGCAACAAGAGTTCGCCAGCGCCCATTGAGGTGCGGCCAACCATTTCTCGCTCAATGCTGTGCACGTTGTTGCCGCTCCAAGCCAGCGAAAGCCCCCAGACTTCACCGTTTTGAAAACTTGCGCCATCGGTGGTCGCGAACTGAACGATGGTGTAATCGTGGCCGCTGCGCCCCTCGTGACTCTCACGCACATGCTTGCCGACGATGATTTTGGTGCGTTGGGCTTGACGCTCGCGCATCCATCGCCCATGAAAATCGAGAATGTCAGTTGCATAGTCGGGCAGTGGCATGAAAGCCATTAGGCCGTCGAGGTTGAAAGCATCGCCGCCAAGGTTGGTGACCGCCGGCGTGATTTTGATGAGGCCCGAAGCCGTTATTTCGTAGGTCAGCGCGACCTCAAGACCGGCGTTCTCATCGCGCGAAACGAACTCGAGACTGTGCTCGCTAGGGGTTGTCACCGAGGCGAGTTCAAATTTTTGACTGAAGGCTCGGCCACCGCGGTGACCTTGAAGCGCCGGCTGCCCAAGAAAGGCACGGGCGTTTTCGCGCCAAGCTCCCCCGCGATGCGACTCGTCGAAAAGGCCGTGCGGGGTTGGCTCGGTGACTGCGGTTAGGTATTGCTCAGGGCTAGTGATTGCTGGCAAAGCTCGACCCCAGTGAATGATGTTTGGGGTGCCTTTGCTGGTTTCAATTAGCAGCGAAACGCCGTCGCGTGAAAGGTGAAATAGTTGCTGAGCCATGCGACCAATCTTATTGTGCAAGCGGTTGCATTCGGGCAAAAGCCCTTAGAGGTTAGTTGCTGCGGTCAACCACTGCTTCGGCAAAAAGCTCAAGTGCGTTCTTAACCGAGCTCTTGGGCATCGAAGCCAAAGCCTCGATCGCTTCGGTTGACCAGCGCTTAGCCACGTTGTAGGCAGCCTCGGTGACCGGGTGGTCGCGCAGGCGGTCAACAACTTTTTGCAACTGCTCATCACTCGAGAGGTCGCCGTCGATAAGTGCAAGCAGTTCAGCCGCGTCAGCGTCGGTCTTGGCCTGCTCGCGCAGCAACAGAACTGGCAAAGTAGGGACCCCAGCGCGAAGGTCAGTGCCAGGGGTTTTGCCCGAAGCACCACTGCGGTCTTGCAGGTCAATCACGTCATCGATTAGCTGAAAAGCCACACCGATTTTTTCACCGAAGGTGCGAAGTGGTTCACGGTAATCTTCTGAGGCACCTGAAAACAAAATGCCAAGCTGAGCCGAAGCAGCAATGAGCGAACCGGTTTTATCTGCCAAAACTTGAATGTAGTGGTCGATCGGGTTTTCGCCCTCAGCAGGGCCGACGGTTTCGTGAAGCTGACCGATGCAAAGTCGCTCAAAGGTTTCAGCCTGCAAAGTCAAAGCTCGCTCACCGAGTCGGCTAACAAGTTGTGAGGCGCGGGCAAGCAAAAGGTCGCCTGTCAAAATCGCAACGCTGTTACCCCAGATTTGGTGGGCGGTTGGTACTCCGCGTCGGGTTGGGGCTTCATCCATGACGTCATCGTGATAGAGGGTAGCCAAGTGGGTGAGCTCAACCACAACGGCTGATTCTTGAACGCCAAACTTGCTTGGGTCGCCAAGTTGAGCCGTGAGCAAAACCAGGGTTGGGCGCAGGCGCTTGCCGCCAGCCTCGGCCAAGTGACGTGAGGTTGCGTTGGCGATCGGGTCGGTGTGAGCAACCGCATTGATTAGGCCAACTTCAACCTCAGCAAGACCCGCCTTGACCGAGTTAATCAGCTTTAGGTCAGTGACTCGGCGCAACTGTTTTGGCAGTGAGATGTCTGGCATTATTTGGCCGCAGCTTTCGTGGCGATGTGCAGGGCAACAACGCCAAAACTTAGGTTGCGAACCTCGACGTTTTGCCAGCCGGCCTCAGCCACCAAGGTCGCCAAAGACTCTTGGCTGTGCCAAGCTTCGATTGACTCTGACAGGTAGCCATAGGCTTCGGGAGTCTTGCTGCTCAAGCCCGAAATCGTCGGCAAAAGCTTGGTCAAATAAAAGTTATAGAGCGGGCGCAAGATTGGGTTGGTCACCTTGCTGAACTCGCAAATCACGAGCTTGCCGCCTGGCTTGGTCACGCGAAGCATTTCGCGCACTGCCTGAGCGGTGTCAACCACGTTGCGCAACCCAAACGAAATGGTTGTGGTGTCGAACTCGTTGTCTTTGAAAGGCAACTTGGTTGCGTCAGCAAAAACAAACTCGAGCTGCGGGCGCTTTTTGCGGCCAGCTGCGAGCATGCCTTCAGAAAAATCGGCGGCAATCACACGCACGCCCGGTTTGGCATAAACCACGCTTGAGACGCCTGTTCCGGCAGCAAGGTCAAGAATGGCCTGACCTGATTTTGGAGCAACGGCCTTCAGCGCGGCACGGCGCCAGAGTTGGTCTTGACCCGCTGACAACCAAGTGTTGGTGACGTCATAGGTTGGTGCCACCGCATCAAACATCGCGGCGACTTCAGCTGGCTTCTTAGCCAAATCAGCTTTGCTCACCTATCAAGTCTAACCCTGCGTGTGATTGGGCTTTCGGGGCAGGTTAGCGATTATGCGGTGGGCGTAACGCTTAAATCACTGGAATAGAATTCAGAGCAAGACGTGTTAAACACTCAAGCACTTCGCATGTTCTCATCACTTTCTAAATCTCAGTCTGGTCGTCACTTTGCCGAATCACCAAGATTCAAAGCTGAATGCAACAGCAGAGTTGTTTGCAACAACTCGTCGCTTGCCAGCCGATGTGAAAATCGCCCAACTGATTGACTTCTTGCCCGCTGCGAAGCCCCTAGCTTTTGTGCGTGGTGGCTCGGGAATCATCGGTTTTGGCGAGACCCTCCGACTCAGTTCAACTGGCGCAGATCGCATGCCGGCCCTGGCCGCTGCTTGGAGAGAAGTCGCTGCTAGCGCAACCGTCGAGAACCCGCTGGCTTGGCCAGGCACCGGTTTGGTTGCCTTCGGTTCGATAGCTTTCGCTGACGACTCGGCTGCCGAGAGCGTGCTCGTTGTGCCGCAGTTGGTTTTAGGCAGTCACGACGGCGAAGTTTGGCTGACCGAGATTCGCAGAGCCGGCGAGCCCGCGTTTGAAGGTGACTGGTCTAGCATCTTTGAGAACAACACCGGCAGCGCCACCGAAACTGTTGCCAACCTGCGCCACGGGGTCATCAGCGGTGACCAGTTCGAAGCAAATGTTGAAACCGCGTTGCAGGCGCTTGGCGCTGGCGAACTGCAAAAAGTTGTGCTGGCTCGCGACGCCGTAGCCGACCTGCCCGCCAACTTCGACATTCGCAATGTTCTGCGTCAGTTGAGCGGCAACTATCAGACCTGCTGGATTTATAACGTGGATGGCACCTTCGGCGCCTCACCTGAGCTTTTAGTGCGAGTTTCACACGGGCAGGTTTCGGCTCGAGTGTTGGCTGGCACAGCGGGTCGAGGCACCGACCCAGGCATTGACCAAGCCATTGCTTCGGCATTGGTTGGGTCGAGCAAGAACCTTGCCGAGCACGAGTTTGCGGTCAAGTCACTGGTTGAAGCTCTTGAGCCGTTTTGCTCTCACGTTGATGCCGATGAGGTTCCGTTTAGCTTGGCACTGCCAAACGTTTGGCACTTAGCCAGCGACGTGCACGGCGTGCTGAAGGCAGGCTCTTCTTCGCTTGACCTAGCGGCGGCGCTTCACCCAACAGCCGCGGTTGCCGGCACCCCGCGAAAGCTCGCACTCGACTTTATTGCCAAAGTTGAGGGCGTTGATCGCGGTCGCTATGCCGCGCCGGTCGGCTATGTTTCTGCCGACGGCGACGGCGAATGGGCGATCGCTTTGCGCGGCGCCCAACTTGTGACCAACGCTGACCAAAGTCAAACGTTGCGAGCTTTTGCTGGTTGTGGAGTGGTGGCAGGTTCAACGCCCGCCGCTGAGCGCGCCGAGACCAGCCTCAAGTTTGCGCCGATTCGCGACGCGCTGAGCTAAAACCGAGCCGAGTGCAATGCGCCCTTCGCGCGCAGGCAACCTTGCTCGCTAGGCGCGCAGGTCAATCTCGACGATTACCCGACCGTTGGTGGCAAGTGCGCGACGCAGTTCTTCGATGCTTGTGACGAGCAAGTGTTGCCAGCCGTAGGCCTGTGCCAGACTCCAGATGTCAACCTGTTGTGGGGTGCGAAACAGGCGGTCGAAGTCGGTTGCCTCAAGTTGTGATGCCATTTCTAGCGACTCAAAAATCGAGCCACCGCCGTCGTTGACCACGATTAGCTGCAGGTTGGTTCTTGCCGTTTTAGATGTGAGGGCATCGCCAGCCAATGAGCCAGCGTCGTGCAAAAGCGTTAGGTCGCCTAGCAAAACGCGGGTTGTTCCCTCGGGGTTGTGCAGGGCTATGCCGTTGGCTGTAGCGATGGTTCCGTCGATGCCGGCGAGCCCGCGGTTGGCGTGAATGCGGATCGCTTTGGCTGGCGCCATGGCGTCGGCCTCGCGAATCATGCGACTCGCGCCAAGCACGAGGTCGTCTTCGCCATCGGTAGCAGCCCAAACTTCGCGCACGATGTTGGTTCGGCTAAGTTCACCTGCGACCGCTGCCGAAGTCACCGAAGCATCGAGGTGACGCCACTTGGCGAGCCACTCAAAAGAAACCTCGTCGTCAAAAACCAGTTCATCAACCTGCGCGATGGCTCTGCGCGAGACATCGAAGTGCCCCATCGATTTGCTACGAACCACAACAACTTCAACATCTTCTCGACGAAGCAATGCCAGCGCGGCTCGACCCAACGTTGGCTTGCCAAAAACCACAACACGGCCAACCTCAGCAACCAGCGCAGGTTCGTCGGCGAGCAAAGCTCGATAGTGCACGATGATGTTGGCGCCATAACGCGAGCCCGAAGACGGCTCGGCAAGCAGAGGCAAACCATAGCTCTCGGCAAACTCCACGGCAGCCTCGCCGGCACCAGCACCAGCCAAAACCACGGTTGGCAGTTCGGCGCTCAACACAGCAAAACGTGGCGCAGCCACAACTCGCTCAGGCAAGGCAACCTCAACCTTGAGCTTGGCGGCGTCGGGCGCCACAGCCGAAAGCGGCTCGCGAAAACCAAGATTCAGCTGCACTGGCCCCGGCTGCAAAAGCTCGTCACTCAAATCGCCGTTGAAGTTTTGGTGGGTGGTGCTGGGCGAGCATCCGAGTGAAATTGACACCGCGGTCGCGGCCAACTCGCTCACCTTTTGCAACGCAGCGTCAGTCACGTCATCGGCTGTCGGTGCAGGCACATCGAAACACTCGCGCAGTGCAGAGCCAAACATGCCCACCTGGTCTGTGGTTTGGTTGGCGCCAACGCCGCGCAGTTCGGCAGGGCGGTCGGCGGTGAGCAAAATCATCGGCACCCCAGAATGTGAGGCTTCTAAAACCGACGGATGAAGGTTTGCCACCGCAGTGCCCGAAGTTGTGATCACGATTGCAGGTTCACCAGAACCAAGCGCGCTGCCGAGAGCATTGAAGCCGAGCGAGCGTTCGTCAAGGTGCACGTGTAGGTCGATGAGCCCGTCAGCAGCCAGCTGACCGGCGGCAATGGCTAGAGCTTGTGAGCGAGCTCCCGGCGCTAAAAAGACCTGACGCACACCGAGCTTGGCAAAGCTAGCCAAAAGCACTGCGGCAAAAGTTTGGGCAGGGCTACCGCCCTCGCTGCTGGCTTGAGTCACTGTTTTGCACCCGGTTTGCCGCCATCGGGCTCGTCGCCCGAATCGTCACCCAAGTCGTCGCCCAGGTCGTCGCCCGAATCTTCTAGCTTTGTCTCAGCATCTTTTTGCTCTTGCAACTTGCGCGCTAGTTCGCGCAGAAACTCTGGGTCGTCGTCTGGTGCGACCGGCTTTTTGCGACCGCTTGGTTCTTGGCGATATCTAAACTCAGGTTTCACGTTTGGTCGATCGTCGTCATCGTCTTCGAGGCCAAGCCAAGCTTTTAGCCCTTGTGTGAAAGTCATTCGGTTTGAGGGTTCACGCCCAGAGCCGCGATTTGATTTCGAATCTAAGCCAAGCCCTGGCTGACCGCTGATTGGTCTGCCCCAAATCAGATAGGCGATGCCGCCGATTACCGGAATGAAGATGCAAAGCAGAATCCAAACCCACTTTGGCAGGGTGCGCACGTCAGAGGCCCCGGCGCTTGCCGCGAAAACCAAGACAAACACGATGAAGACGAGGGCAACAATATCTGCCAGAAGAATCATGCGCATTGTTTAACTCTATGCCAGCTGAAACTTAGACTTGAAGTTATGAAGAACGCTTGGGCAAACTACCTTTTTATTCGCATCGGCCTTTTTGTTGGCATCTTGGTGATTTTCTTGCTGCTGAATGTTGACCAGTTTGTTTCGGCGATTTTGGCTGCGGTTTTGTCACTTGCGATTTCGCTGTTGTTTTTCAGCCGCCAGCGCAACGCTGTTTCTGAAGCGGTTTATCGTGCGATCGAAAAGCGCAAAAACCAGGGTGAAGCTGACACAGACAGTGACCACGAAAACGCTTTGCTTGACCAGGCTGCTAGCTCAGCCGAAGACGTCAACGACAAATAGCTATCTGAGCTCATCGGTTTCAAACCTCAAGATGTCGCCAGGTTGACAGTGCAGCGCTTTGCAAAGAGCCTCAAGTGTAGAAAATCTAATGGCCTTGCCCCGATTGCTTTTCAACACAAACAGGTTCGCCTGAGTTATGCCGACGAGATCAGCAAGTTGCGAAACGGTTAGACCCTGTTTCTGGCGAAGGCTCTCAAAGTCGACGACGATTGCCATCAGATGACTCCATCTAGCTCAAGATGCGTTTCTATCGCGCTTTGCAAGACACCTTTTAGCGCGAGGGTAATAAGGGCCATCGTTGCTGAAAGCAAGATTGCAAGCAACAAAACTGCTGCTAATGATGGTGGCAATGTGTTTTTGCTCATTAGCCAACAAATCAAAACACCGAACGCACCAGCCACTGCAGCCAAGCTTGTCGCCAGTGCCTTCACCCATTTTAAAGTTCCCTCTGAAAGTAGTTTTTGGTGCCTAACCTTGCGCAGAAGCAAAATTATGAATCCCAAACTAATCTGGCCGATAAAAACGATTAGTGTCAGCAAAGTTTGAATGAAAAATTTGTCACGTGAATACTCTTGGTATTGCTCTGACAGGCTCTCGCTGACCTGAGGTAGGGCAAAAAGCTGAGTCAACAAACCGGCTAGAACAATCACCCAAACCAGCAACTCTGAAAGTCGGGTAAACATTTTTTGTCGCATCGGCGTATCTCCTAAACACTTCAAGACCTGTACGTATCGATAAACAATCTATTGTTTATCGATATAAAAGTCAATAAGTGCGAGAGATCACCGGGCCGCGCTTAGCCGAAGTTGACGACGGCGAGGCCCCATCCGAGCAGAATGCCATAGGCCAAAGCTGCGAAGCTGGTGAGCTTGAGCACCAAAATCAACTCGCGCGGAGTCTTCGCCGTCAGCACGATGAGCGTGACCGGCAGCACTAAAAAGAGGCTGGCATAGGCAAAGAAGGTTGCCGGGTAAACCACAACCTGCATTGCTAACAGCACAAACGGCACCCAAACCATCAACAAAAACAGCGCGACGGATGCCCTCCGGCCAATCAGCACAGCCAGAGTGCGCTTGCCCACGTGCTTGTCGAGTTCGCGGTCGCGAATGTTGTTCACCATCAAAACTGCTGAGGCAAAAAGGCCGGCGGCGATGCCACCGAAAAGCTCAGGGCCGTTGACCTCGCGGCTTTGGATGTAAGAGGTGCCGATGGTTGCGACCAAACCAAAGAAAACAAACACTGCTAGCTCGCCAAGACCGGCGTAGCCATAGGGGCGCTTGCCACCGGTGTAGAACCAGGCTGCCAAGATTGCTGCTGCGCCAACCGCTAGCAACCACCAAAGCGCGGTGATGAGAACAATCGCCAGACCGGCAAGGCCAGCTAAGGCAAAGAAAGCAAAGGCTGCAAACTTGACGGCTTCAGGTCGCACCGACTTTGAACCGGTGAGACGAAGCGGGCCAACACGGGTTGCGTCGGTGCCGCGAATGCCATCGCTGTAGTCGTTGGCAAAATTCACGCCGATCTGCAAGAACAACGCAACGGCGAGCGCCAAAAGGTCAAGGCCGATGTTCTCGGCTTGGGCGGCAACCGCAGCACCGGCACCGATGGCTACCGGAGCAATCGCAAGTGGCAGTGTGCGCAGGCGAGCGCCTTCGACCCAAAGTTTTAGGCTGTTCTTCTTCTTAGACATAGCTTCAAGGTTAAAGCACAGCGCGCGAGTTTTGCGCAGCGCCTAGAGAAGCGTTTGAAGTGCCAGGTAGTCGATCTTGCCGGTTGCTAAACGCGGCAGCAAATCAACTCGAAGCACGCGCACCGGTTTTGCCGCTGAACCCAGCAGACTCAAAACTTCGCCGGCCAAATAGTCGGCAACTTCAGGGCTGCCGATATAAAACACAACGGCACGCTGACCCCATTCGGCGTCGGCAATCGCAAGAGCGGCAGCCTCGGTGACACCAGCCACGGTCACAGCTGCATGCTCGAGTTGATCTAGTGAAACCTTTAGCCCGCCAGAAACCAACACTCGGTCGGCTCGGCCAAGCACGCGCAGGCGCCCGGTTGCATCGATCTCGCCTAGGTCATTGGTGACGAACGGCCTGCCAACATCATTTGCAAGTGTTGAGCCGTCAATGCTGACTCGACCATCGGCTGACAGTGAAACGTGCACTCCGCCAAGCGGAACTCCGTCATAAACGCAACCGCCCGCGGTTTCGGTGCTGCCATAAGTCAGCACGATTTTCACACCCTGCTCGCGCAATCTCTCAACTAGGGCAGCATCGGCAGCCTGACCGCCGACCAAAATCGCGGTGAACTGCTTGAGGGCAAACAACACCGACGCATCAGCTTTGGCTGCTTCAGCTAGGCGAAAGAGTTGAGTTGGCACAAGTGAGGTGAACTTGTGCTCGTGAGTTAGCAACATCGTGGCGCGAACAAAAGCGTCGGATGTAAACGGCAGTGTGGTGTTCATCAGAATCGGCTGGGTGCCGGCAACTACAGACCGAATCAAAACGTTCGCCCCCGCGATGTAGTTCGCCGGCAGGGCGAGCAACCATTGGCCGCTTGCCCCTAAAAACTCTGCGCTGGCATTAGCGCTAGCCAGCAGAGCCTCGCGCGACAGCGTGATTTTCTTTGGAGTTCCGGTGGTTCCCGAGCTCTCAACAATCAGAGCAACGTCATCGCCAACATCGGCGGGCAAGTCATAGACCTTTGGCGGCGCATCGCCAACCTGCGCCGGTTTCACAAACAGTGCGAGCTTGCCGTCGAGCACCTCGATGAGTGCGTTCAAGACGCCAAAGGTGTCGTTAGCGGCGAGTTGTTTCAGAGGCAGCATCTTGGTTTAGCGCAAACTAGTGGGCGTTAGAACTGCCAAGGGTAGGGCGACCAGTCTGGTTCGCGACGCTCAAGAAAAGAGTCACGACCTTCAACGGCTTCATTGGTGCCATAAGCCAAACGGGTTGCTTCGCCGGCGAACAACTGTTGGCCGACCATTCCGTCATCAACCGCGTTCATCGCATATTTGAGCATGCGAATTGAGGTTGGTGACTTGCGCAAAATCTCGGCACCCCAGGCGATGCCAGTGCTCTCAAGTTCGGCGTGGGGCACTACAGCGTTCACCACACCCATTTCATAGGCGCGCTGGGCGTCATAAACCTGACCCAAAAAGAAAATCTCGCGTGCAAACTTTTGACCAACCTGCTTGGCCAAATAGGCACTGCCATAACCTGCGTCAAAGCTGCCAACATCGGCATCGGTTTGCTTGAACCGCGCATGTTCAGCGCTGGCCAAACTCAAGTCTGTAATCACGTTGAGCGAGTGACCGCCACCGGCAGCCCAACCAGGCACCAAAGCGATAACGACTTTTGGCATAAACCGAATCAAACGTTGAACTTCAAGAATGTGCAGACGGCCGCTGCGAGCCTGGTCAATAACAGGGTCGCCGGTCGAGCTACCAGCCGAACTGCCGGTCGAACTGCCAGTTGAACCATCGGCCGAGTCGCCCTCATATTTGTAGCCGTCGCGGCCACGCACTCGTTGGTCGCCGCCCGAGCTGAAGGCCCATCCGCCGTCTTTTGCTGACGGCCCGTTGCCGGTGAGCAAAACCACGCCGATGCGCGAATCTTCGCCGGCGTGACGCAAGGTGTTGACGAGCTCATCGACGGTCTTTGGGCGAAAAGCGTTGCGAACCTCAGGGCGGTTGAACGCGATGCGCACCATGCCCAAAGTGTTGTGCTTGTGGTAGGTGATGTCGGTGAGTTCACCAAAGCCCGGCACCTCATGCCAGATGCTCGCATCAAAAATCTCAGAAACCTGCTTTGCCATGCTTCTAGACTAAACCCGTGACCCTCTCTCTGAACTCGATGCTCGAAACCGCTCACGTGGTCTCGTTGCCGTTGCGCCAAAAGTTTCGGGGCGTCACCCACCGCGAGATGCTTTTGTTTGAAGGCGATAACGGTTTTGCCGAGTGGTCGCCGTTTTTAGAATATGGGGCCGAAGAGGCTGCGGTTTGGTTGAGCGCAGCCATCGAGTGGGCTAGCGGCCGGTTGCCGAACATTCAGCGCGAGTATGTTGAGGTCAACGCCACGTTGCCGGCGGTTGCCGCTCAAAACGTTGCCGCCTCGCTTGAACGATATGGCGCGTTTGAAACCGTCAAGATCAAAGTGGCTGAGCCCGGTCAGAGTTTGAACGATGACCTTGAGCGCATCTGGCAGGTGCGACGTTTGCACCCCAAAGCAAAAATTCGCTTGGATGCCAACGGCGGCTGGTCGGTAGCCGAAGCCGTGGCTTTAGCTGGCGCGATGGTCGAAAACGGCGTGCCGATTGAATATCTTGAGCAGCCCTGCGCCAGCATTGGCGAGCTGGCTGAGTTGCGAGTTATTTTCAAACGCAACGGTTTTCAGATCAAGGTTGCGGCCGATGAGTCGGTGCGCAAAGTTGATGACCCTCAGGCTGTGGTTTTAGCTGGCGCAGCTGACGTTTTAGTTTTGAAGGCAGCACCCCTCGGGGGCGTCAACCGAGCGATGCAAATCGCGGCCGAATCTGGCTTGGCCTGCGCGGTTAGCAGCGCGCTCGAGTCGAGTGTTGGGCTAGCGATGGGGTTGCACCTAGCCGCGAGCTTGCCAGACTTTGGTCTGGCGGCGGGGCTTGGCACTGCGGCGCTCTTGGCAGCCGACCTAACCGAAGAACCACTGTTGCCCGTGAATGGCGAGTTGGTGGTGCGCCGCGTGAACCCAAGCCCGCGGTTGCTCGCAGAGCACGCCGCGTCGCCAGAGCGACGCGACTGGTGGTTGCAACGCCTAGCGGCAGCTCACGCCCTGCTCTAGGCCCGGGCACCCCGCCCCGCGACTGGCCGGGCCTGGCCGGGCCTACTTGAGGCCGCTATAAACGTGCAGACCTTTGAAGAACAGGTTCACAATGGTGAAGTTGAAGATGATCGCGCAGAAACCGATCACGGCTAGCCAAGCTGAGCGCTTGCCGCTCCATCCACGCGTCGCATTCGCGTGCAGGTAACCCGCATAGATTGTCCAGATGATGAAGGTCCAAACCTCTTTTGTGTCCCAACCCCAATAGCGGTGCCAGGCTCTCTCAGCCCAGATGGCGCCGGCGATGAGGGTGAAGGTCCACAAGATAAACCCGATGATGTTGAAACGGTAGGCAAGTTTTTCGAGCTTGTTCATGTCGGGGAACAACCCCAAGATGCGTCTGGTCAAAGCAAAGCCCTTTAGCTTGCTGGTTTCGACGAGCTTTGAGCCCTTCATCAAGTAGGCAATTGAAGCCGCCGCAGCGATGTTGAAAAAGCCCGTTGCCAAAATTGCCACGGTCACGTGAATCACAAGCCAATAGCTCTGAAGAGCTGGCATCAGCGACTTGACCTGAACATAAAACTGGTTGGTTGCAATGCCCAAAACCAGCAGCACAAAGCCTGAAAGAAACACAGCCAAAATGCGAACATCTCGCACAAAGAACCAAGACACCAAATAGATAGCGACAACTAAGAAGGTTCCTGTGATCGAGAACTCATACATGTTGGCCCATGGCACTCGAGATGCAGCGACACCGCGAAGCACAACGCCAAAGCCGTGCAGACCGGCTGAAACCACGAGCAAAATGAACGCAAACTTCTCGATGCGGGTTGCGCCCTTGCGGTTAGCTTTGACCGTGCTGGCGGCCTGCGAGAGGTGCCACACATAAGCCAAGAACGCAACCGTGTAGAGCGCCATGGCGGCATAAACGAAATAGAGCGAAACCTGCGAAAGGTCATTGTTTAGCTGCACGGTTTGCTGAGTGTGAACCACTGGCGCGAACGCCTGAAGCAGATTATTCATCGGCATCTTTCTTTTTGCTCTTTGCTTTCAAACCAAGTTCGTTAGCAACTTCAACAACAATCTTTTCTAGAGCTGGGTCATCGCCACGAGCCAGCGCGGCAACTTCAACGCCTTCGCTGGTTCGCTTCACCCAAACACGTCGACGTGGCACTAGCAGTGACAAAATCAACCCACCGAGTGACAACAGGGCAAACAGCAAAACCCATCCCTGACCAGGGTTGTAGTCGATGTCGAGTGAGGCAAATCGCTTGAGGTCGGTGAAGGCCACGCAACCCATATTGTTTGGCAGGTTTTGCGCATTGCCCTTGACCAATAGTTGAATCGGCTTAACGCCGGTCTTGCCACCGCTGAGCTGCTTCAAACCGTGCGTTGCCAGCGAGAACACGTTTGAAGGGATGCCCGAGTCGAGGCCCAAGTTGCCAACATAAACGTTTAGCGTCAAAAGACTGCTTTGTGGGCTAATTGCCGCCGGATAAATCGAGGTGAACGCACCGCTCGGCAACTTGCCGGCTGTTGGATAGAAAAACGAAAGCACACCATATTGGTTTGGCTTGGCATCTGGCAGCTTAATCACACCGAGTGAGGTGTAGTTAGCATCTTGCGGCAAATAAGGCACAGCGCCCTCATAGCTAAACGGCCCCTCGATAACCTGCACCCCGCCAGACAGCTTTTTGCAGGGCTTGTCGCTAAAAGCCAAAACCGGTGCATAACCATTGCCGGTCAAATAAACCTTCGAACCAGGCAATTCGAGAGGCTCATTAACTCGAATGACGGCCTTCGAAGGCTCACTGCCTGGAGTCAGCTTGGTTGAAACGGTAGCGCGAAAATCAATCGGGGTGCCGGTGTTGCCCTCGTGGTCAACATTGTTATCGAAGGCGATCTCGAACTTGTCAAGGCTCATGCTGAACGGTTGCAAGTTGTTTTCGTTAAAGAATGCTCCGGGTGAAAATGAGTCATAGCCGGCAAGGTTGTTCACAAAAGTGTCACCCTCAACCAACAGGCGCTGACCGCTGTAGCTAAAGGCACCGCCAAAGCCAACCGCAACCAAAACACCAATCAACGAAACGTGAAAGATTAGGTTGCCAGTCTCACGCAAATAACCGCGCTCAGCACTAACCGAGTCACCGTCAACTTCAACGCGATAACCCTGCTTCTTGAGAAGCGCAGCAGCCTCGCCAACGATTGACTCGTTAGCCGCCGACTTGGACTTGCTGATGAAATAAGCGGGCATGCGCGAAAGTTTGCGAGGGGTGGCCGGCGGTGGCGAAACCATAGCCTTGCCGTGAACGATTGCGCGTGGCACCACGCATCCGATCAAAGAAATGAACAGCAAAATATAGATCGCACTAAACCACACCGAAGAATAAACGTCGAACAGTTGAAAAGCGTCAAGGGTTCTAGCGAGGTCAGGGTTCTGCTGAAAATAACTTGTCACACCATTAGGGTCGGCGCTGCGCTGAGGGTAAATCGAGCCGGGAATAGCCGCGGCGGCAAGCAGCAACAGCAAGATGAGCGCGGTTCGCATCGAGGTGAGCGAACGCCACACCCAACGAAGCCAACCAACAACGCCAAGCTCTGGCGAAACAACATTGGCTTCATTTGAAACGTGGTCAGACGGCCGGGATGAATCCACTTAGCACCTCCTGCAATTGGGCAACGACGAGGTTCCAGATGCCGGTCGCCAGCAGCAAACCTAACACCATTAACAACACGCCGCCGCCAAGATTAAACGCGCGCAGATTGCGCTTGACAAAAGCCACCGAACGGGTCGCAAAACTAAAGCCGGCGGCAATCGCGATAAAGGGCAAGCCGAGGCCAACGGCATAGCAAACCGCAAGCAATGCACCACGCGCGCTCGACTGCTGCTGAGCCGCCAACGTTAGCACTGTGCTGAGAGTTGGGCCGATGCAAGGGGTCCACCCCAGACCAAAAACCAAGCCGAGCAGTGGCGCACCCCAAAGGCCATAGCGCGGCTTGAAGCTGAGTTTCACGGTGCGCTGCAACCAGCCGATTTCACCGACCATCACAAGACCCATCACAAAAACGAAAACGCCCAAGACAATCTGGGTAACGGTCTTGGCTGTGCCCGTGAACAACAAACCTAAGCTGCCGGCGCCCGCGCCGAGAGTCACAAACACAACCGTGAAGCCAAGCACAAAAAGGGCACTGCCCAAAACCACGCGGCTGCGAGCCGGTGCTTGACTTGCCCCAGAGCCGTCAGAACGACCAGCCATGCCCGAGACGTAGCCCAAATAACCTGGCACCAGCGGCAGCACGCAAGGCGATAAGAACGACACCAAACCGGCAAGCAACGCTAATGGCATCGCTGCGAGCAGCGAACCATTGAGCACAACTTCAGCAGGGTTCATAGTTATTCGGTGGCAACCGTCTTGATCAGTGCACGAAGGGTTGATTCATCGGCACGGCCCAAAATGCGCGCCTCAACCCGGCCGGTTTTGTCAATAACCAAAGTGGTGGGTACGGCTTGCGGGGTGACGATTCCGGTGAAAGCCAACACGACGCTGCCGTTGCTGTTGTCGATGATCGACGGGTAGTCAATCTTAAAGTTGCGCTCAAACGCGTTGGCGGTGCCGGCGGTGTCGCGCACGTTCACGCCCACAAACTGAACTTTGCCATCGAACTCTTTGGCAAGCTTCACCAGCAAAGGCGCTTCGGCACGGCACGGCGCACAGCCGGCATACCAAAAGTTCATAACAATCGGCACGCCGGTCAGGTTGGCACTGCTGATCTGACCACCCATGTCGCTCTCGCCAGCCCATTCGACAGGGCCAGGTCGAGGCGCATTGAACTCGGTCACGGTTCCATCGCCCGCGATGTAGTTTTTGTTGTCGCCGTTGCGAAACTGGTTGGCGAGGTTGTCGTTGCTGGCGCAACCGCTCAGCAACATCGTCGCAACGGCAACAAGCGCCGCGCCTGACAAAGCTCGGCGAGCGCCCGAACGTCGCTGTGCGCCCGAACGTCGCTGTGCGCCCGAACGTCGCTCTGCGCCCAAACCTGGTCGTGCGCCAAAAACTGTTGCGAGGTTTTTCACTAGACCGCTCCTACGTCAATCGCGCCGACCAACAGCGCAGCTGCCGGTTCGCGATAGTCAACTTCGATGAACTTGCCGTCGATTTTTTCAAAACTTGTAATGCTCGAAAGTGCGCAGCGGCGAAGCTTTGGGTTGTGAAAAAGCCTGTGCCCGCCGATGGCCAAGTGTGTCACCCAAATCGGCATCTGGTGGCTCACAATCACGGCATCGCCCGAATCGGTGCTTGACCAGGCTTCTTCAAGCGCAGCCAGCATGCGACCTCGAACCGACACAAAGGGTTCGCCCCAACTTGGGCGCATCGGGTTTCGCAACTGCCACCACATGGCCGGTTTGCGAATCAAAGCTTTGAGAGAAACCTTCTTGCCCTCAAAAAAGTTGTGAGGTTCAATAACGCGCTCGTCAATAATCGGCTCAAGGCCAAAAACCTCTTGCACCGGGGCGGCAGATTCACGAGTGCGCTGCAATGGTGAGACGCGCAAAGTTGTCACCGGGCGACCTTGCGATTGCAGATCTAGGGCTGCAAGACGAGCCATTTTGTGACCGCGCTCTGACAACCCAAAGTTTGGCAAACGGCCATAAAGAATGCCGTCTGGGTTGTGCACTTCACCGTGACGAATCAAGTGAACACGCGTTGCTGTCATGAGCTCAGTTCTTTGAAGGCAGTTGGGTGCCGTTGCAGGCGATAAGGGTCGATTACAAGCTTACCCTTGGCTAAACTTGACCCTTAGAGCGTTCGGCAACCCTTAAGGGTTGGTCGGCACAAACGAAAGCTAGGAACCATGAGAGACCGCAAACTTGTTAGCCAACTGTCGGCATTGCCTGACGGCCCTGTGATTCTTGGCGGGTGGGTTGAAAAGCTTCGCGACCAGAAGCGCATTCAGTTTGTGATTTTGCGTGATGAGTCGGGCGATGTTCAGGTCACCTACCCTCGTCGTGAAGAAGAAGACGCTCTTGCCGACAAAGTTTCAAGCTTGACTAACGGTTCATTCGTTTGGGTCACTGGCCGTTTGGTTCACGACGAGCGCGTAAAGCTTGGCGGTCTTGAGATTCAGCTCGACGACCTAGAGATCATCACTCTGGCTGACCCAGAAACTCCGATTGCCGACGACACCAGCATCGACAAGCGCATGGACTGGCGCTTCTTAGACCTTCGCCGCCCAGAGATGAATCTAGTCTTCAAGATTCAGACCACCATCGAGGCTGCATGGCGCACCTACTGGGTTGAGAACGGCTTTGTTGAGATTCACTCACCTAAGCTCATGGCCTCGCCTTCAGAGTCAAACGCTGAGCTGTTCAAGCTCGAATATTTCGAAGGCCACGCCTACCTCGCTCAGAGCCCACAGTTCTATAAGCAGATGGCCATGATGTCGGGCCTTGGCCGCATCTTTGAAATCGGCCCAGTGTTTCGCGCCGACCCTTCGTTCACCTCACGTCACGCTACCGAGTTTGTCTCGGTTGACATCGAAGTTTCTTGGATCGACTCACACGAAGACGTCATGGCGATTCAAGAACAATTGCTTCACACTGCTCTAAGTGCCGTCAAAGAGAAACACGGCGAAGAAATTCTTGCCCGCTTTGGCGTTGACGTGGTTGTTCCAACCCTGCCGTTCCCACGCATTCCATTGCACGAGGCTGTTGAGATTGTTGCAGCTCGCGGCCACGAGATCACCCGCGGTGGCGACATGGACCCAGAGGGTGAGCGCCAAATCGCAGCTCACGTTGCAGAAACCTTCGGCCACGAGTTTGTGTTCTTGACCGACTACCCGGCCAGCGTGCGCCCGTTCTATCACATGCGCTCAGAGACCGACCCAACGCTCACCAAGAGCTACGACCTCATCTGGCGCGGCACCGAAATCACCACCGGCGCTCAGCGTGAGCACCGCCTCGACGTGCTAATCGAACAGGTCAAGCAAAAGGGTCTAGAGCCCGAAGGCCTTCAGACCTACCTTGACTTCTTCAAATATGGCGCACCAACTCACGGTGGTTTCGGCATGGGCTTGCTTCGCGTTTTGATGTTGCTTTTGCACCAGCCAAACATTCGCGAAGTCGGTTTCTTGTTCCGTGGCCCAAACCGCCTAGAGCCATAAGCCACAGGCCGACCAGAACCACTAGCTTGCAAGCGCAAAACGCAAATGTCTGAATTCATCTCTTATAACCAGAGTTTCAACCAAGGGGTTTCTGCCAGCCAGCATGCTGAATACAGCGCCCAGCACGACAACATCGGTCGTGCCCTCGGTGACCTACTAGCTAACGGTGCAGACATTGACGACCCGGTGGTTCAAGAGTGGGTGGGCAAGCACTACGCGTTTGTCAAGCAGTTCTGGGTGCCTAATCGCATCGCCTACAAGTCGCTGGCTCTCACCTATGTGATCGACCCCGCCTTCAAAGCAACCTACGAGGCCTACCAGCCTGGGCTTGCGGTGTTCGTACAAAAAGCCATCAACATTTGGGCCGACGCCAACCTCACCTAGAGACACTCCTTAGCGGGCTCACCTAGAGCACTCACCAAGGGGTTAGCCCAGAGCATCAAGCGCTTGGCGCAACCTCACCGGGTCAATGTGCCAATAGTTGTGAACCTTGCCGTCGATTAGCAACACCGGAATCTCTTCGGAATAGCGGGCGTGCAGTGCGGGATCATCCAAGATGTTTTTGTGATTTAAATCAAGACGGATGCCAGTGCTCTCGGCCTCAAACTCGGCAAGAACCCGAGTGATTACTGCCTCGGCGTCTTCACACAAATGGCAACCGGGTTTTGAAATCAAGGTTAACGAATGGCTAAGGGTCACGAGCCAATGCTACCTAAGCATTAACATTGAGTGGTGCCCGAAAAAGCCCAACTAACTGTTGACTCAAGTTTGACCCCTGCGAAAAAAATCGAAGCGGCCTTCTTTGACGTTGACAACACCATTTTGCGTGGTTCGAGCAGCTTTTTGTTTGGCAAGTGCGCTTATGAACGCAAGTTTTTCACGCGAGCTCAAATGTGGAGCTTCGCCTGGCACCAGATGCGTTTTATCGCCAAGGGTGAGAACAACAACACCATGAACAGCATCAAAGACCGCGCGTTGGCATTGGTCGCTGGTCACAAGGCTGATGACCTGATGTCGCTCACCGATGAGGTTTATGACAACCACATCAAACCAAAGCTTTGGCCCGAAACCGTGCGCCTTGCAAAAATGCACGTGGCTGAAGGTCGCGAAGTTTGGTTGGTCACGGCGACACCACAAGAAATCGCCGACGTCATCGCCAAGCGCCTTGGCTTAACTGGCGCCCTGGGCACGATCATTGAAACCAAAGACGGCATTCTCACCGGCAACCTTGTTGGCAAAGCGCTGCACGGCAAAGCCAAGCGCAAGGCCGTTCAAGCGCTAGCCAAAGAACGCGGCATAAGCCTGCGTCGCAGTTATGCCTACAGCGACTCTCACAACGATTTGCCGATGCTGACTTTGGTTGGCCACTCGGTTGCAGTGAACCCAGACAAGATCTTGGCAGTTCACGCCAAGGCTGCTGGCTGGCGCATTCTTGACTTCAAGAAGCGCGAGTTGCGAGCCAACAAGTTTCTGAGTCACTAGCCAGTCCCCCAGCCCGCGGCCTTAAAAACCAGGCAACAAAAAACCCCGCACTCAGGCGGGGTTGATTGTTTTAAGTCTTAAGACTATTTCTTATTGCGACGCTGGTGGCGAGTCTTGCGAAGCAACTTGCGGTGCTTCTTCTTCGACATACGCTTGCGGCGCTTTTTGATAACTGAACCCACAGGGACCTCACAGAAAGATTTCGTCGCACGAAAGACCTTCGGCAACTTTGGTTATCTCTAAATCCTAGCCTATGCTCGGGCTATGACCCAAAAACAGGTGTACTCAGTAGTTTCGCAACATAACGGTTTTGAGGTGCGTCGTTATCAAAAGTGGGTTCTTGTGCAGGCCAAACAGCGCGGTGAGTTTCTGACTGCGGGCAACCGAGCCTTCGGTTCGCTGCTGTCATACATCAGCGGCGCCAATGCCAACCGAAAAAAAATCGCCATGACAGCCCCGGTCATTCAACAGCCGCTAGACACCGGCGAGCACATCATCAGCTTCGTAATGCCGGCTGACTTTGAACTTGCCGATGCTCCGGTGCCGCAGGCGGGCATCCTCGAAATTAAAGAAGTGCCAGAACACCTCACCGCCGCCCATGGCTTTCGTGGGTCGTGGAGTTGGGACAAATTCGAGTCAGAAGGCGAAGAACTTTTGCGGGCCGTCGCAGCCGCTGGCCTCGCGACAAGCGGTAGCCTTTATTGGTCAAGGTTTGACCCACCGTTCAAACCAGGATTCTTGAAGTACAACGAAGTACTAATCGACCTTGCTAACTAGAGAGGCTTAAGCTTTGAAACTCAACAAACTCACACGCCAAATCATTGCCGAGTTCATCGGCACCGCAGTTTTCTTGACAGCAATTGTTGGCGCTACAGCCTCGGCATCACCATTTGGTGGGGTTGCCGCCCCGGTTGCGCTTGGCCTGATGATGGTTCTTTTTGGTGACCTCAGTGGCGGTCACTTCAACCCAGTCGTGTCACTCTTCTTCTTTGCCCGACGCCAGCTCAGCGGCGCACAGTTCGGCACCTATGTTGCCGCTCAGCTAGCAGGTTCAGTTGCCGGTGTTGCACTGGCTGCAACCATTTGGAACCAAGGCGCAAACCTAACCTTCAACACCGGCGAAATCTTGGCAACGCCAGCAGTCATAGTGAGTGAGTTGGTTGGCACCACCGTTTTGGTTTGGTTGTTCGCAAAGTTTGCCGGTTCGGGCAAGGGCAACCTTGCTGCAACGGTTGTGGCAGCCTGGGTTTTTGCAGCTGGCACATTCACCAGCACTCACGCCATCGCGAACCCAGCGGTCACTTTTGGTCGCTTCTTCACCGCGGTTTCAGGCGCAGGCATCCAGGCCAACGTGGGCGTTGAACTGATGTTGGCTCAGGTTGGCGGTGCGCTGCTAGCACTGATTCTTCTGACATTCGTCACAGAAAAAGGCTTCGCAAAGTCAAAGAAGCGCAAAAAGAGCTAGCCGCTCGATCTAAAAAATACTTACTTCGCACACTAATGGTTGTTGGTGTGCGAAGTTTTTTTAATTAATTTGCTTTTCGATTTATAAATGTTGCAATAATGACCTAAATGCATTCAGTTTGAAATCAGTTCAGCTAGGAGCACCTGCAGATGGCGATAAAAAGAGCCACGCCCAACCCGGTGCAAAATCGTGCGCGTGAAACTGTCGATTCCGTGATTCAGGCCACCAATGATGCCCTCAAGACCGGAGGCGAATCGGCAGTGCGCATTCAAGAAATCTCTGCGGTTAGCAAAGTTTCGGTCGGCTCTATTTATCATCACTTCGGCGATCGCAACGGGCTCATTCGAGCTACCTACGTTCACAACTTTTCGTCTTCGATAACAGAAGATATCGCGCGCGCCAAGCGCTGGTGGCAAAACATTCACAATGTCGGCGAACTGGCCAGCCATCGTGCAGAGATGGAAGAATTTCTAAACTCACACTTTAGCCATCAGTCGCCTTTTGAGCGTGTTGCGATTATCGGCAACTCGGTCGGGCGCCAACAGCTTCGTGAGAGTCTGGCCGAAGTTCAACACCAGCTCACCGACCAACTCACCGAAGTGATGCAGATGCTTCACGAACGAGGAATCTTGCGAGCCGGCCTAGCCCCTCGCGCCGTGTCAGTAATGATTTTGGGAATGTTGCTTGGCCGTGTGGTGGGCATGCTCGACAATGACCCGGTTTCAGATCACGAATGGAACCAAGCGATGCTCGCCGCTTTTGGCGGGTTCTTTCAAAGCTAGAGCGAGGATTCCCTGCGGCCAAGCGGCTTTGGCCTGAGGTGCGTGCCTAGTCTGACTCAGGACCTTGGTTTTTGAAACGACTCTTGGCCGCCTGCAAGCCTTCATCGAGTTTTGCCTTGGCAGCAGCAGCTGCCTCTCGAGCTGACTTTTCGGCAGCAAACTTTGCGTCAGCCATGCGACGACCAAGTTCGTGACCTAGTTTGTCTTCGTCAATCTTTTCAAACACTCGCTCATTGAGCTGGTCGCCTAGCCAGTCTGCTGACTCTGCCACCCATGAGCCTAGGCCTTCGCCGGCTTCACCAAGTTTGACGGCAAGCTTTGATTCAATGGCTGACACCACAGCTTTTGCCGTGACTTCTGATTCGTGCTTGGCAACCGCGGCTTCGCTGGTTGCTTCGGCGCTCACGGCACCTAGAAAAGCGCCAACCTCAGCCAATGGCGCAGGGTTGAGCGAATATTTGCGAGTCTGACCTTCGGCTTCAACGGTCACCAGGTTCAAGTCGCGCAAAGTTTTGAGGTGCTTCGAAACCGTCGGCTGACCCTCGCCGGTTAGCGTTACAAGTTCGCTAACAGTCTGACCAGGGTTGATTGCCAAAGCCCCCAAAATTTGGCGACGAGTGGCATCTGAAATCGCATTAAAGATATCGCTCATGGGTTTAGGTTATCGCTTGCCGCTGGCAATTTCACGGGCGCGTGCCAATGCGGCTGCTGTTGCGAGCTCAAAAGTTGCTTTTAGCTCTGCTTTTTCAAGTTCTGCGATGGCTCGTTCAGTGGTGCCGTTTGGGCTGGTGACCTGACGGCGCAACTCAGCTGGTGCTTTGCCACTGGCTTCAAGCAACAGGCTTGCACCCAAGAAAGTTTCGTTGACCATGAGCGCCGACTGTTCTGGCGTGAAGCCGAGAGTCTCGGCGGCGGCGGTGAACTGCTCAATCAAATAGAAGACATAGGCCGGGCCACTGCCGCTGACGGTGCTGAGTGCGTCAATCTGAGATTCTTCGACTGTGATGGTTTGGCCAACGGTTTCGAACAGTGCGATGGCAGTGTCGAGGTCTTCTTTGGTAGCTCGGCTGCCTGCAGCTAAACCTGTGATCGCTCGACCAACGATGGCTGGGGTGTTTGGCATGGCACGCACAACGGCAACGTCTTCGGGGGTAACGTCTTGCATGCTGCCGATTGTGATTCCCGCAGCAACACTGATCACTAGAGCGCCGTCGTCAAGGTTTTCGGCGACCTCGGCAAGGGTTAGGTTCACATAGGCGGGTTTGACTGCCACCAAAACCACATCAGCACCGGCCACTGCCATCTGGTTGGCATCTTCGCCGTTTTCAAGAGCGAATGCCAGAATTCCATGCTCTGCTGTCAGAGAATCAGCGCTGGCCGCAGATTTCGTGGTTGCAGTGATGTTTGCAGGGTTGAAACCTGATTTGATTAGCCCAGCCAAAATGGCTTTGCCCATTGAGCCAGTGCCAAGAATTGCAAGACGTTGAATATTCACAAAGCAAGTCTAAAGCTCGGGCCGTTTGTCGGCAGCGGCGTGTAACTTTGGAGTAATCGCAGCGCCGCTCAATATGTGGCTTCTGTGAAAACGTTTCTTTATTCTCCCCGCCTTGGAGGCCCCACATGGCTAGCGCCAAAAACAAGAATGACTTCGCCTGCACCGAGTGCGGCTGGAGCACCATCAAGTGGGCTGGGCGCTGCGGCGAATGTCAGGCTTGGGGCACTGTGCAGCCGGTTGGCGCTGCGACCGGCGTCGCAGCCAAGCGGGTCACGGCTGCACTCATTGCACCATCGAGTGCCGCCAAGCCAATCACCGAGGTGAGCACTCTGCAGGCTGCGTCTTCATCGACCGGGGTCGGCGAATTCGACCGAGTGCTCGGCGGTGGTTTAGTCGCCGGTGCTGTGGTTCTGCTTTCTGGTGAGCCTGGCGTGGGCAAATCAACACTCTTGCTTTCAGTTGCGGCCAAAGCTGCTGCTCGCGGGCTCAAAGTGCTCTATGTCAGCGGTGAAGAATCTGTTGGGCAGATCAAGTTGCGCGCCGAGCGCACCGGCGGCCTAGAGCCCCTGCTCTATTTGGCGGCCGAAACCGACCTGTCGAGCGTGTTGGGGCAAATCGCTGAGGTTTCGCCAGATCTGCTAATCGTTGACTCGGTTCAGACCATTGCGGCCGCCGACATCGACGGTGCCGCCGGCATGCCTAGTCAGATTCGCGAGGTTGCGAGCAACATCATCAAGGTGGCCAAAGAGCGCGACATGCCAGTGTTGCTGGTTGGGCACGTCACCAAAGATGGAACCATCGCAGGCCCAAGAGTGCTCGAGCACCTAGTTGACGTGGTTTGCCATTTTGAAGGCGACCGCCAAACTTCACTTCGTTTCATTCGTTGTCAAAAGAACCGCTTTGGCCCGACCGATGAAGTCGGTTGTTTTGAAATGACGGGTGAGGGCATTGCAGAAGTGCCCGACCCGAGCGGTTTGTTTCTAAGCCGCGGTGATACTCCGGTTTCTGGCACCTGCGTCACCGTGACCATCGAAGGTCGCCGGCCAATGATTGCCGAAGTTCAAGCACTCGTGGTTAAGTCTTCAGCGCCACAGCCAAGGCGTGTGGTGAACGGGGTTGACGCCTCAAGAGTTTCAATGCTGCTCGCGGTGCTTGAACGCCGTGCTGGCATGCGATTGAGCGAGCATGAGGTTTATGTGTCAACCGTGGGCGGCGTGCGCCTGAGCGAGCCTGCAGCCGACCTAGCGATTGCTTTGGCCATCGCATCTGCGATGCAAGACAAGCCAATCGCACACAACCTCGCCGCTTTTGGCGAGATCAGCCTCGCCGGCGAAATTCGCGCGGTCACCGGCGCAAAGGTTCGTCAAGCCGAAGCTGACAGGTTGGGCTTTGCTCGTTCAATCGACAGCACGGTCGGCAACCTGCGAGCAGCCTTAGCACTCGGCCTCAACTGGTAACACACCTCAGCGCGTGGCCCGCCTCAACCAGTGGCCCGCCTAAGCGCGTGGCCCGTCTCAACCAGTGGCCCGCCTAAGCGCCAATGTCACTCCCAATTTGGCATCTCAGTTTTATTGAGTAGGCTCATAAATGAGTAAACTCACTTTGATTTGAAAGGTCACGTTCATGAAAGCATATTTAATTCGCAAATATAGGGCTTCGCTTGAACTTGCCGAAGTCGTGGCGCCTGTAGTTAGGCCAAACGACGTGTTGGTCAAAATCGCCGCCGCGAGCCTCAACCAAGTCGACGAGATGCTTCGCCAGGGCGCCTTCAAGGCAACCCTGCCCTATAAAATGCCCTTGATTTTGGGCAATGACCTTGCCGGCGAAGTGGTCGAAGTGGGTTCTGAGGTGAGCGCATTTAAGGTGGGCGATTTAGTTTTTGGCAAACCCGACCAGTCTCGCATCGGCAGCTTTGCCGAGTTCATAGCCGTTGACCAGGCTGATCTAGCACTCAAACCCGAGTCGCTTTCAATGGCCGAGGCAGCTGCGGTTTCACTCGTGGGGCTCACGGCATGGCAGGCGTTGGTTGAGCGCGGCAACCTGCAAGCTGGGCAGAAAGTTCTGATTCACGGCGGGGCCGGTGGTGTTGGTTCGCTCGCCATTCAGATGGCAAAACTGTTGGGGGCAGAGGTTGCTACCACCGTTAGCGCAGCGAGCGCGGCGTATGTTCGCGAACTTGGGGCCGACATTGTCATCGATTACAATACGCAAAAATTTGCCGAGATTCTTTCTGGCTTCGATTTGGTTCTAGACACTCAGGGAGGCGAGACGCTGTTGAATTCACTCAAGGTGCTTCGACGTGGTGGCAAGGTGGTCGGCATCACAGGCCCACCTGACTCAGGCTTTGCTCGCCGCGCCAATCTGAACCCAATGCTTCGCTTCATCATCAAGCTGTTGAGCTCAAAGGTGAACAAACAGGCAAAAGCCCTGGGCGTGACCTATGAGTTCTTGTTTGTTGAAGCTTCAGGCAGCCAGATGGCGCACCTAGCTTCTTTGTTTGCAGCACAGACCATCAAACCGATTGCCGTTCGAGAGCTTGCGTTTGCCGATGCCCCAGCAGCACTCGAGGCTCTGGCTAACGGCAGATCGGGCAGCGGCAAAGCCGTTCTCGTCATCAATTCAGTAGATTAGAAAAGTGTCTGCAACTTTCAACGCAACTTCTGTGGCCTTAGAGGCCAGCGCTAGCGCCCAACTTGGGAGGCGCGAGCGCAACAAACTTGACAAGCTTGAGCGCATCAAAGCCGCCGCGCGTGAACTTTTTGCAAAAAAGGGCATCAGCGAGGTCTCTACGGCTGCAGTGGCCGAGCTGGCAGATGTTGCCTCAGGCACGTTATTTCTTTATGCCAAGACAAAGGGTGAATTGCTTTTGCTTGCGCAAAACGCCGCCTATGTTTCGGCACACGAAACAGGGCTCGCAGCTGCTAAGGCCGAAACCGATCGACTTAAAGCAATAGTGGCTCTGCTTGCGCCCATCGTGCACTGCAACCGTGAACATACCGAAAACGGTCGAGCTTATTTGCGAGAAGTTGTTTTTGGCACCAGTCTCGATGAACATAGAGACGAAGCTTTGAGGCTAATGGCAGGCACCCAAGCGGCAGTGCAAGAGATTCTTGAGCGTGACGAAAAGATGGGCGAAGAAAAGTGTCATCAGTTGGCCCTGATAACGACTAGCATCATGTTTTTGAATTTGAGTTCACCCGCGAACGTTGGCCTTTCAGCCGAAGAAATTTTGACAGCCATAGAGACACAGATTGCGGTCGTTTTTTCGTGAGCACTCAAAGCCCAACAGGCTAACGCAGAATGAAGGCGCCCTTGGCTGGGTCGCTGAGCACGCCGGCAACTGACACGTTAAGGTGAAAAGTTGCTCCGCCGGCAGGCACAGCGGCCTGACCAGACGCCGCATTGCAGCCAGAGCTCGAAGATCGCACGCGCTCCCAAACGGTTGAGGCGCTGTCGAGCTTTTCACCGGCTTTGATCACCATGTCTAGATCGACGGTGCCGGTGCGGTCGCAGTCTTTCGAGCTCCAATAGACATCTGAGCCGCTGGTCACGCTATAAAACTGTTCGGCGCTGCCAACGTTGAACTTGCAATCGACCTCACTGGTATTGGTGAGTGTGAAACCAAAATAAGGCAGCTCTTTTGTGCCAAAACTTTGACGGGCTTCTTTGCCAGCCTTGTCTGTCACCACTGGGGTAACCACAATGGCACCTGGAGCACAATGCTCGCCCGCTGCGGCAGTCGAGGCTGGTGTGTTCGTGGGCGAGTTGCTACTGCTGCTTGCCGGGTTGCTCAAGCTTGAAACCAGCGAGCTTATGCCCCAAACAATGGCAGCCAGAATAATCACGACAGCAAGGCATCCAATTTGGCGACGACGATAAACCCGCTTTGGAAGGCGGCGTCGGTTCGGGGTTTGGTTGCTCACAAGCTTATTAAAGCAGGGGGCTTAGATAACGCGAAGCATTCGAGTGTTGCCGAGCGTGTTTTGTTTCACACGGGCGAGGTCAAGAAACTCTGCGATACCTTCGTCACTTGAGCGAACCATTTCGGCAAACGTTGCTTCGTCAACCGGTGTGTCAGCAATTTCACTGAAGCCGTGGCGACCAAAAAACTCGGTTTCAAAGGTGAGGCAAAAGATTCGCTTGATGCCGAGCTCGCGAGCCCGTTCGACCAGGGCATCGATTATGAGGTGGCCGATGCCTTGGCCCTGCAGGTTGTTGTCGATTACTACGCTTCGAATCTCGGCGAGGTCTTGCCACATCACGTGCAAGGCTCCACAGCCAACAACCGAGTCTTGGTCGTCAACCGCTAGGAGCATCTCTTGAACCTGCTCATACATCTCGACCTTTTCGCGGCCCAGCAAAACACCCTGCTCAACCCAAGGCTGGCGCAGTGCGTGAACCGCTGGAATGTCAGTGGCTCGAGCTGGTCGCACGCGATAAGTCATAAAGCAATGTTATCGAGCCTCAAACGGCAAAACCCCCGCTCGAGGCGGGGGCATTGCTTAACGTTTTAAAGCGCCTGGGTTACGGTTTCGCGAACCTGGGCTCGCGAGACGAACGTGAAAGCTCCGTCAACAAAGTCAACCGTGACGTGGCTGGCTGAAGTGAGCTCGCCGTGCAAGATCTTCTCGCTGAGCTTGTCTTCGACCTCGCGCTGAACGGCACGACGCAATGGGCGCGCACCTAGAGCTGGGTCGAAACCAATCTCGATGAGACGGTCTTTAGCCGCTGGGCTAACTTCGATGGTCATGTCGCGGTCTTCAAGACGCACTGCTAGGCGCTTGACGAACAGGTCAACGATCTGGCGAAGTTCAGGCTTGCTGAGCTGAGGGAACACGATGGTTTCGTCAACACGGTTCAAGAACTCTGGCTTGAAGTTGCGCTTTAGCTCTTCGTTGACCTTGCCCTTCATGAGCTCGTAGTCGTTCTGTGCGTTGCCCTCAAGAGCGAAGCCCATGGTGCCGCGCGAAATGTCGCGGGTGCCGAGGTTAGTGGTCATGATGATCACGGTGTTCTTGAAGTCAACAATGCGACCTTGGCCATCGGTCAAACGACCCTCTTCAAGAATCTGAAGAAGTGAGTTGAAGATGTCTGGGTGAGCTTTTTCGATTTCGTCGAACAGCACAACAGAGAACGGCTTGCGGCGAACTTTTTCGGTTAGCTGGCCACCCTCTTCGAAGCCTACGAAGCCCGGAGGGGCACCGAATAGGCGTGAGACGGTGTGCTTCTCGCCATATTCGCTCATGTCGAGCGAGATCAGTGCGCCTTCGTCGTCGAACAAGAACTCAGCAAGCGCTTTGGCCAACTCGGTCTTGCCAACGCCGGTTGGGCCAGCAAAGATGAATGAGCCTGATGGGCGCTTCGGGTCTTTTAGGCCCGCGCGCTGACGGCGAATGGTCTTTGACAGAGCGGCGATGGCTTCTTCTTGGCCAATGACGCGCTTGTGCAGTTCTTGCTCCATAAAGATGAGCTTTGCTGACTCTTCTTCGGTGAGTTTGAAAACGGGGATTCCCGTTGCCTGCGCCAATACTTCAGCGATAAGGCCTTCGTCAACGATGCCCTGAGCGCGCACGTTGCCGTCGCGGTATTGCTTCTCAAGGCGCACGCGCTCGGCGCTTAGCTTCTTTTCTTCGTCGCGCTTTGATGCTGCTAGTTCAAAGTCTTGGCCTTCGATGGCCTTCTCTTTGGCAACGCGCACGGCAACGATCTGCTCTTCGATTTCGCGAAGCTCAGGCGGTGACGACAAAATCGACAGGCGCAAACGAGCACCGGCTTCGTCGAGCAGGTCGATTGCCTTGTCTGGCAAGAAGCGGTCTGTGACATAGCGGTCTGCCATGTTGGCGGCTGCAACGATTGCTGCGTCGGTGATTGAAACCTTGTGGTGCGCTTCGTAGCGGTCGCGAAGGCCCTTCAAAATGTTGATGGTGTGAGGCAACGATGGCTCATTGACCTGAACCGACTGAAAGCGACGAGCCAGGGCTGCGTCTTTTTCGAAGTATTTGCGGTATTCATCTAGGGTGGTCGCACCGATGGTCTGAAGTTCGCCTCGAGCTAGCAACGGCTTCAAGATTGAGGCTGCGTCGATTGCACCTTCGGCAGCGCCAGCGCCAACCAAGGTGTGGATCTCGTCGATAAAAGTGATGATGTCGCCGCGGGTGCGAATCTCTTTGGTGACCTTCTTCAGGCGCTCTTCGAAGTCGCCGCGGTAACGGCTGCCGGCGATGAGTGAGCCCATATCTAAGCTGTAAAGCTGTTTGCCTTTTAGGGTTTCTGGCACGTTGCCGTTGACGATTGCTTGAGCCAAGCCCTCAACAACTGCGGTCTTGCCCACGCCAGGCTCACCGATCAAAACTGGGTTGTTCTTTGAACGGCGCGAAAGAATCTGCATCACGCGTTCGATTTCGCGCTCGCGACCAATCACCGGGTCGAGCTTGCCGTCGGCTGCCGCCTGGGTCAGGTTGCGACCAAACTGGTCAAGAATCTGCGAACCCTTTTGCGGGGCTGCCTGCTCGCCGCCAACGTTGACGGTCTCTTTGCCCTGAAAACCAGAGAGCAGCTGAATAACCTGCTGGCGCACACGGTTGGTGTCGGCGCCAAGCTTCACAAGAACCTGAGCGGCCACGCCTTCGCCCTCGCGAATCAAGCCGAGCAAAAGGTGCTCAGTGCCGATGTAGCTGTGGCCAAGTTGCAAAGCCTCACGAAGTGAAAGCTCAAGAACCTTTTTAGCGCGAGGGGTGAATGGAATGTGGCCGGTCGGCGCCTGCTGACCCTGGCCGATGATCTCTTGCACCTGCTCGCGAACGGCGTCGAGAGAAACACCCAGCGCCTCGAGTGACTTGGCTGCGACGCCTTCGCCCTCGTGAATCAAACCGAGCAGAATGTGCTCGGTGCCGATGTAGTTGTGGTTTAGCATCTTGGCTTCTTCTTGTGCCAAAACAACCACTCGACGAGCTTTGTCGGTGAACTTCTCAAACATGCTTACTCCTTGCCCAAAACGGGTCGACAACCTAGGTGTCTATTAGAGATGTTAGAGAATCGGCAAGACCTTTTGGGCAATGTTCGCCCTAGGGTGAAATTGCTACTAGTTTTTTGACTCGGATGCTTTCGCCTGCGCAGCAGAACCCGCGCTTGGCTTCTGGGCTGCCTGGCGAGCAGCCTTGGCTGCCTCAAACTTGGCGATCTCTTCGGCCTCGATTTTGGCATAAACTTTGCGCTCGGTGCGGTCTGAGCGAATGATTGAGCGCATGACCACCCAAAAGATTGCGCCAACGAGAATCGGTGGGGTTAGTGCAAGGAGGACATCCCATGCACCAATCAAAAATTCGTTCATGGTTATTTGAGCGCCCCTATTTCACTAACGGAAACATGATGGTTTCGCGAATGCCAAGACCGGTCAGGCTCATGAGCAGGCGGTCGATGCCCATGCCCATGCCGCCCGAAGGTGGCATGCCAAACTCGAGTGCCTTCAAAAAGTCTTCGTCGAGCTTCATGGCCTCAGGGTCGCCGGCTGCAGCCAAGGTGACCTGCTCAACGAAACGTGCGCGCTGAATCACTGGGTCAACAAGCTCGCTATAGCCGGTGGCCTGTTCGTAGCCGCGAACGTAAAGATCCCACTTCTCAACCACGCCGCTCTTGCTGCGGTGGTCGCGAGTCAAAGGTGATGTGTCAACCGGAAAATCGATGACGAAGGTTGGCTTGACCAGGTTGGTCTTCACAAAGTGTTCCCAAAGCTCTTCAACATATTTGCCGTGCAACGGGTGGTCGATTTCAATGCCAACTTTGGTTGCCAACGACTTCAGCTCGGCAATCGGAGTCTCGGGCGTGATCTGCACACCGGCAGCCTCGCTGAGCGACTCAAACATCGAAATGCGTGGCCACGAACCCGACAGGTCGTTGATCTCGCCGCCTTCGAGTTCGACGAGATGGGTGCCGAAGACATCCATCGCTGCATTTTGAATGAGCGACTGGGTTAGGTCGGCGATGCTGTTGTAGTCGCCATAAGCTTCATAGGCTTCGAGCATCGCAAACTCAGGTGAGTGAGTGCGGTCAGCACCCTCGTTTCTGAAGTTGCGGTTGATCTCAAACACGCGGTCGATGCCACCAACCACTGCACGCTTCAAGAACAACTCAGGCGCGATGCGCAAGAACAACTCAGTGTCAAACGCGTTGCTGTGAGTCTTGAACGGGCGGGCACTTGCACCACCGTGAATCGTCTGCAACATCGGGGTCTCAACCTCGGTGTAGCTGCGAGCCTCAAAAGTGCGGCGCAAAGACTTCATCACGTTGGCGCGAATCTGCACAACCTCACGCGCACGGTCGCGAACAATCAAGTCAACATAGCGGTGACGAACGCGGTATTCTTCGCCAAGCTCATTGTGCATGTTAGGTAGCGGGCGAATGGTTTTAGCAGCCATCTTCCACTCGCTAACCAAAACGCTCAACTCGCCACGCTTCGAAGTGATAACCTCACCCGTCACAAACAGGTGGTCACCAAGGTCAACAAGCTCTTTATAGCTCTCAAGCGCAGCCTCACCAACCTTGTCAAGGCTAAGCATCGCTTGAATGCGCTGGCCCGAACCAGCCTGCAAAGTTGCAAAGCAGAGCTTGCCCGTGTTGCGCTGAAAAACAATGCGACCGGCAAGCGAAACGGTGTCGCCAGTTGCGACGTCGATCTCGAGGTCAGGGTAGGCAGCGCGAACCTGCTCGATAGTGTGAGTGATCGGCAAGCTCACCGGGTAGGCATCGCCGGCAGCAATCAAACGCTCGCGCTTAGCAAGGCGAATGGCAATCTGCTCAGGCAGGTCAGCTTCTTCGCCTTCAGTGGCGGCTGCGCCAGCCTCGGCGGCCGTTGCGCTCGCCGCAACGTTAGCCGCATCGGCAGTGGCCTTGAGTTCGTCGCTCATGACGGGCTCCTTCAAATCAAAACTTCGAGGTTATCGATCAACCGGGTTTCACCGATTTTGGCTGCAATCAACAAAATTGCTTGACCACGAAAATCGTCAGACACAGGTTCAAAATCTTTTGCGCTAACAAGCTGCAGATATTCAAGTTTAGCCTGCGGCACCTCGGCCGCGAGCTGCTCGCGGTGAGCCACCAGAACCTCACTAGCCGAAGCGCCCAGCTCAAGCTCGGCCACGGCGGTGCGCAGCGTGCGGTTCAGAACATTCGCCGCCCTCAAGTCAGCGCTGCCCAAATAGCGGTTGCGGCTCGACATTGCCAAACCGCCCGCCTCGCGCACAGTCGGCGCGGCCTGCACGAGCAGCTCGGGGTAATCTCGTGCCGCCATTTGACGCACCAAAAACAACTGCTGCGCATCTTTGGCACCAAAGACAGCCCTGTCGGGTTGGGCAATGTCAAATAGGCGGGCGACCACGGTGAGCATTCCGTCGAAGTGGCCTGGGCGAGCTACGCCCTCTAGAATCTCGGCGGCTTTGCCAGCCCGCTTGTGGTTTGCGCCAGCTTGACCCTTTGGGTAAACCTCATCGACGTCGGGCGCAAACAAAACGTCAGCAGCAGCCCCTTCGAGCAACTTTGCGTCGGCTTCTAGAGTGCGCGGGTATCTATCAAAATCTTCACCCGCGCCAAACTGCAGTGGGTTCACAAAAACTGAAACGATGACGAACGGGGCCAGGGTGGCCGGGGTGGTCGCACTGGTCGCGGTGGCTGCGTCGGCCGGGGCAACGCTAGGAGCGTCGGCCGGTGCGTCGGCTGGTGCACCCGCGCCGTTGCCATCGCCAGCGGTCACTTGCCTGACCTTCGCCAACGCCACAAGTGAGAGGTGCCCGGCGTGCAAAGCGCCCATGGTTGGCACCAGCACAATTTCGCGCCCGGCGGCACGTGCAGCATCGACGGCCGTGGCCAAGTCAGCTGCGCTGTGAATGATCTGCACTAGTAGCCACCATTTTTTTCGCCAGTGATTTCGTCGGGGTTGAACGGCTGGTGGCCGCTTGCCAAGGCCTGCTCAACCGCACTTCGCACCACTGGAGCAATCACGGCTCGAGCATCTGGCAGGCCAATTTCTTCGAGCAAACCGATCGCCTGATTCACGACCAAAGCCGAGAAGTTGGTCGCAACTTCAAACGCTTCAAAATATTTAGCGCGGTCAGCCTCAGCCACCACGAACGGCTCAGCACCCATCTCGATCACGAGTGCCTCAACAATCGGCAGTGCAACCTTTGGGGCGTTCACCGCAAAGTAGCTCTCGCGAATGCGAGCCAAATCAATGCTTGTGCCGGTGAAACGCATCGACGGATGAATCGCCAACGCAATCACACCCTGCTGCGAAGCGGGCGAGAGAATCGAATAACCATATTCACCTGCGGTGTGGGCGAGCAACTGGCCGGCCCGCCACAATCTGGTTTCGGCCGCGCCATTGACGAGGTCAAGAATTTGGTTCGCCGGAATAGCCAACAGCACGAGGTCGGCAGCATCGATGATTTCGTCAACTTGCTTGAGCTCAGCACCCGGCAACATCGCCTCGATGCGGTCAAGGTTCTCGGCTGAAACTGCGCTGATGCCAACTAGGAGGTGGCCAGCGCCGGCAAGAGCCTGCGCCAGGGCAACGCCAACCGGCCCTGCACCAATCACGCCAAAACTCAGTCGGCCGTTCGCTGCCGGGCTCATGCCGATGCCTCAGCGTCGTTGCTGTCATTCGGCAAACGACAAAAGCGCTCAATCACCAAGGCAGCGACTAGCAAAACCAGCGCAGCAATGCCCGCGGCGATGGTGCGCGTTAGAGCGTCAGATGCTTGAGCTGGTCTGCTGAGCAAATAGAACAGCACGCCCAACTGCCAACCCAAAATCACACTCGCTGAAATCGAACTAGCTTTAGCCAGAACTAAAACCCTCACCGCATAAAACGGGTCAACCCGCTTGACCGGCTTGGCATCCTTGGGTGATTTAGCCCCCGCCTTAGCAAGAGCAATTAGGTCGCGACGATAGCGAATGATTGGCCAAGCAAAACCAAAGAGCAAAATCGCTATCGCTGGCAAAGTGAAAACCAAGGTGCTTGGCGCAATGAATACCGGCCGACCCTGACGAGCCCAAAAATCGGTTGCAAGCAGCGCCAAAAAGCCAACGCCGGCAACCACGCCCAACAGGGTCAGCAATCGAGTCGGTCTCACGCCAACACCTCGACTTCATCGCGCATCGCGGCGGCCAACTGCGACACAGGCCCATGACCTGGCAAGACTGCGGCTGGGTCAAGAAGCATCCACGGCACTAAAACAAACGCTCGTTCGTGAGCCCGCGGGTGAGGCAATGTCAAAGTTTTGGTGGCCTTGATTGTTGCGCCAAAAGTGATGATATCGATGTCGAGGGTGCGGCTTTGCCAGCGCGCCAAACGCACGCGACCGTGCTCAGTTTCGATCTGCTGAGCAAAGTCGAGAAGCTCTTTTGGCTTCAAAGTCGTCTGCAAAGAGATAACCGCGTTCAGATATTTCGGCTTCGACTCGTCAACACCGTCAAGCGTCAGCGCCAAGCTTTCAACTAGCGGCGAAAGCTTCACTTTTGAAATGGCCTCGTGCGATTTGAAAGCCTTAACCGCAGCGCGAATGTTTGCCTCGCGATCACCAAGATTGCCACCAAGCGCCAGAATCACAGCTGTCATTTGCGACGCCCTTTAACCGTGACCGAAACGTCGTCAAAAGGGTGGTTGATGGGGGCGTTGGGCTTGTGAACAGTAACCTCGGCTTTGATGACTGGGGTGACTTTAGCGTTGTTGCGCTTTGGGTCGTTTGCGCTGCCGAAAGCAAGTGTCAGGCGAAGCAACCGCCAAGCTAGGGTTTCGATTAGGTCAACCGGTTCGGCAGCAACATTGGCTGCGATAGCATCGGCAAGTTCACCATAGTGAACCGTGCCGGCAACATCGTCTTTAGCAACAGCATCGGTTGCATCAACCCAAACCGAGACGTCAATAACGAACTCTTGCCCGTTTTGTTTTTCAAACTCAAACACCCCGTGGTGCCCAAAAACTCGCAGCCCAGTGAGTTGAATTTTTTGACGCATGTTTTAACTTTGCAGGTCGTTTGCTCAGTGCGCAAACCGCAACGCTGCAGCAGCCTGCAATACGTCGAAATTTGCCTGAACGTTGTGCACTCGAAAACCCCAAAGTTTGTCAGCAAAACCACCAAGCTGCGACTCATTCCAAAGCCGCACACTCAACTCTGCAGTTGCAGCATCGCGCTGCGCCAAGGTCACATCGGCTGCGTCGATGCCTGCAGCTTCGGCGACCGAAGCTGCCAAAAATCGTTTGCGCGAAGCACCAATCAGAATCGGCAGGTCTAGCTTGGCCAGCTGCGAGACGCCAGCGACCAGTTGCCAGTTTTGCTCTGAGCTCTTGCCGAAACCAAGGCCTGGGTCAAGAATCAGCTGGGCGCGCTTGACGCCGGCCGTCTCAGCCAGTTGGGCACGCTCGGCTAGTTCACCGACAACTGACGCAACGATGTTTTCGGTTTCTTGAACAGCACCGGCACCTTCGTCAAAGTTGCCCCAGTGGCCCAAAACATATTTGACGGGGATGCCGCCAGCTGCAAGATTGGCAACCGCTGCAAACATTTTGGGGTCGGCTTTGCTGCCAGAGACGTCGTTGATTATTGACGCGCCAGCCTCAGCAGCCAGCACGGCAGTCGATGCGTTCATGGTGTCGATGCTGATTGCCACCCCACCGCTGGCGACCTCGGGCAACTGAGCTAGCGCTTGAATGACTTCGATAACCCGTGACTGTTCCTCGGCTGCGGTTAGCCGGGTTGCGCCGGGTCTGGTTGACTCGCCACCGACATCAATGATGGTGGCGCCTTGTGAAATCAGAAGCTTTGCCTGAGCCAATGCGGCCTCTAGCGAGGTGAACTTGCCACCATCGCTGAATGAGTCGGGGGTTGTGTTGAGCACACCCATGAGGCGCGGCAAACTCGAGTCGGCGAGATTGCCATTGGTGGGGTTTGCCTGTGACACGTTGTCGATTGCCATGCGTTTGGCTCGGCTATTTGGCGATTAGCGCCATGACCTCGGCGCGCGCGGCCGGCTGGTCATAAACGCCTCGAGCTGCCATGGTGATGGTGCTGACCTCAGGTTGGCGTGCGCCGCGCGAAGCCACACAGTGGTGGCGAGCCTCGATGACCACAACTACGCCTTGAGCGCCGAGGCCTTCTTCGAGCGCAGTAGCGATCTGTGAGGTGAGGTTTTCTTGAAGTTGCGGTCGGCTCGCTAACACCTCAACGAGGCGAGGCAAACGGCCTAGGCCGACAACTCGATCGGTCGGAAGGTATGCGATGTGTGCAACGCCGGTGAAAGGCAGTAGGTGGTGTTCGCAAATCGAAACCAGTTCGATGTCTTTGAGAATCACAACTTCGTTGTGCTCGGCCTCAAAGGTTTCGGCCAAGATCGCTAGAGGGTCTTGGCCGATTCCTTTGAAAAAGTCGGCATATGATTCAGCAACCTTTTGAGGCGTTGCTTGCAACTGTGCACGCGACGGGTCTTCGCCAATAGCCAAAAGCAATTCGACTACTGCTGCCTGAATGCGTGCGGCGTCAACCAAAATTATTCAGCTTTTTTCTCTGGTTTAGCTTTGGTTGCTGGCTTTGCGGCTCGTGGCGCACGAGGCTTCTTTTCTGGCGCTGCTGCGTCAGCTGTTGCCTTGTCAATCACTGCCTGCTTGGCCTTGCTTGAACCTTTGACGGGAATCTCGATTGGGCCTTTTTTGCTGACTGGGCGGTCTGCTGCCGACAACCAAACTTTGCGCTGAGGCAACTTCTTGACGCCTTTGAAGATTTCTGCGATCTCTTCTTGGTTCAGAGTTTCGCGTTCCATCAGCTGCTTGGCCATCTCATCTAAGATTGCGCGGTTTAGGTTTAGCGCCTGATAAGCCTCTTTGTGAGCTGCTTCAACAATGGCGCGAACCTCAAGGTCGATCTGCTGAGCGGTTGACTCAGAATATTCGCGTGCCTGAGCCATGTCGCGACCAATGAACACTTCGCCACCGCTGCCGAATGAAACGGCACCAACAGCCGAGCTCATGCCATATTTGGTGACCATTTGGCGAGCGGTGCTGGTGGCTTTTTCGAAGTCATTCGAAGCGCCAGTGGTTGGGTCGTGAAAAACGATCTCTTCGGCAACGCGGCCACCCATGGCATACGCGATCTGGTCGAGCAGCTGGTTTCGGCTAACCGAATAGCGGTCTTCCATCGGCAAAACCATGGTGTAACCCAAAGCGCGACCGCGAGGCAAGATTGTCACCTTGGTAACAGGGTCGCTGTTGTTCATCGAAGCGGCAACAAGTGCGTGGCCAGCCTCGTGATAAGCGGTGTTCAAGCGTTCCCGGTCTTGCATCAGGCGGGTCTTCTTCTGAGGCCCACCAATGACACGGTCGATTGCTTCGTCAAGAGTGGCAGCTGAGATCTGCTTTTCGTTGTTGCGCGCGGTCAGCAGGGCTGCCTCGTTCAAAACGTTTGCAAGGTCAGCGCCGGTGAAGCCTGGGGTGCGGCGTGCAACTAGTGCAAGGTCAACATCGTCACCGATTGGCTTGCCCTTGGCGTGAACTTTCAAAATCTGTTCGCGACCAATGAGGTCAGGCGCGCCAACGCCGATTTGACGGTCAAAACGACCAGGGCGCAACAGCGCTGGGTCAAGAATGTCTGGGCGGTTAGTGGCAGCAATCAAGATGACGTTGGTCTTCGAGTCGAAGCCATCCATCTCAACCAAAAGTTGGTTCAGGGTTTGCTCGCGCTCGTCGTTGCCACCGCCGATGCCTGCGCCGCGGTGACGGCCAACTGCATCGATCTCGTCAACGAAAATGATTGCCGGCGCGCTGGCCTTGGCCTGCTCGAAAAGGTCGCGAACGCGCGAAGCACCCACACCAACGAACATTTCGACAAAGTCAGAACCTGAAATGGTGAAGAACGGAACGCCAGCCTCGCCAGCAACCGCCTTAGCAACGAGGGTCTTACCTGTGCCCGGAGGGCCATAAAGCAAAACACCGCGAGGAATCTTGGCGCCAACCGCCTGAAACTTTTGTGGTTCTTTCAAGAACTCTTTGATTTCTTGAAGTTCTTCGATGGCTTCGTCAGCACCGGCAACGTCAGCAAAGGTGACCTTTGGGCTGTCTTTGTTCACGAGCTTGGCGCGAGACTTGCCAAAGTTCATAACGCGCGAGTTGCCACCCTGGGCACCCGCCATCAAGAACCAGAAAATCAAACCGATGATGACAAACGGCAGCAAAGTGCCGAGAAGCGAAAGGTACCAAGGGGTCGAAGGAACCTCGTCGCGGTATCCGTCTTTGATGTTTGAAGCGGCAACGATATTCGCAACCTGCGTGCCACGAGGCAAGACGTAATAGAACTGAATGAACTTGCCATCGGTCTTCGAAGCCTTGACCAGCTCAACATCGACGCGCTGGTCGCCGTCATAAATGTGAACGTTGGCAGCATTGCCGTTCTGAATGTAGCTCAGACCAACCGAAGTGTCGACGACCTTGTATTTAGAGACATTTAGAAGGTTCGCGCCAATAATCACAACGGTGACTGCAACGAGGATCCAGATAAAAGGACCACTAAAAAGTTTCTTAAGATTCATGCTCGCGGCCTTGGCCGCATTCCTTTCGAGAAGACAAGAAGGCTAACCATAAGGTTAGCGCTCAGAGCTCGCAAAACCTCGCCCTGTTCGCCAACGGAATAACTTAGCTATAAACCTTTGGCGAGAGCACAGCCACAGAAGTCAGCGAACGATAGTTCTCGTTATAGTCAAGGCCATAACCGACCACGAAGTCATTTGGCAGATCAAAGCCGATCCACTCAACGTCAACTTCAACTTTTGCCGCCGCCGGCTTGCGAAGCAAAGCAACCACCTTGACCGAAACCGCGCCGCGGTTGGTGAGGTTGTGAGCTAACCAAGAAAGCGTCAAACCAGAGTCAACGATGTCTTCAACAATCAGCACGTGACGACCTAGAACGTCAGCATCGAGGTCTTTGAGAATGCGAACCACGCCAGAAGAAACAGTGCCTGAGCCATAAGAAGAAACGGCCATCCAGTCAACCTGGGTTGGAATCTGCATTGCACGCGAAAGGTCAGCCATGAACATGACTGCGCCTTTCAAAACGCCAACCAGCAAAACTGGCTTGTCGGCATAAAAGACGTCGATTTCGGCTGCGAGCTCTGCAACGCGGGTCTTAATCTGCTCTTCGGTAACCAAAACTTCGGTGATTTGGTCAGCGACCTTAGAAATATCCACTTAGCAGACTCCAGATTTCATGGTTTTTGTGCTTTTGAAAACGAGCTTCTCGCCCGCACGTTCTACTCTAACCCGTGGCAGAGTGAGCATTTTCTGCCCGTGCCAGTTATCGAGCAAATCTTCGATTGAGCGAATGTGCGCCAAGCTGTTTTCGGCAGCAAAAACGGCGAGCGCCGACTTGAGCACCCGCGAGCGAATCGGCTGCGGCAGCGCATTCAGGGGTGCGATGTCTAAGCTGAGGTCGACCGCGCCGAGGTGCCCCAAACGTTTGAACTCGGTTTCGGCGAGCGCGTCGAGATAGTCGGCATCGGCACGCAGGAGGTCTGCGGTGCGGGCAAGCGCGCCTGCGATGTTGGGGCCAAGTTCGGTCTCGAGCATGGGCATCACGGTGTTTCGCACCCTAACTCGGGTGAACTTTGAGTCTTGGTTGTGCGGGTCGTGCCAGGGCTCAAGCCCGCTGTCGCTGCAAAACGCGAGGATTGTTTCGCGCGAAACCTTGAGCAGCGGGCGCAAAAAGGCACCCGTGCCTAACGTTTCGCCCATCGGTGTCAGCGCCGACATGCCACTTAGACTGCGCGCCCCAGAACCTCGAGCCAAACCAAGCAAAACAGTCTCGGCTTGGTCGTCGAGGGTGTGCCCGAGCAAAACAAAGCGTGCACCCAGCCGAGCAGCAACACCGCGCAAAGCTTCATAACGGGCATCGCGCGCTGCAGCTTCAGGCCCGCCTGCCGCGCCAACTTCAACCCGAACAACTTCAACCGGGTCTAATCCAAGCCCTCGCAAAACCTCCGCGGTGCGCGCTGCAACCTCAGCCGAAACAGCCTGCAGCCCGTGATCAACAATCACAGCACCAGCTCGAATGCCCAACCCTTCGCGGTGCGAAGCCCCAACCTCAAACGCCAAAGCCGCAGCCAAAGCCAAACTGTCTGGCCCGCCAGAACACGCCACCAAAATGAGTTCGCCCGACATCAAAGGTGTGGCTGGCGCCGCCGTGGCGGCATCCACGTTCTCTCTAACCGCACGCCGAACATCGGCAATCGCAGGCGTTAGACGAGGGCGGGTGACCATAAATAAAAGCCTAGCCACGCAATTCGATAACCTATAAGGGTTAGAGCGAAAGCCCGCGCCAAACGCGAGCACAAACCTTCGCCACCGACACCACCAAACTTTAGGAGCCCCCGTGCCATTTGACGCCGTCATTGAGATTCCCCGCGGCAGCCGCAACAAATATGAGGTTGACCACGAAACCGGTCGTGTTCACCTAGACCGCGTGCTGTTCACCCCGTTTGTTTACCCAGTTGACTATGGCTATTTCGACAACACTCTGGGTGGCGACGGCGACCCGCTAGACGCGCTCGTTCTGCTCGAGTTTGCGGTCTACCCTGGCGTAGTCGTGAGCGTTCGCCCAGTTGGCGTTTTGCCGATGGAAGACGACGGTGGCATCGACGAAAAGATTCTTTGCGTGCCAGCTAAAGACAAGCGCTGGGAACACATTCAAGACATCAACGATGTTCCACAGCAGACCAAAGACGAGCTTTTGCACTTCTTTAGCCACTACAAAGACCTTGAGCCTGGCAAGTGGGTAAAAGTTGGCGAGTGGGCTGACCGCGCGACTGCCGAGAAGCTAATCGAAGAAGCTCAGGTTCGTTACCAGGGCTAAAACCTCAAAACCTAAAGACCCCATCGGTGGTTGCTGCTCTGGCAGTGTCATCGGTGGGGTTCTTTTTTGCTCGGATGCCCTCCGGCCCCTAAATTTGCACCGCGAAGCGCGCAGGCACCTCGCCCAGCGGAAAATAGCTTGTCAACTCAGCGCCGCCGCCGTCAGCAGGCGTTAGCGACCAGTGCCAGCACATCTCGTCGATCAGGGCAGTGCCTAAACCGGGCTCTGGAACAAAGTCGAGGTTTTTGCCATTATTGGCCACCCGGCAGAGCAACAGGTCAGGCTCTTCGGTCGCCAGGGTAATAACGATTTCGGTGGCCGCGCCATGCCGGTAGGCGTTGCTAACGGCTTCACGAATTAGCTCGGCGACCGAACCGCAAAGCGCCGGGTCACTCACCAAAGCAGTTTTGGCCGAAGGGCTCACCTGCGTGGTGAATTTCAAAACACCCGACCAAACGCCTAAGATTTCGCCGAGCGCAACGTCGAGATCGTTATGACGAGCCCACCCCGACTCGATTTGGCTCACGGCCTCTTCGATTCGGCTCGTGAACTGAATCACGTTGAAGTTTGAGTTTGCCGCTCGGCCAAGTTGAATGGCCGCTGAAATCAAGGTTGCTTGAATCGGGCCATGCAAAAGCCAACTGAGATTTTTTCTGTGATTTGCCAGCTCACGACGTTGCCTTGCAACAAGCTTCTCAAGCTGAATATTGACTAGATTCAGCTGCGCGTCGGCCGATGAATCTAGTTGCTCAATCGCAGCGGCAATGATGAAGCCCATGAAAAGAAAATATCGGTCGATTAGATGTGCATCTAAAAATTGATTGGCAAAAATTTCTGGGTTCGCGGCAGCCAGCAAAACGCGAGGAATGACCGCAGCCAACACATACAAGAAGCTCCAAGTAGCCATAGAGGTGAGCAGCGAATTTTTGGCTAGTGATTTTGGCCAAAAATATTTTGCCCCTGCAAAAACTAACCCCCCGATGGCGGTTGCAACCAGATCGCCAATGATTGGGGCGCTGATAACGCTAACCAATGGCCCAAACACAAGGGCTTGCAGCAACTCAACTGTGCCAAGCACCGGCAAACTAACAAGTTTTGCTGTGTCAAATTTCGCCCGAAATATTTTCATTTTGATTACCTTGCGCGCCTCAAGTGGCGTTGCCTCGGGCTGCTCGCCTTCTGACAGGGCAAGAGAGTGGCTCATTGGGCGCACCACATTGCTAACCAAATTTGTTAGAGCCGAAACAATGGCTTGAATTTCTGCCTGACTTGCCGTTTCGAATCTGGCAACTTCTTGCCTTATGCCATCGATGGCTGGGGTCAGCTGGCCCGCAACCTGTTTCTCGAGATTTTCTCGCGCCCCGGCAATTCGGTTTTCAAACTCTTGGCTTTCTTTTAAGAGGTGCCCGTTTTCGGTTTGCAGTTTTGTCGCAAGGTTGAGGTGCTCTTCGCGACGATACGCCAAGGTCGCCACCAGCAGCATCGCAAGCACGATTGGTTCGCCAACCGCAAACAGGTGTTGAGGAAAAAGCAGTGGAGAGTGTGAATAACCGACCGCCTCGGCAAGCAAATACATCGTTAGACCTCTAGAGGCTGAGGTCAATAAAAATGCCAACAACGCAAACACTCGCGCCAATAAGATTTCTTTGATTTGCTTGTGAACCTGCGCAAGTAATCGAAATATTGCCCACATCACAGTCGTGCTAACCAACCCAGAAGCCAACGCTGCAGGGCCTCCGCGCATCACATAAGCATCAACCAACGCCGTCGTGACCATCGATGAAAACACCATTGCCAAAGAAACCGAGGGGGCAAACGCATTCTGGCTGCCCATCGCTGCTCTGAGCGAAAGGTAGGTCAGTCTAAGCGGGGTTAAAAGCTCATTTAGCAACCGGCAACCCAGCGCTGGCAATGTAAGTTCGTGCTGCAGCGACTCTAGCGCTGCCTTCATTGACGTCTTCGATTCCAAGCACAGCTATAGCTTTATTGAGCAAAATCTGAACTGCTCTAACGGTGGTTGATCTAACAACAGCTATTTGTTGATTCGATAAACCCATGGCAACCATTTTTAAGACTGCAATTTGACTTTTTGAAAGCTTGGCCAATGGCCGAGCTGGGTCGAGGTCGTCTCGCGGCGCGCTGGTGAGCTGCCCAGTTATTACAGACTCAAGGGCCCCAATGAGGGCGCCAGACCTTGAAAGTTTTTCTTTGCGCAAATATCCAGCGCCGGCAGGCAACGACTTGGGGTCTCGTGAGGCAAACCTGGCGTCGGGCAAGTTTGTTAAAAATAAAAAAGCTAGGTGTGGTGCGTCGGCGAGCATCGCGTCGGCAACGTCAAAACCCGAAGGCCCAACGCCTAAGTCGACATCCATCACCACGGCATCTGGGTCTATTAGGTTGCAAATGCGCCTTGCGTCTGAACCACTTGACGCTGTTGCAACCCTAAAACCAGAGGCATCTAAAATCTCAGCCAAGAGGCCGCGCGTCATCGGGTCGTCTTCGACAACCAAGATTGTGCGCATTTGCATGTTTCAAACTCCTGAAGCTAGGTTGCCACAAAAAAGCGGCCGAACCCAAGTTAGGGTCGGCCGCTGATTTGAGGTTTAGACCCTATTTGGTCAAATAGCGAGCAATGACGATGTCGGTTGAGTCGCCGTTGGTGTGAAAACCGGCAAGAAGCAGCTTGCCATCAGCCTGAAGCGCGATTGCGTTGGCCACGTCGTCACCCTCGCCAAGCGAAGTGTTGACAACGCCATTCTGAGTGCCATCGTCTGCAACACCAAAGGTGTCATCGAGTGTGCCATCGGTTGTGAAACGCAAAACGGTGATGTTGGTTGAGGTGCCGTCTTGGTGATAGCCGCCGACCAAAATCTTGCCATCTGAAGCAACTGCTAGACCACATGCAAAGTCGTCACCCTCGCCAAGCGAAGTGTTGACAACGCCGTTAGGGGTTTCGTCGGCCGCTGTGCCAAATGATTCATCAAGTGATCCATCAGCGTTGAATCGAAGCACGGCGATGTCGTTTGAGCCGGCTGCTGCGTGGTTGCCAACTACCAAGATCTTGCCGTCGGCCTGCACTGCAACGCCGCAAGCCTTGTCGTCGCCGCTGCCAAGTGACTGGTCAACGATGCCGTTTGCTGTGCCGTCATCGGCTGTGCCAAACGAAGCGTCTAGCGAACCGTCGGTGTTGTAGCGCAGAACGGCGATGTCGCTAGTGCCGTCGGTGCCGATGTGGGTGCCAGCAACGACGATTTTACCATCGGCCTGAATCACAAGGTCGCGACCTTCGTCGTTGCCATCACCGATTGAGGTGTTGGTGATGCCGTTAGGGGTGCTGTCAGCCGCTGTGCCAAACGAGGCATCTAGTGAGCCATCTGTTGCAAAACGCGCCACTACAACGTCGGTTGACCCGCCGTTTTCGTGAAAACCAGCGACCACAACTTTGCCATCAGTCTGAACCGCAACAGCGGTAGCGGTGTCGTTGCCTTCGCCAACCGATAGGTTGACAACGCCGTTAACGGTGCCGTCGTCGGTGACGCCAAAGGTCTCGTCGAGAGAACCATCGGTGTTATAACGGGCAACAAAAACATTTGATGAATCGCCATCAACGTGGTCGCCGGCAACAACGATTTTGCCGTCTGCCTGAAGGGCAACGCTTTTTGCGTGGTCGTCACCATTGCCTAGGCTGGTGTTAACAATGCCGTTCGGTGTGCCGTCATCGGCAACCCCAAAGCTCTCGTCGAGAGAACCATCGGCGTTATAGCGCGCAACAACAACATTGGTTGAGTCGCCCTCAAGGTGATCGCCAACAGCAACAATTTTGCCGTCAGCCTGCGCCGCAACATCAGTTGCTTTGTCGTCGCCGGCACCAACAGAAGTGTTTACAACACCATCAGGTGTGCCATCGCTAGCGGTGCCAAACGACGAGTCTAAAACGCCAGCACCGGTGACGTTTGTTGCTGCTGGCGAACTGCAGCCTGCAATCATAAGTGCGCTAGCAACGAGCAGCGCAGCCCCAAATAGTTTGTGAGAGTTCTTCATCTCTTGCCTTTCTTTCAGCACGTGACACGCACTTTACATTGCGGTTAGCCGCGCCCAAAAGTCTATTTGGCAGGCAGAAACGGGCTTCAGAGAGTTTCGCTGGGGCGAACATTTGAGACAGGCAGTTTGCCTAGGCTAGGCGCTCGGGCGCCCAGCATAAGGGAACAGCTCGCCATAGCGAAGTGGAACGATTCGCACGGTGCGGGCTGGGTTTGGTGCTTCGAGCATCATGCCGCCGCCTAAGAAGATCACAACGTGATATTTGTCACCGTTGAACGCTGACTCTTGTGAGTACCACATCAGGTCACCTTGAACGGCTTGCGACAGCGGCACGAGGCGACGCTCGGCTGCCATGGTGTTGAACTGGTTGGTTGCCGAGTGCGTGCCGATATAAATTCCTGCGGCTGAGTAGGCCGCCTTTGTGATTCCTGAGCAGTCCCAAACGTTTGGGCCCATGCCGCCAAGCACATATGGCTCGCCAAGTTGCGCCTTTGCGTAGGCCAACGCTGTGGCAACTTTGCCCTGGTCAGCCGAACCAACGTTATAAAGCTCAGGGGCCACCGGCAACGAGGTGCCGGCGTTTTGACGCGCCTCAGCTGCCAAACCTTCGGCTCGTTGCCTCTCGAGGGTGGCTGTGGTGCTTCTCAGGCTTGCAAGCTGTGCATAGAAAACCTTGTTCAGAGCATTGTTGGCGTCAACTTTTGCCTGAACTGCGGCAGCGGCTGATTGCGCTTCGTCAAACGCTGCCTGCGCAACCTTGGCCTCGTCGGCCAGCTGAACCTTGGCAACTTTGAGGCTGTCGGTGATCGACTGGGCATATTGCTGTCGTTGCACCGCGCGCTCATAAAGGCTTTGACTCTGGCCCGCGAGGCGGTCTTGAGTGCCCAGCTGATAGAGCAGGTTGTCGGCTTCGCCGGCGTTTAGAAATAGGTCGATTGATGTTCCAGCGGCGCCGTCGCGATACATCTGCGCTGCAATCTGGCCGAGCTCGGCTTTGGCGTTGTCGGCTTGCTCGTTGGCACGATCTGCCTGGTGCTGCAATGACTTCACCTTTAGCGTCATAGCGTCAACGGCATCTTGTGCCTGATTGAAAGCCTCGCCCTTGACCAAAGCGATTTTGCCTAGTCGGTCTGCCTCGGCAGAAAGCGAAGCAATCGTGCTCTGGAGGTTGGCAATCATCGCCTTTTTGTTGGCTTCGCTGGCCTTAGCCGCCTGAATGTCAGCCCAGCTTGGGTAGCTCGGCACGGCAAAAGATGGTGAAAAAACGGCAAGGCTTGCGGTCAGCGTCAGCGCTGTCACCGCGGCTAAGCCGAATTTCAATTTCTTTTGCACCCTTCAAGTTAACCTTGAAACTTTGAAAAATGTGGCACTGACAAGACCCAATGGGCGATATTCTCAGCAAAACTGCACGAAAACATCATCAAAGCTCCTCTCAGGTTGCCATTTGCCTGCGAACTCACTATTCTTGACACTCGGTGCTATTTAGCGCCATTGCTATTTGGCCCCATCGTTTAGAGGCCTAGGACACCGCCCTTTCACGGCGGCAGCACGGGTTCGAATCCCGTTGGGGTCACCATGGCGATGGAGTTGATGCAGCACAGTAAGGTCCTGTAGCGCAGTTGGTTAGCGCGCCGCCCTGTCACGGCGGAGGTCGCGGGTTCAAGTCCCGTCAGGATCGCCAGCAGAGCCCTTCGAAAGAGGGGCTTTTTGTTGAAAAGGTGTGATTTATTTCACATCTGGCTCTGTAGCTCAGTCGGTAGAGCGAACGACTGAAAATCGTTAGGTCACGGGATCGACGCCCGTCGGAGCCACAAA
>JBDLVN010000038.1:0-37012 GCA_039804775.1 Actinomycetota bacterium
CCTGCAGGTGTTCATCAACCAGCTAGAAATCGGCCAGGACGCAAAAGACCGTTTGCTAGTGCTGACCCCGCACACCTACGTTGGTTTGGCTGAAGAGCTATCGAAGCGCGTGCAACGCTAAGACGCAAGCCGCCTAGTATTTAGACTGTCCAACTTTCGGGGAGCAATTCAGATTGACGGCGGTTTTTTATTTAAGTCTTGTGCTGCTACTTGAGCGCTGGCTGGTCTGGGTCGCGCGGGTCATCTTTGACGGTCAGGCGCAGGGTTGCGATGCCGATGATGATGACGATGAACGACAGCCCTGCCCAAATGGCTGCACCTGAGAGGCGTGCTATTTGGTCGATGTTGCCTGCTTCGTCTTGTGGGCGAACACCAAAGAATACGATGAAGCCGACGAGCGCTGCTGCGATTGCCGCGAGAATCAAGATTGATTTCACTGATGTTGGGTTTGATGTTTTAGCCATGTTTTAACCCTAATCTGCTTTGGTTGGCGATGCAGCCCAGACGGCCTGGTGAACCGCGCTCAAAGCGAAATATGCGCCTAAGAAACCAGCCGCGTTTAGAGGCTCTGGGTTCAACGCGAGATAGATCAGCGCGAAGAGCGTGGCTAGTGAGGCTGCGATGGTGTGTTCACGCGCTTCGACATTTTTAAAGTTGCCTAACCAAGCCATGTAGAACTCAAACGTTGCGGTGAGCAATAGGTAGGCAATCACTGTGGTTCGAAGGGTCGCAATCTGAAAGTCACTACCTGTCTGAATAGCAAGCAGAGCAACTGTTGAGGCCACCAAGGTCACCGCCGCTTGTGGCAGAACAGCAACTGTTCGGTTTTGAACCTTGCGTGTGAAGCCAAGCACAACTGAACCGATGGCATGCAGAAACCCAAAGCCGGCAAATACAGCCAGCGCCAGCGCCGCCAAGTCAGGTCGGGTGAATGTGATGATGAGGGTTGCGATTAGAGCAATGAGAGCTCGATAACCAATGACTATGCGCACGCTTTAGTGTTTCATATTTGCAAAGCGTGAATATTGCCCTTGAAAAGCAACCGTGATGGTTCCGGTTGGTCCGTTTCGTTGCTTGGCCAAAATGAGGTCAGCTTCGCCGGCTCGGTCGTGCTCTTTTTCACCCATGTCAGGTCGGTGCAGCAGAATGACAACGTCGGCGTCTTGCTCGAGCGAGCCTGATTCGCGAAGCTGAGAGATGTCTGGCTTTTTGTCTTTGGCTTCTTCAGACTTTCGGTTTAGCTGCGAGATCGCAATTAGCGGCACACCGAGTTCTTTGGCGAGCAACTTGAGAGCTCGTGAGAACTCAGAAACTTCTTGTTGGCGTGATTCAACTTTTTTGCCTGAGGTTAACAACTGCAGATAGTCGATGACGATCATCTGAAGGCCAACACGTTCGGCAATGCGTCGCGACTTAGCGCGAATCTCAACCATGGTTAGGTTTGGGCTGTCGTCGATATAAAGAGGTGCGTCGCTGATCTTGCTGCGCACGTCTGCGATGCGCACCCAGTCGGTTTCTGTCATCGAACCTTTGCGCATGTTCTGAAGTGGAATCTGGGTTTCAGCAGACAGCATGCGCATTGCGATTTCAGATCGACTCATTTCGAGCGAGAAGAAAATGACGGCTTTGCGCTTATTGATCGCAGCGTGCCGAGCGAAGTCGAGTGCCAAAGTTGACTTACCGACCGCCGGTCGGGCAGCCACGATAACTAACTGCCCTGGGTGCAAGCCGTGAGTCATGTTGTCGAGTTCGAGAAAGCCGGTTGGAACACCTACTAGTTCGCCGTCGCGCTTCTCAGCAGCCTCCATGTCGTCAACGGCAGCCTTGATTGATTCTTCGAGGGCGGCATATTCTTGAGCGCGAACACCGGCTGTTACCTGATAAACGGCGGTTTGCGCTTGGTTGACTAGATCGTCAACTTCGCCGATGTTGGCATAACCAGACTGGGCAATCTTTGTGCCGACCTCAACAAGGCGGCGCAGAATGGCTTTTTCTTGAACGATTTCTGCATAGTATTCAACGTTTGCAGCGGTAGGAACAATCGAAGTTAGGGTGTGCAGATAATCTGCACCGCCGGCGCGGGTTAGCGAATCGGTCTTGAGAAGCTGGTCGGTAATAGTAATAACGTCAGTTGGTTCACCCTGGCCGAAAAGCGTAACGATTGCTTCAAAGATCAGTTCGTGCTTTGGAGCATAGAAGTCTTTGCCGTTGATTAGCCCAAACACGGCAGCGACGGCATCGGTTGAGATGAGCATTGCGCCAAGCGTGCTTTGTTCGGCTAGTAGGTCGTTGGGCAACACGCGGCCAGCAGCATTGCTATCTGGTGCTTCAAAAGCCATGGTTCCTCCAAATGTCAGGGTGGTTCTGTTATAGCTTCTGCCTACCTCAAAGTTTGGGCAAACCAGCTTGTGCACAAACCTGTGCACAACTCGTCAGACACGCGGTAATAACTTGTGCAAAACTGTGCATAACCCTGTGGACAAATTGTTAGTAAATAGCCCGATTGTCAGTGTTTATAAGGGTTGTTGAGTTGTGCACAAGCAAAACCTTCAACTCTAAACCTAAGGCTGAAGGTTGTGGATAAGTAATGCCAGTCTTGGCAAAGAAAAAGGGCGAAGAGCCGAAGCCCTTCGCCCTTTTCGAGCAGTTTGAACTACTTAGCAGCAACAACCAAAAGGTTGATAACTGCGCTTAGGTCGCCGTGAAGGCGAACTGAAGCCTGGTGTGAACCAGTGATGCGAATCGGTGACACAAAAGAAACCTTGCGCTTGTCGATCTCGCCAAAGCCAGCAGCTGCAACAGCCTTGGCAACATCAGCGGTCTTGACAGCACCGAACAAACGACCGCCAACGCCAGCCTTGATGGCCAACTTGATGGTTGCTGATTCTAGCGAGGTCTTAAGTGCAACGGCTTCTTCAGCAGTAGCTAGTGCGCGTGAGTCGCGAGCTGCGCGAATCGAAGCAACCTGCTTCTCACCGCCCTTGCTCCAAAGCACGGCAAAGCCGCGAGGCAATAGGTAGTTGCGTGCGTAGCCGTTTTTAACTTCGACAACGTCGCCGGCTGAGCCTAGACCTGAAACTTCGTTAGTAAGAATGAGTTTCGACATGGGGTTACTCCTTAGCGACCAGCGCCTGCGTAAGGAAGCAATGCAACCTCACGAGCGTTTTTGATAGCACGAGCAATCAAGCGCTGTTCCTGAACAGAAACACCGGTGATGCGACGTGAACGGATCTTGTTTTTGTCGGTCAAGAAACGGCGCAGGGTTGCGACATCCTTGTAATCGATTACGCCAACTTTGATTGCCTTTACAGGGGCAAGCTTGGCGTTCTTTGCGTTGCGGTTTGGCTTGCGACGTGTGTCGGTTTTAGCAGCCATCTGAATCTCCTAATTAATCTCTAAAACTTTAGAATGGGGTGTCGTCGGCGCCGGCTGATGAAGCGCCTGGGTTTGCCCAAGCGTCATTAGCGGCAGCGCGCGGCGCGGCAGCGGGGGCGTCCCACGGGCTCGAAGCTGCGCCAGCACCTGCGCCTGCGCCGCCAACTTCACGCGGCTTGCGTGAAACTGATGCGGTTGCATAGCGAAGTGATGGGCCAATTTCTTCGATCTCTAGCTCAAGCGAAGCGCGAGCTTCACCCTGAGCTGTCTGATAAGCCGATGGGGCTTTCAAGCGGCCGGTGACGATAACACGGGTGCCTTTGGTGAGCGTCTGAGCGACGTTCTCGGCAACTTCGCGCCAGGCAGTGCAGCGAACCCAAACGGTTTCGCCGTCTTCCCACGCGTTGGTCTGACGGTTTAGCTGGCGAGGGGTTGAACCCACACGCACGCTAACCACAGCAACCCCACCCTGGGTGTAACGAAGTTCAGGGTCGTCGGCTAGGTTGCCAACGATAGTTACGGTTACTTCTCCGGCCATTTTGACTACTCGCTAACCTTGGCAGCCTTAGCTGCAGGCTTTGAATCGGTCTCATCTTCAGCGGCTTCTGCAGCGGTTACTGCAGGAACATCAACTGGAGTGATGTTGATAACAGCCTCGTCGGCGCGCAAAACCTTGGTGCGCAACACAGCTTCTGAAAGCTTTAGTTGGCGGTCAAGCTCAAGAATGTCAGCTGACTTTGCGGTCAAGTTAATGACTGCGTAGTAGCCTTCGGCTTTCTTGGCGATTTCATAGGCGAAACGACGGCGGCCCCAAATGTCAACCTTGTCAACGGTGCCTCCACCGTTGCGAATGACGTTTAGAAACTTGTCGAGACTTGGAGCGAGAGTGCGCTCCTCAACCGTTGGGTCGAGGATAACCATTAGCTCGTACTGATGCATGACTAACCCACCTCCTTTGGACTAGAACGGCCACAGTATTTCTGTGACAGGAGGGTATGGCATCTTGTGGCTTCTAACTCACCATTTAGCGAGCAGAGAGCAACTTTTCAAGACTACCTTGTTTGCCACCATTCGAGCAAGCGTTTTTGGGCTTCTGAAACACCCAAAATTCCCTCGGATGCCCGCAGCTCACTCAAAAAAGCGAGGGCGAGGCTGACAGCCCAGTTTTGGGTGTTGGCGATGGTTTCGGTGATTTCGTCGATGCTCAGTTCTGGTTTGCGGTTTTGCCACCAGGCAAGAAGCCGGGCGGTGGCTTCGTCTTTGCCGATTGAACCTTCGTCAAGGCGAACCTCGAGCAAGAACTTGCTGGCAGAGCCAATGACTGGGCTTGGCGGAACCCCAAGGATTTCGGCGATCTCTTGGCCGTTCAGGTCAGGACGAATTGCGTCGAGTGCCTCTTGTTCGCTGATCTCTTTGATGCGAAGTTCGAGGTCGTCGTAGGCGTGCGAGAGACGCTCGGCCTTGCGGCGGTTGCGCGTGGTGACGTCGGCGCGAGTTAGTGCGTGCAGGCGGTGCAGTTGTTCGCCGGCATCGCGCACATAGCGCCGCACCGCCGAGTCACTCCACGCCTGGTCGGTGTAGCCAAAAAAGCGCAGGTGCAACTCGATCAAATGGGTTACGGCTTTGATGGTGTCTTTGTCGAAGCGAAGTGCTTGCAGGCGCTTTTTGGTAATGCGCGCACCGACTAGGTCGTGGTTATAGAACGAGACCGCGCCGCCAGGTTCAAAGTTGCGCGTCGCAGGTTTGCCCACGTCGTGCATCAGCGCTGCCAAGCGCAAGACTAGGTCGCCTTCGAGACCATAGTCGCGCTCATAGTCGATTGCTTGTTCAACCACAGTCAAGGTGTGTTCATAAACATCTTTGTGGTGGTGGTGTTCGTCGGTTTCAAGTTGCAGTGCAGGCAGCTCAGGCAACACCTCGGCCGCCAAGCCGCTATCAACTAAAGCTTCAAGCCCAAGTCTTGGGTGCGCGCCAAGCAACAATTTGCTCAGCTCGACCTGAACTCGTTCGGCCGAAATGATCGACATGCGATCTGTCATGGCTTTCATGGCGGCAAAAGTTGCATCCTCGATTAAAAAACCGAGCTGCGAAGCGAATCGAGCCGCACGCATCATGCGCAGCGGGTCATCGCTAAAACTGATTTCTGGCGCAATCGGGGTGCGCAGAGTTGCATCGAGCAAATCTTGCAAACCGTTGGTCGGGTCAACGAACACTTTCTCTGGCAGGCGCAAAGCCATGGCATTCACAGTGAAATCGCGACGAGTCAGATCAACCTCGAGGCTGTCGCCAAAAGCCACGATCGGTTTGCGCGAATCTGGCTCGTAGGCATCTGCACGGTAGGTGGTGATCTCGACGGTCATTTCGCCAAACTTGGCGCCGATGGTGCCGAACTCTTTGCCGATGTCCCACAAGCCGTCAGTGCGGCCCTTCAAAATCTTTAGAGTCTGATCTGGCAGGGCATTTGTAGTGAAATCGAGGTCAAAAGACACTCGGCCCAAAAAAGCATCTCGAACCGGGCCACCGACCAAAGCCAACTCAAAACCGGCGTCGGCAAACCAGCGACCTAGATTAATGAATAGGTCTGAGTTTGTGGTTTGCTCAAGATTCTTGAGAGCATCGGCAACATTTGGCATCGCATTTAGTGTGCCATAGCTGGCAAAGTCTCGCAGTTTATGCACGACAGCGTAAAGTTTTCTTTATGACTCAACACAACGCAAGGCGCCACCTGAGCCGAGTCGAAGAAACTTCGGCCGGTGGCTTTGTGTTGGCAGCCGACGGTTCAAACCGGGTAGCGCTGATTGGCAGACTAGGCCGTTCTGGCCGTATCGACTGGTGTGTGCCTAAGGGTCACCCAGAAAACCAAGAGAACTACAGCGAAGCGGCCATTCGTGAAATCGCTGAAGAAACTGGGCTTGAAGCCGAAATAATCGAGCTTCTCGGTGACATTCACTACGAGTTCACAGCTGGCGACAAACTGATTTCAAAAACCGTGGTTCACTACCTAATGCGTCAAACCGGTGGTGACCTCACGGTTGAAAACGACCCGCAGCACGAAGCCGTTGAAGCAGCTTGGTTCGACATTGATGAGCTTTCAAAAGTGCTCTCACACGACAACGAGCGTCGCATGGCTCGCGGGGTTCAAGAATGGGTTCAGCGAAACCAATGAAGCCAAAGGTGGGTTTGGTGCGACTGGCGTTGGGGTGCGCCACTGCTTTTGCTCTGACACTTTGCGTTGCAGTTTCACCCGCTGAGGCAATCGTTGCCTCGCAGCCAACCTCGGCGCAGGTCGCCGCCCAAACCATTGCGCAAGCCGCAACGCAGCCCGCCGCCAAAGCCTCGAAAACTCTGGCCACTTCAAGACACGTTGACACCTGGCAGGCCAAGAAGAAACGTCGCAAAGCCAAAGTTGCTAACCCAGACACCCTGCCTCAGCCGATGATTCAAATCATTCCTGGCTCAAAGATCAACCTGCTTTCACGTTCGTCAAAAATGCCGATCGCTATCAAGAACGGGTATTCGACTCAGGTCAGAGTGCGCGTGCGCGTTGTGGCAACCAACCTAAAAGTTTTGATTCCTGAGGTGGTCGAGGTTGTTGTGCCTGCCAACACCACAGTGACCGCCAAGGTTCCGGTCAACGCGATTGCCGACGGCGACGTGATTTTGCATGCCACACTCGAGAGCTTCTCTGGCTTGAGGTTGACCAAGCCGGTGAGCATTCAGATGAACGTGATTCTTGGCGTTGAAGACACTGTTTTGTATGGCTTCATTTCGTTTATCGCAGCCCTTGGCGCGCTTGGTGCCTATCGCACGGTGCGCAAGCGTCGCCGCGAGGCAACCTCAGCAAGCGAATCGGTCAGAAAATGAGCGTCGCGAAGAATTCGCTGATTATGGCTAGCGGCACCGTGCTGTCGCGCATCCTCGGGTTTATTCGCGCCGTGATGCTAGCCGGTGTCATTGGTGTCACCACGAACGCCGCCGATGCTTTTGGTGTTGCAAACCAGCTGCCCAATAACGTTTATGCGATCATCGTCGGTGGTGTGCTGAATGCGGTTCTGGTGCCGCAAATCGTTCGTTCTAAGTCGCATGCCGACGGTGGCAAGGGTTACATCGACCGCTTGTTGACCTTGGCGATTTTGGTCTTTGGTGTCGTGACAATCTTGGCGACCATCGCCTCGCCACTGTTGATTCAGCTCTACACCCACTCATGGAGCAACGAACAGCTCGCTCTTGCAACCGCCTTTGCCTACTGGTGCCTGCCGCAACTTTTCTTCTATGGGCTCTATTCGATGCTCGGCGAGGTGCTAAACGCCCGCAGTGCATTCGGGCCCTACATGTGGGCTCCGGTTGTGAACAACATCGTTTCGATTGCTGGCCTTGGTGCCTACATTTGGATCTTCGGCGTTGACCCGACCGGCAAGCAAAACATCGCAACCTGGAGCGAACCCCAAATCACTCTGCTCGCGATTTCGGCAACTTTGGGCGTTGCAGCCCAAGCCTTGATTCTTTTCGTCAGCTGGCGCCGAATCGGTCTGCACTACAAACCGAATTTTAAATTTCGAGGATTCGGCCTGCGCCCGGCACTCAAAGCGGCAACCTGGACCCTTGCCATGGTTATGGTCACTCAGATCGGTGGTCTGGTTCAGACCGCGGTTGCGTCAATCACCGTTTCACATCGAACCGAGAACGAAGTTGGCGTTGCTTCGATTGCGGCTATGTCGATTGCTTGGTTGATCTTTATGCTTCCCCACTCGGTGGCAACGGTTTCGATTGCAACTGCCTATTTCACCAAAATCAGCACTCACGCCCACGAGGGCCGTCTCGATCTCGTCAAAACCGACCTGGTCACGGGTTTGCGCCTGATTTCAGTGATCAGTGTGCTTTCGTCTGCCGTGCTGATGGTGTTGGCGTTCCCTTTCTCAAGAATCTTTGTCGGTGAGTTCGAGGGAATGATCGCGCTTGGATTCGTCGTGATGGCTTTTGTGGTCGGGCTGGTGCCGTTTAGCTTCGTGTTCATGATGCAAAAAGCTTTTTATGCCCTCGAAGACACCAAATCACCTTTCTGGTTCACCGTTGGCCAGACCGCGCTCTACATTGTGGGCGCGTTGCTGATGGGTGCGTTCTTGCCACTCGAATGGTTGGTTGCAGGTCTAGCGCTTTTGATGAGCTTCACGGTTTTGGTTCAAGCTCGAGTTGCCTACGTGTTGCTTGGTCGCCGCATCGGCAGCCTAAAAGAGTTCAAAATCACGGGTCTCAACATTCGCGCCTATGCAGCCGGCCTCGCCGCCGCCGCAGCGGGCTTTGGGGTTTTGCAGCTGTTTGGCGGAATTCGCGTGGGTAGTTTCGCCGTTGCAACGGTTGTTAGTTCGCTCACCACCTGCGCATTCGTCGGTGCCGCGATGGCACTTGTGTATTTGGGCGTGCTTATTTTGCTAAAAGTTGACGAGGCCAACTCGGCCATTCAAACCGCCAAGGGAATACTGCGCCGATAAAATTGGCTGAGTATTATGCAGCCATAAATTCAGGAGTAGCTTTGCGCGACGTCATCATCATCGGTTCAGGCCCTGCGGGTTACACCGCGGCTATTTACACCGCGCGAGCTGGTCTTAAGCCACTATTGATCGCAAGTTCGGTCGAGGCCGGCGGCGAACTAATGAAGACCACTGAGGTCGAGAATTTTCCTGGTTTTCCTGAAGGCCTACAAGGCCCAGAGCTCATGGCCAACCTGCAGGCCCAGGCCGAGCGTTTCGGCACCGAAGTGTTGCTAGACGACGTTATCGAAGTTGACCTCACCGGCGACATCAAGATTTTGAAGACTGGCGGGGGCGAAACCTTCGAAGCCAAGACCGTGATTCTGAGCACTGGTGCTGCTTATCGCGAGCTAGGTTTGCCTCGCGAAAAAGAACTGAGCGGTCACGGTGTTTCATGGTGTGCCACCTGCGACGGATTCTTCTTTAGAGAGCGCACCATCGCCGTAGTGGGCGGTGGCGACTCAGCAATGGAAGAAGCGATTTTCTTGACCCGCTTCGCTGCCAAGGTTTATTTGGTTCACCGTCGCGACTCGTTCAAAGCTTCGAAGATCATGGTCGAGCGGGCTCTAAACAACCCAAAGATTGAAGTTGTCTATAACAGCGAGGTTGCTGAACTTCACGGCGAAGGCAAACTAACCGGTGTCACGCTTCGCAACACCGTTGACGGCAACACCAGCAACCTTGACCTAGACGGTCTTTTCATCGCAATCGGTAACGACCCGCGCGTTTGGTTGGTTGAAAACCAAGTTGAACTAACCGCTGAGAAGTTCATCAAGGTTGACGGTCGCAGCTCACGCACCAACCTCCCTGGTGTTTTCGCAGCCGGCGATGTAATCGACCCAACCTATCGTCAGGCAATCACCGCAGCAGGCTCAGGCTGTGTTGCGGCGCTAGATGCCGAACACTATTTGCAATCTCACTAATTTTTGTCAATCGAATCAAGTTCTAAGGAGACCCCATGTCAGCAGCTAAAAACGTAACCACCGCATCTTTTCAGGCAGATGTTCTAAACAACGCCAAGCCTGTCTTGGTTGACTTTTGGGCAGAGTGGTGTGGCCCTTGCCGCCAGGTGGCTCCAGTTCTAGACGCTATCGCTGCTGAATATGCCGGCAAGATCGAAATCGTCAAGGTCAACGTTGACGAAGAGCCTGCTTTGGCTCAGAAATATGGCATCGTCTCGATTCCTGCTCTTCAGGTTTTTCAGGGAGGCGAGCTCGTCAAGCAGATGGTTGGCGCAAAGCCAAAGCCAGTCTTGGTCGCAGAACTTAGCGAGTTCTTGGCCTAAATGGCCACCGACTTAGGTCACAACCGAAGTCACTCATAGTTTCACGTGGAACCGCAGCTAGTTCGCCACCCGGCGGGCCTGCTGCGGTTTCTTTCTTAACCGTGCAACAGCCTCGGTATTTTATTAAGCTTGATTGAAAATGCTCAAGGCCCAAAGGGCTTTTGATTCGCACAGGAGCAACCAGATGACACAAGAGAAACACGAGCAGCAGGGCTTAAACCTCGACCAGTGGTTGGGTGCCTATGCCGCGCGCGCGAACACTCTTTCAGTGTCTGAAGTTCGAGCGCTCTTTGCGGTGGTTAGTCGCCCAGAAGTCGTTTCGCTCGCCGGCGGTATGCCCTATGTTTCAGCGCTGCCCAAAGAGCTGCTGAGCCAAACCTATTCAACGCTCATGTCAACCCGTGGCGATGCGGCTTTGCAATATGGCAGTGGTCAGGGCGACCCGATTTTGCGCGACCAAATTCGCGAACTTATGGCTCTTGAGGGCATTCACAGCAGCGTTGAAGATCTGATCATCACGACCGGTTCTCAGCACGGTCTTGATTTGCTTTCTGGTCTTTTTCTAGACGAGGGCGACGTGGTTTTGGCCGAGGCTCCAAGCTATGTTGGCGCAATCGGCATTTTCAGACACTACGAAGCTCACATTGAGCATGTTTACACCGACGACGACGGAATGTCGCCTGAGGCGCTGCAAGAGAGCATCGACAAAATGCTCGCGGCTGGTCGCAAAATCAAGTTTCTCTATCTCGTGCCAAACTTCGGCAACCCGTCTGGTGTCACGCTGAGCGAACCTCGCCGTCACCAGATTCTAGAGATCTGTCGCAAGCACCACATTCTAGTAATCGAAGACAACCCCTATGGTTTGCTCTATTTCGACGAGAAACCACCGCTGGCCATGCGTTCATACAACGAAGATGGCGTTATCTATCTGGGCAGCTTCTCTAAGATTTTGGCCCCAGGTTTTCGCGTTGGCTATGTCTTGGCTCCGCCAGCTATTCGCGACAAGATGGTTTTGGCTAACGAATCGGCGCTTTTGTGCCCAAGCTCTTTCAGTCAGATGATGATCAGCGAATATCTGGCCACTGCCGACTGGCAAAAGCAGATCGACACCTTCAGAGGCGTTTATCGCGAGCGTCGAGACGCCGCCCTGCAAGCAATGCACGACTATTTGCCTGGAGTTCGCACCACACAACCCAAGGGTGGGTTCTATTTGTGGCTGACTCTGCCAAAGGGCATTGACTCAAAGGCTATGTTGCCGCTAGCAGTGAAAGAACTCGTGGCCTACACCCCCGGCACCGCGTTCTTCGGCAACGGCTCAGGTCAAGACAACTTGCGAATCAGCTTTAGCTACCCAACGCCAGATAACATCAAACTAGGCATCAAGCGGTTGGCAACAGTCATTAACTTGCAGACCGAGCTTCTTGACACCTTTGGTCCCAAAGGAGGGCGCGAGTGATTCCGAAGCAGCACAACTCAGACAAGCTGGTAATTCAACTTCTCGCCGGCGGAATCTCACACGAACGCGACATCTCGCTCAAATCTGCTCGTCGCGTTGCCGACGCTCTGACCGAGCAGGGTGCAACCGTGATCATTCGCGAGCCAGACGGTCACCTGCTTGAATACATCGAGACCGATAAGCCCGACGTAATCTGGCCGGTTTTGCATGGTGCAACCGGCGAGGATGGCGCCCTGCGCGACATTCTGGCTCTCACCGGCGTGCCGTTCATTGGCGCTGGCGCCGAAGCGGCTCGACTTGCTTGGGACAAATCAATCGCTAAGACCTTGGTCAGCCGCATTGGAATTCAGACACCGGTTTCGGTGACCCTGCCTAAAGAGGCTTTTCGTGAGCTGGATGCATCCGAGATTCTAAAAATTGTTTCTAATTCGATTGCGTTACCCCTTGTTGTGAAACCGGCTCGCAGTGGGTCGGCTCAGGGTGTGACTGTCGTTCGCGACGTGAATGAGCTGTCAAAAGCCATGATCGATGCTTATGTCTATTGCGACGTCGTCATCATCGAGCGATTGGTCGAGGGAATCGAACTTGCGGTTTCAGTTATTGACCTCGGTGCAGGCGCCATTGCCTTGCCTGCAGTTGAGATTGAGCCGGTCGCCGGCAACTTTGGTTTCGAAGAGCGCTACACCGCTGGCGAAACGAACTATTTCGTTCCGGCTCGCATGACTGCCGGTCTGTCAGAACGAGTCGCCAAGGTTGCAATCGACGCCCACGAACTTTTGGGGCTTCGTCACATGTCGCGCATCGACATGATTGTTGACGAGAGCGAAACCATTTGGTTCTTAGAGGCAAACGTTCAGCCGGGTTTGACCGAGACTTCGCTGTTGCCGTTGTCGGTTCTTGCTGCAAAGCAAACTCTTGGCGAAACCTACTATTCGCTAGCCGTTGCAGCACACCGAGGTCGCGGCTAGAACTATCGGTTCAGTTTAGAGATTGGTCTTGCTTGAAGGCTGATCTTCGTCGTCGCTAGCAGCGCGCTTAGTCTTCGGTGGCAGCAGCCTCTTGGCCCATCTCAGCCAAAATGCGCTTGAGATCAACCAGGTTTGCAAAGTCAATCACGATCTGACCCTTGGCTTTTGCAAGTTGAATCTTTACCGGGGTGTTTAGCGCGTCTGACAGCTTCTCAGACATCGACTTGAAGAGATCTTGACGCGCACCAGGCTTCACCGTGACGGTTTTGGTGGTTTTAGCCGGCTTGTCGATGGCAACGAGTTCTTCAAGCGCACGAACTGAGAGGCCTTCACTAATGGCTTTGTTCGCGTAATAGGTCATTCGCTCTTCAGAGACGCTCAGAACGGCTCTGGCGTGGCCAGCCGACAAAACACCCGCTGCAACCTTGCGCTGCACGTCTATGGGCAGTTTGAGCAGCCTGATGGTGTTTGTGATCAGTGGGCGTGAACGGCCGATGCGGCTTGCTAGCTCATCTTGGGTGATTCCGAAGTCTTCGAGCAGCTGCTGGTAGGCGCTGGCTTCTTCGAGCGGGTTCAACTGGCTGCGGTGCAGGTTTTCTAGCAATGCGTCGCGCAGCATGTTCTCGTCGGCAGTTTCGCGAATCACTGCTGGAATCTTGTCGCGCCCAGCCTCCTTCGACGCACGAAGGCGACGCTCACCCATGATGAGCTCATAGGCTGGTTTGCCATTCTGTTCACCAAGTGAACGAACCACGATTGGTTGAAGCACACCGATCTCACGAATCGAGTGAACGAGCTCGGCAAATGCCTCTGGCTCAAAAACCGAGCGGGGCTGCTTGGCGTTTGGAACAATCGAGTCGACGTCTAGGTGACCGAAGCGTGCACCCGGCACGGCGACCAAGTTATCGGCCGGGTTACCCGCGTTGTCTGATGCGCTGAAGAAAGCATCACTCGGGCGCTCCCCCGGAGTTGTCGATGTAGGAATCAATGCGCCAATGCCGCGGCCCAAGCCGCCTTTTTTCTCGGCCATGTTAGACGTCCTTATTTGCTAGTTCGATTGCGGCTTCAAGGTATGCGATCGCACCTGAAGAATTCTTGTCGTAGGTCAAAACCGTCTGCTGATAGCTTGGGGCCTCTGAAACTCGAACCGCTCGCGGAATAACCGCATTGAGGGTTTCGTTTGCGAAGTGGTTTCGCACCTCGTCGGCCACCTGTGTCGAGAGCCGCGTGCGAGAGTCAAACATGGTCAGCAAGATTGTGCTGAGCTTGAGCTTTGGGTTAATGCTCTGCTTGATTCGGTCGACAGACCCCAACAGCTGGCTCAGGCCTTCGAGCGCATAGTATTCACACTGAATCGGAATCAAAACTTCAAGCGCTGCGGCGAAGGCATTCACGGTGAGCAAACCAAGACTTGGCGGGCAGTCGATGAAAACATAATCTGGGCAATACTCGGCAGGCACAGAGTCTAGAAACTCAGAGAGTGCGCGCCTGAGGCGGTAACGCTGGTCGGCATCTTCAAAGTTTGTGAATAGTTCCATTTCGGCTGCAGCCAAGTCGATGGTCGCTGGCAGGCAATAGAGGTTTGCCACGGTAGAACTCGGCTTGATTGCTTGAGACATTGGAATGCCGCCGATGAGAACTTCATAGGCGCCAGCAACTCCCTGGTGGTGTTCAACACCAAGCGCGGTTGATGCGTTGCCCTGTGGGTCAAGATCGATAACCAGAACATTCAGACCTTTGATGGCCAGCGCGGCTGCGATGTTCACTGCGGTCGTAGTTTTGCCGACTCCACCCTTTTGGTTTGAAACCGTGAAGATTCGGGTAGCGTTTGGCTTTTTTACGGGTGTGGCGTTAGCTCGCTGAAGACGCTGATTGTTGTCGGCCAGCTCATTGGCTAACGGAGTATCTGAGACATTTGAATCAAATTGTTTCACGTGAAACCTTTTCTATCGGGTTACCTGAGTTAGAGATCCATCCAGTTGGGGCTGCGCTGGTCTCGACCCGTGCGTTGGGATACCCCAAACCCGACGCAACAGACTTTGCGGTGGCCGCGGTGATTTCAGATTTTGGTTGCATGCTTAACTCCAGAAGTTATTGAAACTCTAGCTAAGCCTAACGACTACGACCCTTGTTGGCTCAGTAACAACCGCTTCACCTGCGAAAACGATTTCGAAGCTCGCGAGCTTTAGCTTCTTTGCCAACGGCTTTGATTCATCAATCTCAGCCTGGGCTCGTTCGCCTTTTAGCGCAATCAGGCTACCACCTGGTCTAATCAGGTCAACCGTCATGCGCAGCAGTTTTGGCAATGCAGAAACAGCTCTAGCCGTGACCACGTCGAAACCGCTTCGACCCACTTCTTCGGCTCGCGCTCTTAGAACCTCAACGTTTGCTAGCTCTAGCTCGTCAACCTGTTTCTGCAACCAGTTAGCACGGCGCTCCATTGGCTCGATCAAAACGAACGAGACATCTGGTCTGGCAATCGCCATAGGAATGCCCGGCAACCCTGCCCCAGAGCCAACGTCGCCGACGGCATCGCCAGAACGCAACAGCTCGGCAACAACAGCCGAGTTCAAAATGTGGCGGCTCCACAGCTTGGGTAGTTCGCGTGGGCCGAGTAATCCGAGTTGATCACTATCGTCAACCAATGCGTTCGCATAGGCGATGGCTTTGTCTAGGTTTGCGCCAAAGATCTTGCCCGCCTCGGCAGGCATTTGTTCGACTACAAATTCATCCACGTTTTTTAGCCCTAATGTTTCACGTGAAACATTACGCCTGTGGTTTTACGACGATGTGACGGTCGCGGCCTTCGCCCTCAGACTCAGACACAAGGCCGGCTTCAGAAACCAAATCGTGGATGATCTTGCGCTCATAAGAAGACATTGGCTTGAGTGCAAAGCGCTCCCCAGAGGCGGTTACCTTATCGATTGCACGCTGGGCGACCTTGGTGAGTTCGTTGACTCGCGCCTGGCGTGAGCCACCGACGTCAAGAATCAAACGGCTAAATGCGTTGGTCTTTGCCTGAACAGCAAGGCGAGTTAGCTCCTGCAAAGCCTCAACAGTCTCTGGCTCTGAAATGACTCGTAGGTTGCTGTTGGAACCAGCAGTCACCTCAAGGTAGGCACGGCCTCCGCGAACGTCAATGTCGATGTCGCCGTCTAGGTCAAAGATATCTAGAAGCTCTTCTAGATAGTCGGCGGCAATTTCGCCCTCTTCTTCTAGGGCCTTGATCGACTTGATTGATGAGCCGCCTTCAGCTGCCTCATCAGAGGTTGAGTCGTCAGACGGGTTCTCTGATGTCGAACTTGCCTCTGACGTTGCATCTGCGCTAGCTTCAACAGCTTCGATTTCTTGGCCCTCGAGGGTTACATCGTTATTTGATTCAGTCATTTCATGCATCCTAGCTAGGTCTAATTAGGGTTTCTTTTTGGCGCGGGTCTTTGACACCGGCTGAGAACGTTGCTGTTTTGTTGGCTCGGGCAGCTCAGCGATTTCTTCGACAGTTAGGGGCTTGCCCTTTTTGGCCAAGCGAGCCTCTCTTGCCTTGTGCGCTTCAGAACCGGGTGTTGGCATGTTGCGAATAACAACGAACTGCTGGCCCATGGTCCAGAAGTTCGATGCGAGCCAGTACCACATGACGCCTAGAGGAAAAGCGAAGCTTGATACCGCGAAAATAAGCGGAAAAACATACAACATGATTTTCTGAGTCTGGGCATACTGCGAGTTCATCGCGGCAGGGTTTTGGTTCTTCGCCATGATCTGGCGCTGGGTGATGAACTGTGAAGCTGTCATCAGAATGATCATGACCGCCGCCATGATCTTTGCTGCGTCATTGCCATTGAAGTTGGCCGAGAGCTCAGCTCCCAAAAAGTTGGCGTGCGCGAATGAACCGGCAAGAGCTTTGGTTAGAGCCCCAACGCCTGGGTTTGATTTCTGCGCCTCGTTTAGCACGACAAAAAGACCACCGAAGATCGGCATCTGCAATAGCAAAGGCATGCATGAGCTCAGTGGGTTGGCTTTGTATTTCTTGTAGAGCTCCATTTGCTCGGCGGCAAACCTTTGACGACTCTCGGGGTCGGTCTTGCCTTTGTACTTCTTCTGCATGGCAACCAGCTCGGGTTGCATCACAAGCATGTTTCGCTGGCTCTTGATTTGGCGCACGAACACCGGAATCATGGCTGATCGAACGACGACAACCAGACCGATGATTGAAAGCACCCAGGTGATTCCGGCATCTGCCTGCAAACCCAACGATGTGAATAGCCAGTGCCAACTGACGAGAATCGCTTCGATTGCCCACTTGATGGGCCACAAAATATCTGGCATTAGATACCTCTCTTTTTCTTTGGCTTTGCAAAGCCAAACCTATTAATCTCAAACCACGCGTCTCGAATGACTACGTTGTCTAAACCACCACTGCTAAATGGGTTGCAACGCAGAATTCGCCACAACGCCAAAACTGAACCGACGAGCAATCCCCGCTGCTGAACCTGGCCTAAGCCGTATGCCGAGCACGTCGGATAATAACGACACACGTCACCATAAAGCGGTGAGATTACTTTTCGGTATCCAAGAATCAAAGCTATTCCAACATTGCGTGGAATCAGCCCAATTGAAAGTGGAACATTTCTAAAACATACTTGTGCGTTGCTCACTGCGAGTGCCTCGCGCTGAGCTTGGCAAACGCTGATTGAAGTTCGCTACTAACAGTGTGAGAGTCAACGGTTGCAGCCGCCGGAAGAGCCCTCGCGACAAACCAAAATGTGGGTAACTCTGAACTTGAGTTTAAAAGAGTCTGCGATTGCGCACGAAGTTTGCGCTTAACCGCGTTTCGCACGACGGCGCCACCAACCATCTTTGACACGACAAAGCCAAAACGGGATGCACCTAGGGTGGCATCCCGCTTATAAAAAATCACAAAGTGCTTGGTTGACACACGTTCACCAGTGTTCATGACCATTCGAAACTCAGAGGAGTTCAGAATGCGATTTGCGCGAGCCAGCATTGGTCGCGATTAGCTGGTTAGGCTGAAAGCTCTTGGCGGCCCTTGCGGCGACGAGCTGCCAAAATGGCGCGGCCGGCACGGGTTGACATGCGCAGTCTGAAACCGTGGGTCTTTGCACGACGACGGTTGTTTGGTTGAAAAGTACGCTTAGTCATGGGTGATCACTCCAAAAGATTTGTTAAGAACTCAGGTGTAGCTGCAGAACTGAAGCAGCGTGCTCGGCAGTTCTTGTGCAGAGCAACCTGTTAAACTTACGCCCTTGATAGCGGTTTGGTCAAGTCACCCAAGCAAAAAACTATTTGGCCTGGCACGCTCTCAATAAAAAACGTATTTCAACACACCACATAAAATTTGCTTTCACACGTCAACTTTGGGTTGAATCGAGTTCTTAGTTTCTATAGACGGTTGAAAAATAGTCTGAAAAGATGTTATCCACAGGCTATCCACAAGTGCATAACTTGTGCAAAACTTTAAATCCTGAACTCCACCCCCAACGAGAGCCCTCAATGAACAGCGAAAATCCTGTGTATGCCCTTTGGCAAGATCTCGCAGCTCGCGTGTCGGTTGACCCTCGAATGACCCCATCGCTGACCGGGTTTTTGTCGCTCGTAGAACCAAAGGGAATCATCGAACAAACCCTTTATCTTGAGGTTCCAAACGACTTCACACGCACAATGATCGACACTCGACTCAGAAGCGTGATTCTTGAACACATGGCGCCAATGGGCGAGTTCTCTGGCCCGACGAACTTCGCAACCGTAGTTAACCCAGACATCCAATCGAACATTGCCATAAACCTTTCTGCAAGTGCGTCGAGTGAAACAAATCAGCCCACTCAGCAGCTTTCACCAGTTGAAGTTGGCGAGTCAGACCGTTCAAAAGCAGCCACCGGCTTTGATACCAGGCTCAACCCAAGATACACATTTGACAACTTTGTAACCGGTGGGTCAAACCGGTTTGCACATGCAGCTGCGTTCGCTGTTGCCGAGTCACCTGCCAAGGCATACAACCCACTCTTTATTTATGGATCCTCAGGTCTTGGCAAGACGCACCTGCTTCACGCAATCGGGCACTATGCCATGACGATGTACCCGCGCATCAAAGTTCGATACGTTTCGAGCGAAGAGTTCACAAACGACTTCATCAACTCAATTCAGAACAACACTCAAAAAGAGTTTCAGTCACGCTATCGCGAAATCGACATTCTTCTGATCGACGACATTCAGTTTTTGCAGGGTAAAGACCAGACTCAAGAGGCTTTCTTTCAAACCTTCAATGCACTCCACGAGCACAACAAGCAACTCGTTATTACTAGCGACAAACAACCGAGTGATCTAAATGGCTTTGAAGTGCGAATGGTTTCTAGATTCGAGTGGGGTCTAAAGACCGATATTCAGGCACCCGAGCTTGAAACCCGAATCGCTATTTTGCGCAAAAAAGCCGAAAACGAAAAGGTAAAAATCGATCAAGACATTCTCGAATACATGGCGGCTCGTGTGGCCTCCAACGTTCGAGAGCTAGAAGGCACTCTCATTCGCGTGATCGCATATGCGAACCTAAACCGCCAAGCCGTCGATATGGCAACGGCGCAAACCGTTCTTAAAGACCTGGTTCCACTCGGTGAATCGAAGGTAACTACTCCAGCCGAGATCATTGAGGCGGTCTGCCGTTTCTATCAGCTGACCAAAGAAGACATTAATGGTTCGTCGCGTGTGAAAGCTATCGCGATGGCTCGTCAAATCGCGATGTACCTGTGCCGCGAAATGACCGACCTATCACTTCCTAAAATCGGCGAACTATTCGGTCGCGATCACACAACGGTTATGTATGCCTGCAAGAAGGTTGCCGAAATGATGCGCGAGCGACACTACGTTTATAACCACGTCTCTGAAGTAATCGAGCGCATCAAGCAGATCCAGGGCTAAAACCCCGCCCGAATCGCCGCCACAGGCGAAAACTTGTTCAAATAAAAAAATATTTGCAGTTATTAAGACTGTTGATAAACCTGTGTATAACTGTGTGTAAGTCGTCCCAAACATATGCACAACCGGCCACACTCTTAGCAAAAGAATTTTGACTTTCCACAGGCCAGAGAGTTATCCACAAAGTTATACACACCTGTGTAAACAACTTACAACGATGTAGTTATCAGTTCCCACATACTCAGCCGCGACTTATGCACATTGTCCACAGCCCCTATTACTGTGATTAAAGAATTAAATCTTTAAATAAAAGCAACAAGACGCCAAAAAGTGAGTGCGGTTAGCAAACCGACTCCCAGCTCGAAAATCCACAGTCACGACAAACTTTATTTGTGGCAGTATTAAAAGCCACGAGAAAGACAGGCAAGACTTTGAAGTTTCAAGTAAACAAAGATGTTCTTAACGACGCTGTTTCATTTGCAGTTCGCCTTTTGGCCCAGAGACCAACACAGGCTATCTATGGCGGCATTCGCATTGACGCAGACGCTAACGCCTTGCAGTTCTCAGTCTTTGACTACGAAGTTTCAGCACGAATCGAAATCGTCGCCAAGGTCGATGACCCTGGTTCAATCTTGGTATCTGGCCGCATGCTCTCAGAAATCGCAAACAAGCTTCCAAACGCACCGGTTCAATTTGAAATCAAAGGAACTAAGGTTGAGGTTAGCTGTGGTGGCTCAAAGTTCTCACTTGCGACCATGGACGTGAATAAGTTCCCTGTTCTGCCAGAAATTCCGAGTGTGACCGGCACTATCTCTGCCGAAGATTTTGCTACCGCAGTTCAGCAGGTTGCCATTGCAGCCGCCAAAGATAACCCAACACCAACAATCACAGGTGTTTACATTCAGGCGAATAAGGCTCAATTCTCACTCTCTGCTACAGACCGCTATCGCATTGCTCAGCAAGAGATTGCTTGGCAGGCCGACATCGACGAAGAGGCAACAGCTTTGGTGCCAGCTAAAACTCTTCTTGAGGTGGCGAAAACTTTCGGCAACCAGGGCGATGTTTCGATCTCAATTGCCAAGAACAACGAACGTGAAATGATTGCCTTCAAGGCCAAGAACCGATCGGTTACCGCCCAACTCATCAAAGGCAGTTTTCCGGCGGTTAAGCAACTGTTCCCAAGCGAAGTAGATCACTTTGCGATTGTGTCAACCCAAGAGTTGCTCGACTCTACCCGCCGTGTTGGTTTGGTATTGGAGCACCGCGACGGTTCGATTAGTTACACATTCAAAGAAGGCGAACTCGTTCTAGATGGTTTCGGCCACGAAACTACCGCCTCTGAGTCTGTGAACATCGAGCTAACCGGCGACGAGGTGAGTGTTGCCTTGAGACCAGCCCTTCTAATCGATGGCCTCGCCGGCATCAACACTGAATATGTCAAAATCGGATTCACCAAGAGCGCTAACCCTGGCAAGCCTGGGCCGATCTTGCTAACCAATCACGGTGCCAAAGAGAAAACCGTGAACGACGGATACCGCTACCTATTGCAGCCATACCCTCAAATAGCCAAACAAGCTCGCGCCGAATAGGGTGACGAGGCTTGTATTTAAAACGCCTCGAACTCGCCAAGTTCAGAAATTATCAAGCGGCCTATGTCGAATTTGATCGAGGAATCAACCTCTTAGTTGGCAAAAACGGTCAGGGCAAAACTAATCTGGTCGAAGCCATTCGCTATTTGTCGGTTCTCAAATCGCACCGGGTTGCTGGCTACCTTGCGCTGATAAATGAAAATTCTGACTCGGCTTTGATTAGAGCAATGGCTGTTGTTGACGAGCGCGAAGCCCTAGTTGAGGTTGAGCTGAATCGCGGCTCAAATAACAGGGCTCGCGTAAACCGCTCAGATTTGCCAAAGCAACGAGACATTCTCGGTCTTATAAACAGCGTGATATTCGCCCCTGAAGATCTAGACATAGTCAAGCGCGACCCGAGCAATCGACGCGATTTCGTTGACGAACTCGTTGTGCAGGTTTGGCCTCGTTTCGCTGGAGTGTTCAGCGATTATGAGCGCGTTCTGAAACAAAGAAACAGTTTGTTGAAGAGTGCTCGAATCACCAAGACCACGGGATCAGCCCTGGCGACCCTTGATGCCTGGGATGCCAGCCTTGCGAAATATGGCAGCGAGATCATTGAGGCACGCCTCGATTTGATCACTCGGTTGACCCCTTTTGTTGAGCAGGCATATAAATCGATTGCAAGTTCAAAAAACCAACCGTCTATCGAAGTGAAATCTTCAATTCTCGGTGACAGTCTGCAGAGAGGCTTCGATGATGATTCCGAAACTGCAGACCAACTCGAGTCAGTGAATGGGCTTACGCGCGAAGAGCTCGAGGCAAGGTTTCACGTGAAACTCGCAACCATTAGACCCAAAGAACTCGAGCGCGGTTTAACGTTGATCGGCCCGCAACGCGACGACTTGGCTTTTAAGTTGGGCACACTGCCGGTTAAGGGCTACGCCAGCCATGGCGAGAGCTGGTCTTTTGCCCTCGCCCTTCGCCTGGCATCGGTCGATTTGCTTAGGGCCGAAACCAAAACCGGTGACCCAATTTTGATCTTGGATGACGTCTTTGCCGAGCTAGATGCAGAACGTAGACTCAAGTTGGCCGAACTGGTTCAGGCTAACGAACAGGTGTTCATCACAGCTGCGGTTGCTGAAGACGTGCCTCAAACGCTAAAAACCAAGCCATACTTCGTTAGAAGCGGAGAAATCTCTAACAAAGAGGTGACCGGTGACTGATGGTGAAAAGGGCGATTTCGCTCAAGATTTCTATTTCGCAATGCGTGCCGCTGTTACCGGGAGGGTTAGCAGAGATACCCGAAAGCGAATCGAAAACTCTAAAAAGAAGTCTTCGAAACCCTTTGGTGCTGGCCGAGACCCTAAAACCGCTGCCAGCGGACTAGATGATGTGCTCAATAGCTTCGGTTGGCAGAATCAAATTTCACAGGCCGAACTCTTTGCAAACTGGGCAACCGTTGTTGGCGAGTTGAATGCCGCTAGTTCAAGTCCAGAAAACTTGAACAACGGCACCCTGACTGTGCGTTGCAAATCGACCGCGTGGGCAACTCAGCTCAAACTCATGCACGGCGAAATTCTCGGGCTCATCCACGAGAAATTTGCCGGGCTAGAGATCGAGAACATCAAGTTCGTTGGCCCTCAAGCTCCATCTTGGGTCAAAGGTCAACGTTCGGCGCCGGGGCGAGGCCCGCGCGACACATACGGCTAAATCCCACCCCGCCCAAGGCCTTCGCACCCTGGGCTAGTGATTTAATATCGCGCCGCTGCTGTGGCTAATATGCCCCATTACAGCTTGCTAACGCCTCCCTAAAAATGTCTTCGGTCGGGGTAGAATTGCAAGGTTAGTTAACCCGAATTTAAGTCGGCGCGCGGCGTCGCAGTTCATCGGCACTAACCTCGTGATTCAAGGAGTTTCAACTTAATATGACTACGCCCGAAAACAGCTACGACTCATCAAATATTCAGGTGCTCGAAGGGCTTGAAGCCGTTCGCAAACGCCCCGGTATGTACATCGGTTCGACTGGGCCACGAGGTTTGCACCACCTCGTTTATGAAATCGTCGACAACTCGGTCGACGAAGCTCTCGCAGGCTATTGCGACACCATCGAAGTAACGATCACAAAAGACGGATGGATTCGTTGCGTTGACAACGGTCGCGGAATTCCCGTCTCAATTCACCCGACTGAGGGAATATCAACGGTTCAGGTAGTTTTGACCATTTTGCACGCCGGCGGAAAATTCGGCGGCGGTGGCTATGCAGTGTCTGGCGGTCTGCACGGCGTTGGCGCTTCTGTAGTGAACGCCCTTTCTAGCAAGCTCAAAGTGCAAGTTGCTCGTGAAGGTTTCTTGTGGAACCAGTCATACAAGATTGGTGTTCCAGACGCGCCGCTTGCACAGGGCGAAGCCTCTGATCGCAACGGAACCACGATTGAGTTCTTGGCAAGCCCAGAAATCTTTGAAACCGTTGAATATGACTACGAAACTCTTCGCAGTCGTTTTCAGCAGATGTGCTTCTTGAACAAAGGTTTGCGCATTTCGCTCAAAGACGAGCGCGACGGCCGCAACGACTCATATTGCTATGAGCGCGGCCTGCAAGATTATGTTGAATATTTGAATGAAGTAAAAAAGATCGAAGCAATCAACGACGAGATCATCTCATTCGAATCTGAGACTAAAGAAAAGAACCTCGCTCTTGAAGTTGCAATGCAGTGGACGAAAGCTTTCAACGAAAGCGTTCACACATATGCCAACACAATCAACACCCATGAGGGTGGCACGCACGAAGAGGGTTTTAGGGCTGCGCTGACCACTCTGATCAATAAATATGCTCGTGAAAAAGGCTTTCTAAAAGAAAAAGACGACAACTTCACAGGTGATGACTGTCGCGAAGGTTTGACTTGCGTGATATCAGTCAAGCTGAGCGAACCACAGTTCGAAGGTCAGACCAAGACCAAGCTAGGTAACACTGAGGTCAAGTCGTTTGTGCAAAAAGTTGTCAACGAAGAGCTTTCGGACTGGTTCGGTCGCAACCCATTAGCCGCAAAATTAATTATTGGTCGAGTGCAAGAGGCAGCGCGTGTTCGCATTTTGACGCGAAAGGCCCGCGACGGTGCTCGACGCAAAGGTCTGCTCGAATCTAGTGGCATGCCAGGCAAGTTGCGTGACTGCTCGAGCAAAGACCCGGCAAAGTCTGAAATCTTTATCGTCGAGGGTGACTCGGCTGGTGGCTCGGCGATGCGAGGTAGAAACCCTGAAACTCAGGCGATTCTGCCATTGCGAGGCAAGATTCTGAACGTCGAACGCGCCAACCAAGATCGCGCTCTTCAGAACACCGAGGTGCAAGCACTTATTACTGCTTTCGGCACCAACTTCAAAGGTGAGTTCGACATCGAAAAAGCCCGCTATCACAAGTGTGTTTTGATGGCAGATGCCGATGTTGATGGACAGCATATTCGAACGCTTCTTTTGACGTTGCTTTACCGCTACATGAAACCACTTATCGAACACGGCTACGTTTATTTGGCACAGCCACCGCTTTATAAAATCAAATGGTCTAACACCGCGCATGAATACGTTTATAGCGATGCCGAACGAGACGAGCGCTTAGCCGCCGGTGCCGCAGCTGGTCACAAGATTCCTAAAGAAAATGCCATTCAGCGTTACAAGGGTTTGGGCGAAATGGACTACGACGAGCTCTGGGAGACAACCATGGACCCAAACCGTCGCACACTATTGCAGGTGACACTTGAAGATGCCATGGAGGCCGATTCGATCTTCTCAACTCTGATGGGTGAAGACGTTGATGCCCGCCGCACATTTATTCAACAAAACGCTAAGGATGTCAGGTTCCTCGACATTTAGTCGAACTTCAACTAAAAGTCGAACCTCGCCACCGCAAATAGAACATCTTAGAAAGTTTTTGAAATGACTGAAGAACAAAACGAACTAATCGACAAAATCGAGCCGGTTGACCTAAAGGTCGAAATGCAGCGAAGCTACCTCGACTATGCAATGAGCGTAATCGTTGGTCGTGCGCTGCCAGACGTGCGAGATGGTCTCAAGCCCGTTCACCGACGCGTGCTTTATGCGATGTATGACGGCGGATACCGCCCAGACAAGCAATTCTCGAAGTGCTCGCGCGTGGTCGGTGACGTGATGGGTCAGTATCACCCACACGGTGACAGCGCAATCTATGACACCATGGTGCGTTTGGTTCAAGACTGGAACCTTCGATACCCTCTTATCTCTGGCCAAGGAAACTTTGGTTCGCCAGGCAACGACCCAGCCGCTGCTCCGCGTTACACCGAGTGCCGCATGGCGCCCCTCGCCCTTGAAATGGTTCGTGACATCGACGAAGAAACCGTTGATTTTCAAGACAACTATGATGGCCGAACTCAAGAGCCGACAGTTTTGCCAAGCCGCATCCCAAACCTTTTGGTCAACGGTTCAATCGGTATCGCGGTTGGCATGGCAACAAACATTCCTCCACACAACCTTCGTGAGGTCTCAGCTGGTGCCCTTTGGCATCTGGCTAACCCCGAAGCAAGTCGTGAAGAGCTACTCGAAGCACTCATCGAGCGCATCAAGGGCCCAGATTTTCCTACCGGCGCAACCATTTTGGGTCGCCAGGGCATTGAAGAAACTTATCGCACAGGCCGAGGTTCAATTCGCCAACGTGCAATCGTTAACGTCGAAGAGCTTCAAGGTCGCACCTGTCTCGTTGTAACTGAGCTGCCATATCAGGTCAACCCAGACAACTTGGCTCTAAAAATTGCCGACCTAGTAAAAGAGGGTCGTCTCGCCGGCATCGCTGATATTCGCGACGAAACTTCTGGTCGCACCGGTCAGCGCTTGGTGCTGGTTCTAAAACGTGATGCTGTTGCCCGCGTTGTTCTAAACAACCTTTACAAGCAGACTCCGCTCGAAGAAAACTTCAGCTCAAACATGCTTGCTCTAGTCGATGGCGTGCCTCGCACCTTGAGCCTCGACGGTTTCATTACACACTGGGTTACCCACCAAATCGAAATCATCGTTCGACGCACACAATTTCGCCTACGCAAGGCCGAAGAGCGAGCTCACATTTTGCGCGCCTACCTCAAAGCGCTCGACGCGCTCGACGAGGTAATCGCTCTGATTCGCCGCAGCGCCACCGTCGATGCCGCTCGCGATGGCCTAATCGCCCTGCTTGAGATCGATGATCTACAGGCTCGAGCGATTTTGGCCATGCAACTGCGTCAGCTCGCGGCCCTCGAGCGCCAGAAGATCATCGATGAGGCGACCGAACTCGAAGCGCTCATCGTTGAATACCAGGCGATCATCGCCGACCCTGCTCGCCAACGAACCATCGTGAGTGACGAACTCACCGCCGTGGTTGCTAAACACGGCGATGACCGTCGCACCGAGATTCTTGGAGGGCTCGATGGTGGTGTGACCACGCTCGACCTTATTCCTGAGGAAGAAATGGTCATCACTGTTACACGTGGTGGCTACATCAAGCGAACCAAGAGTGACAACTATCGTCAACAACACCGCGGCGGCAAGGGCGTCAAGGGTGCAAGCTTGCGGGCCGACGACATTGTTGAGCACTTCTTCGTGACAACAACTCACCACTGGCTACTGTTCTTCACAAACAAAGGTCGCGTCTATCGCACCCGCGCCTACGAAGTTCAAGAAGCCGGTCGCGATGCGAAGGGCCAGCACGTAGCTAACCTCTTGGCTATGCAACCTGACGAACAGATCGCGCAAATTCTTGACCTACGCGATTACGAACAGGCTCCATATCTGGTCTTGGCGACGCGTGAAGGCTTGGTAAAGAAAACTTCTCTCACCGCCTATGACACACCACGGGCCGGCGGCATCATTGCGATTAAGCTGCGCGAAGAAGACGAGCTAGTCTCTGCGCTGTTGGCTACTGAAGAAGACGATCTGCTTCTGGTTTCACGCAAGGGCATGTCAATTCGCTTCTCGGCAAGCGATGAATCACTGCGACCAATGGGCCGAGACACCTCGGGCAACATCGGCATGCACTTCAGAACAGATGATCACTTGTTGTCTGCCAGCGTGATTAGCGATGAAGGTTATGTATTCGTGGTCACCGAGGGTGGTTTTGCCAAACGCACAAGTGTTGACCAGTATCGCTTGCAGAACCGCGGTGGCATTGGCATCAAGGTTGCCAAGCTTGAAGAAAAGCGCGGTGACCTCGTTGGAGCAATCATCGCCGGTGAAGACGACGAAGTTTTGGTCGTTCTAGCCAGCGGCAAGGTAGTTCGAAGTGCAGTCGCAGAAGTGCCAGCGCGTGGTCGCGACACTATGGGTGTTGTGTTTGCTCGCTTTGACGGCGAAGATAGTGTCATTGGCTTCGCTCGAAACACCGAACGAAACCTTGAATCGCAGGGTGAAGTGACAGAATCATTAGAAGATTCTGAATCTAGTGCTCAAAGCGAATCACCAGAATCAGCAACAGTTGAAACTGAGAACCGAACCGAGGCGGCTGCGACAGCTGAAGCAACACCTGAAGCAACCGAAAATGAACCAGATCAAGAATAGAAAGCGGCGATGATGTCAGAGAACCAGAGAGCCAGTCGTTCAGGCGTCAAACTTGTGAAACTAAAACTCGTGCGCGTCGACGTTTGGTCAGCGGTCAAGTTGGGCTTCTTAGTTCAGATTGGTCTGGGCATTGCCACAATCATTCTATTTTTCTTGCTGTGGGTAGCAGCTAGCCAATCAGGTCTCTTCGGTAGCCTGAGCGGTTTTCTAACCACTTTGATTGGAACCGACAGCAACTCAGTTGACGTTGGTTCACAGGTGAGTTTGCCAAGAGTGCTAGGCATTGGCGGTGGTTTGGCGATTTTTAACATCATCACAGGCACGTTGCTAAGCTTTGTGGGAACCCTAATTTTCAACGCAATTGGCAAGATTATTGGCGGTCTCTCGGTAGGCTTTACTAACAACTAGACTTAGATTTCATTCTCAGTTTGGTTTTAAAGCAAAAAGCTACTAAAGTTGAAAAGGCTCTAAGGGCCTATAGCTCAGGTGGTTAGAGCGCTTCACTGATAATGAAGAGGTCGGAGGTTCAAGTCCTCCTAGGCCCACCGGATAGAATCTCGAAAGAGATACTGACCGATCCGGGGAATTAGCTCAATTGGTAGAGCGCCTGCTTTGCAAGCAGGAGGTCAGGGGTTCGATTCCCCTATTCTCCACAGATAGACAAGAAACCCCCGAAAGGGGGTTTACTTGTTTAATGTCGAATAGCGGGTGCAATCCTCCCCAAGATATTTGGGTTATGCAGAACCCTGGGGCGGTCTCGCCGAAATTAGAGCGCTGTCGCGCATCTTGACCTTCGATCGCCTCAGGTATGCCCACCAGTTGGAAGATGAAAACCGCAACGCAGCTAGTTATAGGCTTAGGGCATGAAAACTTGTGTGGTTCTAGCAACCTTCAAAACCAAGCCTGAATGTCACGATGAAGTTAGAGCTCTGCTTCTTGAGGAACAGGCCGGTGTTCTAACTGAACCCGGCTGCCTAACCTATGCCTTGCATGACGCTGCCGACGGTGACCTCGTGTTTGTCGAAAGCTGGCAATCACGCGAGCTTTGGATGATTCACAACGATGCCCCAAGCGTTGCACGCATTACGGCTGGCATCGAAGGCAAATTGCTAGAGCCTGTGCGCGTTCAAGAACTTTATGTAGCGTAGCGAACAGCCGAGATACATTGTTCGCACTACTGTCTGGTCTGCTGACCGGTTTCTCACTAATCATCGCTATCGGGGCTCAAAACGCGTTTCTAATTCGCCAGGGTCTCACCCGCAAATATTCCTGGACTGTCATTGTCATCGCCAGCCTTGGTGATGCCCTATTGATTAGCTTGGGAACCCTAGGCCTCGGTGCTCTGGTCACACACATTCCATGGTTTCTCGAGGTAGTCCGTTGGGTGGGTGTGTCATATCTGGTTTGGTTCGCGTTCACTGCATTTCGCAAAGCCTTTTCGCCTGAGCAACTCGCTGTCACGCTGGGTGAGAGTGGCACTCGCAAGCAGGTCGTCCTCACTCTGCTTGCCCTGACGTTTTTGAATCCCCATGTCTACATTGACACTGTGCTCTTACTTGGCTCAATTGGAAGCCAGTTCGGAGACAACCGTTGGTGGTTTGCGGCAGGTGCCATAACAGCGAACACGATTTGGTTCACAAGCACAGTTCTCGCATCGCGGGCCGCGGCCAAGCTTATGGGCAAACCTGTATTCTGGCGCATTCTTGATTTGTCGATCGGCATAGTTATGCTTGCGATAGCGGTGAGTTTGGCTTTTCATAACTTCGCCGAATAGTTGACGCTCGCGCGTCGTCGGGGGGAACAAAAAATGCTCAACGGTTGCCTGAGTGTTGTTGGCGCAATTGTCTTTGTTGTCATCGCGTTTCAACAACCCTGGTTGTGGCTCATGCCGCCACTGGCAGTCGCGGGGGTCGCTGCTTATCGCCTCTACACTCGCCGGCAGAACAAGATCGCGTCGGTCACGGCTTTTAGGCGCCAGGCCCAAGCCTTAGAAATTCTGGCTGCTGGGCTTGGCACTGCAGGCGACGTTGACAAAGCCAACCCAATAACGTTCACGCTGCAACCCGACGAGACTCTCATTGAAACCCGCGACGGTGTGCGCCTGCTTGAGTGGCAGAGTTCAGGCTCTCGCTATCGCGGTGGCAACATGGGTTTGAGTTTTAGGGTGATGAATGGCGTTTACTACAACGCGGGAACATCAGGGGGTCAAATCACCAAGAACGAGGCGAATCTAGCTTTGCTTGATGAGGGTACTGTTCACTTCAGCACGAAGCGCATAATCTTTATTGGTCCTAGAGAAACCAGAAGCTGGGATGTCTCAAAGGTGCTGAACCTAGAGATAGACCACAACGGTCAAACGGTCATGATCTCAGTGTCAAATCGTCAAGCTCCATCTGCTCTGCAAGGGTCAACTTTTGCCGAGGTCGCCCCTGGGTTCTTGGTGCAGGCATCGGTAACAATGGCCAACTACGGAACCGCTGCTGCGGCTCAAGAACTCAGGGAATATGCTTCGCAGTTTATTGAGGTGGCAGAAAACACTAGCCGCCAGCTAAAGCTAACTTGAGGGCTTTAAGGCGCCCGCTATGAACGCCGCCAAAACTAAGCACGCCGCCAAAACGAAGAACATGTTCAAAAGACCGATGCTTTGACCCAAGAAGCCCAGCAGCGGAGGCCCGACAAGAAACGCGGTGTATCCACAGGTTGCGACGAGCGCAACCCGACGAGCAGACTCGTCGCCCTCGCCGGCAGCCGATAGAAAAAGCGGAAAAGCCAAGGCCACGCCAACACCCCAAAGCCCAGAGGCGATCCAAGCAACATATAGCGCGCTCGAGCCAAACCAAGCCGGAGCAAAAATAAGAACCACGATGCCTACGACGCCGACCAGGGCAGCTCTGCGCAAGACAACGTCACGGCCCCAGACATCAACGAGGTTGCCACCAAAGAACCGTGTGATTGTCATCGCTCCAACTAAGAACGCATAGCCGATTCCGGCGTTGGCTGGTGTTGCTGAATAATTTTCGACTATTGACAGAGCCAACCAGTCGTTCGAGGCACCTTCAACAAGGGTGATTGCGAATATGCCTAGACCGATCAAAAAAAGGCTCGAACTAAAAAGCAAACTTAGAGCGCTTTTTCTTGATGACGGCTTTGCGTCTGGAACGGTCGCAGTTTCTGAGGCTGCGTTTGAATCGTGTGAGTTAGCTACCCTCGAGGCGCTCAAGATTTTGCCAGTGTCAACAGGTAGGTGTCGAACGGTGAAAAAGACAAGTGCAGCAAAAATCGGAACCATCACCCATGTCTGCCACTGAATCGTCAAATGCAACCATGACCCAAGAGATCCATACCCAGCGCCAGCCAGGGTTCCTAAAGAATATGCCGCATGCAACCGAGGCATGAGTGATTTGCCCATTTGCTGTTCGATTTGCGATCCGTCGACGTTTTGAGCGACGTCGGCAAAACCAACACCGAACCCCACCAAGAATGCGAACACTGCCACGAAGATCGCTGAGTGCAAAGATGCTGAGAAGGCGGCCGCGGCTATGCTCGCTGTGAAAAGCCCATAGCCGCCAAGCAATGACTTTTTTGTGCCGAAGCGTTCTATGAACCGATTGCTTAGAACAAGAGCAATCAAAGAGCCGATTGACCCGGCCAGCAACACTAGGCCCAACTGTGATGTGTTAACCCCGATTAGTGTTTTGATTTCAGGCAGCCGCACGACCCAAGAGGCCCAAGCGAAGCCAGCAAAGGCGAAATAAGAAATGATTGATTTGTGCCATGCGCGCATCTCTAAAGCCTATCTTTCAGTTGAGCTATAGGCCGAAGCACTCGTGACCAGTTCTGGCAAGTTAGGCTGTTATTGCCCCAACGACTAAAGGTGAATTCATGAAGGCAATAGCCAATAGGCGACGTTTGTCTCCATTTGTCTTTTTGCAACTCTCGTCTTTCATTGGCTTCTCTTCTGGTTCGATGGTTTTCATGTTGATGCCGTGGATGGCGATTGCACTCACCGGTCAAGCCAGCGCCGCGGGTCTAGCGGTGACTCTAACGAGCATTCCAGGCCTGTTGCTCTCGCCCATCGTGGGCTCAATCATCGACAAATATGGCCGCAGGCGCTCTGCGATTTTCATCGAGCTTGTAAATGCCTTGGTAACCGTTGCGATTCCGCTGTGGGCATTGGCCGCCGGAGAGGTGAACTTTGCATTTCTGATTTTCGTGATGTTGGTGCGCTCTGCGGTTGGTTCAGGTGGCAGCACCGCACGAAAAAGTTTGATTCCAGATGCTGCTCGCGCGGGCAACATATCGCTAGAGCGTGCCAACTCGATTCACGAGTCGATTGTTGCGGCCGGCTTTGCAATTGGCCCTGCGCTTGCGGCGCTATGCATTCAGTGGCTTGGCGCTAACGAAACGTTCTGGGTGGTGGCTGCGCTAGGCGCCATTTCAGGCTTCGCAACCACGTTCATTCGAGTGGTTGAGCACCGCGAAGAGCACGACGACGATGCCGGTCGCCATTGGGCCAGTTATGCGGTGCAAGGTTTTAAAATCCTCTTTGAAACTAAATCGGTTCTGCTGTTGATGACAACGATGCTCGGGCTCGCAGTGATTTATCTGCCCACTGAAATGGTGGTTTTGCCTGCGCTTTACAATGCGGCAAATGACCCGCAAGGCCTCGGCTTCTTGATTTCAACCATGGCCATTTTCACAACCGTAGGCTCACTCGGTTTCGAACGCATCACCAAACGTTTGAGCTATGCGAACACCTTTAGGTTTGCCACGATTACTTTGGCCTTGAGCATGATTCCCATGGCGTTCTTTCCGCCGCAGTGGGCGATGTTGCTTTGCGGTGCCTTACTGGGCCTCGGCTGGGGCCCTTTGCCTCCACTTGTGAACACGGTAATTCAGAGAAAGATCCCAGCGAATAAACGCGGCAGAGTTTTTAGTCTTGAAATGACAATCTGGACAGCCGGGCCGATGATGTCGATGAGTCTTGTCGGTTGGGGTGTTGATGCTCTCGGGGGCAAGCCGATGTATGCACTGCTCGCCGCTCTGGTCTTAGCTGCGGCAATCTTTGCATCAACTAGAAAGTCAATCACCGAGCTAAATCGCGCTGACTTCGAGGCCTAGCGATTAAAGGGCCGACTAAAGCGCAGCGTGCCTGCAACGGTCGGCAGCTGCATCGGCGATTTCGAGTAGCACTTGTGGGTCGGCATTCTCTAGATCTATGAGAACCGCGGGATACCCGGCGAAGTGTGGGCTATCGAAGCAGGTGTCGGGCGCCTCGAGAATCCAAGCCTGTTTTTCTTCGACACCATCGGTGTGAATCGCGATTACCTCGCCAGCCAAGACACCCGCCGAAAGGGCGCGACCAGCCAGGGTTGCGGCATGAGATAGTGCACGCAAATCTTTTTTGCTTAGCGGGCGATGCCAAGCAATCACGTGATCTTCGATGCGCCACCGATTGAACGATGCCGAACGGGTTTCGTGCAACTCGACGCTCATACCGTCAATAGTGAGCAGCAGCTCTGAAGCTTCTGAAAGATTCACGGCACCTCGGTTGGCGAAAATAGTTGGGGCAAGTTAGCGTTGACACTATTATGAGCCAAACTATCAAACTCGACATCTGGTCTGACATTGCTTGCCCGTGGTGCTACATCGGCAAGCGCAAGCTAGAAGCTGGCATCGACCAGTTTCACATGAAACACCCAGAAGTGAACTTCGACATCGAGTTTCACACCTACTTGCTAAACCCAGACATGCCGGTTGATTACGCGGGCAGCCAGCGAGAATACCTAGCCGAACACAAGGGGCTCGATCTAGAAACCGTTGCGCGAATGAGCGAACGTGTTACTCAGATCGCCGCTTCGGTTGGTTTGAGCTATGACCTCGAACACCAAATCATGACCAACACTTCACTGGCTCACCTAGCGCTGCACTTTGCTAAGGCACACGGGTTGCAAGTTCAAATGAAAGAGCGCCTCATGGCCGCTCACTTTGTTGAGGGTCGCCACGTCGGTCGGCTCGAGGACTTGGTCGCTCTCGGCGTTGAAATCGGCTTAGATGCCGCCGCAATGCGTGACTCGCTAACTAGCGGAGAGCACTTGGCCGCTGTTGCTGCCGACCTCGAACAGGCGGCTGCCTATGGAATTACTGGCGTGCCGTTCTTTGTCATCGATGGAAGATTCGGTGTTTCAGGCGCGCAAGACGCAGCGGTGTTTGTTGACGCCTTTGAGCAGATTCTTGCCGAGAGCTAGTCGATGTCGCGGCGCAAACTTGTGACGAGCGCACTGCCAACCAAGACCGCGGCATAACAGACCAGCAAAAGCACTGAGATTAGTGGCGAGAAGAACTCCATGGTTGCGAGTGGGTTTCGCGTTGCTGTGTCACCAACGTGAAGATCCATCATTCCCGCAATCAGAGATGTGAACAAGAACTTGCTGCCTTCGTTTTGGAGTGAGCCAAGAACGACGGTGAGAATCGGGTCGATCAGGAACATCCACGCTAGCAAGCTCACGATTGCGGCGGTCTGGTTGCGAATCAACGCGCCAACAGCAAGACCAATCAATGCCATCACGATGCCAGAGATGCAGGCAGTCAATGTAAGGTCGGCGAAAGCGCTCGGGTGTGGGTCGGCGTGCTCATAACCGGTCAAGACGATTAGCCCAACAACCGACGCAATCGCTGCGCTAATGATTTGAACACCTAGGCCGATGAGCGCAGCCATAACAATCTTGGCCGCCAGAACTGAAGCGCGACGCGGTGCGGCCAAGAAGGTAGCAATGGCTGTGCCTTTTGCGAACTCGCCAGCCAAAAGCATTGCGCCGAGAATCATCGCGAAATAGTAGCCAGCCGAAGCTTTGCCGAATATCGCGTCAACCATGTTTGGGTCCATAAGCGGGCCAGGCATCGCGTTGCCATCAACCAGAGACCGCGTTGAATCGAGCACGAGGGGCATAACAGCGGTGCTGAGAGATGCAAAGGCGATTGCACCGATCAAAAGCCACCAGGTGCTTCGTGCAAAGACAACCTTGCGAAGCTCACTCTTCAATAGCGCTGCAAAATTCACTTTGTGCCCTCCTGGTTTGCTGCGTTGGCTGCCTTGGCCTCGGTTGCGGCCTTCGCCTCGGCAGCTTGAGCTTCAGCTGCTGCTGTTAGAGCCAAGAAGGCCTCCTCAAGCGAGCTACCGTTTGTGATTTCAGCCTTGGGGCCAGCAGCAATCAAGCTGCCCTTGTGAAGAATGATCACATCGTCGATGGTGTGCTCAAGTTCTGCCAACTGATGCGATGAAACTAAAATCGTGCGCCCTTCGACCGCCAATTCGCGCAGAAAACCGCGCAACCAAGCGATGCCGATTGGGTCGAGTCCGTTTGCGGGTTCATCCAAGATTAAAACTTCTGGGTTAGCCAGCAACGCGCCGGCGAGGCTCAATCGCTGCTTCATGCCTAGCGAAAAACCTTTGACGCGCTTGTTAGCAGCTTCGGCCAAATCTACCTGGGCTAGAACCTCAGCAACTCGAGAATCTGCAATGCCAGCGGCTGCTGTTAACACGAGAAGGTTCTGTCTAGCAGTTAGACCTGGGTTGAAAGCGCGACTGTCAAGCACGGCACCAATTCGACTCATCGGGTTGGCAAGTTGGCTGTAGTGAGAGCCGAGAATGCGGGTCTCACCGGTGGTTGGGGTGGCGAGACCAAGCAAACAGCGCAGTGCCGTGCTCTTGCCGGCGCCGTTCGGCCCGATCAAGCCAGTGATGCGCCCTGTTGCGACTTCGACGGTCAAATCGTTGACGGCCAGCTGGTTCTTGAACCGCTTGGTCAGGTGATTAAAACTGATGGCGCTTGCTGCGCCTGCGCTGCCGAGTGTTGCGGCATCTTGAGTGTTTGTTGCCATAGCGCAAGCCTACTCCCGCCACGCCGAACCCCGAGGCAGGGCTACCTAAGCGCGCAACCGACCGAGGCCAAAGGCAAAACCAGCCGCCAACAAAGCACCAGCGCCCGATATGGCAAGAGCTAACGAACCAAAACCTGCGCCGAGTGGGCCAACCGATAGAACCCAAATGAGCCCTGCCCAAAGCCCCGCGATCAAAACACCAAAACCGCTAAGACCCTGCAACAGCGATTGAGCCCAAAGTTGGCGACTTTCAGGAGCAAGTTTTGAAACCCAACTTTTGCCAACGGTGTCTTGCACCGCAGCGTAGGCACCATAAATCACAAAGAGAATGACAGATGCCGTTAGATCATGGGTCAGCGACATGCCTCCATAGGCAGCCGCAAAAAGCAAGAGCCCAACTGCAAAAACCTGGTTGGGCTTGAATCTGTCGCTCAGCATTCCGGCAGGCAAACTCAGGGCAGCGTTGGTGATGTTGAACAGCAGATAAACCCCGACAACACTCGAAAGTGAAAGTCCAATCTGGTTTAGGTGTAGCAGCAATAACGCATCAGGAAAATTCAACAAGCTAAAAGCCACAATCAGCGCGATGGCCGAACGCGCACGTGGCGAAAGCGGCTCAGGCGAAAGCGGCTCAGGCGAAACTTGCATCGATGCGACCGGGGCCACTGCCGGCACCGCCACCCCCGCGACTGGGGCCACCGCCCCTGCAACGGGCAACGCAATGCTCGCAACCGTCGCAAGCCCAGAAGCCTTAGACGCCAATCGGCGCTCGCGGTGCCCACGCCAAACTTCGTCGCGATCACGGACAAACAAAACGGCAAGTGTTGAGAGCGCGCCAGGCACAACGGCGAACCAAAGCACCGGGCGAACATCCGAGTTAAAAATGGCGAGCAGACCCAATGCAAGCAGTGGCCCAATCACAGCCCCAGTGGTGTCGGCCATGCGGTGAAAACCCACCACGCGACCGCGGTGTTCGCGCGCGGCGCCGTTCAACAAAATTGCATCGCGCGAGGCTGAGCGCAACCCTTTGCCGAGCCGATCAACCACGCGACCGACGAGCACGGCCGGCCAAAAAATCGCGGCGGCGACTAGCAGTTTTCCGATGGCTGCTGAGGCATAGCCAGCCAAAACCATTACCTTGCGCGGCACAAAACGGTTGATAAACGAGCTGCCCAGTTTCATCATGGCTGCAGCACCCTCGGCCGCTCCCTCGACGACGCCAATGATCGCAGCCGGTGCGCCCATAACCGTGTTGAGCAATACGGGTAGCAGAGGGTAGATCATCTCGCTGGCAGCATCTTGCAGCAACGACACCCAAGACAGGGCCAACAGGTTGCGCGAAAGCCAAACCGGTCTGGTTCGGGTGCGGGGCGAATCACTCATTGCATAAGTCTAGATTTTGCCCAGCGATGTTATTGCGCAAAAGCATCGAGTTGCCCATAAGCTTAAACACGCGGATGTGCGGCCGCACCCAAA
>JBDLVN010000039.1:0-7020 GCA_039804775.1 Actinomycetota bacterium
CGGGAATCACACCGGCCGCCGCATCGCCTGCCAAGGTTGTGCCTCCAACAGCCAAGGTTGACCGCGCAACTCGCGCTGCCCAGGCTGCAGAAGCTGCCAAGGCACAAGCTGCTGCAAAGCCTGCAATCGCCGAGCCATCTGCAATAACCGAGCAGATCGAAACGATTTCACCAGAGCCAGCCTCGCCGGCAACAACAGCGCCACAAGGCACACCGCCCAAGGTCAGTGCACCCGAGGTCAGTGCACCTGAAGCCAGTGCACCTGAAGCCAGTGCACGTGAAGCCAGTGCACCTGAAGCCAGTGCAACAGCTGCCTCGAACGCACCAGCTCCAGAAGTCGAAGACGATGGCGATGCGCGTTACGGCGAGTCAGTTGTTCGCGAGTTCGGCGGCATTCCAATCGATGACCCAAAGACAGGCCGCTAAATGTATGAAGGTGTAGTTCAAGAGCTCATCGATGAGCTTGGCCGACTGCCTGGCATTGGCCCAAAGTCTGCCCAGCGCATCGCATTTTATTTGTTGCAAACCCAAGATGACCAAGCCGAGAAGCTAGCTCAGGTTTTGCGCGAGGTTAAAACCCGCGTGAAGTTTTGCGACATTTGCGGCAACGTGACCGAAGAAGACACCTGTTCTATCTGCCGCGACGTGCGCAGGCAACAGACAACTATTTGTGTTGTCGAAGAAAGCAAAGACGTTCAGGCCATCGAAAGAACCCGCGAGTTCAAAGGTCGCTACCACGTGCTTGGTGGGGCAATCAGCCCGATCGAAGGCATTGGTCCTGACCAGTTGCGAATCAAAGAACTTATGAGCCGTCTGAGCGACCCGCAAATCGTTGAGGTGATCATCGCTACCGACCCGAATCTCGAGGGCGAAGCCACCGCAACTTACCTAACTCGCATGCTTGCGCCATTGGGAATCACCATCTCTCGTCTAGCAAGTGGCCTGCCGGTTGGCGGCGACTTGGAATATGCCGATGAGGTAACTTTGGGTCGTGCTTTTGAGGGTCGCCGAATCGTTCAAATCGGCTAGACTTGTTGTTTCGTAGCCTGATTGTTACAGGCAAGTCACCCGCTCTTTACAGGAGAAAACGTTGGCCCTTATCGTGCAGAAGTTCGGCGGTTCATCCGTCGGCGATGCAGACAAGATTAAACACGTTGCCAAGCGAGTAATCGACACTCAAAAAGCAGGCAACCAGGTTGTAGTTGTGGTTTCGGCTATGGGCGACACAACTGACGAACTCATTGATTTGGCCAACTCGGTTTCTGAAAATCCAGAGTCTTTTGCCCGCGAGTTCGACATGCTTCTAACCTCGGGTGAGCGCATTTCAATGGCTCTTTTGGCGCTTGCGATTAACTCGCTTGGCGGTTCGGCTCGTTCGTTCACCGGTTCGCAGGCAGGCATTCAGACCGACGAGGTTCACGGCAATGCTCGCATCTCAGAGATCAACCCTGAGCGCGTGCGCGAAGCTATAGACGAGGGCCACATTGCCATCGTGGCTGGTTTTCAAGGCTTCAACCCAGAGACCAAAGACATCACAACTCTTGGTCGCGGTGGTTCAGATACCACAGCCGTGGCACTTGCGGCCGGCCTAAATGCTGACCTTTGCGAGATTTATAGTGACGTTGACGGTGTTTACACCGCCGACCCGCGCATTGTTCCGGCCGCTCAAAAGCTTGACGGCATCGACATCGAATCGATGCTTGAACTTGCTGCTGCCGGTGCCAAGATTCTGCACATTCGCGCAGTTGAGTTTGCCCGCCGTCACGGCGTTGACCTAAGAGTTCGTTCGACTTTTAGCACCGACCCGGGCACCATCGTTTATTCATCTCAGGCAGGAGACAAAATGGAAGAAGCAATCGTTTCTGGCGTTGCCACCGACAAAGGCCAGGCTAAGATCACCGTTATTGGCATTCCAGATGTGCCGGGCAAAGCTGCTGAGCTTTTCACAGTGGTTGCCGAGGCTGGCGCTAACATCGACATGATCGTGCAGAACACCCCAACCGGTTCTGACGTTACCGATGCGGTAAGCGACATTTCTTTCACCCTGCCAAGCGGCGACCTTGCAAAAGTTGTTGCTGCTCTAAAAGCGAGCCAGTCAAATCTTTTGTATCGCGAGCTTGAAGAAGACGACGAAATCGGCAAGCTTTCTGTTGTCGGTGCTGGCATGAAGACCCACTCTGGTGTTTCAGCTACTTTGTTTGGTGCTTTGGCTAAGGCGGGCATCAACATCGAAATGATTTCGACTTCAGAGATTCGCATTTCGGTTATCACCAGCTCGCAGCAGCTTGACGAAGCGGCTCGCATCGTTCACACCGCATTCGGCCTTGATGGCAACACCGAAGCCAAGGTTTATGCGGGCACCGGCCGCTAATAGCACCAAAGTTTTTTAGAACACGAAGGAGCTCATTATGAGTCGCAAACCAAACCTCGCACTTGTCGGCGCAACCGGCGCTGTTGGCACAGTAATGATCGGCATCATCAACAGCCGCGAAAACATCTGGGGCGAAATTCGCCTGATTGCTTCGCCTCGTTCAGCTGGCAAACAGATTACGGTTCACGGTGAAGAGCTAACCGTGGTTGCGCTAGCACCTGAGGCTTTCGATGGCATCGACATCGCAATGTTTGACGTGCCTGATGAGGTTTCTGAAGTTTGGGCTCCGATTGCTGCCGAGCACGGCGCGATTGCCGTTGACAACTCTGGCGCGTTTCGCATGAACCCAGATGTGCCATTGGTGGTTCCTGAGGTTAACCCTGAGCAGGCTAAGAACCGCCCGCTCGGCATCATCTCAAACCCAAACTGCACAACTTTGACGATGATGGCTGCTATGGGTGCTTTGCACCGCAAGTGGACTCTAAAAGAGCTAGTTGTCTCGAGCTACCAAGCAGTTTCTGGCGCGGGTGCTGCTGGCATCGCCGAACTTGCCGACGAGATTAGGGTTGCTGGCACCGATGCCAGCCTTGGCACCAACACCAACGATGTGCGTGCTGCCTTGGCTGCCGCTGGCAACGACCTGAGCGATTCGCCTTGGGCTCACCCAATTGCGCTCAACGTTATTCCGTTCGCAGGTTCACTCAAAGCTGGCGGTCACTCGTCAGAAGAGATGAAGGTTCGTGACGAGTCTCGCAAGATTCTTGGCATCAGCGACCTTAAGGTAGCCGCTAGCTGTGTGCGTGTGCCTGTTCAGGTGGCGCACTCGCTCACCGTTCACGCAACTTTTGCCGAAGAGCTAACCGCCGACGAAGTTCGCGATGTTCTAAACGCGCAGCCAACCGTGAAGGTTCTTGACGACCCAGCCAACAATGTTTACCCAACCCCAAACCAGGTTGCTGGCCAAGACCCAACATTTGTTGGCCGCATTCGCCAGTCACTCGACTTCACCAACAGCATTGAGCTGTTCGTGGTGGGCGACAACTTGCGCAAGGGTGCCGCGCTAAACACCTACGAAATCGCAGAACTAGTCGCTAAAGAGTTCTAGAACGTTCGGGCGTTGCAACACTGCCGAGGCTATAACTCTGATTCAATGCGAAACTCTGAGTGATTTGCCGTGTTCTGACCTCAAACGGCTATAACCTGACCTTGTGAAGAAGTTTGCGCTGGTGGGGCTGGCCTTGGTGATTGCCTTGGGTCTTGCTGGTTGCGCGCCTGCGGCCGAAGCAGGCCCAACCCCTTCGCCCACCGAATCTGGCAATGGCATCGACCCGAGTTTGATTCCTGCGCAGGCGACAACTGATTTGCCAATGGTTGATGCAGCACAATATCTGACCAACGAAAACGATTTCGTCTTCAAGATTGGCGATGGGCCGACTTGGTGTTCGATCAACGACGAATCCAAATTCGTCATCTGTGAACAAGACGAAGCTGCCACACTTTATGATCCGGTTGAGATGCCAGAGACTTGCACTTATAGCTATGGCTTTCAAATGCGCCTTTCAGCATCAAAACCAGCCAAGAGCGACACGGCAGAGTTTACTTGTGCAGGTGGTTACTATACAGACCCGACCAAAGCAAAGCCACTTGACGACGGCTATGTGATTCGGGTTGGCGATTTCACTTGTTACACAGCCGGGCAAACGGCACGTTGTGACAACGCCATCGGCAACTACATCGTGTTGGGTGCAAACGTTTGGGCGCTGGGCAACTAAAACTGGGCAACTAAAACTGGTGCAACTAAGCGCGAGCAGTTATTTCAAGCAGGCGCACCTCTGGGCGGCACGCCAATCTGACTGGCGCATAAATCGAGTGGCCTAAACCAGCCACCACGTTCAGCAAAAAGTTATGACCGCCGACTGACCAAGCACTCACACCTTTGGCATATTTGGTTGGTAGGTCGCAGTTGGTGACTAGCGCGCCATAGAACGGCAGGCAAACTTGACCGCCGTGAGTGTGACCAGCCAAAAGCAGATCTACCTTTTGCTCACCCATGGCATCGATCACCTTGAGGTAGGGCGCGTGGCTAACACCAACCACGAAGTCGCAGGTGCCAAGAGCTGTTCGGCTCGCAGCCAACGAAGCCAAGTCGTCGAGGCCATCGTGTGCGTCATCGACGCCAATGAACCCAACGCGCAAGCCGGCAACATCGATGGCGCCCCCGCGGTTGTTGAGGTTTAGCCAGCCCGCGCCTTCAAAGGCCGAAACCATTGAATCGGTGTCAAGACGAGTGTTTGAATGGCGCTCAGACGGCGCCTTCAAATAGCTAAGTGGGTTTCGAGCTTTTGGTGCGAAATAGTCATTCGAACCGTTCACAAAAACTCCAGGCAAACGCATAAGCGGGCTCAGAGTTTTCAACAGAGGTGCGATAGCAGCCACGTGACCGAGGTTATCGCCGGTGTCAACGACAACGTCTGGTTTGAGCTCGGCAAGGCGAAGCATCCACGCCATTTTTCGTTTTTGCCATGGGGCTAGGTGAACGTCGCCAATGTGCAAAACGCGAAACGGTTTTGAACCTGCGGGCAAAATGGCCAGAGTTTCGTGGCGCACAGCAAACCAGTGGCGTTCGATAAGAGCTGCCCAAGCAAAAACCAGCGAGCCGAGAATCAGGCAAGCCACAACTAGGCCAAGCAGAACCTCAGGCATGACTTATGGGCCGAGGCTAATAATCAGCAAGATAGCGCTGTCGGCAGAGGCCGTTGCACCGGCACCTGGCAAAGTTGCAACCACGTTGCCCGCTGGCACGCTAGCTGAATGCTGAAAGTACTGACCCTGCGAAGCTTGAGGTGTGCTGACCGCCGCGAACCCTTCGGCCAAAAGAGCAGCCTTGGCATCGGCAACCGTCATGCCTGTTACGTCAGGAACAACCGATGAACCGCCCTTGCTCACATAAATCTTCACCTGCGTGCCCTTTGCAAGGGTCTTGCCGAAACGCGGGGAGGTCCAGGCAACAGTGCCTACCGGCTGGGTTGAAACAACCTGCTTGACCTTGATGTTTGCGTTAAGTCCAGCCAAGATTAGGTCGCTCGTTGCATCACTGGGCAACTTGCCAATCACGTTCGGAATCGTGATCATGGTGGCATCAATCATGCTCTTTGGCGCTTTGTCGAACTTGCCTGGCTTATAGATTTTGTTGACTTTTTGCATGATGGTGCGCCAAATGTCGTGACGCACCGTGTTAGCAACGTGTCCGTGAAAAACAAAGTTCTTAAGGCTCTTGGTTCCGACCACGTTGCCCACCCAAGTTGCCGTTGAAACTGCTGTGGTGGTTCCGGTCATCCAGGTGTGAACACCTGAGTCGGTGGTTCCGGTCTTGCCAGCGATCTCAGCGCCGTCGCCGGTGTTAGAGGCACCACCGGTGCCACCATTCATAACCTTCTTCATCGCATAGACCATGCCCGCAGCGACGTCTTGGCTAACAGCCTGACTGCATTGGGTGGTCGGAACAGCCATTTCTGTTGAACTCGCGCGAATCACGACGCGGTCGATGGCAACCGGCGAGCAGAAGACTCCGTGGTTAGCGATGCCGGCTTCAGCTGCTGCCACAGTCACCGGCGCGATTTCGTTAATGCCCAGAATCGAAGCAGGGAACGCCACGAGCTCGGTCAGATCAGCGCGGTGCATGCCAAATCGCATCGCGGTGTCGCGAATGTCGCAAAGGTCGAGCTGTGAAGCCATTGAAGCAAAGGCAGTGTTCACCGACATCGAGGTTGCGTCGACCACGGTCAGGTCTTCAGGCTCTTTGGTGATGTTGTTTGGCTTCCAGGTGCCAGTGAGTGCGCCACACCGTGAGGCAAAGTCGGTGGCCTGCCACTCTTTGACGCGGCCGTCAACGTGGTCCATCAACTTGTTGCCCTTGGTGAGCCACTCTGCGAGGGTGAAAAGTTTGTAGGTCGAACCGGTTTGAAAACCGTGAGAACCACCATAGTTCATGTCGGCTGCATAGTTCACGGCGGTGTGGCCGAGTGGTGGGTTTGAGGTTTGATCGAACACGCGGTTCTGAACCATCGACAAGATGCGGCCGGTGCCAACTTCAACCGAAACCGATGAGGTTCCGATCTGAGTTTTATCGGTCGGCGGCACCCAGTATTTGCTTGCCTTGTCAGCGGTCTGCTGAACGTCAACGTCCATGGTGGTGAAGATATCTAGGCCACCTCGGCGCAATAAAGCCTCGCGGTCAGCCGGGGTTTGACCAAACTCAGGGTTGTTTCGAATAGTCCACACGGCGTAGTCACAGAAGAAAGCGGTTGTCTGCTCAATTTCGCAACCGCTCTTGCTGTGAGTTAGGTGAACCGTGATTGGTGAATCAATGGCTGCTTGAGCTTCTTCTTGAGTGATGTTGGTGATCTCAGAGTGCTTCAACATGTTGCTGATCACATAGTCACGGCGACCCTTTGCGGCCGGCAGGTTCTCGGCGATGTCAGGCCTGAAGTTTTCAGGGTTCTGAACCATGCCACCGAGCAGGGCTGCCTGAGCGATGGTAAGTTCGCTGGCGTGCACACCGAAGTAATAGTTCGATGCGGCTTCGATGCCATAAATCTGATTGCCAAAGTAGGCGATGTTGAGATACCCGGCGAGAATGTCTTTTTTGCT
>JBDLVN010000040.1:0-80108 GCA_039804775.1 Actinomycetota bacterium
TCAGCTGGTTCAGGGTTGCCAAACTCGAGGGCTTGGTCGATGTTCTTCCAGCGGGTCATGTCCTCCCAGTCAACAAATGTGACTGCAACGCCAAGACGGCCAGCGCGACCGGTGCGGCCTACGCGGTGTAGGTAAGCTTTTTCATCTTCGGGAATCGTGTAGTTGATCACGTGGGTCACGTCGTCAACGTCGATGCCTCGCGCGGCAACCTCAGTAGCAACGAGAATCTCTTTTTTGCCACTGCGAAAGGCTGCCATTGATTTTTCGCGTGCCTCTTGCGACATGTCGCCGTGCAGGGCGCAGGCGTTGAAGCCGCGGTCGATCAGCTCTTCGCTAACCTTGCTGGCCTGACGTTTGGTCTTTGCGAAGATCACGGTCTTGCCGCGGCCTTCGGCCTGCAGAATGCGACCGACCATTTCGTCTTTGTCGAGCATGTGCACGCGATAAACGAACTGCTTGATGTCTGCCTTGGTGTGGCCTTCGTCAGGTTCGTTGGCGCGAATGTGCATTGGGCGGTTCTGATATTTGCGAGCCATCGTCACGATTGCGCCAGGCATGGTTGCCGAGAAGAGCAGGGTCTGACGGGTTGCTGGGGTGTAGGCAAAAAGCTTTTCAACGTCTGGCAAGAACCCGAGGTCAAGCATTTCGTCGGCCTCATCGAGAACCATGAAACTGATTTTGCTGAGGTCAAGCTTGTGCTGTTTGCTGAGGTCAATCAAACGGCCCGGAGTGCCCACAATGATTTGTGCGCCGGCGTCGATCTGTTCAACCTGGCTCTCATAAGACTTGCCACCATAAATGGCTGCAACCATGGTTGAACGGTTGGTCACTGCAAGCGTGAGGTCTTCGGCAACCTGCAGAGCAAGTTCGCGAGTTGGCACAACCACAAGCGCTTGTGCGCCGAGGGTCGGCTCAAGACCCAGCGACTGAATCAGTGGGAGGCCAAAGCCAAAAGTCTTGCCGGTGCCGGTCTTGGCCTGACCAATAATGTCTTGGCCGGTGAGGGCCACGGGAATAGCCTGCTCCTGAATCGGGAACGGGCTGGTGATGCCTTTGCTCGCTAGAGCTTCGACAATGTCGGCATCGATGCCGAGGTCTGCAAAATTCAATACAACTCCTAGTTGGTCTAAGTCTATCGGCGGGCATTAAGCTTTAAGGGTGTTCGAATGGCTCAAACGATTAGGCAAGCGCGCCAGTGCGCCAACTTTGCCCGCTCGCGAAGACCGCGCAGCCCGCAACACCGACGAGGTTGACCTTCGCCCATATGCTCCACCAGCTCGCGATTATCTTGGTCAGCTCGCCTACATTCAGCTGGCAAACTTTGAGATTCTGACCAATGAGCTCAAATATTCTCCGAACACTTTTTATAAGCACGAGTTGAGCGAAGCTGCCAACAAGAGCTACAGCAAATATCGCGCCGTAGCTAAACAGATCGCAGCGCTTGGTCTTGACGTCACCGACGCAACAGACCCGTTCGTTGAACGCATCGAAACTTTTCACTCCCGCACCCGCGGCACCGACTGGTATGAAACCGTCATCAAGGTTTATTTGGTCAGCGGTTTGCTCGACGATTTTTATCGTCGACTAGCAGTTGCTCTTGCGCCAGAAGCCAAGGCTGCAATTCAAAAAGCGCTAGACGATAAAACCATTGAAAAGTTTGCCGTCAAGATTTTGACCGAGGCCATGGCCGACAACGAAGCCTTGGCTGGTCGTCTGGCACTTTGGGGCCGCCGCATCATGGGCGACACACTACTTGAGCTGCGCGGAGCTTTCGATAACCGCAAGCTCGCCGGCGTTGCCGAAGGCATCCGCCTAACCGTCGCTGAAGAGCGCACGGCAAACCTTGAGGCTTATAGCAAACTTGAGCCGCTCGTTAGCGAGCTAATCGGCAAACACACTTTGCGCATGGACGCGCTCGGCCTGACCGCATAGGTTGAGACTGCTTGGCCGAAGGCAAGCATCCGAGTTTAAAAATTTGAACTAGACGGTGACGTAGGTGACGTCTTCGCCACCAGCGGTGGCTTCAGCTTTTGCGGCTGTGCGGTTGGTCTTGATGTTGACCAACGCCAAAGCGTCTGCGTTGCGGCGAGCTGCGGCAAGCTGGTTAGCGCCGATAGCCATTGCAAAAGGCATGACAACCATCACGATGATCCAGGTCCAGGCGTTAGCTGTGCCAAGGCCGGTCCACATCAAAATGGTGAAAAGCAAAGCGCCGACGTTCAGAGCGATCGCGCTAGGCACGAGCTGGCCATAGTCAAGGCTGCGCACGTTCACATAAGGTGCTGCAAGACCCAAGATGGCTGCATAAACCAAAATCAATAAAAGTTCCATTAGGCGATAAATCCTACTCGACGAGTTTCTTCTGCTCCGATTTCAACATATGCTAGCGCATCGGTCGGCACTACATAGATTCGACCTTTGTCATCGGTGAGTTTCAAAACTTTTGCTTCAGCTTCTAGTGCGGCGGCCACAGCAGCCTCGACCTCTTTCGCGCTCTGAGCGGTTTCAAAGCTCAATTCACGGGCTGAGTTGCGAATGCCAATACGAATCTCCATGACGCACCTTTCTGTTTCTTTCACTAGATTACGACAGGGTTATGCAGTTAAAGGGCAGCTTGCTTAAACTGATACACGTTGTTTGAAAGTGAGGGCCTTGTGGCTGCTGCAAAATCTGTGAAACTTGCACCGTTGGTTGAACCTGCCGGTGAGTTGAGCCAGAGCGAAATCGAGCGTTATTCGCGCCACCTGATTATTCCTGAGGTTGGTTTGGTCGGTCAGCGCCGCATTAAGAATGCCAAGGTTTTGGTGATTGGTGCCGGTGGTCTAGGTTCGCCAACTCTGCTTTATTTAGCTGCGGCTGGTGTGGGAACTCTGGGCATCGTTGATTTCGACGTTGTTGACGAGTCAAACCTGCAGCGTCAGGTGATTCACTCGCAGTCAGACATCGGCCGACCAAAGGCTGTTTCGGCCAAAGAATCGGTGCAGGGCATCAACCCGCACGTCAAAGTCGTGCTGCATGAAGAGCGGCTTGAGAATCACAATGTTCTCGACATTTTTGCCCAGTATGACCTGATTTTAGATGGCACCGACAACTTCGCAACCCGTTATTTGGTGAACGACGCGGCGGCCATTCTCGAGAAGCCATATGTGTCTGGTTCGATCTTTAGATTTGATGGCCAGGTTTCAGTCTTTTGGCAGGGCAAGGGCCCAACCTATCGCGACCTTTACCCAGAAGCACCACCTCCGGGCATGGCGCCGAGCTGTGCTGAGGGCGGCGTGTTTGGTGTGCTTTGTGCCGCCATTGGTTCGGTTATGGCAACCGAAGCTATCAAGCTAATCACGGGCATTGGCGATGTTTTGCTCGGCCGTTTGCTGATGTTTGATGCCCTCGAGATGAAGTGGCGCGAGCTGCCGATTCGCAAAGACCCTGAGATTGGCCCGATCACTGAGCTAATCGATTATGACTATTTCTGCGGTCTAAAGGGTGGCGAAGACGAGGCGCTGATTGCGGCTTCGACGATTGACGTTCACACTTTGGCTGAACGTCTTGAAGCTCGCTCTGCTGGCAGAGACGACTTCATTTTGATTGACGTGCGTGAGCAGAACGAGTTTGAGATCAACCGCATTCCTGGTTCGATTTTGATTCCTAAGGGCGAGTTCTTGAGCGGCGAGGCTTTCGCCAAGTTGCCGAGCGACAAGCAGATTGTGATTCACTGCAAGTCAGGCAAGCGTTCGGCTGATGCTTTGGCTGTGGTTCACCGCATCGGGTTCACCGACGCTGTGCACGTTGGTGGCGGTGTTGTGGCTTGGGTTGAAGAGATTGATCCTGAGCAGGCTCGCTACTAATTTTTATCGAGGATGCTGCCGCTCTCAATCACAAAATTGTCGTAGCCAGCTTGTAAGTTAGGCACATGCCTGAAACCTCTTTTCGCCTAAGTCGCGCAGCTGCCGCCTATCTTGCTGGCCAGGCTGATGCCGAAGTTGACGAGGTAGCTCTTCAGCCGGTCTTGGCGCTGGGTGTGGACGCAATTGCTACCGTGGTTGGTGCTCCAGGCACGGGCAAAACTTTCGCACTTACTGAGTGGGTGAAAGTTGCCGTCGCGGCCGGGCGTCACCCTGACTCGATTTTGGTGATTGCTGCTAACCGCAATGCAGCAACTGTTTTGCGCGACAAGCTCGCACTCGAACTTCAGACGGCAACCGGGGGAGCCCTGGCGCGCAGCCTGAACTCGTTTGCCTTTGGCTTGCTTCACTCGGCAGCTCTGAAGACTGGCAAGGCTTTGCCAACGCTTATTAGCGGCAGCGAGCAAGATCGAATTCTTGCCCAAATCTTGGCTGAAATCGACCCAACCACCACGCCGTTTAACGCCTTGACGCTTGGGCTTTCGGGCTTTCGCTCTGAGGTGCGAGACACCCTTGCAGTGATTCAAGAGCATCAGCTTTCGGCAGAGGCTCTGCGCGAAATGGCACTAAAGCACGATCGAAGCACGTGGAGCTTCGCTGCCGACCTTTACGAGCGATATGTGACCGTGGTGTCGGGCCCAGATTTCGAACAGCGGTTTGAACCGAGCATGCTTTTGCACCACGCCCGCGAGCTCATCTTTGCCCAGCCCGAACTGCTCGATGAAATCGACGTGGTTTTGGTTGACGACTCTCAAGAACTCACTCCGGCAGCTGTCAAGCTTTTGCGAACGGTGGCAGAAGCAAAATATGGCAGCCAATCTAAACAGGGCGCCAATCGCGGCTTGATTCTCTTTGGCGACCCAGACGTTTCAACCTTGGGGTTTCGCGCTGCCGACCCGCAAACTATGGCCCTGCTCGCGCGTGAGATTGCCTCGAGTCGAGGTCAAAATGCTCAGGTTGTTGCCCTTGAACCAAAGCGTCTAGCGCGGCCGGCTGAGCTGAGCTCACTGCTGTTGCGCATCAGCGCGAGCATCGACACCGCACTTGGTGGCACGCAACGTCGCAGCTTGAGTCAGGCGGCATCAGAGCCGAGTGCCACCACTCAAGACGCAAAAACTTCGGCAATCGAAACCGTGGTTCTGCGCGACCGAGTTTCTGAGATCTCTTGGCTTGCACGCCGCCTGCGCGAGTTGCACCTTTATGGCCAGATTGAATGGGCCGACATTGCAGTGGTGGCTCGCAGTCGAGGCGAACTCAACCTGCTCGAAACCGCTCTGGCGAGCGAGTCGGTGCCAACTCGAGTTGCCGGTGCCCAAACGGCGTTGCGCGACGAGTTTGCCAGTCGCTCACTTTTGCGCATCGCGCAGGCCGTTTTGAGCGACGAGCCAGTGACCCACGAGCTAGCGCTCGAGTTGCTCACCTCACCTTATGCGGGGCTCGACAATCTGGCGATGCGTCGCCTGCGACGCGTGCTTCGCCGCCAAGAACTTGACGCCGAAGGCAATCGCAACGGCGACGAACTCGTCACAGATCTTTTTGCCGCCGTAGGTTCGGCAGCAACGCTCGAGAACCCAGAAGGCCGCAAAGCTAATCGCTTCATCAAAATGTTCTTTGAGGCCAAAGCTTTGGCTGCAAAACCAAATTTCAACGTCGAAGAGTTGCTTTGGTTGATTTTCAACACGAGCAAGATTGGCAAAACCTGGCAGGCGCTAAGCGAAGGCATTGGCGAGGTTGCACTTCAATCCAACCGCAACCTTGATGCCGTGGCAGCCCTATTTGCTGCGGCAAACCGCTATGTTGAACGCGACAGCGCTGCGTCGGCTAAAGAGTTCATCGAAAACCAACTCGCACTCGGTTTGCCTGAAGACAGCCTGGCAATCACAGACCGAGGTCGCCAAACCGTTCAACTTTTGACACCATCAGGCCTCATCGGCCGCAGGTTTAAGGTGGTCTGCCTGCCAGCCTTGATCGAAGGTGCTTGGCCAAACCTTCGCCCTCGATCAACTTTGCTGGCAGCCAACGTCCTCGACGGCCTGCTCACCGGTCGCATTGACGACGCAAAAAGCTTCGCTAAGTCTGAGCTGCCAGATGAGCTTCGCCTGCTTCACAAAGCCGTTGGTGCGGCTAGCGAAAAACTCATCGTGACTTCTCACAATGCCGAAGACACTCAAATCTCACAGTTTTTGACTTTGATCAATGGCGAGGTTCCCGCCACCACGAGCTTCGAAGGCACCTCACTCACGCTTAGGGCTTTGTCGGCGCGACTTCGCCGAGACCTTGCCCAAAGCTACAACGCTGAAACCGCCGAGTCAGCAGCCCTGCGAAACCGTCTCACGCTTGGCCTTGCCAAGTTGGCAACGGCTGGCGTTGCAGGCGCCCACCCTGATTCTTGGTATGGCCTGATGCCGCTTTCAAGCGAGACACCACTGTTTGACCTCAACGACGAGAACAGTTTGGTTTATCTTCGACCATCTGACATCGATAACTTTCTCAAGTGCCCGCTGCACTGGTTTATCAATGCGCATGGGGGCAACAGCTCAAGTTTCGAAGCTAGCCTAGGTTCAATCGTTCACAAGGCCGTTGAACTCGCCACGAGTGTCGATGAAGCCGAACTGCTCAAGACAATCGACACCGGTTGGCAGTCGCTTACTTTCGAAGCCGATTGGGTTGAGCAAATCGCAAAACGAAAAGCTAACCGCATGGTTCAAAACGCGCTCGAATACCTGGCTGAGTTTGAAAAATCTGGGGGACTCGTTATCGGTCGAGAGGTTCCTTTCACCTTCACTGTTGACCACGCAATTGTTAATGGCAAAGTTGACCGAATCGAACAACTTGCCGACGGTCGAATCATGATTGTTGACCTTAAAACCGGCACTTTCGAAACCGGCGCGAAAGACGCCAAGGAGCATCCGCAGCTATTGATGTATCAACTGGCCTATGAGAACGGCGCTTTCGATAAGCACATCAAAGAATTCGCGATGCCTGAAACCATTCGACAGATTGGCCTCGGCGAAATCGAACGACCACCTTTGGCTGGCGCACAACTTTGGGTGATTGCCGACACCAACGTCACCAACGCTCAAGATTCAATCGAAACCAACGAAGAGCTTCATGGCTTGGTTGACTCAATTCTTGACTCAGCGACAACTGGCATGGCTTCGAATGTTTTCATCGCCAAACTCAGCTCGCACTGCAATAACGATCAAGCCAACAAGTTTGCCTCGTGTTCGATTCACCTAGTTAAGCCGGTGTCATATGTTGCCTAATCAATCTTCAAGCCCTAGCCCGGCTAGCCAGCCCACTGCCGCCAAAGTTAGCGCAGCCCAGATCTATAGCATCATGACCAAGGGTGAGCGCAACCTCACCGAAGAACAGCGCGCCTCCGTTGAAGACGCCTCTGTTGACTACCCGTCGTTGGTTGTAGCGGGTGCGGGCAGTGGCAAAACCGAGCTGATGGCTGTGAGAGTTTTGTGGCTCGTCGCCAATGGCTTTGCCGCGCCAAACGAAATTTTGGGCCTAACCTTCACTCGCAAAGCCGCCTCTGAGCTCAACAAACGCATTTTTGACAACCTACTAAAGTTGCGCGGCAGCGAACTTTGGCCAGCCGAGGTTGATTTCGACTTCTTGCCGCCAAACGTCAGCACCTACAACTCTTATGCAAATAACATCTTTCGCGACAGTGCGCTGGCTCTAGGTTTTGAACCAGATGCTCCACTCCTAAGCGATGCCGGGGCATACCTGTTAGCAAAAGAAACCGTGCTCAAATACGGCACCGTGGTGAACCCTGGCCTAGCCGACGCCGACTACAAAATCGACACGCTTGTGGGTGCTGTGCAAAAACTCGCCGCCGAAATGACCGATCACCTCGCCACCGCCGAACAAATCGAAGCCGAGGTCGAAAAGGTTCTAGGCAGCATGTCAGGGCTTGAAAAATCAGCAGGCAAAGGCGACTTTGCCGAATATGGCTACATGGCGACCAACCGGGCTAAAGTGCAAAACACACCCTTAGTTGCCCGCCTTGCCGAGGCTTATCAGGCAGAAAAACGCCGCCAAGGTTTCGTTGACTACAGCGACCAAGTGGCTCTCGCCGAGCTTGCCGTTCGCACCATTCCAGAAGTTTTAGAAGCCGAGCGAGCAAAATACAAGTACATTTTGCTTGATGAATATCAAGACACATCGTTTTTGCAAACCCGACTGCTCACCGGTCTTTTCAAGCGCAAGCCGGTCTATGCCGTCGGCGACCCAAACCAGTCAATCTATGGTTGGCGTGGTGCCAGCGCAACCAACCTCTCAGAGTTTGGCAACGACTTTGGCTCAGGGCTTGGCGTGGGCGATTTTGCGGCGACCCAGTTCATGCTTTCAACCAGCTGGCGCAACCCAAGCAAGGTTCTTGAGCTCGCGAACCATCTTGCAAAGCCGCTCGCTGCCAGTGCGGGTGAACTCAAGCTCGTCACCTTGCAAACTAGGCAGAACGCCGGTGAAGGGCAAATTGACGCACAATTTTTCGACAGTTCACTGATCGAGGCAGCCGAAATCGCCGAATGGTTCAAGGCAAAAATGGCCGCTGAAGGGCCATCGGCCACCGCCGCACTTCTAATGCGCTCGCGCACCCAAATGTCGACCTTTGTTGAACAACTTGAGGCGCGCGGGTTAGAGGTCGAGGTCGTTGGCCTCGGCGGCTTGCTCGAAATGCCCGAGGTTGTCGATCTCGTTGCAGCTCTCAAAGTCTTAGCTCGCCCCGACGCAGGCAGCGAACTGATTCGTCTTCTGAGCGGCCCGCGCTGGCGCATCGGCGTCAGTGACATTGCTGGCCTGCATCGATACGCCAAGTCAACCGCCAAGAAACTCAAATACGAATACGACGAAGACTTTGGTGCCGACGGCACAGCCTCTTTGGTTGACGCCTTAGACATCATCGCCGACAGCCCAAGTGAGACAGCAGCGGGCATCACCGACGTCGGCTTCGCCCGCCTAAAGAACGCTGGCCAAGTCTTTCGCCAAATGCGACAGCTTCTAGGGCTCAATCTTTCTGAACTCGTCACAGCAGTTTCGGCCGAACTTTGGCTCGACATCGAAGTGATGTCTCACCCAAATCGCAAAAACCCAATGGCCCACTTGAACGCTTTCAGCAACGTGGTCGCCAACTATGTGGCCGGCACCAACTACAGCTCGATCAGCACATTCTTAGACTGGCTTGACTTTGCCGACGGTCGCGAAAAGTTTGAGGTTCCCTCAGTCACGCCAGAGTCTGGCGTTATTCAGGTTATGACCGTGCACGCGTCTAAGGGGTTGGAGTGGGACTTCGTCGCCGTTTGCAATCTAGTTGAACGCAGCTTTCCAAGCACCAACGCCAAAGATGGGCATGGCTGGTTGAAAGAGTCAAAGCTGCCATACCCACTTCGCGGCGATAGCGCCTCGTTGCCGGTTTGGCACTATGAATCTCCTGCCGACCAAAAAGCATCGAACAGCGCTTTCAAGAACTTTGTCGAAGATTGCAAAAATCACCAGATCATCGAAGAAACCCGTCTGGTTTATGTCGCTGTGACTCGACCAAAAAAGGCACTCATGCTAACGGGGGCCGCCTGGAAGCCCGGCGTTGTCAACCCAGTTGCGCCTTCGATCTTTTTGCAGGCAGCCAACCAGGTTCTGCCCGTCAAAGGATTCGAGCCGGTTGCCGGTTTTGACGATGAGCCTTGGGCAGCATGGGTCAGCTCAGAGGCACCAGGTGAGCTCGGTGGCAAGTTGCAAGAGTGGCCAATCGATCCGCTCAGCACAAAGTCACGAACCCTGCTCACTCGAGCAGCCACCGACACACTAGCCGCGATCGAATCCCCAACCACCCTCGAGACCCCTACTGCCCTCGAGACCGCTGACGAGTTAAACGCGCAGATCAAACTTCTCATCGACGAACGAGAGCGATTGCGCCAGCAGTCAAAGAGCGTTGATCTGCCAATGCGCGTGCCAGCCTCGCGTTTCAAAGATTTCATTCTTAAAACGGGCGAAGTCGCCGAAAGTTATCGCAGGCCAATGCCAAGCGAACCCTATGCTGCGACTCGAACTGGAACCCTCTTTCACAACTGGATCGAGGCCAGCTATTCAAACGCTTCAATCAGCGTGCCTTTTGAAGAGCTCGACAATCTCGACCTCGAATTCATCGAGCTTGACACAGACGCCGAAGACTTAGCCGAAGCAAAGCTTGAATTTTTGAAAGCCAACTTTGCAAAATCAGAATGGGCGAATCAAACCCCGGTTGCGGTCGAGATTGAAGTTCAACTGACCCACGGCATCAACACGTTTATTTGCAAACTTGATGCTGTTTTTGAAACAGAAAACGGCGTTGAGATTGTTGACTGGAAGACCGGCAAACCTCCGAAAGATGCGGCTGAACTTGAAGAGCGCAGCATGCAGCTCGCGCTTTATAAAATGGCCTATTCGACCTATTCAAAGTTGAAACCAGGTGCAAAGGCAATTGAGCCAAGCGACATCTCGGTGGCCTTTTATTACGTAGCCGAAAACACAGTTATTCGCCCGACAAGTGTTTTGAACGAGGCCGAGATCTTTGAACTATTCGACCAAAAGGTAGTCAAGCCAGCGATCGCCGAAAACGGCTAAAAAAGCTCGTCTTTTGAATCGCTAACGTTCTCATCGGCTTCATCGCTCAAGAAGTTCGGCAAGCCCTCTGGCAACTGCTGAGCTGAGCTAGTGTCGATGATTTCGATTGGCGCAGTGTCAGTGTCGGCAAAGTCAACAACCGGCATGTCAAAGTTGCTACTGGCAAAAATCGGCTCTCGGCTCTCGGCCAAATCACCAAACTCGAGTGGTTTGGTGGCATTCGCAATGCTCGGCGTCTGCACTGAATCAGATTCAAACGGTTCGTTCGCCACTTCGGCTGAAGCGAATGTGGTTGGGGTCAATCGAAGCGCGGTGCCAGCTTCAACCTGTGAGGCGATAAGTTCGAGCTCGCCGAGTGCCTCTTCAACAATTTCTTCATTGTTTTTATTGACGCCAGCGACTAGCCAGGTAGCCCAAGCGAGTTCGTGATAGAGCTGGGCGCGTTGGCGAACGTTATTGTCTGCGGCCGGTCGAGAGCGCTGGTAGGCCAAAAGCAAGTTATAAATGACATCGTCGTGGCCTCGGCCGACGACCCAACCGAAATCTCGGGCAGGGTCACCGATTTGAAGTTCGCTCCAGTCAAGAACACCAGAAATCTCGTTGTCGGTTTCTAAAATCATCGACTCGTTCATGTGGCCGTGAATCACGGTGGGCATGAACCTGAAGAGGTTCTCGTTTGAGAGGGCATCCTCCCAGCGGTTGAGCAAAACTGATGGAACCTTGCCGGTCTCCATAGCTCGGTCAAGCTCGGCTGCGGTGCTGCGCAGAATGTCGCTGGTTGAGTACTCAGGAAAACCGTTGTCTTGAACTACTGACAGCGGCAGGTTGTGAATTGCTGCAAGTGCCTTGGCGCTCGACTCGACTAGGGCCGAAGTTGATGAAAGTTCAGCTAGGTCAAACTCTTGGCCATAGACGTAATTCATCACGCGAACGGTTTCACCTTCGCGAGTGGTGGTTGAGGCAATGAGTGACGATAGCGCAAAAGGCAAAGTGCCCGGCTTAGCCAAAGCCTTTAGGGCTCGCAGCTCGATGTCTTGGTTAGTTTGAGCCGTTGGATTCTTTGCGATGCGAATCAAATAGTGTTTGCCGTCGTCAGCGGTCAACAAAGCACCGTCATAGTCTGAGCTGTTTAAGACATCTGGTTTGACGACTTTTACGAAGTTCAAACCGGCGGCTGCGTCTTTGGCCAACGCAGCTAAAATTAATGGAGATTTACCCATAACAATCAGGTTAGACAGCGCATAGGCTTGGGCTTGGCATCGCCACGATATTTGGCACCAACTAAGTGCCACCCAAGACACAATTTGAAGCAGACGAAGAGGCAGAATGCTCGATATATTGAACCTTCCGTTCGCTGTTTCTAACCTTGACCGCGACTATTTGATGCGCGATGACGCCGAACTTTTTGACATTCTTTGGCAGAACCCTTTGACTCGCGTTTTGGTTCTGCACGAGGGCAAAACCCTGTTGCACGACAACCAAGTCTCTGGTGTGGCCGGGGTCTCGCCCGAACTGCGCCTAATGACCGTTGAACAGGTAACCTCGGCTCAGCTTCGCGTCTATCTGGGCAAGACTCTCGTTGCTAGCCCGTTCGAACCGATCGAATCGCCGATTGTCTTGGCTGTGCTCAGCAAGAACAGTGCCGAGCTTGTCGAGCCTGACCCAACGCGTTGGCACCAGTTGAAACGCTCTGGCGCAGGGCTTTCTGAGCGTGACGCCGAGATTTATGTGCAGGCGCTTGCCCTTGCCAACTGGCACTCGAGCCACGTTTATTGCCCTAAGTGCGGCATGCCCACCTCGATCACTCGAGGCGGTTGGGTTCGCACCTGCTTCAACGAAAACTACGAGGTGTTCCCTCGCACAGACCCTGCAATCATTGTCAGCGTTCTTGACGATCAAGATCGCATTTTGCTCGGCTCGCAGGGCACCTGGGGTGAAAACCGCTGGTCGGTTTTGGCTGGCTTCGTTGAACCTGGCGAATCGCTAAACCATGCTGTCGTTCGTGAAGTTTTCGAAGAAGCTGGCGTGCGCGTAATCAACCCAGAATATTTGGGCAGTCAAGCGTGGCCTTACCCGCATTCGCTAATGGTTGGTTTCAAGGCCCAAGTTGACCCAGAGCACGCCCACATGGTTGCAACCCCTGACGGCGAAGAAATCGTCAAGTTGCGATGGTTCTCGCGTGCCGATTTCGTTGCCGAGGCCGATACTCTTCAACTGCCTGGCAAAGCAAGCATTTCGCGCGCAATTATTGAGCACTGGTATGGCGGGCCGCTGCCAACCCTCGAAGCTTGGTAGCCATGGCAGACGACACTGCAGGTGAGTTTCTAAGTGCTCTAGATGATGAGCAACGCGCTGCTGCCGAAGCATTACTCGGCCCAGTGGTGATTTTGGCGGGCGCAGGCACTGGCAAGACCAGAACAATCACGCATCGCATTGCTCACGGCATCGCTCGGGGAATCTATGCTCCAAATCGGGTAATGGCGCTCACCTACACCAACCGGGCTGCGGGCGAACTTCGTCTTAGGCTGCGTCATTTAGGTGTCGGCCCAGTGAACGTCAAGACGTTCCACTCTGCAGCGCTTAGCCAACTTGAGTATTTTTGGCCTCAGTTTGCCGGTGTTCCAGCACCGATGATTTTGACTGCAAAGGCAGCCATGTTGAGTTCGATCGCGACAGCCAATGCCATCGAGCTTGATTCAGCTAGCATTCGCGACCTAGCCTCTGAAATTGAGTGGCGCAAGCTGTCGATGTTGAGCCTTGAAAAATATGCCCAACTTAAGACTCGCCCAAAGGTGGCAGGCCTGTCACACAGCGTCAATGTGAAACTGCAGCGCGCATATGAAGAAGCCAAAATCAAAGCTCAAAAAATTGACTTTGAAGATGTCTTGATTTTGACCCTCGGAATGTTGCGCGCTGAGCCCCGAGCTCTTGAACATGTCAGAGCGCAATACCGATTCTTCACGGTCGATGAATATCAAGACGTTTCGCCCCTGCAGCATGCCTTGCTCGATGAGTGGTTAGGCGAGCGAACTGACTTATGTGTGGTGGGCGACCCCAATCAAACTATCTACTCTTTCACTGGTGCTACCAGCGACTTTCTAAAAAACTTCACGTCGCGTTATGAGGATGCAACAAAGGTTCAGTTAACGCGCAACTACCGGTCAACGCTTGAGATTGTGAACTTTGCTAACTTGCTAAGCGAAGGCAGCCTTGAACCCCTTGAGGCGCAAGGCAGCCTTGGGCTCAAACCCGAGGTGAAGGCATATGCGAGCGAGGCTGAAGAAGCCGCCGCGATTGCCGATTCGGTGAAGCGTCAGCTGGAGTTTGGTACGCCTCCTCAAGCCATCGCGGTGCTCTATCGAGTCAATGGTCAATCTGAAGCCATTGAAAACGCTCTAGCTAAAAAGGGCATCGAATATTCTGTGCGAGGTGGCGAGCGCTTCTTCAACCGCACCGAAATTCAACAGGCAATGCAAGGCATCAGAGCCGAAGCTGTGATCAGCACCGGAAAATCTCTGCACCATTCAGTCTCTGACATTTGCCGTTCTCTTGGCTGGCAGGCTAAAGAGCCAACCGAACCCGGTGCAGTTCGAGAGCGTTGGGCCGCTCTTAACGCATTCATTGGCATTCTTGATGAGATGCCTGAGGCATCAACTCTGGCTGATTTTGCCCGCGAGCTTGATGAGCGCAAACGTTCTCAACACGAACCTGTTCAGGCTTCGATTACCCTGTCAACCATTCACGCTGTGAAGGGCCTGGAATGGCCGGTGGTGTTTGTCGCTGGTCTAAGCGAAGGTTATTTGCCAATCAGTTATGCCCAAACGGCTGCCGAAATTGCTGAAGAACAGCGCTTGCTTTATGTTGCCGTTACTCGCGCCGGTCGAGAGCTACAACTGAGTTGGTCTCGCCGCGATTCAGTTTCTGGGCGTGACCGTTCACCATCAAGATTTTTGGCTAGGTTCGACCCTCAGCAAGCCGACAACCGCACTCGGGGTTGAACTCCCACTTAAAACCTCGGTTCGGCTCACCAAAGCCGTTGTCGTTATCGACCCACGAGACTGCCGCTTCGACAATCTTGGCAGCCAAAAATAAGCTCAGGCTGGCTGAGTCAAACCTCTGTTCGCGGCCAATGAGTTGGCTTGCCATGTCAGGCCAAGCCTGGTCACTGGCCCGCCTTCGATATTCCAAGCAATGCCAGCACGGTGTGCTGCCCGCAATCATCACGTGGCTCACTAAAGGTTGCAGGTCTTCGGCTGCGCTCGCCGCAACGGCTGCGATGTGTGGCGTGCGGCGATTCATCCACGTTGCAAAACGTTGAGGTTCGATTAGTTGTTGGCCAAGCAAAACCGCAAGATCAATTCGGTTGATTTGGTTTTCGGTTAGCTCAGGAAGTCGCAGAAGTTGCGGTGAGAGCGGCATCTCGCTCAGGTCGCGCGCTAAAACGTCTAACTTTGCTTCGTTGGTTTCGCCAACAACCAGGGCCCCGAAACCGGCGGATGCAAGGCCTTTCGCTACCAATAACCCACAGCGATCGAGGTGGCTGAGAAAAACCACTCGACTTTGGCGCCGCGACCAGACTGACTCGCCCCGAGACGAGAGCAGATGCGAGGCCCGATTAATCTCACCCTGTGCCGCAACGAAAAGCGGGTCGTCGGTGGCCAAACTTGCGATCGAGGCTACCTCGCCAGAATCAAACTCCGTTGATTTAGTTTCGCCCGCACTATTGGTAGGGCGCACCCTAGAGGTGTTCGAGAGCAACACGGGTTTTAATGCAGTGATAAGCGCTTGGGTCTCGGCGGTTCGCATCTTTAGGTGGCGCCCATATTCTTTGGCCTGCTCTGGAGTCAGGCCACAATAAAGTGCTTCGATGAAGGCCTCGTGGCGAAGTTGCAGGTTTTCTAAAACTACTTTTTGCTGCCCGAAACCTATTTGCAGCGTGTTCGCATCGCGCCAAATTCGAGTAGCCGTTGGGTTAATCAAGATTTCCATCACCCGATTTTGTCAGTTGATGCCTGTCGTGAGAGAAGATTATCCACACCGCTGAAGTACTGTTGCGGCTGCCACCTGAACGCCCTATTCGCCGAGCAGGTCTCTCAACTCTTGATCGAGGCCATCGGCACCTGGCTCAGTGTTTCGCAGGCGCTCAATCAACGCTTCTGGGTTTGCAATGTCGGCGGCGGTCGGCATTTGGTCGGGGTGCGACCAAAGCGCATCGCGCCTAGCCACTCCTAGCTCGTTGGTAACAAGTTGCCACATCGCCGCGGCCTCACGCATTTTGCGGGGGCGAAGCTCGAGACCCAAAAGTGTCGTGAAAGTTTGCTCGGCCGGCCCGCCGGTTGCGCGCCTTCGGCGAACAGCCTCAGCGAGCGCAGCAGCTTGTGGCAGGCGTTGCGTTGCGCTCTCGCAAACGACCTGAACCCAACCTTCGATTAGAGCTAAGAGGGTTTCGACGCTTTCAAGAGCTCGCTCTTGGTCTTCGGTGCGGTCGGCAATAAAGGCGCCAGATTCGAAAGCCTCGCGCAGCTCTTCTTGTTTGTCACCGTCGAGATTGCTGATGTCAATGTCAGAGGCAATCTCAGCGATTTTGCTGTTGTCAATCTTTATGCCTTTGGCATAGTTCACAACTTGAGTCACGGCGTGTTCGCGCAACCATCGGCTGTGTTTGAAAAGTCGGTTGTGCGCCATTTCGCGAACCGCTAGATATAGATAAACCTGATCGAGGTCAAGTTCTAACTCGGCTGCAAATTGTTCGATGTTTTGCAACACAAACGCTGGTCGCTGGTCGACATAAATCGGCAAGCCAATTTCGGTTCCAGTGAGCACTTCGCTTGAAAGTTTGCTCAGCGCACCGCCGATTTGCATGGCAAAAAGCGCGGCTCCTGCCGATTTCATCAGATTGCCAGCCTGCCCGAGCATCGGCTGCAGTTCGGCGGGAGTGTTTTGGCTTAGGTGGTCGCTGAGTGCGGTGCTCATTTGGTTTGCCACCGGCTGGGCGAGCGATTGAAAAAGTGGCAACGCGTCGTCGATCCACGTCTCACGGGTCAGTGCCTTGTTTTCGGTGGTCAGTTCAGACATTTCTGTTGCCTGACCGAGCCACAGGCTAGCGATCGCCGATGCTGCACGAAGTCGCTCGCGCGCGACGTCGCCTATCGGCTGAGAGCCCTTTCGAACCTGCTGCTTTGCCTGTGTGGCCGCTAGCTGCCAGTTGACGCCGGTGTCTGGGTTGGCATTCGCCGCGGCGAGTGCCTGCTGAATCTGAGCCGTTAGCTCGGCAAGCATTTTAGGGTCATTTGGCAGACCGGCAGCTTTAGCTAGTTCGGCAGCGTCAAGGCCCTGTTCACCTGCTAAAAACTTGCGCAGAAACTCGGCGAAATCTTCTGGGTTCGCGCCGTCGGCACGGCCCTCGAAGTCATCACTCATCGGGCACCTCCTATGTTCTTAAGGCTAGGGGCAGCCTCGCTAACATCGCTACAAATCAAGATTTTTTTCACGGATGTTCGCCCAAGGCGTTACTGCTCTGCGTCTTCGCGCGGCTCAAAACTTGGCCAACTCACCTAGGCTTAAATCCGAGAGAGGTATGTCTTGAGTTTTTTTGATGAATCAAATGGGGCCGCAGGGCATCCGAGTGAATATCGGGGTGAAGGTTTGAGCAAACCGCGTCGCAATTGGCGTGCAGTTCTTGGTTTTTCACTGACCGGACTTTTTTTGGTTGGTGTTGCCTATGCCTTCAACGCGCCGACGCCATATGTCATTGAGCAGCCAGGCACGGTCTTTAACGTTCTGGGATCTGACTCGGGCAGCAAGATCATCACCGTGAACGGTGCCAAAACCTACGAAGACAAAGGCAAGCTATTTTTGCTGACCGTTGGCTTGGTTGGCAACCCCGACCAAACGCCTAACTGGGTTGAGGTTTTGCAGGCTTGGAACGACCCGAAAAAGAAGGTTTTGCCAATCGACCTGGTTTTTCCGCCGGGAACAGCAACGACTGACACAACCGATGCCGATCTCGCAATGATGCAAGATTCTCAGCAGCAAGCCACCGCGGCTGCTCTGAGGGCTTTGAACTACGAGGTTGGCGACAGGGTGAACGTTTATTCGGTTCAGAAAGACACACCTGCCTCTGGTTTGTTGCGTGCCAAAGATGTCATCACTGCCGTGAATGGCAAACCGCTTAAGAACGGCGACACCCTGCGATCGTTGGTCAAAAACAACGCGGGCACTGAGGCTTTAGGTCTGACCGTGCTTCGCGGCACTCGAACCGTTGAAGTTTCTGTGACACCTAAAAAAATCAAGGATGTCTGGCGCCTCGGAATCACCATCACCGATAGCTACGATTTTCCGATTAGCGTGAAGTTGAAACTGCAAGATGTCGGCGGCCCGAGTGGCGGCATGATGTTTGCGTTGGGCATTATTGACAAATTGACGCCAGGCTCCCTAACCGGCGGTCTTTCGGTCGCGGGCACTGGCGAAATTGACGGTAACGGCAATGTGTACCCAATCGGCGGTATTCAACAAAAAATGTTTGGTGCCGTTGATGCCGGGGCTACTTGGTTCTTGGCTCCCGTTGACAACTGCGACGAAGTTGTCGGGCACATTCCTGAAGGCTTGCACGTCACAAAGGTGGCAACGCTAAGTGATTCTCTTGCCGCACTAAAGGCCATTTCGGCCGACCCTGAAACTAAGTCGTTGCCTCAGTGCACGGCTACAAAATAGTCTTATCAAAACCAAATAGCAGAGGTTAGTAATGTCAAACCAAAAAGCAACGGCTCCCGCTCGCAAACGTCACCCAGTGTTGGTTTCGTTTCTGATTCTGTTCGTAATCGCAATCGTCTTCGCATCTGTCTCGGGCGCCTACACCGACATTCTGTGGTTTAACCAGCTCGGCTTTGGCGGTGTTTTTACAACTAATCTGGCGGCTCAGGTGGTTACCTTTGTTGTTCCGGCAGTTTTGATGTGGCTCGTCACTTGGGGTTCGCTCGCACTGGCATATAGAAACCGCCCAATTTATGTGCGTTCGGCGAATGCCAACCTGGCGCAGTTTGGTGACCTGTTCACTCAACTTCGCCGAGCGATTCTGATCGGCGTGCCAGCTCTGCTTGGTCTCTTTGCCGGCGTTGCTGTGAGTTCAAGCTGGTCAACCGTTTTGATGTGGCTAAACCGCAGTTACACGGGCACTAAAGACCCACAGTTTTCAATGGACATTGGTTTCTATCTTTTTGACCTGCCTTTTTTCAGAATGGTCATCACTTTCGTCTCGGCAGCCTTGATGCTTTCACTTTTGCTCACGGTGGCAACCAACCTCGCTTTCGGTGGCATTCGCTTCACTGGCATTAGGGGTCAGTTGACCAGGGCTGCTCGCGTTCAGATCGGATTCTTGGCAGCCGCCTACTTTGCCGCGCAGGGTTTCAGCTTGTGGTTAGACCAGTTCTCAACAATGAATAGCTCGAGTGGTTTATACACCGGCGCAACTTACACCGACGTGAACGCGGCGATTCCTGGCCTTCAGATTTTGTCAGTTATCGCCATCGTGGTTTCGGTGCTATTCGTCTTTGCCGCCGTTGCCGGCAAATGGCGTTTGCCAGTTTTAGCGACCGCTCTAATGTTGGTCAGCGCTCTGGTTCTCGAGGGAATCTATCCTTGGGGTGTTCAAAACTTTCAGGTTGGCCCGAATGAGCGCACGCTTGAGGCCGAATATATCAACCGCAACCTAGACGCCACCCGAATCGCCTACGGTCTCGACAACGTCACGACATCGACATACAACGCCAAGTCAACCGCTTCGGCTGCTGACATTCGCAAAGATGCCGAAACCACAGCCTCGATTCGAATCATTGACCCATATTTGGTTAGCGCATCGTTTCGCCAACTTGAGCAATATCGTCAGTATTACAACTTCGAAAATCACTTAGACGTTGACCGCTACACAATCAAAGGCAAGAGCCAAGACACCGTTTTGGCTGTGCGTGAACTGCAGCAATCAGGCCTCGGTTCTTCACAGAGTTGGTACAACAACACCTTGGTTTACACCCACGGCTATGGTGTGGTTGCGGCTTATGGAAACCAGCGTTCGGCTGACGGCCAACCGGTCTTCTTGCAGGCTGGTATTCCCTCAACTGGCGAGCTTGGCAAATATGAACCGCGCATTTATTTCGGCGAAAACTCACCCGAATATTCGATCGTTGGTGGCACTGTAACCGAGAGCGGTTCAAACTCTAACGCCGGTGGCATTGAGATGGACTACCCAGGTGGCAAAGACAGCGCCCAGCAGACCTACACAACTTTTGCCGGTGATGGTGGCCCTAAACTCGACAACATTTTTGCCCGCCTTGCCTATGCGATCAAGTTTGGCAGCGAGCAGATTTTGCTCTCAAACGGTGTGACCGACAGCTCGCAAATTCTTTATAAACGTGACCCAGCTACTCGCGTGGCCGAAGTTGCTCCTTATCTCACGCTTGACAGCGACCCTTACCCAGCCGTGGTTGACGGTCGAGTTCAGTGGATCATCGACGGTTACACAACCTCGGCCGCCTACCCTTATTCACGTGCTGAGAACATGGGTGACACCATCGCTGACAGCAACACCCGAAGCTCGAGCTCGCTTTCAGACATTAACTACATTCGCAACTCGGTCAAAGCCACTGTCGATGCCTACGACGGCTCGGTAAAGCTTTATGCCTGGGATTCAAACGACCCAATTCTTAAAACTTGGATGAAGGTTTACCCTGGCACCGTTAGCCCGGTGAGCGAGATGTCGGCAGACCTACTAAGCCACGTGCGCTACCCAGAAGACCTGTTCAAAATGCAGCGTGCGATTCTTGGCCAATATCACGTGACCGATGCGGGTGCTTTCTATTCGCAGCAAGATGCGTGGATGACCCCCAATGACCCAGTTGACATCAACGGCGGCTCGAGCAAACTGCAACCGCCTTATTATTCGACCATGCAGGTGCCTGGCGAGGCAAAGCCGGCATTCTCGCTTTATTCAACGTTTATTCCTCGCTCAACTGGGGCTTCGACTCGAAACGTTCTAACCGGCTACTTGGTTGCCGAGAGCGATGCGGGCAAAACTGCCGGCGTCAAGGGATCAAACTATGGCAAGTTGCACCTTTTGACTTTGCCGAGAGACACCGTGGTTCCTGGCCCAGGCCAGGTGCAGGCTATGTTTAATGCCGACTCCGACGTTTCTCGTTTGTTGAACCTGCTTCGCCAGGGCTCAACCGATGTGCTCAACGGCAACCTACTCACACTGCCGGTTGGTGGCGGTCTGCTGTATGTTCAGCCGGTCTATATCAAGTCAAAGGGCGAAACCAGCTTCCCTCTTCTCAAGAAAGTGTTGGTCGCATTCGGCGACAAGATTGCCTTCGAAGACACCCTTACCGGCGCCCTCGACACATTGTTTGGTGGCTCTACCGGTGGCAGCACCGGCGGTTCGACTGGCGGCAGCACAGGTGGCTCTACCGGTGGCAGCACCGGCGGCAGCACTGGCGGCTCGACCGGCGGCAGCACCGGCGGCTCGACTGGCACAACAAACGCAGCTTTGACCGCAGCGCTTCAGGCTGCCAAGCAGGCGCTCAGCGATAAAGCTGCTGCTATGGCAGCTAACGACTGGACTGCCTACGGAAAAGCCGATGCAGCCCTGTCGAAGGCGATCAACGATGCCATCGCAGCTCAGTCAAAGTAGGTTTTTGGCGGCTAATCAGCCCGCATTCTTAGGGCTGATTAGCGCTAGCGCATGCTTTGTGCTAGAGTAAGAACTTCGCCGCGGGGTGGAGCAGTTCGGTAGCTCGCCGGGCTCATAACCCGGAGGTCGTAGGTTCAAATCCTGCCCCCGCAACCAAAGAAAACCCCTCTCTGCTCGAGGGGTTTTCGCCTTTAACCGGCAGCTGTGCACAACTAAAAACATCGAAGTCTGTGTCGCATTAGCTTCTTGGCATGCACATTTATCGTTTGCCGATGCTACTCACCGTGATCATTGTCTTCTCGGTCGTTGGTTTGCCAGCCCAGCCCACTCGAGCCCAGGCGGCACAAGCCCCAAACGCCTGCCAGCTTTCACCAACGGCGCCAGGTTTCTCAGTGGCTGGGGTGTCGCGTGGGGCAGTGGTCACTCTGTGCGCCAAGTTCGTTGCCGACAAAACAAAATCTTCTGTTGTGTCACCGGGGCCAAAAAGCAAGACTCCCGGCGCGCCCAAAGTCTCGCCTAAACCTCAGCCCCTCGATGCCGAAACCAAAGCCCGGCTGAGGCATCGAAAGCTGGCAAAACTGGGCAAGACAAATTTCTCGCCATCCCAGCTTGTTATCAAAGCCTCGGTCAAGCTAACCCACACCAAAAAACGCGTGGATGTTTCAGTTGCCCACCCCCGGCAGTTCAGAACTACCTACCTAATCGGTCGTTATGTTTCGTTGAGATTCACGCCGATCAAAATTGATTTGCACTTTGATGCTCAAACCACCGTTTCGTTGAAAGGTAAAAGACCCTTTGCTGCTTCGGTTCGCTTTTTGACCACTGGCTGGCATGTCATTCGGGGAGTGGTTACCTATAAGGCGAGCTATCGAAGATCGGGCTCGAGGGTGTGGAATCCAATCGCTGGTGTTCAACAATTGGCGGCCATCTCGACCAAAGTGAACGTAACCAACACCGGAGGCCCGGTTGCAAGCAACAGAACGCCATATTTGGTTCAAAAAGATTGCCAACAAAATCTAGAAATAATCGGCTGTCTTAATTAATCGTTCAGACAAGCTTCTTAGACTTAACTCACTTCGCACTGTTGTGCATAGGTTGAGTTGAAGGGCTACAAATGTCAGAGAACAAGATTCCTGAAAACTACGAATACGCTGCAGATGCAGCAGCTGTTGCACGTGTTGCAAGTGCTGCAGAGGCACCGGTTGCAGAGGCACCTGTTGCCGCTTCGTCAGTCATCGCTGCGCACTCGGTCCCACAGTCGCGCAAGTTTGGGCTTAGCGGTTCATTGACCGACATTCAATCGAACACTCAGTTTGTCTATGAGACTCCCATTCAACTAAACATCACTCCGGTTGACGCGCCTCGCTCACCGAAGCTAAACATTTTCAAGTCATTCGGCATCGTCGCACCAGTCGTCTTGCTTATCGGCGCTATCGGCGGCGGAGCGGTCGGTGGGGCAGTGGTAGCCGGCGTTCTGAGCAACAGTCACAGCAGCTCTACTGTGACCATCAACAACCCAGACAGCGTCTCGTGGGCAACTGGCGCCGCGGCAAAAGCCTCGCAGTCAGTGGTGACCATTTCTGTGATTGACAAGTCTGGTTCTGGCATTGGCAGTGGTGTGATCTTGACCAGCGACGGATACATTCTGACCAACACCCACGTGGTAACGCTTGAGGGTGCTTCGACGAACCCAAGCATCCAAGTGAAGTTTTCTGATTCACGCATCGTTAAGGCGCAGCTAATTGGAACCGACCCAACCAACGACCTCGCAGTTATTAAAGTAGTTGCCACTGGCCTTGAGCCAGCAACTTTTGCAGACTCAACCAAGCTCAACGTGGGCGATTCGGTGTTAGCGATTGGTGCGCCCCTTGGGCTCGACGCAACGGTCACCAAGGGCATCATCTCAACTCTGAACCGCACCATTGACGAGGCTTCTTCGGCCCCTAATGCTGCTGCCAGTGGTGCAACGATTCACATGTCAGTGATTCAGACCGACGCTGCAATTAACCCAGGCAACTCGGGTGGTGCACTTGTGAATTCGAACGGCGAGGTTATCGGCATCAACGTGGCCATTGCCACAGCAGGCTCTAGCACTTTGGGTGGTCAGAGTGGCAGCATCGGCGTGGGCTTTGCTATTCCGGCAAATATTGCTCAACGAATCGCCAAAGATATCATGGCTAACGGCAAAGCAACTCACGGCTTGTTGGGTGCTCAGATTTCAAACAACTCAGCTGCTTCAGAACCAGATGCCTTTAGCAACGGCGCGAAAGTGATTTCTCTCACGTCTGGTGGCCCAGGCGAAAAGGCCGGTTTGAAGCCAGGCGATGTCATTGTCAAACTCAACCAAACTGACATCTCAACGGGCGGCGACCTGACCGCAGCCGTTCGCCAGCAACCTGCTGGCGCAGAGGTGAACCTGACTGTCATTCGCGAATCAAAGACAATCACTATTACAGTGGTTCTCGGCAACGCTGACAGCGTTAAATAGTTTTTATTGAGCTCACTAAGGGTGTTTATGTCTGATTTTGGTCGCGAAACAATCGGTGGCGGCGGAGGTGCCGCTGTTGAAGAGCGCGTGCTTCAAGAGCAAAACATTGAACCAGGCGACCACGAACGCTATTCACACTATGTGCGTAAAGAAAAGATTGTTGAATCTGCGGTCATGGGAACACCCGTGGTTGCGCTTTGCGGCAAGGTGTGGGTGCCTGGTCGTGACCCCCAGAAGTTTCCGGTTTGCCCAGCCTGCCTAGATATCTATAACGGCATTCGCCCTGAGAACCCAGATGGTTCAGGCGATGGCGGTTCAGGCAGTGGTGGCGCAGGCGATGGTGCCGGCGGTTCTGGCAACTAGCTCAGAATCGTTGCGATGCCTGGCTCGCCTCGAGTCAGGCGCATCGCCTGAGCCGGCAGCGCAGCAACCGCGGCAGCGTGGTGCGATCTAGCGTTTGCTGTTCCCACAGCACCAACGAAAGCTTCGTCGGCAACCCCGTTTGCAATCAGGCTGACGATTAGGTTGCGGTCATGCCCCTTGAGTGTCGGCGTTGAATCGCCGATCTCTAGCTCGCTCTGCGCATGCACAACTTCAGCGCTTGCTACGCCAGCTGAGTCGTGGCGCCGAATGGCGGTCTTGCGCCCAGCGACGTTGGCTTTTTGGGCCGAGGTCTTTGCCACGTTAACCCAGTCGCCTGCCGCGTTTCTGTGAGAAACGAGCTTATAGACGAACCCAGCAGTCGGCGAGCCCGAACCGGTTGAGACTGAAGTGCCCACGCCATAAGAGTCAACCGGCACAGCTGCTAGGGCTGCAATGGCATATTCATCAAGGTCGTTGGTCACGGTAATTTTGGTGTTTTTAGCGCCGAGATCATCGAGCAGTGCACGCACTTTGGCAATCTCAATCGCCAGGTCACCAGAGTCGATGCGAACCGCACCAAGTTCAGTGCCGGCAACCTCAATGGCTTTGCGCACGCCAGATTCGATGTTGTAGGTGTCAATCAGAAGCGTGGTCGCTGTGCCAAACGTTTCGATCTGAGCGCGAAAAGCAGCTTCTTCGGTGTCGTGAGCCAAGGTGAAAGCGTGAGCGGCGGTGCCCATGGTGGGAATTCCCCAACTGCGGCCGGCTTCGAGGTTTGAGGTTGCACCGAAGCCTGCGATATAGGCGGCTCGAGCTGCGGCAACGGCGGCGATTTCATTAACGCGTCGGCTGCCCATTTCGGCGAGGTTGCGCCCCACGGCGGCGCTCTTCATGCGCGCAGCAGCGCTGGCGACGGCGGTGTCAAAGTTGAGCACCGAAAGCACAACGGTCTCTAACAGCACGGCCTCGGCAAAAGTGCCCTCAACGGTGAGCACGGGGGAGTGGGCGAAATATATTTCGCCTTCGCGATAACCAGAGATGTTGCCCGAAAACTTGTAACTCGCCAACCAGTTCAGGGTTTCGCTGTCAACAACCTTGTTAGCGCTAAGAAACTCGAGTTCACTCTCGTCAAACCTAAAATCTTTGATGCGCTCGAGCAGGCGCCCAGTGCCAGCAAAGACTCCATAGCGGCGACCGGCAGGGAGTGACCTAGCGAAGACCTCAAATACCGACTGTCGGTCGGCAACACCAGAGTGGCGAGCCGCCTGCAACATGGTCAGCTCATAGCGGTCGGTCAGTAGCGCAGATGATTTAAGCACGCATTTAGCCTAGCCCGACCCTGCCTTGATTCGCCTCGCCGAATAGACTTGCAACTGTGAATAACGCACCGATTGGAATCTTCGACTCAGGCGTGGGTGGCTTGACGGTGGCTCGCGCCATCATCGACCAGCTGCCTAATGAGTCGATCATTTATCTGGGTGACACCGCCAACTCGCCTTATGGGCCCCGTAGCATTCCTGAGGTGCGCGAGCTTGCACTGAGCGTGATGGATCGCCTCGTTGACGAAGGTGTCAAGCTGCTGGTCATTGCGTGCAACTCTGCTTCGGCTGCGGTCTTGCGCGATGCCCGAGAGCGTTACACCGTGGCGAGAGGCATTCCGGTGGTTGAGGTTATTTTGCCGGCTGCGCGCCGTGCAGTGGCCGCCACTCGCAACCACAAAGTGGGTGTGATTGGCACCAGCGCAACGGTTGCCTCACGCGCATATGACGACGCCTTTGCAGCTGCTGTTGACCTCAACATCACCAGCCAAGCTTGCCCCGACTTTGTGAGCTTTGTTGAGCGCGGCGAGACTTCGGGCCCAGCACTTTTGGCAGCTGCCGAGCGATACCTTGCGCCGATCAAGGCTGCCGGCGTTGACACTTTAGTTCTAGGATGCACGCATTACCCACTGCTCACCGGCGCTATCAGCTATGTGATGGGTGACGATGTGACGTTGGTTTCAAGTGCCGAAGAAACGGCCAAAGACGTTTATCGCACGCTCGTTGCCCACAACCTTGAGCGCACCGAATCAAGCCCGGCAACCTACCGTTTTCAGGCCACGGGCGATGCAGCCGACTTCGAACGTTTGGCAAGGCGGTTTCTTGGCCCAGAGGTCGGCACCGTCGAACACATTTAGCCGAGCCTGAGCAAAAACTCTGGCCCGAGCAGCAGGCATCCTCTTAAAAAAAGAAAGCAATCAAATGAACACTCGCATCGATGGCCGCAGCGCCGACGAACTTCGCCCGGTCACAATTGAAAGAGGATGGGCCGCGCACGCCGAGGGCAGCGCACTGATCAGCTTTGGCAACACCAAGGTTTTGTGCACAGCTAGTTTCACAAACGGCGTGCCGCGCTGGAAGCTCGGCAAAGGCGAAGGCTGGGTCACCGCCGAGTATTCAATGTTGCCGCGCGCAACCCACACCCGCAACGACCGCGAGTCGGTCAAGGGCAAGATTGGCGGCCGCACCCATGAGATCTCACGCCTGATTGGTCGTTCACTGCGCGCAGCTGTTGACGTGCGCGCGCTTGGCGAAAACACCATCGTGATTGACTGCGACGTTTTGCAGGCCGACGGTGGCACCCGCACAGCAGCAATCACCGGCGCCTACCTAGCTTTGGCTGATGCGATTGAGTGGGGCCGCGCGCAGAAGTTCATCGGCCAAAAGGCCAAGCCAATCGTTGACAGCGTTTCAGCGATTTCGGTCGGCATCATCGATGGTGTTCCAATGCTTGACCTTGCCTACACCGAAGACGTTCGCGCCGAAACCGACATGAACGTGGTCGTCACCGGCTCAGGCAAGTTTGTTGAAGTTCAGGGCACGGCCGAAGGCGTGGCATTTGACCGCGACGAGCTGAACTTGCTGCTCGACCTAGCTCTCAAGGGCACCAACGAGTTGAGCAAGATTCAGGCAGCAGCGCTCGCCGAAATCGCCGAGTAATTTCGACCATCGAAAGGTGCAGTCATGAAAATTGTTCTAGCAACGCACAACCAACACAAAGTTGGCGAATTTAACGCGATTCTTGGTGCCCTCGTGCCCAACTTAGAAATCGTTGGATACGACGGCCCAGAACCCATCGAAGATGGCCTGAGTTATGCCGAAAACTCGTTGATCAAGGCACGAGCTGCTTTTGCGCACACCGGTCTGCCGGCGATTGCCGATGACTCTGGCATTGCTGTTGAAGTTTTGGGTGGTTCGCCAGGAATTTTTTCGGCTCGCTGGTCTGGCACTCGAGATTCGGTTGCAAACCGTCGCCTGCTTCTAGAGCAAATCAAAGATGTTCGCCCAGAACACCGCGCAGCAGCTTTCGTTTGCACGATTGCTCTCGTGGGATTCGACGATTCAGGCGCCGATCAGCAGCCAAGCGACGATCAGCCGAGTGAAATTACCTTCACGGGCATTTGGCCTGGCAGCGTTGCTTTTGAAGAGCGAGGCGAAGCCGGTTTTGGCTATGACCCGATTTTTGTGCCAGAGGGTCTAGAGGTTTCGGCTGCTGAACTTGAGCCTGAGGTGAAGAACTCAATGAGCCACCGCGCTTTGGCCCTCGAGCAGTTGGCAAGTTACTTAGCCAGTTAGCCTCAAAGATAACGAATATGTAAACGCTTGATTTTTGGCTGAAAAGTTAGCTAAAAATCAGCGACCTTCGCGCCTGGCTTTGAGAATTTCGAGCAGAATCGGAATAGACGAAACAACGACGAATCCGAGCGTAAACCACTCGACGTGAGTGGCAACAAACTCAACTCGACCCAAAAAGTAGCCGAGCAAAGTAACGCCAGTGCCCCAGCCAACTACGCCAACGACGTTGTAGCGGGTGAACTTGCGCCAAGGCATCTCGCCGATTCCGGCGGCAACCGGCACGAAGGTGCGCATCACAGGCACGAAGTGGCCGAGCACAACCGCCTTTGAACCATAGCGCTCAAAGAATGAATTGGTTCGCGAAACATTCTTTTGGCTGAAAAGCTTCGATTCGGGCTTGTTGAATACGGCTGGGCCCAGACGACGCCCGATCCAATAGCCTGTTTGGTCGCCTGCAAAGGCGGCAAGCGAGATAGCTATGCAAGCTAGCCAAATGGGCACAGGAATGAATCCGCCGGCAATAGCGAGGCCGACAGGGAACAGCAGTGAGTCGCCTGGCAAGAAGAAACCCACCAGCAAGCCGGTTTCGGTGAAGATGGCCGCGCAAACCACCACCAATGCGAAGCCGCCGAGGGTTTGCAGGTTCTGTGGATCTAGTTGTGATATTCCAAACATGTGCCCCTAGCAGGAATCGAACCTGCGCACCCGCCTTCGGAGGGCGGCGCTCTATCCCCTGAGCTATAGGGGCTGAGGGTCTTCTAAAAGACTAACAGCAGCCACTGATTTGGTGAATCGGGCTGCGACCTTCAAAACGCTTGCAGATAACGTTTTTGTTTGTTTTTGATAACGAAACGGCTACAAACGGCGATAAACTGCAAGCGTTTACAAAGTTTTGATAACGGTTGCCATGTTTTGACCAATTCGTGTTGCATTTTGTTTTAGTGTCAGTTTCAGACGGCATCGCAAAAGCTGTGTCGTTTTCTTATGAAAGGGAAACATATGAAGAAGAGTTTGCGCGTTGTTGCAGCTGTTGCTGTAGCTTCACTTGCAACCATCGGTTTCACCGGTTGTGCTGCTGATTCAGGCAAAGCTGCCGGCGACGGCGAAGTAACCATTTTTGGTGGTTACGGCGAAGCTCAGGCAAAGGCTTTCCAGGCTGAGCTAGACGCTTTCGGTGCTGAGAACAACATCAAGATCACCTTCACCTCTTTGGCATCATTTGACAAAGACATCAAGGTCAAGATTCAGGCTGGCCAAGAGCCAGACATCGCTATGTGGCCACAGCCAGGTGGCTTGAAAGACACCGTTGCATCAGGCCTACTTCCTCTAAAGGACGTTGTCGACCTAGCACCTATTCAGGCATCTTTGGTTCCTGGCTGGGACAAACTAGCTGTTAAAGACGGCGAAATCTATGGTTTGCCAGTCTCAGCAAACGTGAAGACCCTAGTGTTCTACAACCCTGAGGCATTCGCAGCAGCTGGCTACACCGTTCCTACCACCGACGAAGAGCTAACCGCTCTAGAAGCCAAGATCAAGGCTGACGGCACTGGTTACCCATGGTGTGCAGGTATCGAGTCAGGCGAAGCTACTGGTTGGGCATTCACCGACTGGCTAGAGCAGTATGTTCTTGACCTAAACGGTCCTGACGTTTATGCAGACTGGATCGCTGGCAACGTTAAGTTCTCAGACCCTAAGATTCAGGCAGCAGTTGACCTAGTTCAGCAGCGTTTGCTAGCTGACGGCCAGGTTAACGGCGGCGGCGTTTCAATGGCGACTGACGCATTCGGCGACACCGCTCCTTTGTTCGAGACCGGTGGCAAGGCCAAGGGCCAGTGCTTCATGCTTCGTCAAGGTTCATTCATCACCGACTTCTTCCCTGAGGCAATCAAGGCTGAAGTTGTTGCTGGCGACTACACCCACGCAAACGTATTCGCTCTTCCAGCTCCTGCAGCTGGTCAGGCTGGCGTTCTCGGTGGTGGCGACCTAGCTGCTGCATTCCACAATGACTCAGACGTTGCAAAGGTTCTAGCTTTCATTCTCAGCGACAAGATCGGCGCGAAGATGGCTGCAAACGGCTCGTTCGTTTCACCTCACGCAACCTTCGACTCAGCGCTTTACCCTAACGAGCTAACCAAGACCATTGGTGAGACCATGGCTAACGCTGCTGTGTTCGGCTTCGACGGTTCAGACCAGATGCCTTCAGCTGTGAACTCAGAGTTCTGGGCTGCTGGCACCGACTTCGTTGCAGGTCGTGCGACCTGGGCTGAAGCTGCTGCACGCATCGACGCTAAGTACTAAAACAAAGCTAAATCTCACGCTGTGAGATGACGCAGCTTCGGTGGCCTTGGCCTAGCGCCTGGGCCACCGAAGACACAGATTCAAAACCTGGTGCTGCTGGCGAGATAAACATTTCTCGCCGGTAGCACTTCTAAATCTGAAAACCGTCGCAGATCTTGGCGAGGCTTTCGAAACAGTGCGAAACTAGGCACCAAGCAAAACCCGAAACTGGAGTAACGCAAATGGGCGAAATCATCTATGGCATCATTGCTGTGATTATCGGCATCGCTGCTAGTTATGGCCTCTATTGGCTCTTAGACCGTTTGGTGAACTTGTTGCCAAACAAGGTTGCTAACAAGATTCGCGTTCTCGGGTTCGTAACACCGGCAGCGGTTCTCGTGATTATCGTGTTGGTTATTCCTCTGATTCAGACTCTCATTTGGTCTTTTATGGACAACTCCGGCAAGAAGTTTGTCGGCCTTCAAAACTTCTTTGACCTCTTCGCAGACCAAGACTTCATTGACATTCTGATCAATAACTTCTTGTGGATCGCCGTGGTTCCGGCAGTCACAGTGGGCCTAGGCACACTGTTTGCCACTTTGGGCAACCAGGTTGGCCCAACCCGCGAAAAGATTTTCAAGTCTCTCATTTTCATGCCAATGACCATCAGCTTCGTTAGCGCAGCTACTATCTGGTCGTTTATGTATGTCTTCGTTCCGCCTGGCCGCCCGCAAATCGGTTTGCTAAACGCAATCGTTACCTCACTTGGTGGCACAGCTCAGCCTTGGATGACCATTGACTCGGCTCGCCTCAACTCGTTCTTGCTGATGGCGGTAATCGTCTGGCTTCAGGTTGGTTACTCGATGGTGATCATCTCTGCAGGCATTAAGACCGTGCCAGAAGAAACCATCGAAGCAGCCCGCATCGATGGCGCAAACGGCATGGTCATCTTCTTCAGAATTGTTGTTCCACAAATTCGAGGAACCATCATGTCGGTTTTCGTGACCGTGCTGATTTTGGTGATGAAGATTTTCGACATCGTCTTAGCTATGACCGGTGGTAACTTCAAAACCAGCGTTCTGGCCTTCGAGTTCTATAAGCAATACTTCTTGAACGCCAACACCGGCCCTGCTGCGGCAATCGTCACCGTTTTGGTATTCATGATCGCACCACTGATGTGGCTTCAAATTCGCACCGTTCGCCACCAGGAGACCCTCCGATGAAAAAAATCAAACACTTTATTTCTCGCGCAAAACTTGGCAGCACAATCTCGTTGCTGATCTTGACCGGCATTTGGTCGATTCCAACACTTGGTTTGCTTATTACCTCTTTGCGCTCGAAAGACCTCGCTGCAAGCACTGGCTGGTGGGATGCCATTCTGAACCCGCTGGCTCAGGTTTGGTCACTTGACGCCTATTCGAACTCAATCGGTAGTGGAATGCTTGACTCTTTGGTCAACACCCTGGTGGTAACCATTCCGGCAACTATCTTGCCTTTGCTGGTTGCCGCGAACGCTGCCTATGCGTTCACCTTCATTGAGTTCAAGGGTCGCGAAATCTATTTCGCTATTCTCGTTGGCCTCATGGTCATTCCACTTCAGTCAGCCCTTGGCCCACTGCTTCGAGGAATGGTTCAGTTTCAAAAGACTTTCAACATCACGCTGACGGGCAATTATCCAAGCGCCTGGATTGTGCACTGTGCCTTTGCTCTGCCGTTGGCGATTTATATCTTGCGCAACTACATGCTCACGCTGCCAACTTCACTCATCGAAGCAGCCCGCATGGATGGCGCTAGCTACTACCAGATTTTCTGGAAGCTCGTCATGCCGATGTCGGTGCCAGCTCTAGCCTCGTTCGCAATCTTTCAGTTTCTTTGGGTTTGGAACGACTACCTAATCGCCTTCATTTTCGTAGGTGAGCAGAAGCCGGTTATGACCTACAAGCTATTGCGCCTATTGGGTCAATACGGCGATGGCTGGCAAGACGTTGCTGCTGGTTCATTCATCAGCTTGATTGTTCCGCTGATCGTGTTCTTCTCATTGCAGCGCTACTTCGTGCGCGGCCTAACCGCAGGTGCAGTGAAGTAACAAAAGCTCTAAACAGCGAAGTGGTGGTGGCCTTTTGGGCTGCCACCACTTTCTGGTTAACACGCCTCAAAAGGTATGATTTATAAAGCTGTTACAGCTTTTTCAGCACAACCAGATCGGCTTTATTTTGACTCCAGCAGACCTTTCGGCCGCAATACTTGGCATTCTCGCAAAATTGCAGGCGAATGGTGCTTTGAGCGATGCCGCGCTGCCAACCGAAGTGGTTGTTGAACGACCAAAGAACCGCGACCATGGCGACTGGGCAACCAACGTTGCAATGAAGCTCGCCGGTGTTTATGGCATGAACCCACGCTCGTTCGCTGAGGTTCTCGCACCAGAAATCAGCTCGCTTGAGGGTGTCGAAAAAGTTGACATTGCTGGCCCAGGTTTTATTAACATCACGCTGAGCGCTGGCCAAGCCGGTGTGCTAGCAAAAACGATTTTGGCTGCAGGCGCCAGCTATGGCAAAGGCACTGACCTTGCTGGGCTAAAGATGAACCTAGAGTTCGTTTCGGCTAACCCAACCGGCCCGATTCACATCGGTGGTGCTCGGTGGGCTGCCGTCGGCGACTCCCTAGCTCGCATTTTTGAAGCTCAAGGCGCTACCGTTACTCGCGAGTACTATTTCAACGACCACGGCGCTCAGATTGACCGTTTTGCCAACTCGCTATTGGCGAGTGCCCTCGGCGAGCCAGCGCCAGAAGACGGCTATGGCGGTGCCTACATTCACGAAATCGCGGCTCGCGTTTTAGCCGAGACCGCTATTGACGTGGTGAATTTGCCACGCGACGAAGCGCAGGAGTTCTTCAGAGCAAACGGCGTCGAGTTGATGTTCCAAGAGATTCGCGAAGAGCTGCACGATTTTGGCGTTGACTTCGATGTTTATTTTCACGAGAACTCGCTCTATGAGAGCAAAGCGGTTGAGCGCGCGATCGCACGCCTGCGTGAACTCGGTCACATTTTTGAAGACGATGGCGCCACCTGGCTGCGCTCTAGCACTTTTGGCGACGACCGCGATCGCGTGGTTATCAAGAGCGATGGTGAGGCCGCCTACATTGCGGGCGACCTCGCTTATTACCTAGACAAGCGCGAGCGTGGTTTTGACCGTTGCATCTATATGCTCGGCGCTGACCACCACGGTTATGTTCCGCGCATGATGGCGCTTTGTGCCGCCTATGGCGATGAGCCTGGTGTAAACCTCGAGATTTTGATTGGCCAAATGGTCAACCTAATGCGCGATGGCGAGCCGATGCGCATGTCGAAGCGAGCCGGCACTGTTGTGACCATGCAAGACCTTGTTGAAGCTGTTGGCAAAGACGCAGCTCGCTATGCCCTAACCCGCTCTTCGATTAACTCGAACATCGACATCGATCTCGAGCAGCTTTCAAAGAAGAGCAACGACAACCCGGTTTTCTATGTGCAATATGCGCACGCGCGCACTGCCCAGGTTGCAAAAAATGCTGCGAGCCTCGGCGTTGACATGAGTGAGTTTGAACCTGCTCTGCTTGACCACCCAAGTGAGGGCGAGCTTCTAGCCAAGCTGAACGATCTGCCTCGCGTTGTTGCCCAGGCATCTGAGTTTCGCGAGCCTCACCGCGTTGCGCGCTATCTCGAAGAGGTGGCTGGCGCTTATCACCGCTGGTATGACAACTGCCGTGTCACCCCGCTTTCGGGCGCTGAGCCAGAGACTATTCACCGCACTCGCTTGTGGCTAAACAACGCAGCCGGTCAGGTGTTGAACAATGGCCTGAGCCTGCTTGGCGTTGACGCACCGGAGCGCATGTAATGCCCAAATCTCAAACAGCCCACGCAGCCAACCCACTTGCCCCTGAATGGCTCGTTGTGCCGACAGACGTCAACACATTGAACTCAAAGATTTGGTCGAGCAATGTTTCGCGCACGGCCTACGGCGAGCTAACCGTTGCCGGAGTCACCGTCGGTGATCTGGCCGCCCAGTTTGGCACCCCGCTTTATGTGTTAGACGAAGACGACTTTCGTGCTCGCGCCTTCGGCGTGCGCAACGCTCTCGAGTCGGCCGCCAAATCGATTGGCACTGAAGCCAAGGTTTATTACGCTGGCAAAGCTTTTTTGACCACCGAGATTGCTCAGTGGGTTGGCGAGCTCGGCTTGAATCTTGATGTTGCTAGCGGGGGAGAGCTCGCTGTTGCATTAGCTGCCGGGCTTGACGGTGGTCGCATTGGCCTGCACGGAAACAACAAGAGCTTGTTTGAGATTGGTCGCGCGGTTTCGGCGAATGTCGGCGCAATCGTTATTGACAGCGAGATTGAAATCGAGCGCATCGCCTCGGCAGCTGGCGCTCAAGACAAAGTTCAAGGGGTTCGCCTGCGCGTCAACAGTGGTGTTCACGCCTACACCCACGAGTTTCTAGCCACCGCGCGCGAAGACCAAAAGTTTGGTGTTGCCATGGCCGACGTGCCAAGGCTCGTCGCCAAGATTCGATCACACCGTCACCTTCGATTCCTCGGAATCCACAGCCACATCGGCTCACAGATTTTTGCCTTGGATGGTTTCGTTGAAGCGGCAAAACGTCTAATCGAATTGCACGCCGAGTTGCTAACCGGTGGCGACGTGCCAGAGCTGAATCTCGGTGGCGGCTTCGGCATCAACTACAAGGCTGCCGACGATGCTCCGAGCCTAAACACTTTTGCGGCTCACATCGCTGTGGCGGTCAAGCGTGAGTGCGATGCCAGAGGCATTACGGTGCCTAAGTTGGCATTTGAACCTGGCCGCATCATCGCTGGCCCAACGGTTTTCACTCTTTATAACGTTGGCACGATCAAAGACGTTGTGGTGACCGAAGGCGCTGAGCCTGCGGTGCGCAAGTATGTTTCGGTTGATGGCGGCATGAGCGACAATGCTCGACCGGCACTTTATGAGGCAGACTATGCCGCATCGTTAGCTTCAAGAACCTCAACTGCCGCGCCAGTTTTGGCTCGAGTTGTTGGCAAGCACTGCGAAAGTGGCGACATCGTGGTTCGCGCTGACTATTTGCCTGCCGATATTGCCAGCGGCGATCTTTTGGCAGTGCCAGCTACGGGTGCGTATTGTTATTCATTGTCGAGCAACTACAACATGTTGACTCGCCCGCCGGTGGTTGCCGTGCGTGCTGGGGTGGCTCGTGTGGTGGTTCGTGGTGAAACCGAAGCTGACCTTTTTGCCCGTGACGTGCGTTATCAAGAACTGCAAAACAAGAACAGAATGTGATTAGTGAAATCGTGAACGAATACCGTCCGTTGCGCATAGCGCTTCTTGGTGCCGGCTCTGTTGGCTCACAGGTTGCCCGCCTCTTGCTAGAAAACAGTGCAGAGCTCAGCGCTCGCGTTGGTGCCAACCTTGAACTCATCGGCATCGCAGTTCGAAACCTTGATTCACCGCGCGAGCCTGGTGTTCCAGCCGAGCTACTCACAACTGATGCAGAGTCTTTAATTTTGAGCGCTGACATCGTGGTTGAGGTAATGGGTGGCATCGAGCCAGCTCGCACTTACATTTTGCAAGCCCTGAACTCAGGTTCAGATGTGGTCACCGCCAACAAGGCGCTGCTTGCCACCCACGGCACCGAACTTTTTGACACGGCTGAACAGGTTGGTGCTCAACTTTATTTTGAAGCAGCTGTTGCTGGTGCAATCCCTATTATTCGCCCACTGCGCGAGTCGCTCGCTGGTGACCGCATCAAGCGCATCATGGGCATTGTGAATGGCACAACCAACTACATTCTTGACCGCATGTACACCACGGGTGCTGAGTTTTCTGAGGCGCTCGCCGAGGCCCAGCAGCTCGGTTATGCCGAGGCTGACCCAACTGCCGACATCGAAGCTTTTGATGCCGCGCAAAAGGCAGCCATTTTGGCCTCACTCGCTTTTCACACTGAGGTTCCGCTTTCGCAGGTCTATCGCGAGGGCATCACTAAGGTCACCAAGGCGCAAATCAATGCTGCAAAACGCGACGGATACGTGATCAAGCTACTCGCGATCTGCGAAAGCATTGACGCCGATGACGCTGGTCAAAAAGGCATTTCGGTGCGCGTTTACCCTGCACTTATTCCTAACGAACACCCGCTGGCATCAGTTCGTGGTGCCTACAACGCCGTATTCGTTGAGGCCGAGGCCGCTGGCCAGCTGATGTTCTATGGTGCGGGTGCCGGTGGCGTGCAGACTGCATCCGCCGTTCTTGGTGACTTGGTTTCAGCTGCAAAGCGTCACGTTGCCGGTGGCCCAGGTTTGGCTGACTCGGTGCACGCCAACCTCGAAACCCTGCCAATCGAGCGCGTCTATATGAGCTATCAGATCACCCTTGAGGTCACTGACAAGCCTGGCGTTTTGGCGCAGATCGCAAGTATTTTTGCTGAACACGGCGTTTCTATCGAAACCGTTGAACAATCTGTCGCAGTTAGCGGCGGTCAGCTCAGCAAAACCGCTACCCTCGAGGTAGGAACCCACGAAGCTTTGGGCGCATCGCTCACTGCCGTGGTTGAGGCTCTCGCTGCGAGTGACGCAGTTGAAGCTATTTCTTCAGTTATCAGAGTAGAAGGTGTCTAATGGCTCACCAATGGCGCGGTGTAATTCGCGAATATTTCGACCGACTAGATGTGACCAAAGACACACCTATCATCACCCTTGGTGAAGGTGGCACCCCGTTGGTTGAAGCTCCGGCTTTGGCCAAGCTCGTTGGTGCTGAGCGTGTTCTTCTAAAGGTTGAGGGCATGAACCCAACCGGTTCGTTTAAAGACCGCGGAATGACCATGGCGGTTTCAAAGGCCGTTGGCCACGGTGCTAAGGCAGTCATCTGCGCCTCAACCGGCAACACCTCGGCGTCAGCAGCTGCCTATGCTGCCGCAGCCGGCATTGCCTCGGTCGTTTTGATTCCTGAGGGCAAGATCGCTCTTGGCAAGTTGAGCCAGGCTGTTGCTCACAAGGCACAGATTATGCAGGTTCAGGGCAACTTTGACGACTGCCTGATTTTGGCTCGTGACCTTGCCGAGAACTATGCCGTTCACCTGGTGAACTCGGTCAACCCTGACCGCATCGAAGGCCAAAAGACTGGTGCGTTTGAAGTGGTCGAAGCTCTTGGCTTTGCCCCAGACCTACACGTTTTGCCAGTTGGTAACGCCGGCAACTATTCGGCTTATTTCAAGGGCTACCTCGAAGACGTCAACGCGGGTACCATCAAGCAGGTTCCTAAGATGTGGGGCTACCAGGCTGAGGGTTCTGCACCATTCACAGTTGGCCACCCAGTTGCCAACCCAGAAACTATCGCCACCGCGATTCGCATCGGCAACCCTGCCTCGTGGGATCTCGCTCTGAGCGCTCGCGAATGTTCAGATGGCCGTTTCGGTGCTGTTAGCGATGCCGAAATTCTTTGGATGCACCGCTTTTTGTCTCAAGAAGTTGGCGTGTTCGTTGAGCCTTCATCGGCTACTGGCGCAGCCGGCTTGTTCAAAGCGTCTAAGGCGGGCGAAGTTGCCGCCGGTTCAACCATCGTTGTTACCGTGACCGGTCACGGTTTGAAAGACGCTGGTTGGGCTTTGAAAGACGAAAACGGCAATGAAATTCAGCCTCAGAGCGTTTCAAATCGCGCAGCTGAAGTAGCAGAGCGTTTGGGATTGGCCGCTAACTAGCATGAGCTCAGAGCACCTCGCCACAACTGCATCAAAGGGCACAGCAGAGCACCAAGCCGGCAAGCACACTTCGCTGGTTGGTCGCAAAGTAACCGTTAGGGTTCCGGCAACCTCTGCAAACTTGGGCCCTGGCTTTGACACGCTTGGCATGGCGCTTTCTTATTATGACGAGCTAGAGGTTTCTGCCCTTGAGGGCGAGGGTGCCTTCGTCGAGGTTAACGGTGAGGGTGCCGGCGAAGTCGCCACCGACGCCGAAAACCTCGTGGTCAAGTCAATCGCATTCACTTTTGCGAAGTTTGGGCAACCGTTGCCAAGACTCCACCTAAAAGCTAAAAACATCATTCCTCACGGTCGAGGCATGGGATCTTCTGGCGCGGCTGTGGTTTCGGGCATCGTTGCGGCCAAGGGTCTATTGCACGGCATCGTCGAAATCACCGACACCCACCTGCTCGACATCGCAACCGAGATCGAAGGCCACCCCGATAACGTGGCCCCGGCTCTTTTTGGCGGATTAACCATTGCCTGGCACGACCAAACCGGCCCTCGCCACAAAAAACTTTTCGTTCACCGCGGCGTAGCACCCCTCGTGCTGGTTCCTAGCTTCAAGATGTCAACCGCGTTGGCTCGATCTCTGCAGCCAGATTCAGTGCCTCACGATGACGCTGTGTTCAACGTTTCACGTTCAGCCCTTCTGATTGCCGCACTCACCCAAAGCCCAGAGCTTTTGATTGATGCAACCGAAGACCGCTTGCACCAGAACTATCGCGCAGCCGCCATGCCAGAGACCGACGCATTAATTCAACTGCTTCGTGGTCACGGTCTAGCCGCCGTGGTTTCAGGCGCAGGCCCATCGGTTCTGGTGTTAGCAAACGGCCCTGCCGAACGCGCTGAAGCAGCAAAAATCGTTACCGAACATTACCCAAACTGGCAACCGTTGCTTTTGGCAGTGGACTTCAAAGGTGCTACTGTAGTAGTGCACCAAGGTTCCGACGCCACAATTTAGCGTCGAGGTATTCAAATCGGTGTAATTCCCTGCAGCACAGTGCACTAACAAAAGCACAGTGACCGCGTTTACCGGCAAACTTCTCAAAACAAATTGCCGATAGCTAAGAAAGAGCAAACCCCTAATGGATGAAATCCAAAACGAAACTCCAGCGCCAAAGCGCCGTCGAGTTACCGCTTCAGCTGCCGCAGCTGCAAGCGCTGAATCAACTTCTTCAGCCCCAGCTTCATCTGCACCGGCAGCCGAGTCAGGCGAGGCTCCAAAGCGCCGCACCCGTGCAACCGCTGCAAAGGGCGACTCAGCCAAGTCATCGAGCGAAGGCAGCGCAAGCTCAACCTCAAGCTCGAGCGAAGCTCCAAAGTCAAACGAAAGCCGCGCCGAAAACTCTGGCGAAGGCTCGGCTAACGCATCTAGCGAAGGCTCATCAAACGGTGAAGGTCGTCGCGAAGGCGAAGGCAACAACAACCGCAACCGCAATCGCAACCGTAACAACCGCAACCGTAATGGTGGCGGCAACAGCGAAGGCTCTGAAGGTCAGGCATCTGGCGAAGGCTCAAACAACAGCGGCGAAGGTCAAACCAACAGCGAGCGTGGCGAGCGTCAGAACGACCGCCAAAACAACAGCGAGCGTGGCGAGCGTCAGAACGACCGCCAAAACGGTGGCGACAACCGCAACCGCAACTCAGACAGCCGCGACCGCGACTTCGACGATAACCGTGGTGGCAACCGCAACCGCAATCGCAACCGCAACCGCAATGACCGTTTTCGCGACCGCGGCGACCGTCGTGGTGGCCAGCACGACCGCGACGAGATCGAGCCTGAGCTAAGCGCCGATGATGTTGTGCTGCCAGTAGCGGGCATCCTCGATGTTCTTGAAAATTACGCTTTCGTTCGCACCAGCGGTTATCTGCCTGGCCCGAACGACGTTTATGTTTCACTCGGTCAGGTAAAGAAATACAACCTGCGCAAGGGTGACGCCGTTATCGGTGCGATTCGTGCACCTCGCGAAGGCGACAACCAGGGTCGCCAAAAGTTCAACGCACTAGTGCGCGTTGACTCAATCAACGGTTTGACCCAAGAAGAAGCAGCCACTCGTGTTGAGTTTGGCAAGCTAACCCCGCTTTACCCACAGACACGCTTGCGCCTAGAAACCGAGCCAAACAAGCTAGCCACCCGCATCATCGACCTCGTTGCCCCAATCGGCAAGGGTCAGCGCGGTCTTATCGTTTCGCCTCCAAAGGCGGGCAAGACTTTGGTTCTTCAAGCAATCGCGAACTCAATCGCCGTAAACAACCCAGAGGTTCACCTCATGGTCGTTTTGGTTGACGAGCGCCCAGAAGAAGTTACCGACATGCAGCGCACCGTCAAGGGTGAAGTTATTGCTTCAACCTTCGACCGCCCTGCCGAAGACCACACCACCGTTGCTGAGCTAGCTATCGAGCGCGCAAAACGTTTGGTTGAGCTAGGCCACGACGTTGTTGTGTTGCTCGACTCGATCACTCGTTTGGGTCGTGCCTACAACTTGAGCGCACCGGCCTCTGGCCGCATTCTTTCTGGTGGTGTTGACTCGTCAGCGCTTTACCCACCAAAGCGCTTCTTTGGTGCTGCCCGCAACATTGAAGACGGCGGCTCGCTAACCATTTTGGCCACCGCGCTCGTTGAGACCGGTTCGAAGATGGATGAAGTTATCTTCGAAGAGTTCAAGGGCACCGGCAACATGGAGCTTCGCCTATCGCGCAACCTTGCCGACAAGCGAATCTTCCCTGCAGTTGACGTGAACGCTTCGGGCACCCGCCGCGAAGAAATGCTAATGGGCGCCGACGAGACCAAGATCATTTGGAAGCTCCGTCGTGCCCTTGCTGGTCTAGAGCAGCAGCAGGCACTCGAACTCGTCTTAGCTCGTCTAAAAGAGACCAAGAGCAACGTCGAGTTCTTGATGCAGGTTCAGAAGTCAATGCCAGTGCCTAACGGCTCAGACGGCGAGTAATAATTGCTCGACTCGGTTCAACCTCTTCTAAAAGAGCACCTAGAGCTTCAGACTCAACTGTCTGACTCTGCGGTGCACACTAACCCTGGTTTGGCAAAAAAGCTCAACCGACGCTATGCCGAAGTCAGCGCGATTGTTGCCACCTACCACGTGGTGAATCAGCTCAACGAAGACTTGGCTGCAGCAAAAGAGTTGGCTAAAGAAGACGAAATGTTTGCCGAAGAGATTCCGGCGATCGAAGAAAAACTTCAGACCGCTAACGAAAAACTTCGTCGCCTGTTGATTCCTCGTGACCCAGACGACGGCCGCGATGTGATTATGGAGATTAAGGCTGGTGAAGGCGGTGCTGAGTCAGCACTGTTCGCTGCCGACCTACTTCGCATGTACATCCAATATGCCAACAGCAAGGGCTGGAAAACCGAGATTCTCGACAAAAACGAGTCAGACCTCGGCGGCTATAAAGACGTTCAGATCGCGATCAAATCAAACGCAACCGACCCTTCACAGGGTGTTTGGGCGCACTTGAAATATGAGGGCGGTGTGCACCGCGTTCAGCGTGTGCCAGTGACCGAAACTCAAGGCCGCATTCACACATCGGCTGCCGGTGTTTTGGTGTTCCCCGAAGTTGACGAGCCAGAAGAAGTCGAAATCGCTCAAAACGATATTCGTGTTGACGTGTTTCGCTCATCAGGCCCTGGCGGTCAGTCGGTTAACACCACTGACTCAGCCGTTCGCCTAACCCACTTGCCAACCGGCATCGTGGTTTCGATGCAAAACGAAAAGTCACAGTTGCAAAACCGTGAAGCAGCCATGCGCGTGCTTCGTGCCCGCATCTTGGCAGCCCAGCAAGAAGCCATCGAAGCCGAGCAAAGCGCAGCCCGCAAATCACAGGTTCGCAGCGTTGACCGTTCAGAGCGCATTCGCACCTACAATTTTCCTGAAAACCGCATCGCAGACCACCGCACCGGTTACAAGTCATACAACCTTGACCAGGTAATGGACGGCGCACTTGAACCAGTAGTTCAGTCAGCTATTCAGACCGACGAAGAAGCCCGCCTAGCAGCCCTCAGCAACAAAGAATAAGCTCGGGCAATGCCAGGCCAAAACAACACCTCGGGCGAAAAACTTGAGGTTTTGCTGCAAACCGCGACGCACCGTTTCGAAGCTGCCGGCATTGAACAGGCCTCGGTTGACGCCGAACTTTTATTGGCTCACATTTTGGGCTGCAGTCGCGGCGAACTCGTTGCCAAAGTTTTCATGGGCGAAGGCTTAGACCTCGAAAACCAGGCAGCCTTCGAGGCGCTAGTTGCGCGTCGCGAGAAGCGCGAGCCGCTTCAACACATCACAGGCAAAGCTTATTTTCGAAACCTCGAGCTAAGTGTTGGCAGGGGAGTGTTTGTGCCTCGCCCAGAGACCGAGATGGTCGCAGGCTTGGGCATCGATGCCTTGCGCGCGGTTGCCACCCCCGATGCAGATAGTTCGCCGATTGCGGTTGACCTTGGCACCGGCAGCGGCGCAATCGCACTTAGCCTCGCCACCGAAGTGCCCCACGCAACCGTTTGGGCTGTTGAAAAATCTGCCGAAGCCATGCCCTTCACCCAGCGCAACTTTGATGCTTATGGCCAGGGCGCGCAACTGATTCAAGGTGATTTAGCCGACGCATTTCAAGAACTCAATGGCAAAGTTTCGGTAGTGGTTTCTAACCCGCCCTATATTCCAAACCAAATGATTCCGCGCGATGTTGAGGTTCGTCTTTTCGACCCAGAGCTTGCTCTCTATGGTGGTGAAGACGGCATGGACCTCATGCATGCGGTCAGCGCGACGGCATTGCGATTGTTGGTGCCCGGCGGCACTCTCGTGGTTGAGCACGCCGATTCTCAGTCGGCTCAGGTTTGTGAACTTTTAATCAACGACGGATTCCGCCAGGTGCGCGCCCACAAAGATTTGACGGGTCGCGATCGGGCTGTCACCGCAATTCGCGCCTAAAAAAGTAAACTTAGCCTGAACCTGTTTTGGCAGGTGGCGAATCGAATCAAGAAAGCAGGGTGAGTGTGGCTAATCTTTTTGACTGTTCAGTTGACACTGACCTTTTGACCGGAATGCGCCTTGCTAAATTGGCGATCGCCCGCTCGCAGCTGGTGGTTGTGCCTACCGATACTGTTTATGGTTTGGCTGCCGATGCATTTTCACCATCAGCTGTGGCTGCTCTGCTAGCCGCCAAAGGCCGCGGGCCGCAATCGCCTCCGCCAGTGCTGATTGCAAATCAAGCTGCCTTGAACGCACTAGCGACCGACATTCATCCGATTGCTTTTGAATTGGCAGATGCCTTCTGGCCAGGCGCTCTCACCATGATTCTCACCGCCCAACCTTCTTTGGCTTGGAACCTAGGCGAAACCCGCGGCACCGTCGCGCTTCGAATTCCCGACCACAAAATAGCTTTGGCTCTGCTCGAAGAAACCGGCCCGCTGGCTGTTTCAAGCGCGAACCTAACCGGTCAGTCGGCTGCCACGACAGCTGCCGCCGCGCAGGCCTACCTCGGCAAATCGGTTGAGGTTTATCTTGATGGTGGCGTCAGCCCCAAGGGTGAGTCTTCAACGATTCTCGACCTCACTGGCCTCTCAGGTCGCCCCGATGGCAAGATTCGCGTGGTTCGTGTTGGCGCGCTTTCGATTGACAAAATTCGACGTGTTGCGGGCGACTTGCTCGAGGTTGAGTCAAACGCGCCAAGCAACGACACCTCGATCGTTGGCGACGCAGGCACCTCGTTCGTAGCCGACGCCGCAGCCCAGCAAGACGGCGACAACTAGTGCGCGCCTATCTTTTGATCGCACTGCTTGCGACCATCACAACCTTCGCTGCCACCTGGTTCGTGTTGCGACTTTCGCACAAATACAAGATTTACCCAGCCATTCGTTCACGTGACGCACACAGTCGCCCAACCCCGCGCCTTGGCGGCATCGCAATGCTTCTGGGCTTCGCAGCGGCGCTTGGCACGGCAGCTCTTTTTGATAAGTTTCACTCGGTGTTCGTTGACCCGAGTCAGATTTTGGGCATTGTTGGTGCCGCGACCATCATCACCGCTGTCGGTTTTCTCGACGACCTGTTTGATCTTGACTGGACTCTCAAGCTGGCGGGTCAGTTCTTGGCAGCCGGCTTGTTGGCATGGCAGGGTGTTCAAATCGTTTCGCTGCCAATCGGAGGTCTTTCAATCGGCAGCCTTGGAATGTCGCTGGTCGTAACGATTTTCTTGACCGTTCTGGTTATGAATGCGGTCAACTTCATCGATGGTCTTGACGGCTTGGTTGCCGGTGTGGTTTTAATCGGCACACTCGTCTTTTTTGCCTACAGCTACCTTTTTGCTCAGCAAAACTCGCCAAATAACTACTTCAACCTTGCCTCATTGCTCTCGGCAATCATCATCGGAGTCTGCTTGGGATTCTTGCCTTTCAACTGGCGCCCAGCCAAAATCTTCATGGGCGACAGTGGCGCTTTGCTTCTAGGCCTGCTCATGTCAACCTCAGCTCTGACCGTGACCGGGCAAGTTGACCCGGCGGTCACAACGCGCACCACGTTGGTTCCTGCTTTCATCCCCTTGATTCTGCCACTGGTGATTTTGGTTTTGCCTTTGCTCGACTTCACGCTGGCGGTGCTTCGTCGTTTGCGCGCGGGCAAGTCACCGTTCTCGGCCGATCGTGGTCACATTCACCACCGACTTCAAGACTTTGGCCACAGCCACCTCGGTTCAGTTTTGGTGTTTTATGTCTGGACTGCCTTGATTTCGGTGAGCTGCCTGCTGTTTTTCTTCATTCCACCATGGGCGGTTGCCATCATCGCAACCATTGGGCTAATCGGTGCACTAATGTTCACCGCCTGGCCTGTTCTCAAAGATTTCGGTCTGTTCGCCCGCATCGACCGCCTTATCGTCAAACAAAAAGTAGGTTCAAATGGCTAGTGCAAATCCGCACCTCTCGGCACTTTTTGGTCGTGTGCTGCGACTTACTTCGCTCACCACTCTTGTCATCGCCGTTATCGGCGGCACTATTGGTGCGATTTTTTATGGCTCGGATGGTGTCTTTAGTGCAGCAATCGGTGCTGGCATGGCTCTAGTTTTTGGGGCTCTCACGGTGCTGAGCGTTTGGCTTGGTGGGCGCTATTCGCTCGGTGTTTTCTTTGGCGCTGTGATGGGAGGTTGGCTGCTCAAATTGGTCATCTTTCTAGTTCTGACCGTTGCGCTCAAAAACGCTGACTTTCTGGTGCGCCCACTGTTCTTTTTCACCGTTGTAGCGGCGATTTTGGCCTCGCTTGTGGTGGACGCCATTGTTGCAACAAAGGCGCGCATTCCAGCGGTCGGCGAATAGCCAAAAAACTTATGATTTGCGGGGCAAAAAGGCTGATTTAACTAGGTTTGTTACTGATAGACTTTTCAAAGTTGCGCCGAACTTCTCTGTCGGTCGAAACTACCCTCAAATCGCCGCAAGGCTAACACCAACTTGCCACGACACAGGAGCACAAGCTGTTCACTCAAGCACTGAATCTGCTAACCGAAGCGACCACCGAAGGTGGCGGCGGCTTCGAGGCTCCAACCATCGCCGAATTTTTTCCGGCGCCAATCTTCTTCGAAGGCACAAGCTTCGAAATCAACCGCATCATGTTGATTCGTCTTTTGATCACTGCCGTCATCATCATTTTCTTCACCCTGTGGGCAAACCGCGCACAGAAGGCCACAAAGGCTGGCGAGCTGGTTCCGAGCAAATTCCAACTTATTGGTGAAATCGCTCTTAACTTCGTTCGCAAGAGCATCGCTCACGAACAGCTTGGCGAAAAAGACGGCGACCGTTTCTTGCCTCTTCTAACCACAATTTTCTTCATCGTCGTTGGCATGAACTTCACCGGCATCATTCCGTTGCTAAACATCGCTGGCACCTCGGTGATTGGTTTGCCATTGGTTCTAGCAATGGTCGCCTACTTCACCTTCATTTATGCCGGTGTCAAGAAGCACGGCGGTCACTTCTTCACCGCTGCGCTCTTCCCAGCAGGCGTTCCACCTGTTTTTTACATCTTGGTGACACCGATTGAGTTCTTGTCAACCTTCATTCTTCGCCCCGTGACTCTGGCTCTGCGTCTGATGATGAACATGATCGCTGGCCACTTGTTGCTAGTTCTTTGTTTCTCAGCAACCTCGTTCTTCTTGTTCGAAAACCAGAGCTTAGTTGCTCTGTTTGGCGCTGGAACATTCGCTTTCGGCTTTGTCTTCACACTTTTCGAAATCTTGGTCGCGTTCTTGCAGGCCTACGTTTTTACTCTTCTGACAACTGTCTACATTCAGTTGGCATTGGCAGACGAGCACTAAAAAAATCGGGGCTGACAACCGTCAGCTCTAAACCACAGAAGGGAACCACACCGTGGACATCATCAACATCGCAGCAGGCGTTACCGGCAACCTTGGCGTTATTGGCTACGGCCTCGCAGCAATCGGCCCAGGCGTTGGCGTAGGTCTAGTTGTTTCAAAGACCATCGAGTCAATCGCTCGCCAGCCAGAACTTGCAGCTCGTCTGCAGGTAACCATGTGGCTAGGTATCGCATTCACCGAAGCTCTAGCGCTTATCGGTCTTGCAACCCCATTCATCTTCGCAGCCTAGTTTCAACTCCTAAAGAAAGCACACCATGCTAAGCACACTCCTTGTTGCTGCAGCAGAGGCACCAGCAGAAAACCCGCTGATTCCGAAGCTGCCAGACATCCTGTGGTCATCGGTGGTTTTTGCTATTCTGCTGGTTTTCTTTTGGACAAAGGTTCTTCCTAACCTAAAGAAAAGCTTGGATGCTCGCACTGAAGCCATCGAAGGTCGCCTAGAGGCAGCTGAACAGGCTCAGGCTGAAGCAGCTGCTAAAACCGCCAACATCGAAGTTGAGCAGGCATCGGCTCGCGCCGAAGCTGCCTCGATTCGTGAGGCCGCTCGTGTTGACGGCGCCGCCATTCTTGCAGAAATGAAAGAACAGGCAGCAACCGAATCAGCACGTCTAGTAGCTACCGCAAAGGCTCAAATCGAAGCCGAGCGTCAAGCAGCTCTAGTGTCACTTCGCGCTGAGGTTGGCTCACTAGCCATCGGCCTCGCATCAAGCGTTGTTGGCACCAGCCTTCAGAACGACAAAATCGCTGCCGGCGTAGTCGACCAGTTCTTGGCCGACCTCGAAGCTGGCGACAAGGCAGGCAAGAACAACTAATGGCAAGTTCAACCAGGCAAGCAATCGCCGCGGGCAAAGAGACTCTCAAGCCTCTTTTGGCCAGCGCCGATCTCAACTTCGCTGCTGACCTGTTTGCTATCGCTGAGGCGATTGCAAGTTCAGTTCAGCTTCGCAACATTCTCTCGGACCCTTCTGCCGAGAATGCTGCCAAGCAAGGCGCGCTAAACGCTGTATTTGGCAAATCTGCCAGCATGTCAGCTGTTGAGTTTGTTACCAGCCTGGTTGCTCTGCGTTGGTCAACAGGTCGCGACCTCGTTTCTGGCATTGAGCAGCTAGCGGTTTATGCCGTGGCTGCCATCAGTGCTGCAAACAAGTCGATTGCAACTCTTGAATCTGAGTTGTTCTCGGTGCGTCAGACCATCGACAGCGACCAAGAGCTTCAGTTCGCATTGAGTTCTAAGACTGCAACCAGCGCCAGCAAGCTTGCGTTGATTGACGCGCTTATCAGCAAAAAAGTTGACGCTGCCACCTCGCTTTTGGTGCGCAACGCGGTTTTGATTGCTCGTCGTGAGCGCGTTTCAGTTGTTCTCGAACAGTTCGGCAAGCAGGTTTCGGCTTTCGCTCAGCGTTTGGTTGCAACTGTTACCGTTGCCGCGCCGCTCAGCGATTCTCAGCTAGCTCGCCTTGGCTCGGCTCTCGAAAAGAGCTATGGCCAGGCACTTCAGCTAAACATTGAACTAGACCCAACTCTGATTGGTGGCGTGCGTGTGCAGGTTGCCGACCAAATCATCGACGGCAGCCTAAGCAGCCGTCTTAACGAAGCAAGACTTCAGCTGGCCTAATAGCCAACTGACAACCGGGAAACCCCAGAAGTAGAGGAACGAGATGGCAGATCTACAAATCAGCCCGAACGAGATTCGCGACGCACTCAAAGAGTTCGTTAAGTCTTACGAGCCTGCACAGGCCTCGCGCGACGAGGTAGGTCACGTTATCGACGCCGGTGACGGCATCGCTCACGTTGAAGGTTTGCCAAGTGCAATGGCTAACGAGTTGCTTCGATTCGCTGATGGCACTTTGGGTCTAGCCCTTAACCTTGACGAGCGCGAAATCGGTGTTGTTGTTCTAGGCAACTTCGAGGGCATCGTTGAGGGCATGGAAGTTCACCGCACAGGCGAGGTTCTTTCTGTTCCGGTTGGCGATAAGTTCTTGGGTCGCGTGGTTGACCCGCTAGGCAACCCAATCGACGGTCTAGGCGAGATCAAGGCTGATGCCCGCCGCGCACTTGAGCTTCAGGCTCCTGGCGTTATGGCCCGCAAGTCGGTTCACGAGCCACTTCAGACTGGCATCAAGGCAATCGACGCCATGATTCCTGTTGGTCGTGGTCAGCGTCAGCTCATCATTGGTGACCGCCAGACCGGCAAGACCGCTATCGCGATCGACACCATCATCAACCAGAAGGCCAACTGGCAGTCAGGCGACGTCAACAAGCAGGTTCGCTGCATCTATGTTGCCGTTGGTCAAAAGGGTTCAACCATTGCTGCTGTGAAGGGTGCTCTAGAAGCAGCTGGCGCAATGGAATACACCACCATCGTTGCTTCACCTGCATCAGACCCAGCAGGTTTCAAGTACCTTGCTCCTTACACAGGTTCGGCCATTGGTCAGCACTGGATGTATGCCGGCAAGCACGTTCTTATCGTTTTCGATGACCTTTCAAAGCAGGCTGAAGCCTACCGTGCAGTGTCATTGCTTCTTCGTCGTCCACCAGGCCGCGAGGCTTACCCAGGTGACGTGTTCTACCTACACAGCCGTTTGCTTGAGCGCTGTGCCAAGCTAAATGACGAGCTTGGTGCTGGTTCGATGACTGGTCTTCCAATCATCGAGACCAAGGCCAACGACGTTTCTGCTTACATCCCGACCAACGTGATTTCGATCACTGACGGCCAGATCTTCTTGCAGTCAGACCTATTCAACTCAAACCAGCGCCCAGCCATCGACGTGGGTATCTCGGTTTCACGTGTTGGTGGTGCTGCTCAGGTTAAGGGCATCAAGAAGGTTTCGGGAACCCTGAAGCTTGAACTTGCTCAGTACCGCTCGCTTGAGGCATTCGCAATGTTCGCATCAGACCTAGACGCTGCATCACGCCAGCAGCTAGCTCGCGGTGCTCGCTTGATGGAGCTTCTAAAGCAGCCACAGTACTCACCGTTCCCTGTTGAAGAGCAGACTGTTTCAATCTGGGCCGGCACCGGCGGCAAGCTAGACGAGGTTCCTGTTGAAGACGTTCTTCGTTTCGAAGCTGGCCTTCTAGATCACCTACGTCGCAACACCAAGGTGCTTGATGTCATTCGCGAGACCAACCAGTTGGGCGACGACACAGTTGCTGAGCTTGAAAAAGCCGTGGTTGAGTTCAAGAAGGGCTTCCAGACAAAGGGTGGCGAGAGCCTAGCCTCAGTCGTAGCCCCAGCACCTTTGGCAGAAGCCGAAGTTAACCAAGAGCAGATTGTGAAGCAAAAGCGCTAATAGCGCCTTTGTTCACGTTCATTTTTAGAAACTAGGAGAGACATGGGAGCGCAACTTCGGGTCTATAGGCAGAAAATTAAGTCTGCCCAGACGACCAAGAAGATCACTCGCGCTATGGAGTTGATTTCGGCCTCACGCATTTACAAAGCTCAACAGCGTGTAGCCGCAGCAACACCATATGCTCGTGCAGTGACCCGTGCCGTTTCAGCGGTTGCAACCTACTCAAACGTCAAGCACCCGCTAACGACTGAGCCAGAGCGCATTGACCGCGCAGCAGTAGTGATCTTCACTTCTGACCGCGGTCTTGCAGGTGCTTTCTCATCAAGCGTTTTGAAAGAAGCTGACGCACTAACCTCGCTACTTCGCGAGCAGGGCAAAGAGGTTGTTTATTACCTCGTTGGTCGCAAGGCTGTTAGCAACTTTGGTTTTCGCCGTCGCAGCTTTGTTCAGCAGTGGATTGGCGGCACCGACCTACCTCAGGTTGACACCGCCAAGGCGATTGCTGATGCAGTTCTAGAGTCATTCAACACTGACGCTGCTGAAGGTGGTGTCGATGAGATTCACTTGGTATTCAACCGTTTCGTTTCGATGATCGCCCAGGTTCCTGAAGTGGTTCGCCTACTGCCTCTTGAGGTAGTTGAGGGTGTTGAAACCCCTGAGCAAGACGAAGTGTTCCCGCTTTATGAGTTTGAGCCAGATGTCACCAAGGTGCTCGATGCATTGCTTCCGGTTTATATCGAAAGCCGCATTTTCAACGCAATGCTTCAGTCAGCAGCCTCTGAGCACGCAGCTCGTCAAAAGGCCATGAAGTCAGCTACCGACAACGCTGACAAGCTGATCAAGAACTACACCCGTCTTAGCAACTCGGCTCGTCAAGCCGAAATTACCCAACAGATTTCAGAAATCGTTGGCGGAGCTGACGCATTGTCAACCGCTGGCGACGAAGACTAATAGAAAGAAAGAGACATGGCCGAGACCAAGAACACTGCAGCCGGCACCGGACGCATCGCGCGTGTTACCGGTCCTGTGGTTGACATCGAGTTTCCTCACGATGCAATCCCTGCGATCTACAACGCATTGACCACAGTGATCGACCTAAACGGTGAGAAGACCACTCTTACTCTTGAGGTCGCACAGCACCTAGGCGACGACTTAGTTCGCGCAATCGCTTTGAAGCCAACCGATGGTTTGGTTCGCGGCGGCAGCGTGACTGACACTGGTGAGCCAATCACCGTGCCTGTCGGCGACATCACCAAAGGCAAAGTTTTCAACGTAACCGGCGACATTCTTAACGGCAAGCCTGGCGACAAGATTGAAGTCAGCGAGCGTTGGTCAATTCACCGCAAGGCTCCTGCTTTTGACCAGCTTGAGTCGAAGACCACCATGTTCGAGACCGGCATCAAGGTTATCGACCTTCTAACTCCATATGTTCTCGGCGGAAAGATTGGTCTTTTCGGTGGTGCAGGTGTTGGCAAGACTGTTCTTATTCAAGAGATGATTTACCGCGTAGCAGAAGACCACGATGGTGTGTCAGTGTTCGCTGGTGTTGGTGAGCGCACTCGTGAGGGTAACGACCTTATCGACGAAATGACCGAGTCGGGCGTTATCGACAAAACTGCACTGGTCTTCGGCCAGATGGACGAACCACCTGGCACGCGTCTTCGTGTTGCATTGTCTGCTTTGACCATGGCAGAGTACTTCCGCGATGTTCAGAAGCAAGACGTGCTGTTGTTTATCGACAACATCTTTCGCTTTACACAGGCAGGTTCAGAGGTTTCAACACTTCTTGGCCGCATGCCTTCAGCCGTAGGTTATCAGCCAAACCTTGCAGACGAGATGGGTCTTCTTCAGGAGCGCATCACCTCGACTCGTGGTCACTCGATTACTTCTCTTCAGGCAATTTATGTTCCTGCTGACGACTACACCGACCCAGCTCCGGCAACAACCTTTGCTCACCTAGATGCAACGACTGAACTTAGCCGTGAAATCGCTTCGAAGGGTCTTTACCCTGCGGTTGACCCACTAACTTCAACCTCGCGCATTCTCGACCCTCGCTACATTGCGAAAGACCACTACGAGACCGCAACACGCGTCAAGGCGATCTTGCAGAAGAACAAAGAACTTCAAGAAATCATCGCGATTTTGGGTGTTGAAGAGCTTAGCGAAGAAGACAAGGTTACTGTTTCACGCGCACGTCGCATTCAGCAGTTCCTATCGCAGAACACCTACATGGCTGAAAAGTTCACCGGTGTTAAGGGTTCAACCGTTCCTCTGAAAGAAACCATCGAAGGCTTCTCAAAGATTGCATCGGGTGAGTTCGACCACATTCCTGAGCAGGCATTCTTCAACATTGGTGGCATCGAAGACATCATGCGCCAATACGACAAGATTCAGAAGGCTACTGGCAACTAATGTCAGCTAACACTCTGCACATCGAAGTTGTAGCCGCGGACGCTGCAATCTGGTCAGGCGAGGCCAAAATGGTTATCGCCAAGACTGTTGAAGGCGAAATCGGATTGTTGCCAGGTCACGAGCCAATGCTTGCCATCTTGGCAAGCGGTGAAGTTCGCATCACTTTGCCTACCGGCGAGATCATCAAGGCTAGCGCCGAAGATGGTTTCTTGTCAGTTGAGCACAACGTGGTGACTGTGGTTGCACGTCACGCTGCTCTGATCTAAAGCTCAAAAGCTAAAGCAAAACCCGTCGAGTTCTCTCGGCGGGTTTTTTGCTAGCCGAAAATAACGATTTGAAAAACTCATTCGTTTGCAAACGTTTACCCGCTAGTCTAAAGATTGTTAGCATCCGAACAATCGCGAATTTGGAGCCCTCATGGCAACCTCGAACATTAACCTGTCAGATCTAGACCTGTTTTCAAATGGGGCCCCGTGGTCGGCTTTTGCCGACCTGCGCAAGAACAACCCAGTGCACTTCAGCGAAGAAGAAGCCCCGAACAGTGGTTTTTGGAGCCTGCTCGGCTATCACGACATCGTTCGAGTTCTGCGCGACCCAGAGACCTTCACCAGCGAAAAGTTCACCAATCTCGAAGAAGTCGATGAAGAGCAAGCAAACGCGCGTCGTTCGCTGCTTGAGACCGACGGCTCACGACACCGCGCACTTCGACGCTTGTTGCAGGGGCAGTTTACTCCGAGTGCCGTCGCTAAATATGAGACGTTCCTCAGAGGCATCACGGCGACAACCCTCGATAACGCCTTCGCTAAGGGCACCTTTGACTTCGTTGAAGACGTAGCAGCCGATTTTCCGATCAACGTTCTAGTTCGTCTTCTCGACGTGCCCGTCGAAGACACACACAAGTTGATCGACTGGGGCAACCGCATGGTGGGCTTTGACGACCCTGAGCACGCCGACGTTCTAATCAGCGACCCAGAGTCCGAGAAATATCGCCTCGTGCCTTTCCGTTCGCCGGCTGCTCTAGAGGTGTTTGCCTACGGCGATGCACTGGCCAACGAGCGTCGTGGCAAAGACGGCACCGACCTCGTCTCGGTTTTGATTAACAGCGCGCCATCTGACGGCATCGCGCTTTCAGAGCGTGATTTTCACACCAACTTCTTGCTGCTCGTTGTTGCTGGCAATGAGACCACGCGTCACACGATCACGCACACCATGCGCAATCTGATTGAACACCCTGAGCAGCTCGCTTTGCTTCAAGAAAACCCCGACATGATTCCTTGGGCAGTCGAAGAGTTCTTGCGTTATGCCAGCCCGGTTTATCACTTTAGGCGCACAGCAACTACCGATGCCGTTATCAACGGGCAGAACATCAAAGCTGGCCAAAAGGTTGTTACCTGGTTTGCCAGTGGCAACCGCGACGAAAAAATCTTCGAAAACCCAGACAAGTTCGATGTGAGCCGTGCAACGAACGAGCACATGTCTTTTGGTCGAGGTGGGCCTCACATGTGCCTTGGCAACGCCCTTGCCCGCATCGAGTTGCGTGTCATGTTCGAAGACCTAATCGCCCGCGTCGACAAGGTTGAACTCGCCGGCGACATTGACTATTTGCGTTCAAACTTCGTGCACGGCATCAAGCGCATGCCGGTCAAGGTGAGCCTGCGCTAGATTTGGGCATAAAAAAGCACCCGACCATTTGGTTGGGTGCTTTTTTGCATGCCGTTTTGCCACGCGCTCATAAAAACGCGGTTTAGCTAGTCGCCGATATAGCTCATGACGTGCTTGATGCGAGTGTAGTCTTCGAAACCATACATCGACAGGTCTTTGCCATAGCCAGAGTGTCTAAAGCCACCGTGAGGCATTTCGGCGGCCATTGTGCCGTGGTCGTTAATCCACACGATGCCAAAGTCGAGGTGTTTTGAAAAGCGCATGGCGCGCGTGTGGTTTGAGGTCCACACCGATGACGCCAGGCCATATTCCACATCGTTTGCGTTGCGAAGGGCCTCTTCGTCGGTGCTGAATTTTTGAACCGTCAAAATCGGTCCGAAAATCTCGTCTTGAACGTGTTCGTCGGTTTGCTTCAGACCGGTTAATACGGTGGCTTCGTGAAAATAACCCGAGTTGCCAAGGGTCTGGCCACCGACCGCGATGTCGGCGTGATCTGGCAGGCGGTGCACAAAACCCTGAACCCGCTCGAACTGGGCAATGTTGTTGATGGGGCCAAACAGAACGTCATCGCGGTCCGGTGCGCCGGTCTTTGCGTTTGCAAGAACTTCGGCTCGCAATAGCGCCACAAACTCATCATGCACCGACTCGTGAACCAATAGCCGAGTGGCTGCGGTGCAGTCCTGACCACCGTTATAGAAGCCTGCCTCGGCAATCACACGGGCAGCACGAGGCAAGTCGGCGTCGGCAAAAATGATTACCGGTGCTTTGCCACCGAGCTCGAGGTGAACGCGTTTCACGTCAACGGCTGCCGATTTGGCAACCTCCATGCCCGCCCGCACAGAACCCGTGATGGCGACCATCTGAGGGGTCTTATGGGTGACAAGGCTAGCGCCCGTGTTGCGGTCACCGGTGACCACGTTGAACACGCCAGCCGGCAAAAACTCGCTCGCGATTTCGGCGAGCAACAGCGTCACGGCAGGCGTGGTGTCAGAGGGTTTCAAAACAATCGTGTTGCCAGCTGCAATCGCAGGGGCGAACTTCCAGGTGGCCATAACCAGCGGGTAGTTCCAAGGTGTGATCTGACCGATTACGCCGATAGGTTCGCGGCGAATCGACGAAGTGTGGTCTCGCGCATATTCGGCGGTTGCGCGGCCTTCAAGGTTGCGAGCTGCACCAGCAAAAAAGCGCACCTGCCTAGCGCTGCCGTGAACTTCGCCAATCGCAAAGCGCAACGGCTTGCCCGTGTCGCGCGATTCAACGGCACCAATTTCTTCAGCGCGAGCATCCATGGCATCTGCCATGCGAATTAGTGCCAGTTGACGCTCGGCAGGTGTGCTCTGTGACCAGATCTGAAATGCTTGGTCGGCGCTTTGATAGGCCGTGTCAACGTCGGCGGCGTTTGAAATCGCTGCGGTGCCATATTCTGCGCCAGTGGCTGGGTCAAAAATGGCCATGCGCTCATCGGCTAGCGCCTCTATATATTCGCCACCGATGAAGTTTTGAAAGACTTTAGGTGTTTGGCTCACTGTGGGCGACCCTGCGAGAAAACGTGCATGCCGATGGCCAGTTGGGCGCGCTGCAAACGTGAAACGAGTTCACCTTGACGAATGCCCAGTGCCTGCGAAACGTCGCTCATGGTGCGCTTTTCGACCAAAATCGCTGTTGCCACCTGAGCTAGTGCCTCAGGCATTTGGGCGATTGCCGCCCTGACCACCTCAACGGGCAGTTTCGCCGGGTCTGGTTCGTCGCCCTCGAAGGCAAGGTCTAGATCATAAAAAGAGGTGCTCACTTTGATTCTTTCTGTGCGAAAACGTTTCGATAGTTTTGAACGACTGAACGCATGCCAATGCCGGCCACGCCAACAAGTTTGCCACCGCGATAATACTCAAACACGCAATCGCCCGAGATGCCACCTTGAACCAGGCGGTTTTCGTCGGCAAGGGCAAGCATGCCAAAAGCTAGCAGGTGAACGTCAAACTGGTCGCTCCAAAACGATGGCACGGGTCTAAACCCTGTGGTCGTCAGCGAGGCAAGAGCTGCAGTGGCGCTGCTGCGCGAGTGCGCATCGGCATTGGCGTCGTCGATCTGGTATTGCAACGCAACTTGTTGGCCAACGTGCTTGCCTGATTCGGTTGGAATGTTCCAGTGCTCAACCCGGCGAGTTTCGCCGTCGAAAAGTGCATTTTCAAACTTTGCTATGTCGCCAACGGCAAAGACGTTTGACCAGGTCTCACCGGTTGATTTGCGCGCGTGAAGGTTAGCGTCGGTCAAGACGCCATCGCTGATGTTTATGTCGTTGCCGGCCAGCCATTCAACGTTGCACAGCGAGCCAATGGCCTCAATCAAAACGTCACATGGCAACTTCACGCCGTTGTCGAGCACAACACCTTCGACTTTTTCGTTGCCGATTAGGTCAGAAATGCTCTGACCCATCACAAAGTTGACACCTTCGGCCTGTTGACGGCGCATGATTTCGGCAGCGAGGTCATCGCCAAGAATGCGCTGAATCGGCAGTCTAGAAGGCGCCACAATCGTCACGTCACAACCCAGTTTCTTGGCGGTTGCTGCCGTTTCGCAGCCCACAAAACCGGCGCCGAGAACAACAACTCGAGCACCCGGCTTCAGTTCGGCACGCAGCGCGATTGCGTCGTCGAGCGAGCGAATGGCATGACGACCAGTGTTTAGGTTGTTGGCAAAGTCGGCGCGCTTTGGTCGCAGACCGGTTGCTGTCACGAGGTTTGAATATTCAAAAACTTGACCGTCGGCACAGGTCACTGTTTGGCCTTCAAGGTTGGCAGCAACCGCTTTGTTGCCGAGAACCCAGGTCACGTCTGCGGTGGCGGCTCGCTGGGCAAAAGCCACTGATTCAAACGTGACGGCGTCGCTAACCAGAACCTCTTTAGATAGCGGTGGGCGGTTATAGGGCCCATAGCTTTCGTCGCCGATTGCGGTGATTGCCCCGGTGTAACCAAAGCGTCGCAATGCCTCGGCCGTGCGCAGGCCAGCCATCGATGCGCCAACGATAACCACCGGTTTGGTCACTTTTCACCACTTTTTTAACTGGGATGCACCTGCGTGCGCGAACGTGTTAGACGATAAAAATGGCTTGCATTGGGCAAACGTCAATCGCTGCCTCAACGTTTGCCAACTCTGAGTCGTCGGCTTCTGCGGTGTATTCAAGTTTGTCGTTGTTGTTTAGACGAAAAATGTTTGGTGCTTCAAAGACACACTGGCCATAGTGTTGGCATTTTGTCATGTCTACGTCGATTTTGATTGTCATTTATTTCTCCTCAACAGTGCTTGGGTAAAGATCTTTGCTTGGGGTGCGAATGCCGCGGAATTCCCAGTCGCCTCCGAGGGCGGTTGAGATTACTTCTTCGCTTTCGGTTGGCTGGGCGCCAACATCGGTGCGAATTGGTGTCGGGCCGGTCACGATGTGGTTGGTGAGTTTGCCTAGACCTTCGACTTCGACCTCGACAATGTCACCGGGTTGAACTGGGCGGCTAAATGCTGGGGTGCCCGAGAACAGCATGTCGCCCGGCATTAGCGTGATGGTGCGCGCGATGTCGGCCACCAAATAGTGCATGTCCCATTCCATGTTGGCAGTGTTGTCATCTTGAATGACTTTGCCGTTCACAATGGTTTGAATTCGCTTGTTTCTAAAGTCCCAGTCGGTCACCATGCCAGGGCCAACCGGCGCCAGGGTGTCTGAACCCTTCACGCGCAACATTGAACCAGCGTCGGTGTCTCTGAAGTCGTGCAAGCCATAGTCATTGCCCACCGAATAGCCGGCGATGTATTCGCCAGCTTCTTCTGGCGAGATGTTGCGACACGTCTTGCCGATGATGATCACGATTTCGCCTTCGAAGTTCAACCATTTGCAACCCTCAGGGCGCACGACAGCACCTTTGTGGGTGTTTAGCGCGGTGATCGGCTTGTGAAAATAGGTTGGCGCAGCCGGCAACTTGGTCATGAACTCTTGGGTGCGACTGTCATAGTTGAGGTGAACCGCAATAATCTTGGTTGGCTCGCTTGGTGCTAGGTGCACAGCCTCTTCGATGGCAATGCGGCGGCCATCTGGCGCCACAAGTTCTTCACCGTCGCGAATAACCTGCACAGGGTATCCATCAAGCAAAATTCTTCTTAGTTCAGTCACGCGAGAGCTCCAGGTCTTTAGGGTTTGGGAATCCGGCCTCAGGGGCGTCGAACCAGACGTGAACCTGGCCGGTGCCGATTGAGTTTTCATATTCAGAATAAAGTTCGCCGGTTGCGGTGCAGGCTTCTTCGCCGATTGCGCCCATCATGGCTAGGTAGTGATAAAAGCCAGCCTCGGGCTTGAACTTTTTAAACGTGTCAAAGTCTTCAAGCACTGCGGCGTGGTTGCCCTCTTTGAACCATTCGAGCACCTTGAGGTCATATTCATATGCCTCTTTGCTAAAAATGTGGCTTGGGTCGCTCGATTCGTGCTTGCGAAGGTCGCGCAGTTTGTGAAAGGTGTGCGACAGCGCGCCCGAGGCGAGCAGCAGAACTTTGCGATCAGAGTCTCGAATTGCTTCGCCAAGTGCTCGGCCAGCGCGAATAAAGTCTTCGGGTGTGCCGGTCTGGCAAACCGACATGCTGATCCAGCGCTTGTCGTCTAAACCGCGACCGAGGTAGTGCCAAAGGTTCACGGTGGCATAAAAGATTGGCAGGTGTGGGTCGGCAATTGGTGTGACCCAGGTGCCGTTCTTTTCATCATATTTGGCAACTGCGTTTGCCAGCTCAGGGTCGCCCTTCATTGAATAAGGAATCTGGCTCATGCCGCGAGGCAGCTCTTCTGAGGTGAAGAGCCCGCTGCGCTCAGCAGCCGAGGTGATTACAAACTCAACGGTGGTTGCCCAGTGGCTGTCAAGAACAACCACGGTGTCATAGTCAAGGGTTTCAAAAACGTCTTTGCGCAGCTTTTTTAGGCCAGGCACCAAACTAATTTCTTTGCCCTCGTTGAGGTCTTTGCGAACCGCCGCGGGCAACATAATCGTTGGCACGTGCGCTAGAAGCGCTGCTCCGACAACTTTTCCCATGGTTTATTCCTTCCATCCGTTTGGTGAGAATACCGTGTTTTTGACATCGGCATAAAAATCAAATGACCAAACGCCACCCTCGCGACCGATGCCACTCTTTTTAGAGCCACCGAAAGGTGCGCGCAGGTCGCGAACAAAGAAGCAGTTCACCCAAATGGTGCCGGCAACTAGGTCGGCGGTGACACGGTCGGCGCGTTCGCGGCTGCCGGTGACAACCACGGCAGCGAGACCATATTCGGTGTCGTTTGCCATTTGAACCGCTTGTGCTTCGGTGCTAAAAGTTTGCATGCTCAAAACCGGGCCAAAAATCTCAGCAGTCACGATCTCGCTGCCGGCGGTTGGCTCAAGCACGAGGGTTGGCTTGAAATAGAGGCCGCCTAGAGCATCGTTTGCCTCGCCACCAATGACAATGTTGGCGCCTTCTGCTTTGGCGCGATCAACGAAGCCTTTGACTCGGTCAAAGTGCACCTGGTGAATCTGTGGGCCAATGTCGGTGGTTTCGTCGCGTGGGTCGCCCTGCTTCACCTTGGCGGCACGTTCGGCGAACTTGGCGGCGAACTCGTTGGCGATTGACTCGTGAACCAAAATGCGGGTGCCCGAAAGGCAAACCTGGCCCGCGTTGTCATATTGCTCAACCGCCAATGTGGCTGCCAGCTCGAGGTCAGAATCTTCAAAGATGATTAGCGGGCTCTTGCCGCCGAGTTCGAAAGAAATTGGTGTGAGGTTTTCGGCCGCTGCGCGCGCGATGGTTTTGGCCGTCGGCACCGAGCCGGTGAATGCGATGCGTGCCACGGCCGGGTGTGACACCAACGCCGCACCGGCTTCTTTGCCGAAGCCCTGCACCACGTTGAAAACACCGTCGGGGATTCCCGCCTGCTTGGTTAGGTCGGCAAAGAATGATGCCGATAGGGGAGTCCACTCGGCTGGCTTTAGCACCACGGTGTCGCCGGCGGCCAGTGCTGGGCCGATGCGCCAAGTGGCAAGCATCAGCGGGGCGTTCCACGGGGTGATGATTGCTGCCACGCCCGAAGGGTCCCAGCTGACGTGATTGGTGTGGCCGCGAGTTTCAAAAATAGGATGCTGCAGCTCGTTTATCGCCCAGTCGGCAAAGAAGCGAATGTTCATTGCCACGCGTGGCATTACGCCGCGGCGGTGCGAGCGCAAAAGCGAGCCGTTGTCGAGTGTCTCTAACTGCGAAAGGGTTTCGACGTTGGCTTCGACGAGGTCGGCCAGCTTGTGCAAAAGCTCACCTCGACCTTTTGCGCCGAGTTTTGACCAAGGGCCAAAAGCTGCTTTGGCGGCTGCTACAGCAAGTTCAACTTCGGCAGCATCGCCGCGTGAGATCTCGCCTAAAAAACTGCCGTCGATTGGTGAGGTGTTGGTGAAAGTTTCTGCTGAGGCCACGCGTTGGCCGCCAATAAAGTGGCGGGTGTCGATGCGAGCGCCGACGACTTCAATAAACGACATTTGATGCGGCCTCTCATGGTGCGCGGTGCGATGTTGCGGGTTCAGTGGGCGGGGCACCCGTGCAAAAATGTTACTTTCGTTCGGATGCTAATGATTTTAGATTAGAGCATTAGTAGATTAGTTTTAGGTCAGTTTTTATAACGATTTGAAAGAAGTCAAAATGAGTCGCCCTCGAATCGCGATTTTGGGTCGCATAGCCGAGTCAACTTCGGTCACGCGATATGCCGGCATTGTCACCGCAGCGAGATTGGCCGAGGCGGTCTGGGCTGCCGGCGCAGAACCGCTAACGCTGTTGCCAGTGGCAAACGCCAACCTTGGCGAGAGACTCGCGGGCATTGGCGCGGTTCTGATGCCTGGTGGCGGCGACGTAAACCCCGAGCGCTATGGTCAGCAACCAACCACCGACCGCATCTATGGAGTTGTCGACCTGCAAGATCAAACCGACCTGGAAATTTTTGATTTTGCAACCGCAAACGCCTTGCCGCTCTTGGCTATTTGTCGTGGGTTTCAAATCATCAACGTCGCGCGCGGCGGCACCCTAGTGCAAGACATGCCCACGCCGCACACCCACCACGTTGAGACCATCACAGTTCACGAACCCGAGGTTCTAGGTTTGCCTGGCAACACGGTTGAAGCCAGCTGCTATCACCACCAGTGTGTCGACCGCCTCGGCAGTGGCCTTGAGGTCATTGCGCGCGCGGCGGCTGGGCACGCCGAAGCTTTCAAAGTTGAATCAAGCGCGTGGATCACCGGTGTGCAGTGGCACCCCGAAGATAACTTTGATTCGCGCCCTGAAAACCTGGCGATTTTTGAGAAGCTAGTGCTAGAAGCAAGCAAGCGAGCATAATCTCGGCGCTAGTGGCCCAGCTCGGTGCTATTTAGGTTCAACAAATGCGGTGACGCTGCGAAGCAAATCGGCCAGCTGATCTTTTTGATCGTTGCTGAGCATAGAGGTTATTTCAACCTCGCCGGCGTTGAACTCGGGGAACAAACCCTGCATCAAGTCACGCCCCGATTGAGTCAGGTCAACCAAAACCAAGCGGCCGTCAGACTCTGATTTTCGACGCAATAGTAGGTTGCGATTTTCAAGCGTGCTCAAAACACCGGTCAGCGTGGCTTTGCTAAAACCGCCCTCGTCTGCAATTTGTCGGGTTTCGATTGGCTCCCAGATCCAGACCACCCAGAGCACAACAAAGGCAGTCCATGAAAGATCGTGTTTGGCCAGAACGTTTCGCTCAAAGTGGTTGCGCACAGCAGTCGCTGCGCGAAACAGGTTGCTAGCTACGGCCATCGCCCTAAAGTCGATGTCGAGAAAACCGATCTTGTCTTTAACCTGACGTTCGGTTTCAGCCAGTGTGTGAGAACCTGCCATTTTTGGGCCTTTCAAATTGAAGCGAACTTGCGACCGCCACGGCTTTAAGGATATCGCCTATTTGATTAGACCCGCCCATTTGACAAAGTTGTCGACCAGTTCGAACGTGCGCAACCGAGCCTGGGCTTCTTCGTGCTTGGTCTGCCAAAACATGATCTCTGGGTCTTGACCGTCGCGTCTAACGGCATCGGCGCCGTTGACGCGCAGCCACCCTTCAAGGGCATTGGCGTTGAGCTCTGGGTGAAACTGCATTGCCAAGGCATTTTTTATTGTGAACGCTTGAGAGGCAACCGGGTTTCTTGCCAACTCAACTGCGCCTTCAGGCAGTGACCAGCGGTCAAAGTGAAACTGAAACCATGGGCCAGGGCCAACCAGTTCTGGCGCTTCGGTCGAAATCCAGGTCCAGCCGATTTCGCCTTTAGGCCCGGGCCCAACGGTGCCGCCCATAGCTCTAGCGATCAGCTGGCCGCCGAAGCAGATGCCAAAAATTGCCTTGTCGGCCAAAATAGCCTCTCGAATCCAGGTCAGTTCGGGCAACACCCAGTTGCCAATACACTCGTCGTCCCACACGCCCCAAGGCGAACCCATGGGAATAATGAGGTCGTAATCTTGCCAATCAGGAAAATCAAAAGTGACATTCGGGCTCTCGAAGTGCGCTTCGGCCACCACGAGACGTTCTTCGATTTCGAAACCGTGGTGACGCAGTCGCTCTGACACCGGGCCGGTTGGGCTGAGGTGGTCGTGTTGAATAAAGAGAGCTTTCACTGAGTCCTTTCAAAATGTAACAGTTTGGTTTCTGATGCTAACGATTAGTTCTTAGATTAGTATCATCAAAATAATCGTTTGTGTGCAAATAATCTCAATAACGAGTTGCCAACGATTCTTTAAATAGTTTTTATCTCAACGAGGAGTCACCAATGGAGCAAGACCTCGCCGGTCTCAAAGCGCAGTTGCAAGGCCGAGGCATCGACGTGCTTCGGCTAATCTATGCAGACGTGTTGGGCATTACACGCTCAAAAGACCTTTTGGTTTCGCAACTTGAACACGGTGCCCACAACGGCCCAGCTTTTTGCCAGGGTGTTTGGGTGACAACCACTCAGGGTGGCGTGCTCGACGCCAACAACATCGCCTCTGACGGCCTTCAAGACCTAGTGTCAAAGCTTGACCCAAGCACAATTCACGACATGCCTTGGGAGCCAGGCGTTGCCTATGCAATCGCCGATGCTTACAACCCAGACAAAACTGACAACCTGATGTCGCCAAGATCTGTGCTGCGAAACATCATGAATGAATATGCCAAGCTGGGCCTAGTGCCAGTGGTTGGGCCAGAGATCGAGTTTTATATTGCCGACCGCACGCCTGAGGGCGGCTTCAAGCGTTCACTTACCCGCACGGGCAGGGTTTATACCACCGGTGCTCTCGTTGACCCAGACGGCATCTTCTTAAACTTGCTGCGCCAACTCGACCGCTTGGGCATCGGGGTGTTTGCTGGCAACCACGAGTTCAGCCCGGGTCAATATGAGATCAACCTTTGGCACAGCGAGGCACTCGACGCCGCTGACCGCACATTCTTGTTCAAGACGGCCATCAAAGACATCGTGGCTCGCACCGGCAAGCACGCGACCTTCTTGGGCAAGCCTTGGGCCGACGAGGGTGGCAGCGGTTTTCACCTTCACTTCTCGGTCACAGATATTGCTGGCAGCAATAAGATGCACGACGACAACGGTGGCCTGAGCAAAACCGCTATGCAAATGATTGCCGGCATCACCAAGCACGCCGATGCTTTGACGGCCTTTTGCAACCCGACAATAAATGCTTTCAAGCGCCTTGGCCCCGACACTCTCGCGCCGTTTCGGGCGAACTGGGGCTTTGACAATCGCTCGTGCATGGTGCGGATTCCGCCAGAACGCGGTCAGGGAACTCGTCTTGAGGTTCGTGTCGGCGATGGCGCAGCTAACCCATATCTGTTGATTGCCGCGATTCTTGCTGCTGGCCTCGACGGCATTTTGAATGACCTCGAATGCCCAGCACCAGCCGAGGGCATGGCCTACGACAACGAAGACGCAGCCATCTTGCCTGACAACCTGGCGGCGGCTCTCGATGCCCTAGAAGCAGACGATGACCTAAGCCACGTTATGGCTAAAGAACTAATCAACGTCTTTAGTGTTTTGAAGCGCGACGAAATCGAACGCTACAACGCAGCCGTTGCCGACCCAGAAACCCGCGAGGTGACCGACTGGGAGGTTCAGGAATATTTCGAAGATTTCTAAACCCTCGACGCTGAACTTGGTGCGTTAAAGCAAATGGCCCTTCGGTGAGAACCGAAGGGCCATTTTAGTTATTCAAGGCCTGAAGGGTTATTCAGGCCAGCTCAAGTTAGTTGATGCCTTGCCTGGCTAAACCAAACCAAACCAAACCAAAACAAAACCGAAACCTAAACGGTCGGGTTGCTGCTGTCTTTGAGCAGGGTTCCGCCGTTGAAGGTCACGCCAACTTCGCGCCAGTAGCCACCTAAGATTTTTTCGACCGGCAAAATACTTGCCAGTTCATCCCATTGCGAGTCGTGAAGTTCAAGTTCGGCGTCGCCACCCCAGGCTTGACCGAGGTCGGCGTCAACACCACCCATGGTGATGAGTTGGTCAAGCGAGTTGCCAGCACCTGGCGTGATTGACGGCATCCAGCGTGAGTGAAGCATCTTGTGGCCGTTGACGAAACCGTTCTGATCAACCGGCTCTTTTAGCGTGACTACGGCGCTGGCTAGGCGGTGGTCATATGCCGACAGGCTCGCCCCCAACATTGCACCGGCACCGATGGTTGGGGTTGCTTTGCCGTGGTTGAAAACCCGGGTAACGTGCGCTGAGCCGAGTTTTTTAGGGTATCCCTGAAACCAGCCGCGGGCGATCGCAAAGTCTTTGGTAACCCAGATGGCAACGCAACGGCTGTAGGTGACGCGTTCGAACTTGCAGCGAACCACTACGAAAGCTTCGAGGTATTGCGAGCGAATCGGGTCGAGCAATTCGGCTTTTGAGCCGCTGCACGACTGCCAGTCGGCCCAGATGAATGCCACTGCGCCGGGTTGCTCATCGGCTAGCTCTAGCTCTGGCGGCAAAAGCGCCCGCACGTTTGCTGGGTCGGTCAAATATTCGACGGTCAGCAGAGTACCCGAGTAATACCAAGGCATCTCTGGAATGATTGCACTCTTGCCCGTTGGGGTCTTTGGTGCCATAAAACCTTTTAGTTCGCTCATTGTTCTAACCTATCAAGTTCGTTTGCATCCAAACAATAGAGCGGCCTGCGCACTTGTAACGATTCCATTACAGATGCATTAAACCTGCGGTTTTGGTTGCTCGTTTGGTTGCGAATGAGCCAATCTAAGAGGTAGGTCGTTCGGATATGAACGACTTTTAGGCAGTGCGCACCATTCCCAACCCAAAACTCAATCTCAATGAGGAGAAAATCAGATGTCTGATGCCCCACGCTCAGATACCTCGCTCGCCAAAGGCAAGCTAGGCGTCTTAGGAATCGTATTCTTCGTAGTAGCAGCGGCCGCGCCTTTAGTGGGCATGACTGGTGCAGTGCCAGTTGCAATGCTCGCAGGCAACCTATCGGGCACACCAGGAACCTACCTTGCGGTGGGCTTGACCCTGTTGGTCTTTAGCGTGGGCTTTAGCGCCATGAGCAACAAGGTGACCAACGCCGGCGCTTTCTTTGCCTATGTTGGTCGCGCCTTTGGCAAGCACGCGGGCGTTGCCTCGGCTTTCATCTCGATCGTTGGCTATGTCACCATTCAGTTGGCAATCTATGGCTTCTTTGGTGGCTTGGCTGCTGGTCAGTTCGCTAGTCTGGGCCTCGACCTGCCTTGGTGGGTTTGGACATTCGTGGCCTGGCTATTGGTCACTGGTCTTTCACTGCTTTCAGTTGACGTTGGCGCCAAAGTTTTGGGCACTCTAATGATTCTTGAGTTGGCCTCGCTCGTAATCACCTCAGTGGCGATTTTGGCAAACGGTGGCCCAGAGGGCGCAAACCTTGGTGCATCGCTTGACCCGTCGGTGATTTTTGCTGGCGGTTTCGGCGGCGGCGCAGGCATCGCGATTGCTTTCGCATTTGCGTCATTCATCGGCTTCGAAGCCACCGCAATCTATGGTGAAGAGTCAATCGACCCGAAGCGCACGATTCCGCGCGCAACCTATTGGGCTATCGGCATCATCACCGCGCTGTTTGCAATCGTTTCATTCGCAATGGTGACCGGCATGGGCTCGTCAAAGGTGGCCGACTATGTTGTTGCCAATGCTGGCGACCCTGTGCTTTCAAACCCTGCAGGCGTGCTCTTCACCTTGGCCGACACCTATGTTGGCAGCTGGATGTCGACAGTTATGAGCTGGCTCGTTGTCTCGAGCCTCTTTGCTGGCCTCTTGGCTTTTCAAAACGCAACCTCGCGCTATTTCTTTGCAATGGGTCGCGGTGGCATTTTGCCTAAAGCTTTTGGTCGTGTGAACGGCCGTGGCGCCCCGCTTGCCGGCGTTTTGCTAACCTCAGCGCTTGCAGGTCTTGTGATCGCCTACTTTGCCATTGCCGGTCTTGACCCGATCTTGAACCTTTTCTTCTGGATGTCTGCTGTCACCGCTATTGCAATCATTCTGGTTGAAATCTTGGTGAGCATCTCTGTGGTCAAGTTCTTCTTGAGCAACAGTGGCGCAAACGTTTGGCAAGGCAAGGTTGCCCCTATTGTGGCTGCTGTTGGCTTGGCTTTGGGCGAATACCTTCTCATGAGTCGCTTCAACCTTTTGGCGGGCACCACAGCAGATGGCGTAGACCCGTCGTTGCCTGAATCGGCGTGGCAGTTCAGCACCCTCGGTTGGGTTCTTGTGCTCTTGCCTTTTGCTGCTGCGATCGTCGGATACGTGCTTTCGGTTTTCCAGAAGAGCGAGAACGCCTCGATGACAGACGACATTTTGTCGTAGCCCCAATTCAAAAAAGGCGGCCACCCGTTTCGGGTGGCCGCCTTTTTTGTTGGCGTGTTGGGCATTAGGCGTTCAGCTCGAAAGCCTCGGCTAAGACGTTCAGCGCGTCGTTCAAAAGCTCATCGCTGATCACAAGCGGTGGCAAAAATCGCAGCGTGTTGTAGTGCGACCCGGCGTTCAAAACCAGCACACCGTTTTGGTGGCAGTGCTTGATGATTGCATCGGTGAGAGCTTTGTTGGGTTTGATTGTGCCCGGCTCAACTAGCTCGATGGCAATCATTGCGCCACGACCGCGAATGTCGCCGATGGCAGGGTATTTCTTTCGAAGTTCGGTTAGTCGAGAAACGAGCGTATTTTCAATTCGCAGTGCGTTTTCAAAAACCGCGCCAGCTTCAATCTCGCGAATCACCGCTAGTGCGGCCGCGGCTGACACCGGGTTGCCGCCAAAGGTGCCGCCAATGCCGCCAGCGTGGGCAGCATCCATGATCTCTGCACGGCCGGTTACGGCCGAAAGCACCATTCCGCCGGCAATGCCTTTTGCGATTGTCAAAAGGTCTGGCTCAAAGCCTTCTTCATATTCAGAAGCAAACCATTTGCCGGTGCGCGCAACGCCGGCCTGAACTTCGTCGGCCACGACAAGCACGCCGTTAGCTTTGGCCCACTCGCTGATTGCCTTCAAAAAGCCAGGTGCCGGCACAATAAAGCCGCCTTCGCCCTGAATCGGTTCGATCACGATTGCGGCGAGGTCTTCGGCGCCAACGTGCTTTTCAAGATAGTTGATGGCACGCTCAGCGGCCTCGGCACCGGTCATTCCTTCAGGGTCACGAAATGGGTACGACATCGGCACGTGAAAGACGCTGCCGGCTAAAGGGCCAAAGCCGTTGCCATACGGGGCGATTTTGTAGTTCATCGCCATGGTGAGGTTGGTGCGCCCGTGGTATCCATTGTCAAAAACGGCGATGGCTGTGCGGCGGGTGAATTTGCGAGCAAACTTCACCGCGTTTTCGACCGCCTCAGAACCCGAGTTGAAGAGAGCCGAACGCTTTTCAAAGTTGCCAGGGGTGTGTTTGTTTAGAAGCTCGCAAACCTCTACATATTGCTCATAGGGGGTCACGGTGAAAAGCGTGTGGGTCAGTTGGGTGACCTGCTGTTGAACGGCGTCGATGACGCCCTGGTTGGTGTGCCCAATCGAAACCACACCGATGCCTGAGCCAAAGTCGATGAACTGATTGCCGTCAACGTCAACCAAAATCGCGCCGTTCGCGCGTTCGATATAAACGGGCAGGGTTGCGCCTACGCCTGCCGAAACAGCTTTGCGGCGGCGTTCGTGAAGGGCCACAGATTTAGGGCCGGGTATCGAAGTTGCAACTTTTCGCACTTGTGCGACGGTGAATTCTGTCATGACAAAATTCTACTTTTTACGCAGTTATGCACAAGCCGTTTGCATGCAAATGATTGTAACTTTTTGAACAATGCTCAGCAAAAGTGCAGTTGAAGCTAGGTTAGACAGCCGTTTAAGCTTGCCGCGTTAGTTCGAGGCCTTAGCCTTGCCTTCAGGGCGCTCGCGACGGTTGGCCGCCGGAACCCACTTAACGTCGCCACCGTGCTTGATGTTCGCATAACGAGCAAGCACGAAAAGCAGGTCACTCAGGCGGTTGAGATAGCGGGCTGCAAGCACGCTAACGCCGCCGTCGGTTGCGCCTTTCTTAGCAGGTTCGGTGCCGTAGGCTTCGATGGCGTGCCAGGTTGCGCGCTCGGCACGGCGAACTACAGTGCGTGCGAGGTGCAGGCCTGCAGCGAGACCAGAACCGCCAGGCAGAATAAATGAGTCGAGCTTGTCTAGGTCAGCGTTGTATTTATCGATGGCGCTTTCAAGTGCGTCGATCCATTCGGCGCCCACTCGGAGTGGCTCATATTCATAGTGTTCGTTGAGCGGGTTTGATAGGTCAGCGCCAAGGTCAAACAGGTCATTCTGAATCTGTGCAAGCAAGTCGAGCGTCTCGTGGTCAAACTCATTGCGTGCCAGCGACACGGCCACGCCGATGGCCGAGTTTGCTTCATCAACATCGGCATACGCTTCGATGCGCGGGTCGGTCTTGCGGGTGCGGCTAAAGTTGCTGAGACCCGTCATGCCCTCGTCGCCAGTGCGCGTATAAATTTTCGTAAGTTTGACCATGCATCAAGTTTAGGCTTGTCTCATGCGCTTTTTACTTCCACCCAGCGAGACCAAAGTTAGCGGTGGCACCGGCGCAATTTTGAACCTAGATTCGCTGTCTTTCAAAGGCCTCGGCAATGCGCGAGCGCAGGTGTTGTCGGCGCTAGATTTGCTCGCGGCTGACCCGATTCAAGCTGCCAAGGTTTTGAAACTCGGCCCGAAACAGTTGACCGAGTTAGCAGCCAATGAACAGTTGCGCACTTCACAGACTTTGCCCGCGCTCGAACGCTATGACGGCACCTTGTTCGATGCACTCAAAGGCATCGAGCCAGCAGTTGCTGGGGGAGCCATAAACCCGCTCAGCCAGCTCGCCCAAAGCCGATTGGCCGAACACGTTTTCATTCAATCGGCGTTGCTTGGTTTGGTTTCAGCAGGTGATGAGATTCCGGCATACCGGCTTTCAGGCACAACCGCTCTGCCAGGGGTCTCGCTGAAAAAGTTGTGGCCCGAGGCGCACGCGCAGGTTTGGCTAGAGGTCGCGGGGGTTCGACAGGCCGCACAGGGTCGGCAGCTGGCATCGGCCGAGAATCCGCCGCACATGCTGATTGACCTGCGCTCAAAAACCTATGCCGATCTAGCGCCCTTGCCAACCGATGGTTCAATCGAGTGGGTCTGGGTTGAGGTGGTTCACGAGGGGCCTGATGGCGCTCGCAAGCCCATGAACCACTTCAATAAGAAGGCCAAGGGTGTGCTTGTGCGCGCCGCTCTTCAGGCTAAGACTCTGCCAAAAACTCTCGCCGAACTGGCCAAGGTTGCCAGAACGGTAGGTCTTGAGCTAGAAATGCCAACGGGTGACCGCACCGCAGTGCTGGTCACCCGTGAGCAGGTAAATCGCTAGCTTTTAGAAGGCGATTAAGCCGTCTTCAATTGAAGGAACCTGCGAGAAATATTCCTCGCCTGATCGAAGCTGGAACCCCGGAACGATCCAGGTGTTGCCGTTCGAGTCCATCAGTTGCATCCAGATGGCAGTCACCTTATCGATTGTGACTTCTCTGATTTTGACTGGTTCTGGAGTTTCGCCGCCAAGTGGTGTAGGTTCAGCGGTTGCGATAGGCATCCCAACTGCGGTTGGCTCAGAGCCAGCCGAGGTGCTTGGGTCGATCTCTGAGATCGCTGATGGTTTAGCGATTGGAGCAACTGGTTCAGTGGCAGCACTGCTGCTAGAAGCTGCATCGCCGCTGGCACCGGCATCGCCGCTGGCACCGGCATCGCCGCTGGCGTTGTCTGGCGCACCGACTGTTGCAACATCGTCGGTGAACGAGCCAGACTTCATGGCGCCCGTGAAGTAACCAACGGCGAAGAATCTTGCCCATTTCTCATCGTTGGCACGGTCAACAGCGGCCTTGGCTGAGATTATGTTGAAGTTGCCCTTGTCAATAACTTTTGCTAAAGCGCCACTTGCGCCAATCAGCTTGCCGGTAGGGTCAAATTGAACGCTGAAATAAAGGCCAGTGTTGACTTTGCCACCGTTTGCCTGCAGAACGTACTCTGTCGAAACGCTTGTCATGTAGCGATCGCGCCAGAACTGTATCTCGCTGTCACCGAAGTCGAAACCGGTGATTGCCATGATGCTGTTGAACTTGGCAATGGCGTCGCTCTTCGACAAAGCTGATTCTGATTCGGTTGGAATGTAGCCGCATGAATCTTTGTCTGTCGCTGGCGCATCGCCGACACAGGGCATGTCACCTTTGAAGTCGCCTTGCCAAACGCTCAGCCACCAGCTCTTGTCTTGCAATGTCAATGACGATTTGCCATCAACCTCGTCGAGGTTCATGGTTTCGTTTGGCATGGTCGTGAGTGTTGAGAACTCGCCCTTGTGAAGCTTGCCCTTGACGCCAAGCGCATCAGCTAGTTTTTGAAGGTCTGCCTTTGGGTCATCAACATCCACGATCTGATAAATGTGTGATGTGCCGGTTTCACCTGAAAGGCTTGAATCTGCGTTGAAGTGGTAGCTAACGAAAGGCATCATCATGTCGTTTGCACCCGGCGCAATTGCGCTGCCGGCGACCTTCGAATCTTCAATGCCCGATGTTAGGCGGTCGGTTGAGCCTGGCGCGCCACCAGCAACGCTAAAGAGGGGTGTGACTGTGTGAGCCGAAGGGCCACCCAGCGCAATCGAACCGACCACTGCGAAAGCTGCCACGCCGGCAACTGCGCCAAGTGAAGACCCGAGCACAAAGCGCGGGCGTGACTTGTAGGCCTCGGCAAACTTGGTGGCCAAACGTTTTGCTTGACTACGAATTAAACCTTGAGTCGGGGCGGCCGCGGCTCGAGCCACAGCGTCGTCGGCGAGAGTCGCTTTTAGTTGACCAGCGTCAAAGCTCGCAGCAGGGTCGGTGGAGGCGATGCGGGCTAGAAGCTCGTCGTTCGCAGCATTTTCGGTCGAACCGTGGTTTGCAATGTTTTCGTTCATATCTTGGTTATGTTGCCTTCTTGGCTAATCTTTCAAAAGTTCTGAAAGTTTTGTGCGGGCCCGGTGAATGCGAATGCTGGTGGCATTTGCCGAGATGCCCAGGGCCGCGGCGGCTTCTTCGATTTTCAAGCCTTCAAAAGCGACGAGAGCCAAAGCGGCTCGCTCGGCAGAGCCCAGCTGACCCCAAGCTTCGGCAAGCGCTATATCAGCAACTGCGATTGACTCGGCCGAAGGCGCATTGTCAGCTGGTGAAAGGCTAAGCAAAAAACGGTTTCGCGTTGATGCGCGGCGACGGGCATTTGAAACCACGAAGCCAGCGATTTTATAGAGCCAAGGCAACTCGAAACCGGCAACTGCTTGATCACGTCTTGCCCAGGCGATTTCAAAAACTTCAGAGCAGAGATCTTCAACTTCGGCGAAATCAACGCGTCGGGCCAAGAACTTGGCGATTGGCGTCTGATGCTCGCGATAAATCGCGCTGAATTCGTCAGGAGTCATATTCTGATTATGTCGCTTGAGCGACACTTCTTTCACTCGATTTTTAACGGGGTCTCTGCATCGCGGCGATTTGCTGGAACATCACGGTAGCTAATGTTTTCATGGGCCAACAACCAACGCTTGGTCGGTAGCCCATCGCCACCGCTGTAGCCCGTGATATTTGAAGCCGCGCCAAGAATTCGGTGACAGCCGATGACTAGCGGCACCGGGTTTGAACCGACCGCACCACCAACGGCGCGAACAGCGTTTGGGTTGCCGATGCGACGAGCAATATCGGCATAGCTGATGACTTCGCCGAAGCCTACTTTGCCAATCTCGGACCAAACGGTACGCTGAAACTCGGTGCCGGCCGGCTCGACCGCAAAGTCGAGAGTCGTGCGTTCACCGGCAAAGAACTCGCTGAGCTGTTGTGCCGCTTCGATGAGCACAGATGATGGGGCAGAGGGGTCGGCAGTTGGGTTAGCTGCATTTTGCGCAGTATGTCCCGAACCGTGCCCCGAACCGTGCCCCGAACCGTGCCCCGAACGGCGCCCCGCACCAGGCCCCTCCAAACCGTGAAGTTCAACCTTGACCACGGCGTTGCCGAGAGACTTGAGTGTGATGGGGCCAATAGGTGAGTCGATTGTGATGGTTGAGTCGAAGATTACAGTTTTCATGCCCAAAACCTATCTGGTGGCGAAGCCATCCGCGTTAAATAAATCGTAATCGGGTGACAAAAGGCGAATCTCGCTGGTGTGAGCAAAAAGAAAGGCCCGGTCTTTCGACCGAGCCAATCTCTAAGGCGATTTAGAATGCCTTCCACGCTTCATCGAGGCAACCGCGCAAGATCTGCTCAATTTCATTGAACTCGTCTTGGCCGATGGTCAACGGTGGCGCGAGCTGAACAACCGGGTCGCCACGGTCGTCGCTGCGGCAATACAGACCCTCTTCAAACATGCGGTGGCTCAAGATGCCGCGAAGCAGCTTCTCTGACTCAGCGTCGTTGAAGGTTTCTTTGGTGTTCTTGTCTTTAACCAACTCGATAGCAAAGAAGTAGCCCTCGCCGCGAACGTCGCCAACAATCGGCAAGTCTTTCAACTTTTCAAGTGTGGCTCTAAACGCGCCGGTGTTGCGAGCTACGTTGCCAACGAGGTCTTCTTCTTCAAAGACATCGAGGTTAGCTAAAGCAACCGCAGCTGAAACCGGGTGGCCACCGTAGGTGTAGCCGTGTGGGAACAACGCAGTGCCGTGCTTGAACGGTTCGAATAGCTTCTCGCTGATCATCAGGGCGCCGATTGGTGCATAGGCCGAGGTCATGCCCTTTGCACAAACCAACATGTCTGGTTCAAAGCCATAAAGTTCTGAAGCAAACATAGTGCCAACGCGACCGAAGCCGTCAATAGTTTCATCGGCGACAAGCAACACATCATATTTGTCGCAAATCGCGCGAACCATGTCGAAATAGATCTTTGGCGACGTGAAGCAACCACCCGAGTTTTGAACTGGCTCTAAGAAGAAGGCCGCAACGGTGTCTGGGTCTTCAAACAGAATCATTTCTTCAACGCGGTTAGCAGCCCAAATCGCAAACTCTTCTTCGGTGGCGAAGTCATCTTGCGCGCGATACCAGTTAGTGTTTGGCACTCTAAATGTGCTTGGCACTAGCGGTTCGAACATCTTCTTCATCGAAGGAATGCCCGTTAGCGAAAGGGCGCCGTGCGAGGTGCCGTGGTAGGCAACTGCGCGGGTTAGAACTTTGTGCTTCAGCGGTTTGCCGGTCATCTTGAAGTATTGCTTAGCAAGCTTCCAAGCTGTTTCGTTTGCCTCGCCACCACCGGTGGTGAAGAACACTCGACTCAAACTCTTTGGTGCATAGCTAATCAAACGCTCGGCAAGCTCGATGCCTGCCGGGTGGGCGTGTGACCAAAGCGGAAAATAGTCGAGCTCTTTCATCTGCTTCGCAGCAGCTTCGGCTAGACGTTCGCGACCGTGACCGGCGTTAACCGAGAACAGGCTCGAGATGCCGTCAAAATAACGTTTGCCCTTTGAGTCCCAGAAGTGGTGACCAGAGGCTCGCGTAATAATCGGCATTTCGCCTTTTAGAAATGGGCTGTGGCGGGTGAAATGCAAAAACATGTGCTCTTTGGCAGATTTTTGTAGCATTTCGTGGGTTGGCTCAATGCCTGCTTTGCGGGCATCTTGCAGCGGGGTGGCGCGGTCTGCTGCGGCGCTGGCCGGTTTTACCGGAGCCTTGAACACAGATTTGATTCCGTGAACAAGCTTTCTTGCTTGGCTTTCCTTGGTTGCCATTTGATATCACTCTTAACTAGTTGTTTTCTGGGGTGCCTAGCGGGTGCTTAGCGGGTGCCCCAGTTGTAGAACTGCTTGTGCAACCTCAAATAGACGAATGTCTCGGTTGAGGTTACTCCGGGCAGCGTCCGGATCTTTTCGTTGAGCAGTGTGATCAGATCTTCATCGTTCTCACAAACCACCTCAACTAAAATGTCAAAGCTTCCTGCGGTTAGCACCACATAGTCAACCGCCATGAGTTCGGCGATTTGGTCGGCGATTTCGCGGGTGTCGCCACCGCATCGAATGCCGATCATGGCTTGGCGATAAAAACCAAGCTGCATTGGGTCGGTAACTGCCACGACTTGCATCACACCTGATTCGGTGAGTTTTTGCACGCGCTGACGAACGGCGGCTTCGCTTAGGCCAACTGCTTTGCCGATTTCGGCATATGACTTTCGGCCGTCGTGCTGAAGCTCTTCGATGATCGATTTTGAAACATCGTCGAGTTGGCTCGATTTGGCGCGAATGATGCGTGACATATATAGATTTTGCCACTAAAAAAGCCATTTCACTAACGATTCCGCACCATTTTTATCATTTCGCAACTAAATCATTACCTAAAAGGCTTAATTTGCTACGGATGCCCCCACGCACGCCATATAAAATAGCCTTAAGTCAGCAATCGATGTCACGGGCAAACCGAAAAAGTCTGCCAGGGTGAGCAAACGCAGTTTCAGTCAAAGGAGTCTAAAAATGTCAGTTCGCGAACTTAAGAACTTTGTCAACGGTGAATATGTTGAAACCCGCGGTGATGCGCGTCTTGACATCATTAACCCGGCTGATGCTCAGGTTTATGCAACCTCACCGGTTTCAAGCGTCGCTGATGTTGATGCTGCATTTAAAGCTGCCGACAAAGCTTTTGAGGAGTGGTCACAGACCACACCGAGTGAGCGTCAGCTTGCTTTGTTCCGCATCGCCGATGCTATGGAGGCACGTGCCGAAGAGTTCGCCGACGTTGAGAGTCGCAACACTGGCAAGCCGCGCTCGACGCTTGTGGAATATGAAATTGCGCCATCCGTCGACCAAATTCGCTTTTTTGCCGGTGCAGCTCGCAACCTTGAGGGTCGCGCCACCGCCGAATATCAGCGTGACCACACTTCTTCGATTCGTCGCGAGCCAATTGGTGTCATCGGCCAGGTGACCCCGTGGAACTACCCGCTCAACATGGCTACCTGGAAATTCGCTCCTGCCATCGCAGCCGGCAACACCATTGTCTTGAAGCCTTCAGACACCACACCGATGTCAACCTTGTTGCTCGCCGAAATCGCGAGTGAGTTTTTGCCAGCCGGTGTTTTCAACGTGGTCACCGGTGACCGCGCGACCGGTCGTGCGATGATCGAAAACGCGATTCCGCAGATGGTGTCGATCACCGGTTCAGTGCGCGCGGGCATGGAGGTTGCGCAAACTGCCGCAGCCGACCTCAAGCGCGTTCACCTCGAGCTTGGTGGCAAGGCTCCCGTTATTGTTTTTGCCGACGCTGACCTTGCAAAGGCTGCCGCTCAGATCGTCGTCGCTGGTTTCTTCAACGCTGGTCAAGACTGCACCGCGGCAACCCGCATCTTGGTTCACGAGTCAGTTCACGACGAGTTCGTGGCCTTGCTCACCGCAGAGGTTCGCGCCAACGCTGTGACCGGCGCGCCATCTCGCGATGACATCTTGTTTGGCCCACTAAACAACGCAAACCAGATCACCCGAGTTCAGGGTTTCATCGAGCGCTTGCCAAATAACGCCAACGTTGAGATTGGTGGCAACCGAGTTGCTGGCGAGGCTGGTTATTACCACGAAGCAACGGTTGTTTCGGGCCTAACCCAGACCGACGAAGTTATTCAGAGCGAGATTTTTGGCCCGGTTATTACGGTGCAAAAGTTCAAAGACGACGCCGAAGCAATGCGCAACGCCAACGACGTGGCCTATGGCTTGGCTTCTTCGGTGTGGACTCAAAACCACACTCGCGCCATGCGCTTTGCTAAGGGCCTGAACTTTGGTTGCGTCTGGATCAACACCCACATTCCATTGGCAGCTGAAATGCCTCACGGTGGTTTCAAGCACTCGGGCTATGGCAAAGACCTGTCGATGTATGGCTTCGAAGACTACACGCGCATCAAGCACGTCATGAGCTACATCGGCGACTAGCCGTTTGCGGGGCTTTGCTATCTCGTTAAAGGAAAGTGGAGCCCCTCGTTCGAGAGACTCCACTGGTACAAAACCAACTTATAGACAAGGTTCTTGTTTTGTCAAAAATTCCCATCGCCAAATCTGTGGATAAATCACCAGTCAAATGGTTTTGTTATGAATCCAATCTGGTCATGTAACTGGTGGTTGAAAAAGTGGCTTGCACCTAACCTAATCCACCAGCAACCTGTAACCCCAGAATTCTCACCCAGCAGAAGGCTAACTGTATCGCGCTTGGTGGGGTTGACTAGGCCTAGAGGAATTCGTTCTCTCGCCGAAGCAAGAGCGAACTTAAGGTCGCCGTCATTCGAAATCACGACGGCCCCATCAATACGGCCTTCAGCCAGGTCAAGCAGCAAGTGACTTGCAACATTGACGTCAGAGCCTTTTTCTTCGAAGGTTTGCACTGACACCAAAATCGCTTCCTTGCCATCGGGCTGAATTTTTTTTGAATGGCTTAGCCATTCAGGAATATCCACTTCGCGAGCATCCACCAGCTTCGTTCTGCGGCCACCTGTAGAGCTACTTAGAGCGCCAGTATTCCTTTTTTCGACGTACTGGCCATACTCCACGTGCACTCGTTGGTCACTCGACAAAGCCTGTATGTAAGTTTGCTGGTCTTTCAGCGATGTAACGTCACTGCTTTTCGGCCGCAAAGCAGTGCAATACACCAGCCTTTCAACCTCGGCCCCTGCCCAATTTCGTTGCTGCTCAATCAGGCTATCAACCAGCCCAATTACATTGAGCCACCGCCAACCTGGCTCGCCTTTGCCGCACCAATCGCGCGCCCCGTAATAAAGGTTGAAAGCATCAACATAAATGCCAACGCGTTTTGGTGGTTTCATAGGGGGCTGATTTTGAGGCATTTCAGCATTTTAGGGCAGTCGCTTATCAGCTCTTATTAGTTATGCACAGAACAGGGTCAGCGCAAAAAGAACCCTGCCGCTATGCACAGTCAGCCGCATTTGTCATTTCTGCACAGCTGTTGCAAGCAAACTTCATAACACCCGCCAGAGGTGCAAAAGTTAGCCCGTGCAACTTCTGTGGATTCTGCCCTCGCTAACGTTCGCCCTTTATGCAGGGTTCACGCAAGGCAGTTGGCAGCTGCTTATGCTCAGCGGTTCGAGTGCGTTGCTCATTGTCTTAATTACGTGGATGCGCTCACGCAGCGCAACTTTTGACATAAACGACCCGGTCTGGCTGAGCCCTAGCGGGGTTGCGATTGGCAATAAGGTGCTGCCAAAGCATTCAATTTTTTGGAAACGCGCTTGGCATCAACGGGTTTATGAGCACTGCCAATCGCTAACGCCAATCGGCTTCGCCCCAGCTGCGCTGGAGCGGGCACGGGTTCGCCACTGGGCTCCTGCGCGAGTTGATGGTGAGGGCGAACTAACAGCATGGCTCGGGGTTGCGGGGGAGCGCGACTTTGAGGTTGACCTGCACGCCGAAGGGCCGCACCTGTTGATCATCGGGCCGACAGGTGCTGGCAAAAGCGAGTTTCTCAAAGCGCTGCTTCGTTCGCTGCTTCGCCCCGCCAATCTGGCCAGCTTGCGACTGGTGTTGATTGACTTCAAGGGTGGTGCCGGTCTTGCCGACTTTGCCGACCATTCCAACACCGCGGGTTTGCTCACCGACTTGGCAACCGAAGATCACGAGCCCTTCTGGGCGGCGCTCGCCGGCGAACTCGCTCGCCGCGAACAACTCTTTGCCGATGCCAAGGTCGCCAACATTGAGGCTTATCGCGCCAAGGTTGGGTCGCTCGACCGAATCGTCGTGGCGATTGACGAGCTCGCAGCGGTCATGACAAGTTCACGAGCAGCGGCAACCCTCGTTGAGGCCATCGCAACTCGTGGTCGCTCACTCGGCTTCAACCTAGTTGCCTCGAACCAATCACTTGTGGGCATTCCGCGGCTGCTGCTCACCAACTTTCGCGTGCGCTGCGCCGTGGGCGAGGTTGACCCGGTTGATCTGGCTCAGCTCAGCATCGGCGCAGCGCCAAGTCTGCGCAAGAGCGGCACCCCGCCATTGACCAAACTTGAGGGTTTTCGGCGAGCGCAATGGCTCGCACCCTATGAGCCACCCGTCGAGTTTTGGTTTGCCGTTGGCGTTCACTAGGCTTGCGAATTGTGAAAACTCCTTGGCTCAAACTCTATGTTCTCTCAACTGCCGGCGCACTTTCGTGGTTGGGTAGTTCGCTAACCACGTTCGCGGTTATTCTTCGTGACAAAGACCACGTTGGCCCAATGGGTGTTTCGGTTTATTTGTTGGCCTTCGGTGTTCCGATCATTTTCATGTCACCGATTTCGGGTTTGATTGCCGATAAGTTCTCGTCGCGCCAGGTTATTCTGCCTGCGCTCGCAATCATGGGTTTGAGCTCGGCTTCACTCGCAGCCAACCTGCCGCTTTGGTGGGTGCCGTTCGCACTCTTTATTACTGCAACCGCCGGCGCAGTTGTTGGCCCCGCAATGCAGGCCGTCGAGGTCACCATCACAGCACCCGATGACTTGCCGCGCGTCACCGGCCTGATGCAGTCGATGGCTTCGCTCGGCACCTTGTTTGCGCCTGCATTGGGCGGAATCCTCGTTTCAACCACAGGCTACTTCTGGCCATTCGTCATCGATGCGATTAGTTTTTGGTTGCTCGCCGTAGTATTTTTTGCAATAAACGTGAACCGCCCTTCGGTGCAGCACGAGGCCGGCGAAAAGCTCAGCGCCATGGCAGGCGTCAAGTTTGTGTTCAGCGACCGTTTGATTCGCGCACTCGTTGTTCTAGTCGGGGTGCTAATCATTGCGCTCGGCAGCTTCAACGTCGGTGAAGTCTTTTTAGTCAAAGATGAGCTGCACGCCGACAACTACATTTATGGCATCGTCGCAGCGCTCTTTGCAGCAGGCAGCATTCTTGGTTCGGTTCTAACGGCAGCGATCAAGTTGCCCACCAAGTTTCACGCGCTCGCATCTATCGTCGGCATCACGATCATCACGCTAACCATGCTGGGTCTTTCGCTCGCACCGCACTGGTGGGTTGCGATGGTGCTCTCATTCATCACAGGCATCGGCAACTCAATCTTGAATGCCTATGCCATCAGCATCATCATGACCCGCTCGCCGGTCGAAGCGCTTGGCCGTGTCAACGCGGCTATCGGAGCCATCATCTCGTTGGGCAGCATTATCGGCATCGTCATCAGCGGCATAGCAATCGCAAACTTTGGTGTGCGACCTGTGCTTTTCACCGGGGCTGTGCTTTCAGCGATCATCGTGGTCATCTTTGCCCCAGAAGTGCTGCGCGCAGGCAAACACAGCAGTGCAGAAAACGCGACGGATGCACCTGCGGCCGACAATCCACAGGCCACGTCGGTTGCCGTCGATGATTAACTTGCTCTAGCAATGGCTTTGTGTTTGGCTAGGCGCTACGAATAGTTTTTGAGGGGAAAATCAAATGACAATACTTTTGCTCAGTATGCTGACTGCTTCGGGGTACCCAGTGGGGTGGAGTCTAATGAAACTCGTGACCGCCGAAGAAGCCATGCTTGCTTCTGGCAAAGGTCGCGAATGGAAGGTCATTGGCAAGCTCTTAATCTTCGTTCTTCTGAGTGCCGTGGTTTCAATTGTTTTAATGTGCCTGATTGCCCTAGACGAAAACGTTACTTCTGACCAGATCGCAATATTTGGCATCGGAACCATGGTTTTCATGGCCATTCCGATTCTGCGCCTTCGCTGGCTTCAGCGAAGTAAGAAAAACAGCAAAGACCGCTAACCAAGCACAGAAGTTAGCGCGTCGGCCTCGAGGCCGACTGCACTTGTAGTCAGCAGGTAATCCAAAAATCGATTTGTTCCCCTTGTGGCGCACTTTGGTTTTTTCATTTACACCTCAAAATAACAATTTCATAAACATATGCTCACCAACAAAAAAAGCCAGCGCCTCAATGCTTGACTAAGGTCAAGAGATTTTGGGGTGGGTTTTGTTTCGTTTTGGGGTTTTTAGTCGGCTGGTTTCGACTGTTTTACTTACTTCTTTGGTGGCATCTGGGTTGGTTCCTGTTTTTGGTGTTGGGGCTGCTAATGCTGCTGGTTCTGTTGCTCAGGGGTTTGTTGCTGATGATTTTTTGTCGGCTCAGGTCAGGGCTAAACAGTTGCAGCATCGTATTTTGGTTTCGGGTGAGTTGACTGAGGTTTCAACTTCTTGGGTGAATGTTGATGGCAC
>JBDLVN010000041.1:0-4829 GCA_039804775.1 Actinomycetota bacterium
CCATTTCTTCTGGCGGGTGGGGCGTGCTGTTCATTAGTCTCGCTGCACTGACACTTCTTGCCATTTCGGGGCAGCGGCTCGGCTCGCACCACGGGGTCGGCTTGGGCAATCGGTTCACGCCGGGCAATCGGTTCACGCCGGGCAATCGGTTCACGCGCGGCGGGGCATCCACTCAAAGCGACGTTTCGGTTGAAGGCAATGTCTCGGCCGAACGCAAAGCACCAGCCCTGAGCCCAGAATTTAGAACTTTGCTGCAGATCTCACTTTCACTAATTCTGGTTTCTCTGATTTCGAAGATGCTCGACGGTGGCCAATTTGGTCACCCAGATCTAGGCAGAATCGGCTGGTCTGACAGTTTGAACCGCATGTGGTTGCAGTCTTTTGGTATCTTCGTAGTAACCGTTGCAGTTGGTTTGATTCAAAACGACAAAATTTGGCAGCGCTTCGGCGCCAAGAACAAAGGCGAATAACCCTTGAAACTTTTCATTCAGATTCCTTGCTTGAACGAGGCAGAGTTTTTGCCGGCAACACTCAAAGAGTTGCCACGTGAGATTCCTGGCATCGATGAGGTCAAATGGCTCGTTATCGATGACGGCTCGAGCGACAACACAACCGAAGTTGCACTTGCAAACGGTGTCGATTATGTGGTGCGTTTCTCGCACAACCAGGGTCTAGCCTCGGCATTTCAGGCTGGCATCGACGCAGCTCTAAAGCTTGGCGCAGACATCATCGTAAACACCGATGCCGACAACCAATACGACGCATCTGCGATTCCGGCACTGGTTGCTGAAATCGTTGAAGGTCGCGCAGACGTAGTTGTTGGTGACCGCGACACTCGCAAGGTTGCCGAGTTCTCACCTCTAAAGCGCGTTTTGCAGCGCTTTGGAACCCGCGTGGTGCAGCGCTTCTCTGGCACCAACGTTCACGACGCCACCAGCGGTTTTCGCGCATTCAGCCGTGACGCGGCCCTTCAGATTAACCTGGTTACTAAGTTCACCTACACCATCGAGAGTTTGATTCAGGTTGATGACGCATCACTTGCTCTAACTAACGTGCCTGTCAAGCGCAACGACAGCGTTCGCCCTAGTCGCCTATTTGGTTCAACCTGGAAGTACGTTCGCCGCAACGGCATGACAATGATTCGCATTTATGTGCAATACCGCCCGATGCACCTATTCGTGCCGGTTGGCTTTGCCCTGTTGGTTCTTGCGCTAGGCGCTTGGACCCCGTGGCTTATTGACGCTTTTGCTGGCCACCCTCACCAGCACCTTCAGTCAACGATTCTGGGCGCAGTTTTGGCCATCTCGGGTGTTCAGGTTTTCTTGTTCGGAATCATCGCCGACTCGATTAACTCGGTTCGTTCGCTAACCACAAAGACTCTTCACCGAGTGCGTGAGGTTGAGCTTCACGTTGGTGTTGAGCCAAAGATTTATCGCGAACGCAAGTAACTCACACGGCGCTACCAACCCGATTATCTGCTGAGCCAAACTATGCCCTCGTCGCTGGCTAAACCATTCATCGTTATTCCGGCACGAGGTGGCTCAACGGGGGTTCCTCGCAAAAACGTTCGTTTGCTCGGTGGTGAGCCCCTGATAGCTCGCACCATCAAGACTGCTCTTCGGGCAACTCTGCCTGGCCGAGTGGTCGTGATCACCGACGACGATGAGATTGAAGAAATCTCTTTGCACTACGGCGCCGTTGTTACTCGCGAAGAAAAGACTACGGGCAAAGCAACTCTTGACCAGGTGATGGTGCGAACCATCCCCTTTCTTCGTTCTTTGGGCGCCACAGATTCTGACGTTTTGCTAACAATGCAACCAACCTGCCCTTTTATTAGCAGCGGCCGTGTGCGCGAAGCAATGCAGGCGTTCGCAGACGGTGCGGGCTCGGTGCTCACCGTTATCGACGACAGGCATCTAGGATGGCGTCTTGACGAGGGCGGCAACCCGCGCCCCGACTATGTAGCGCGTGTGAACCGACAGCAGCTGCCACCTCACTATCGCGAGTCTGGTGCGATTATCGGCGCAAGAATTATTGACGTGGTGCGATTTGAAACGCGCATCGTCGAGCCCATTCGTTTGATTGAAGTGCCCGAGGGTGAGGCATTAGACATCGACACCTTTGGCGACTGGGCCGTGGCAGAACATTTGGCGACCAGACGAAAGATTCTGCTAAGAACAGACGCAGCTCGCGAACTTGGCATGGGTCACGCCTATCGCACACTAGCACTTGCATACGCCTTGGCTAGGCATGACCTCTCGATTGTGCTGAGCCGCGATAAGCCGCTCGGTCACGAGTTTTTTGCAGAGTACCCGTTCAAGGTTGAGCATGTTGACGACGATCTAGGTGTTCTGAGACTCGCGCGTGAAACTAAGGCCGACCTTGTGGTTCTTGACCAACTCGACACGCATCGTGAGTTCGTCGAACTCTTGGGGCAGCAATCAAACGTTGTCACGTTTGAAGACTTGGGCACCGGCGCCGAAGAGGCAAACCTCTTGGTTGCTGACCTTTATGAAAACCCTAGGGTGTCGAATGATCGACAGCTAACTGGAGTTCAAAACGCGATTCTTGCACCGAGTTTCGAGAGTTTGCCTCGCAAAGCTAAGTTTCGTGAGAGCGTCGAAGAGATTCTCTTGATATTCGGCGGCACTGACCCTTCAAACCTTGCTCTAAAAGCCCTTGAGGGGCTTCAGGCGGCTCAATTTGGAGGCAGAGTCACACTGGTTAGGGGTTTGGGTGCAAACCTCGTTGACCCGACGGAATATCGCGGTTTGAATTTGCGAGTTTTATCTAACGTCAAGAACATGCCCGCCCTCATGGTCAAGGCCGACCTAGCCATATCATCGGCAGGTCGAACCATCACAGAGCTTAGCTGTCTAGGGGTTCCGACGCTCTGCTTGGCCCAGAATTCGAAAGAGCTCACCCATACCCACACCACAGTGAACAACGGCGTGATCATGCTTGGTCTTGGTGCTTTGGTCTCAATCGAAACCATCAGTGCGCACGTAGTCAAACTTTGCACAGACATCGAACTTCGAAGAACGCTTCATGAACGTGCCTTGAGCGCAACCGCAGGCCGCAGCAATACCAGCATCGTCGCACGAATCATGCGAATGATCGGCCTTTAGGCTAGCTGGTTCCATTCGAGCGGCATCTCGGCAGCGATTGGTGCTGCTACTGTTCGACCAACCACTGAATCCCAGCTTGCTATTTCAATGCCCACGTTGCTGCGCAGGGCGATTAGATCGCTCGCCTCAATCACGTGACCGACACTCAGGTCTCTCACAGCAATAACTCGTCGTCTTGCGTTGTTAATGGCGGCCGACTGTGCGTCAAGGCTGTGTTCGCGCTTGCCATAGAGAGTTCTATAAAGCTCGAGCTTTCGGGTGAACGCCGTAAGGTCGGCTTCGTCCATGGCGTGATAGTGGTCGTTGCCAACGCCCTGCTTGTTGTCGGTGAAGTGCTTTTCGATAACGCGGGCACCAAAAAGACTTGCGATCTCGAGCGTCGGCAGCGCACCGTCGTCTTCAGGTCTGACGTGGTCGCTGTAGCCGATGGCAACTTGGTCGCCGAAGTTCTCTTGCAGAACCTTTATCTGTGCCAGCTGGGCGTGCTCACGTGGCGTTGGGTAGTTCAAGATGCAGTGAAGCAGGGTCACACTCTTGGCACCAGCCACAAGCAAAACTTTTAGGCTGTGGCTGATTTCTGCGAGATCAGATGCCCCACACGACATGACGACCGTCGCGCCGGTTTCGCCGATTTTTCGAAGCAAAGGAATATTAGTAAGGTCTGCAGAGGCAACTTTTGTCACAGGCATCAGCGGGGTCAGCATCTCAACTGCATCCAAGTCAAACGGTGTCGACAAGAAGTCGATTCCCTGCGTGCTGCAGTGTTCGGCTAACTCGGCATACTCAGCCGGGCCGAAGTTATCCCAGCGCTGAAAGAGTTCATACTGGCTGCTGGTGGCCTCTTTGGTTTGGTCCCAATAGGCAGGGCTCGTGGTTTTGGCTGCGAGAGTCGCTGCCTTGTAGGTTTGAAACTTGGCAGCATGCCCGCCAGCTCTAGCAACCTGGTCAATCATTTGCTTGGCGCGATCTAACGAACCTTCGTGATTCACGCCGATTTCGGCGATGAGGTATGGGTTCAAATAGCCAAAGACTCGCCCATTGACTTCGAAATCAAACAAATCAGACATCAGCTTCTCTCGCATAGTATTTTTCGGGGTTCTCGGCTTTTCGAGCTGAACGCAAGGCAGCCGGGAGGTCATCCAAGTTAGTTATAAGCGTAATGTCACCGGCATCAATTGCAGGCTGTACGTTCTCGAAACCTGCAATCGGCAAAACTAAGACCTTGCAACCAAGCGCTAGACCCTCGAAGAGTGTGGTTGAAAACGCGCCGATGAGATATTCACTTTGTGACACCAGGTCAAGAAAAATGGGATCACGGTGGCTCAATCTAAAGTTCTTCGGCGGCTCGATGCCGGCCTCGCGAAGACATCGGTTAGCCTGCTCAAGTTGGCTTTCGAATTCGGCGAGCGATTCATTGGGGTGCAGACGATATATGATTTGGTGGTCGGGTAGCTTTTGGGCCGTCGCGAAAGCTGCTTTGAAAAGTTGTGCAGCAATGGCGCCCTGCGAACTGAATAGCACCTGCTTTGAAATAACTCTGTTTTCGCTCAGCGCCAGATCACGATAACTCTTGAATGGTGAAGTCGGGCCGGTAACACGAGTACGAGTGCCGCGCGCAAGCGAGAACGTCGAACCCCAAAAAGAACCCCAAGTCAACAACTCATCGGGCGCTGCATCTAAACGGCCACGCCAGGAGTCAAA
>JBDLVN010000042.1:0-299606 GCA_039804775.1 Actinomycetota bacterium
CCGGTCGCCTGATTGATCGAAGCCGAGAAGCTGCCGCCATAGGTGTTGACCGCCCAAATGCCGCCAAGCCCAATCAGAACGCCTAGGCCACCGCCCAGAAGGCCTGTAACGAGTGATTCGCCTATAACTTGGCCAACCACGCGACGAGAGCGCCATCCGAGTGCCTTTAGGGTTCCGAACTCACGAGTTCGGCGGTTCACACCAGAAGTCGTGAATAAAATTGCCATTCCAAAAGCAGCCAGCAAAACCAAAGCAGACAACCAACCACCCGCGTTGTTGATTAGGTCACCAGCGGTTGAAAGCGAGCCACTAACCGTGCTGGCTAGGTCGGCAGAGGTGTTAACCGTTGCTTCACTATCGATTGCTTGAATCTTTGCCTTGACCGCATCGATTTGGTCAGCTGAGTTAGCCGACACATAGACGGTGGTCACTGCGTCTTTGTTGTCTGAAAGCGATTGAGCAACGTCTAGAGGCACGTATGCATTTGATGATGTGGTCGATGTTGAAGTTGCTGGGGCAATCACACCAATCACTTCGAACTTCGTGCCAGCAAACGTAATGGTCTTGCCAACCTTCAGTTTTGAAGTGGTTGCATAAGTCGAGTCGAGAACTGCCACCTTTTGGCCGGCGTCGGCCGATGTGAATGCACGCCCAGAACTAACGTTTGCTGTGGCAAAAGGCCCAATTTTGGCGTCGGATGCTTCAACGCCCTCTACGCTCACCGATGTGATGCCAAACTTGCTGCCACCCTTGCCGTCAAAGCCACCCTGTGGTGGGCCGATCTGTGTCGTGGTGGTCGAACTATCGCTCGATGAAGGTTGTGGGTTAGGCATCTGATTTGCACCAGGTGCGGCATTTGGGTCAAAGTTTGATTGACCCTGCTGCGAGTTATTTATGAAGTGATTGTTGGTGGTTTGATTCACCACAAAGGTGGGAACTGATCCGCTGAAAGTAACTGCGTTGAGCTTAAGGGTGGCTACCGCGCCCTTTACCCCGTCAACGCTCTTGATTTGATCGACAGTCGAGCTAGCAAGCGTCGATGAACCTAGGGCAACCTCAAGGCGGCTCGCGCTGAACTTGCGGGTTGACCCTGAGGTGGTGCCTTTGCTGCCACCAATGTCAAAACGCGGCCCGCCATTAGCTCCGGGCAGCCCTGCCTTGCTGACGGTAATGTCAGTGCCTATTCCATAGAGGCCCGAAAGAACGGTGCTCTGGGCATCTTTGATGCCGGCCGCAACCGAGTTGACTACCATCACAAGCCCAATGGCCAGCGAAAGGCCAACGGCAACAAGTGCGGTTTGGCGCTTGCGTTTAGTGAGCTCTCGCCCTAGATAAGTGAAAAACATATAAACCTAACTAATCGATGAGCAACTTTGCATTGCGTCGCCCAACACTTTGCCAGTGTTGGCTGAAGTTTTGCTGACTTACTCGCGTTTGCTGACTAACCTGCTTTTGCCTTGCTGGCGGCCACCATCTTTTCAACCCGCTTGCGGTCGCCAACCAGAACAACATACTCGAGGTTGCGCTGGTGTTTTGGCTCGCCCACTTTTTTGCCTGACTGGTTGAAAATTCCAATTTGAGCGCCGACATAACGTTTGAAGTCAACTTCTAAGACGGCGACGTGGCCACGAGGTTCGCAAATGGCAATGAGGTCGTCTTTGCTGAGCCAACTTTCATTGTTGTAGCTCAAAATCAAAGTTTCGGCTCGAACATCGGTCAAAAGTTTCTCAATAGAAGTCGCGATTTCGCGTTTCGAGTTGAAAGCACTTTTAGTTTCTGGGTCGCGCACGTCAACACGCTTATTTGCGATTCCATAAACCTCGGGGTGGTCCCATCGAGTTAGGGTCTCCCAAATGTGATAGTTCGCAAAATAGCGGTGTTGGTTATAGGGCGGGTCAAGATAAGCCAAATCAGTAGGAGGCAATGTCGCAGCTAGCTCTAGGGCATCACCGCGATATGAGAATCCCTCCCCCGCAATCAAACCTGGATCGCGCAGTTCTAGTTGGTTGAAACTGCGGCTAGCCCAGCTCTTTAGAAATGCCATCTGCAACCCGGTTGTGCTGTCAACTCTGTCAGCCGCCAAAATCAGTGATGTGAGCAAAGGGGGGTACATCCACGAAGTTTTATATTCGTGCTCAATTCGGTCACGAATCGCATCGACCTTTGCGCCATTTTGCGGCTGAAAGAAGCGAGCGTCTTCGCAAAAAGTTTTAGTGAAATAGCCGGGAACGCCAACGGTCGCATTGAGGTCGGCTAAGGCTGCAGTTAGCTCGGTTTGATTTGCTGTGTCGGCATTGAGCGAGATCCAAGTGCGCGAAAAGACTTCAGAATAGCTCGCCAAATCGACGGCTGAAACGGTCAGACCTTGCCGTTTTAGCGCCTGAGCCACGCGGGTCGTGCCGGTGAACAGGTCAAGCGCAGTTTGGGCGCCACTGGCAGCAGCCAACGACGAAAGCAAAGGCACGAGAGTGCGCTTTGAGCCCAAATATTTAATCACTTAGAAACTTTCTGATTCAGTGCAAGTTTGCCACGAAAGTTAGACTGGTATCGATGGTTGACCTAATGAACACAGCGCAGCCAGACGATGACTATGAAAGCCCCGCACTTTCGGCTGCAGCACAATATGGGGTCGATTTTGTGCGTGAGCGTCTGGCCGGCAAAAAACTCCTTGTGCTAAGCGGCGCGGGTTTGTCGACCGACTCTGGAATTCCCGACTATCGAGGCGAAGGCAGAGTCGCCCGCCACCCGATGACCTTTGACTCATTCATGGGCTCTCGAGACGCTCAAGTTCGTTATTGGGCCCGCAGTTTTGTGGGTTGGAGCCGCATCGCGTTGGCTAAGCCAAACCCCGGCCACTTTGCTATTACTCAAGCCGAAAGTCTCGGATCAGTGTCGCGCACCATCACGCAAAATGTTGACGGCTTGCATCAGGCTGCTGGTGCCCGCAAAGTAATCGAACTTCACGGCAGTCTCGCTCGAGTGCGCTGCATGAAATGTGGCCTTTCGATGTCTAGAATTGATATGGATGCTTTGCTCACGCAGCTCAACCCAACGATTTCTAAAAGCGACAGTTTTGAGTTCAGCCCTGACGGCGATGCTGAAGTTTCGGTTGCCGATAACTTTCAGGTGCCTGACTGCCCAAAATGTGGCGGTGTTTTGAAGCCCGACGTGGTGTTTTTTGGCGAGAATGTGCCAACCGACCGCGTGAACGATTGTTTTGCGGCACTTGACGAGGCTGATGCTTTGTTGGTAGTCGGCACCTCGCTGGCGGTTAACTCGGGCATGCGCTTTGCCAAGCACGCTGCGCGAACCGAGAAGCCGATTATTATCGTGAACCTTGGGCCTACCAAGGCAGATGAACTTGCACTTGCAAAGATCGAAGCGAACAGTTCGCTGGTTTTAGAGAGGCTTTTGATTGACTAGCACGATTGTTGGCCTGCTGCGTCACGGCCAAACCGATTGGAACATTGATTTTCGCCTCCAGGGAATCGCCGACATACCTTTGAATGAAAAGGGCATTTCGCAGGCTGAACTGGCAGGCCAAACGATTGATGGCAACGAATGGGATGTTCTGCTCACCTCGCCGCTTTCAAGAGCGCGTGACACGGCTGACATTGTTGCTAAGCACGCGGGTTTTGACGTGATTCACGTTGAGCCGCTTTTGCTTGAGCGTTCGTTCGGTGAAGCTGAGGGTTTGCTCTATGAAGAGTGGCGTGCCAAATATGAAGACACCAATCTGGTGCCAGGCTCAGAGTCTCTTGCCGAACTTGCTGCTAGAGCAAGACTTTTGCTCGACAAACTCGCCGAAACCTACCAAGGGCAGCGGGTATTGACGGTTTCTCACGGTGCTCTCATTCGCAAGCTTTTGCGTCTGACCAGTGACAACGAGCTGCCACGTGAAGGTGAGCGTTTGGGTAACGCCAGCATGAGCATTTTGAAGCACGAAGCCGGCTCTTGGAGCGTTGTTGATTATGCTCCGCAGACTTTGCAGCTGCCAACCGAATAGCTTAGAGATCGCTAATCATTTGGGTTAGCGCACCCGCTGATTGGCTCCAGTTAAAGTGCCTTGACCATTTGAGCGATGCTTCAGACCGTGCCACCCAAGCAGGGTTTGAAGTCAATTTCTTGACTTGATCGGCAAAATCTTTTGGGTCATTTTGATTGAAATACAGAGCAGCAGACCCGCCGATTTCGCGAAAAATCTCAATGTCACTCACGACCACAGGAATGCCTCGTGACATCGCCTCAACTAGTGGAATGCCGAAGCCTTCGTCTTGAGAGCCGGTGACTAAAGCCACTGCCCTGTCTAGCTGCTGATGGTAAGCCGATTCGCTGACCCCGTTGTGAAAAACCACTTTGCCTCCGGCTGGGTCGATTCGAGCTTCTAGCTCGGCTCGACGTTCTGGCGAGATCTTGCTTAAGAGATTGAGTTCAAAATCAGGCAGGTGTTTCATGCCATCGATGAGCACTTCAACGTTTTTGTAACCGATGAAACTGCCCATATAAACCAGGCTCTGTGCGTGCTTAGGCCGAGCGCTTGGCGGCTTGGGGTGGTTGTCGTCGGTGGGTGAACCTGCTGCGTTATAAATCACCGTGATGGGTCTCTTGGTGAGCTTATGCCACTCCATGAGCCGCTTTGTGCTTTCAGAAACTGTTGCAACGGCATCGGCGCGGTTCAACAAAAGTCGTTGTGGCCAATAGCTCAAGTGATAGAGGCGCCACAAAATGCGAATCGCCAGGTTGAAACCAGCCGGTGGTGTCTTGTGGTTGTAATAAATCAGGTCGTGCAAAGTCAGAATCAACTTGTATTTTCGCCCAAGGCTGCCCATAGTTTGCATCGGCGAAAAAACCACTTTGGCCCCTGCATTATTCAAAAATCGGGCGATAAAAGGCTCGCGCCATGAGGTGGGGTCGTTTGCCATGATGTATTCGATGCCCTGGGGCAGTTTTTCAAGCTGGCGTAGGTCATAAATCATTGCCACCACTTTGGTGCGCGTGTTGAGTGCAGCAAAAAGCGCTGCCGAGAAACGACTAATGCCGTCGTGATGATCGAATCTGATATATCGCGCGTCAAAAAATATTTTGTCGGCAATCATTACTTGGTCTCGACGAAGTCTTTGATGAACTTGGCTGCCAAGATTGGCGTCTCATAGTGAATTAGGTGACCAACACCATCGATTTGCTCGAGCTTAGCGTTGGCAAACTTAGTCTGAACTGCGTGCTGGTTGGCAACAGATGTGATGTCATCGCGTTCACCAATGATCAGAAGTGTTGGCTGTGCAATTTTGTGGGCATACTCCCCCACATTGTGGCTAACCGAAGCAACATATCCTTCGTAGGCGACCCTGCGATTTTCGAAGTTGTTGAAGTTTTCGTCGTGCTCGCGATGAATCCAACGGCGCATCTCTTTGTCGCTAGTTTTGGCGAGCAAAATGCTCATGCCGCGAACGATCACCGGGCTTTTCATCAACGAATTGCCGATGCTTGGCGAAAGGTTTCCGCCGGCCCAGTAATAAGCCGAAGTCAATTTCGTGAGAATGCTTCGAGGCCCACTCAGCGCCGGCGCTGAGACCGGGTTGATTAGAACCACTTTCGATGGCTTTGCCAAACCTTCAGCCACCGCAGCAGAGACCACAATCGTGCCGAACGAGTGACCGAGCAAAGTTGTTTTTTTGAGCGAAATCTCGCCATTTGAATCAAGGCCGGTTAGAAAATCGCCAACCCAGCGCGCATAACGCTCGATCGAGTGGTTGTCATCAAACGCTTGAGACAAACCAAAGCCAGGTAGGTCTGGCACAACAACGTTCACTCTTTCGAGTGCGCCAACGATAGCTTCAAGACCATGGTGATTACCTCGGTATCCGTGAATCATAACCACGGTCGGCGAGGCATCGGAGTTATTGACTGACTTATAAAACCAATAAGCTGTGCGCTTGCCGCCTATTTCAAGAGTCTTTGCAACACCGCGCGCTTTAGCGAGGTTTGAAAGCAGTGCACTCGGGTTTGTCATAGCCAAATTCTAGACCGAGAAATACTTGGCTTCAGGGTGATGCAGAACCATTGCATCGGTTGACTGCTCTGGGTGCAACTGCAGCTCTTCGCTAAGAGTCACTCCGATCACCTCTGGCCTTAGCAGTTCGACCAACTTGGCGCGGTCTTCAAGATCTGGGCAGGCCGGGTAGCCAAAGCTATAGCGAGCACCGCGATAGTCGAGCTTGAAATGCCCCTCAAGTTCGGCTGGGTCTTCGCTGCTAAAGCCAAGTTCTTCACGAACGCGAGTGTGCCAGAACTCAGCAAGCGCCTCGGTCAGTTGAACTGACAGGCCGTGAATCTCTAGATAGTCGCGATATTCATTAGCTGCATAAAGCTTGTTGGCCTCATCGCTGACGCGAGCCCCCATGGTCACAAGTTGAAAAGGAACCACGTCGACTTTGCCGCTTTCACGTGAAGCAACATAGTCGCTCAAACAGAGGTGACGGTCGCGTGCTTGGCGTGGAAACTTAAATCGCAAGCGCTCGGTGCCAGGAACCCCACCAGAACCGCCATCGGTTGCGTTTTCAGGCCCGTGATGCAAAATGATCAGGTCGTCGCCTTCAGACACCGCCGGAAAATATCCATAGACAACAGCGGCCTCAAGCCAACCCTCGGTTTGAATGCGCTCTAGCCAAGCGCGCAAACGTGGGCGGCCCTCGGTTTCGACCAACTCTTCATAGCTTGCGCCATCGTCGGCTCTTGAAGGCTTCAGGCCCCACTGGCCCATAAATGTAGCGCGCTCGTCTAAGAAACTTGCATAGTCGCGCAGCGGAATGCCCTTGACGACGCGCACACCAAGAAACGGTGGCTGCGGAATCTCGTTGTCGGTTGCCACGTCACTGCGATCTGGCATCATGTCGGGCACTGTGCGAACCAAAAGGTTCTTTGGTGCAATCAGGCGCTTCTTGAGTGGCGGCAAGTTAACCGAAGTGTCGCCACGCTTGATTTTCACCAGCGCATCCATCAGGCGCAAACCCTCAAAAGCATCTCTGGCATAACGCACTTCGCCCTCATAAATCTCGGCAAGGTCTTGCTCAACAAAGCTGCGAGTTAGCGCGGCGCCACCCAAAATCACCGGGTATTTCGCAGCAATGCCGCGCAGGTTCATCTCTTCGAGGTTCTCTTTCATCACCTGAGTCGATTTGACGAGCAAACCGCTCATGCCGATGACGTCAACCGAATGTTCCTCGGCAGACTTGAGAATCTCGTTGATCGGCTGCTTAATGCCAATGTTGACGGTTTCGAAGCCGTTATTAGAGAGGATGATATCGACCAGGTTCTTGCCGATATCGTGAACGTCGCCGCGAACGGTGGCTAGCAAAATGCGACCCTTGCCGCTGTCTTCGCTCTTTTCAATAAATGGTTCAAGGTGGGCAACAGCAGTTTTCATAACTTCAGCTGACTGCAAAACGAAAGGCAACTGCATCTCGCCCTTGCCAAATAGCTCACCGACCACCTGCATACCAACCAAAAGGTTGTCATTGATGATGCTTAGTGCGGTCTTGCCTTGTGCCATCGCCTCGTCAAGGTCAGGCTCGAGGCCTTTCTTTTCACCGTCGATGATTCGCTGCTTTAGACGGTCATCGAGAGGCATCGCAGCAAGTTCGTCAGCTCGAGACTTTCGGGCTGCCGCAGCATCGATTCCGCTGAAAACGTCTAAGAAGTTGGTAAGCGGGTCGTTGACGGTGTTGCCATCTTCGTCATAGGTGCGAGCGTCATAGATGAGGTCTAAGGCTGCTTTGAGTTGGTTCTCTGGCACCTGGCTGAGCGGCATGATGCGCGCAGCGTGAACAATCGCCGAAGTCAGGCCAACCTTGATGCATTCGTGCAAGAAAACAGAGTTGAGCACGTGGCGGGCAGCTGGGCTCAGACCAAACGAAATGTTAGAAATGCCCAAAGTGGTCTGAACGCCTGGGTAAGCCTCGTTGAGCAGTCGAATCGCTTCGATGGTCTCGATGCCATCGCGACGGGTTTCATCTTGACCCGTTGCAATTGGGAACGTCAGTGTGTCAACCGTGATGTCAACCAAGCGCATGCCCCAGTTGCCGGTTAGGTCTTCGATCAAACGCTTAGCGATAGCAAACTTGGTTGGTGCAGTGCGCGCTTGGCCCTCTTCGTCAATGGTGAGGGCAACAACGGCAGCGCCATGCTCAACGACCATCGGCATGATGCGCGCAAAACGCGAGGTTGGGCCATCGCCATCTTCATAGTTCACTGAGTTGATCATGGCGCGACCACCCATGCACTCCAAGCCGGCCTCAAGCACGGCAGGCTCGGTGCTGTCTAGAACTAACGGCAGCGTTGTGGCAGTGGCCAAACGTGACACCAGCTCGCGAGCATCGCGGGCTCCGTCACGACCAACATAGTCAACACAAACGTCAAGCAGGTGAGCGCCCTCACGAGTTTGGCTGCGGGCGATCTCTAGGCATTCATCCCAGTTTTCTGCCAATAAAGCCTCGCGAAAAGCTTTTGAACCGTTTGCGTTGGTGCGCTCGCCGATTGAAAGATAGGTCATGGTCTGGTCGAACGGTTGGTGCTGATAGAGGCTAGCTAAGCCAGGTTCATCTGTGAAGGTAGGTCGCTTTGGCGTTGCGCCTTCAACCCTCTTGGCTAGCTCGGCGATGTGTGCCGGTGTAGTGCCGCAGCAACCGCCGACCAGGCCGGCGCCGTAGTCATTCACGAACTGCAACTGTGCGGTGGCGAGCTCGCTCGGGGTCAACGGGTAGTGCGCGCCGTGAGGGCCCAAGATAGGCAAGCCAGCGTTAGGCATGACAACCAACGGCAAAGTTGAAAACTTGCCCAAATAGCGCAGGTGCTCGCTCATCTCGGTTGGGCCAGTGGCACAATTCAAGCCGATTGCATCGATGCCGAGTGCGCTCAATGCAGTTAGTGCAGCACCGATCTCTGACCCCATCAACATCGTGCCGGTGGTTTCAATGGTCACTGACACCAAAACCGGAACCCTGTGATCAAGAGCTTTCATGGCACGTTTGGCACCAATGATTGCGCTCTTTGCCTGAAGTAGGTCTTGAGAGGTCTCAATCAATACCGCGTCAATGCCACCGCGCAACATTCCAGTGACCTGCAGTTGATAAGCATCACGCAACACAGCGAATTTTTCGTGACCCAGCGAAGGCAACTTGGTGCCAGGGCCAATCGAACCCAAAACCCAACGTGGCTTAGCTTCGGTGGCAAAGTCGTCAGCGGTTTCGCGAGCAATCTTGGCGCCAGCGAAAGCTAGCTCTTCAATGCGGCTCTCAATGCCATATTCGGCGAGGTTGGCAAAGTTAGCGCCAAAAGTGTTGGTCTCAATCGCCTCTGCGCCAGACTTCAAATATTGGGCGTGAATATGACCGATGATTTCAGGCCGAGTGACGTTGAGAATCTCGTTACAACCCTCGTGACCCTCAAAGTCGTCAAGCGAAGGGCGGGCCTCTTGAATCATGGTGCCCATAGCGCCATCAGCCACGACAACACGGGTGCGAACAGCGTCAATTAGCGCTTGAGAACGGGGGGTAAACATAGAACCTCTAGTTTATCGCCGCGCGCGCCACCAGGGTTATGTTTCACTGGGTTACGTTGGCACCAGGTGAGCAGTCCATAACGGGCGTCGTGCTCGTTAAACTAGATGAATGCCCAATCAACCACTGCTGCGCAGTGACCTAAAGCCTGCCGCTATCAGCAGTGTGACAGAGCTAATCAAAGACCGTCACGCTGATGCGGCACCTACCCTTTCGTTTGAGTTTTTCCCTCCGAAAGATCAAGCAGGCGAGGCATCACTCTGGCGAACTTTTGATGATGTGCGCGAGGCTGGCGCTGACTTCGTTTCAGTTACCTACGGTGCCGGCGGTTCAAACAGCGCACGCACTCTCAGCATCGTCGAGCAGATGGCACCGCAGATCACCACCGTGGGTCACCTCACCGCAGTTGGAGCAACCCGCGCGGGCACTGCTGACACGATTCGCCGGTTTGAGGCTGCTGGCGTTAAGTCGCTGCTCGCGATTCGCGGCGACGCTCCCAAAGACAACCCAAACGCGCTCGCCGAAGGTGAACTAAAGACCGCTTTAGGACTGGTCGAGTTAGCGCACGAAGTTTCTGCTCTCGAAGTTGGCGTTGGCGCTTTTCCTGAAGTTCACCCAGAATCGCCCGACATGGCGCATGACTCAAAAGTTTTGGCACTAAAGCAGTCAGCTGGGGCTTCTTTTGCCATCACACAGTTATTTTTTAGCTTGGATGCCTACCTTGCACTGCGAGGCTCTGCTGATGCTGCGGGTGCAACTCTGCCGATCGTTCCGGGGCTCATGCCAATCAATAACGCCAAACAGGTTATTCGTATGGCAGCCATGAGCGGTGCCTCGATTCCAGCCGACTTAATGACTCAACTTGAATTGGCTGATGAAGCTGAGGCTCGCCGCATTGGAATGCAGTTCACCATTGACCTGGGTCTCAAACTGCTCGAATCTGGCGCACCAGGCCTGCATATTTTCACGCTCAACCAATCAGCGGCAGCTTTAGAGCTGGCTCGCGGCATTGGGCTCTGCAGCTAGCGCTGCGCCAAAAAGTCGCCAACCCGCTCTAGTGTTGTCTCTGTGAATACACTCAACCAAATCGCAGTTTTTGACCTCGAAACCACCGGACTCGACCTAGCTAACTCAAAGATAGTTACAGCTTGCATCGCATTGCTCGATGGCGAAGGCAACCTAATCGGTCAGGCGCAGGAATGGCTAGCCAACCCTGGCGTTGAGATTCCTGCAATTGCCGCCAGCGTGCACGGCGTCACAACTGAAATGGCAATTGAAAAAGGGCGACCACTGGCTGAGGTTGTGTCAGAGATAAACGCCAAGCTCAATGAGCTTTTCGCCGATGGCATTCCCGTGGTCGCTTACAACGCGAGCTATGACTTCACCATTTTGAAGAGCAATTCTGAGGCACTTGGTTTGCCGGTGCTTAGTGAACCGATGCCAGTGATCGACCCACTGGTGCTCGACCGACGTTTCGACAAATGGCGCAAGGGCAAGCGCACTCTCACAGCCTCCAGTGAGCTGTACGGCGTCGCCCTTGGCGACGACGCCCACAACGCCACAGCAGATGCCATCGCAGCCGGCCAGGTTGCCCTTGCTGTGCTGGGCAAGTTCAAGTTGCTCGAAGAATACTCGCTAGCTGAGCTGCACGAAGGTCAGGTCGGTTGGTCGCTCGAACAAGATATTTCGTTCAATAGGTTTCTCGAAGGCCTAGGCAAGCCACTGATCACTGACTTTGGTTGGCCTATCAGAGCTATTAGCTAGACGGTCAAGACCCTAAAACCTGGGCAATAAAAAAGCACCCCATCGCTGGGGTGCTTTTTTATTGAAGATTTGGTTGAATGCCGGAGGGCATCCTCGCGAAAAAACTAGGCGCCAAAACCCTTGTAACGAGCGTTGAAGCGCTCGACACGACCGGCTGCGTCCATGATGCGCTGCTTGCCTGTGTAGAAAGGGTGTGATGCTGACGAGATTTCAACGTCAAAAACTGGGTAGCTGTTGCCGTCTTCCCATTCGATGGTCTTGCTGCTAGTAGCAGTTGAACGGGTTAGGAATGCAACACCAGAAGCCAAGTCGCGAAAAACAACTTGCTCATACTTTGGGTGAATGTTTGCCTTCATGAAAAGCTACCTTCTAAAAATCTGAAAAATGGGTCGAGAGCTAAATAGCACTAAAGATAGATGTTAGCAGAATCTGCGGCGCGTTGCCAGCTCATTGGCGGTGTTTTGCGACAGATGGCGCAGTTTTCTTTAGCGAGCGCGTGCGTGGTATCGGCCATCGTTGAATTCAACGTGCAAGCCAAAACCAAATGCTTCGCTCACCTTGTCTGAGGTTAGCGTGCTGCGAATCTCACCGGCCGAGAAAATTCTGCCGTCTTTCATTAGCAACGCGTGAGTGAATCCCTCAGGAATCTCTTCAAGGTGGTGAGTGACCATAACCATTGCTGGGGCAACCGGTGAACTGGCATATTGGCCTAAAACGCCAACAGTCAACTCGCGCGATGCCATGTCAAGGCTTGCAACCGGCTCGTCGAGAAGCAAGAGTTCAGGGTCGGTCATCACGGCGCGGGCGATCTGAACGCGTTTGCGTTCGCCATCGCTGAGGGTTCCGAAAGCTCGGTCAGCAAGGTCAAGCAGGTGCCATTCGTTCAGAACGCGACGAGCACGGCGCTCGTCAACCTCTTCATATTTCTCGGTCCAGCGCCCGGTGACAGCATATGCCGCGGTCATAACCGCATTGAGAACCGTTTCTGAGTTCGGAATGCGGTTAGCTTGCGCGGTTGAAGCGAAACCGATGCGGGTTTGAAGTTCGAATACGTTGATCTCGCCAAGCTGCTCGCCCAGAATTGTTGCGGTGCCCGTGGTTGGCTGCAGAGCGGCGGCGGCAACTCGCAATAGCGTGGTTTTGCCAGCACCATTTGGCCCGACGATTGCCCAACGCTGCTTTTCTTCGACAGTAAAGTCAACATTGTCTAGAATCGGGCGGCCTTCGCGCACCACGGTTACGTTATTGAGATTGATTACAACAGCCATGATTTAGAGCCTAAGACACGAGCATCGACTATGCGCCGATTGCCTTCGAATACACGCTGATGGTTTGCGAGGCAATTGAATCCCAGCTGAAGTGGTCTTCAACACGTTTGCGACCCGCAGCGCCGAACGCTGCTAGATCAGTATTTTCGAGTGCCTGGTTTAGGGCGTCAGCAAAGTCGGCAACGAATTTGGCTTCGTCTAGCGGTTTGCCTGAACCATCTTGCAACTGCTCAATCGGCACCAGAATGCCCGTTTCGCCGTGGGCAACTACCTCAGGAATTCCGCCGGTGGCGGTGGCGACAACTGGAGTGCCGCAGGCCATAGCCTCTAGGTTCACGATTCCTAGCGGCTCATAGATTGATGGGCAGGCGAACACGGTAGTTGCCGACAGAACTGCAATCAGTTCTTGACGGCTAAGGTGCTTTTCGACCCAAATCACGTTGTCACGAACTTTGCGAAGTTCTTCAACGAGCTCGGTTACCGTGTTCAAAATCTCTTTGGTGTCTGGTGCGCCCGCGCAAAGCACCAGCTGAACGTCGGCAGGCAATTCACGAGCTGCCTTGAGCAAATATGGCAAACCTTTTTGTTGGGTGATGCGGCCAACAAACGCAACACTGCGCTGATCTGGGTTGATTCCAAGTGCGCGAACCAGGTCTGGATTGCTTGCCGCTTGGAAAGCCTCGAGGTCAATGCCGTTGTGAACCACAGAAACTTTATTTGGGTCTAGTTGCGGGTAGGCACGCAAAATGTCGGCTCGCATGCCGTGGCTCACGGCGATGATGCCGGTTGCGCCCTCATATGCGGTGCGTTCCACCCAAGATGACAGGCGGTATCCCCCGCCAAGTTGATCTTCTTTCCAAGGTCGCAGCGGCTCTAGGCTGTGCGCGGTGATTAGGTGAGGAATGCCGTGCAGCGTGCCGGCAACTTGACCAGCAAAGTTGGCATACCAGGTGTGTGAATGAACTAAGTCTGAGCCGGCAATATTGCCAACCATTGTCAAATCTGTCGCCATCGTCTGCAACGCGGCATTTGAACTATCAAACTCGTGCCCGTGAGTGTATGAAAATGTATCAATTTCATTACGTTCTTCACCGAAGGCATGAACCCTAACCTCGATGTGTTTTCGCAGAACTTTCACTAATTCAGCGACGTGCACGCCTGCACCGCCATAGATAGTTGGTGGATATTCTTTGCTAACGAGGTCGATTCTCATGTCTGTATGTTAGCGGTTGCAAATGCGAGCACGCTTTAGGTAATAACATTTCGAGTATGAGTGCATTACGTATTTTTGGAATGGTTCTAGCAGGTGGCGAGGGCAAGCGCCTTATGCCGCTCACCGCTGACCGAGCGAAACCCGCTGTGCCGTTTGGTGGCAGCTATCGTTTGATCGACTTTGCCTTGTCAAACCTGATCAACTCTGGCATGCGACGCATCGTGGTGTTGACGCAATACAAGTCGCACTCACTTGACCGTCACATCTCGCAAACCTGGCGGATGTCGCCGTTGCTTGGAGCATATGTCGCATCGGTTCCCGCTCAACAACGCCTCGGCAAGCGCTGGTTCAGTGGCTCGGCTGACGCAATCTTGCAGAGCATGAACCTCTTGAGCGACGAAACCCCAGACATTGTCGTGGTTGTGGGTGCTGACCACGTTTATCGCATGGATTTCGACCAAATGATTGACGCGCACGTCAAATCTGGCCGCGGTGTGACCGTTGCCGCGATTCGCCAGCCGATTTCACTTGCCAACCAATTTGGTGTCATTGAAGTTGACGATAAAGACCCAACCAAGATTGCAGCTTTTCGCGAAAAGCCAAGCGACCCTAAAGGCTTGCTAGAAAGCCCTCAAGAAGTATTAGCTTCGATGGGCAACTATGTTTTCAGTGCTAAGGCGCTGATTGAGGCGATCGAGCACGATGGCACACTCGAGACTTCTAGCCACGACATGGGCGGCGACATCGTGCCTTACATGGTTGGACGCGAAGACGCTGGGGTTTATGACTTCACGTTCAACGAGATTCCTGGCTCAACAGATCGCGACAAGAGCTATTGGCGCGACGTCGGAACCATTGATTCTTATTACGACGCTCACATGGACCTCATCTCGGTTATGCCGGTTTTCAATCTTTACAACAACGAATGGCCGATTTTTACTCAGCAGATCAACTTGCCGCCGGCAAAGTTCGTTCACGATGGTGAAGGTAACCAGGGTCGCACCACTGATTCAATCGTTTCGCTAGGAACCGTGGTTTCTGGCGGCATCGTTGAGCGCAGCGTGCTCTCGCCAAACGTGCGCGTGCATTCTCGCGCTCTGGTTACTGATTCGGTTTTGCTTGATGGCGTTTTGATCGGCCGCGATGCCACTGTTCGACGAGCCATTCTTGACAAGTCGGTCAAAGTTCTCGACGGTGCTGCAGTTGGCGTTGACAAAGAGCGTGATTTGAGCCGCGGTTTCACCGTGACCGACTCTGGAATCACTGTTGTTGGCAAGGGCATCGTCGTCGCGCCATAGCCGGTGCGTCTGTTGCCTAAACTTATAGGGTGAATGACCAGACTTTTGTTGCTAACGCTGCCCTGCCCTACCTTGTAGTTTGCGATGTCGATTCAACTTTGATCGAAGATGAAGTAATTGAACTTCTAGCAGATTATGCCGGCAAGCGCGACGAAGTGGCAGCCATCACTAATCGTGCCATGGCTGGCGACCTGGATTTCGCCCAGAGCCTCATTGAGCGAGTGGCGGTTCTCAAAGGCTTGCCCGAAAGCGTTTTTGAGGACGTTTTTGCCAGCGTTCGCGTGACCGAGGGTGCCCTAGAAATGATTTCTGCGGTTCAGGCAGCCGGTGGTCACGTTGGTGCGGTTTCAGGTGGCTTCAACCAAATCTTGAACCCACTTGCCGATTCTCTCGGACTTGACTTTGCTAGGGCAAATCAGCTCGAAGTTCAGAACGGTTTGCTGACGGGCAAGGTAATCGGTCGAATCATTGATCGAACTGCTAAAGCTGACGCTCTGATTGAGTGGGCTTCAGCGTGCGGCATCGAAATCAGCCGAACAGTTGCTGTTGGCGATGGCGCAAACGATCTTGAAATGATGGCCAAAGCTGGCCTATCGGTGGCCTTCAACGCCAAACCGGTGGTTCGTGAGGCCGCAGACGTAGTTTTAGAAACCAGTCTCGCCAGACTTTTGCCGGTGCTTGGGCTTTAGTGACCCATTCCTAGGCCGCCATCGACCGGAATAACTGCGCCGGTGATGTAGGCGGCATCGTCGCCTGCTAGCCAAGCTACAACTTTGGCGACTTCACTCGGAGCCGCAAAACGACCTACTGGAACACGCTTTTTGAAATCTTCAAGCACAGCCTCTGGCAATTCAGCTGTCATGTCGGTGTCGATGAACCCTGGTGCAACAACGTTCGCGGTGATTCCGCGCGTGCCAAGTTCACGGCTGATTGAGCGGGCCATGCCCACAAGACCCGCTTTGGCAGCTGAATAGTTGACCTGGCCGGCGTTGCCGAGCAAACCCACAACACTAGAGATCAGAATGATGCGACCAAAGCGCACCTTCATCATTCCCTTAGTCGCACGCTTCACAACGCGAAAAGCGCCGGTCAGGTTGGTGTCAAGAACTTTTTCGAAGTCTTCATCGGTCATTCGCATCAACAAAGTGTCGCGAGTGATGCCCGCGTTAGCCACAAGCACTTCAATCGGGCCGTAGGCGGCTTCTACCTCGGCAAATGCGCGGTCTAGTGATTCACCGTCGGTGACGTCAGCAATGACGCTCATGGTGCCGGCAGGGCCCTCGCCTGAACGCACGGTAACAGCAACGCGGTGGCCTTGAGCTACAAACTCTTCAGCAATCGAACGGCCGATGCCGCGGTTGCCGCCGGTAACAAGAATGGTGCGTGCTGTTGACATTAAAAAGCCTTTCGCAAAGAGCCTCTGGTGCGGAATAGAAAGTGTTAGGAACAGATTGAAGTCTAGTATTAGCCCTTGATGCGGCGCGATAAAACGCCTGCGTCAAGCCTCATCAAATCAGAATCGAGTTGTGTTGGCAAAAGTTGCCCAGAGCGTAACCTCGTTAGGCGAATCAGCTGACGACGAGCGTCGCACGCGCATGCTGAAGTACACCGTCGCGATGGTTGTTCGAACCATTTGCATTGTCGTGGGAGTTCTTTTTGCCAACGGTTGGTTCATGTGGGTTTGCTTTGCCGGTGCTATCTTCTTGCCTTATTTCGCAGTGATCATCGCCAATGAAAAAACTGACGGCAAGCCCCAGCCGACGCTCACGAGTGCCAAGGCTCCAACTCTGCAAATCACCGCAGAAGACTTCATAAATGCTGAATCTAAACCCTGACGCGAGTTTTGGTACCCCTGTAAAATGCTCGAGAGCGGGCTGTCTGGTGAATGCCGAATTTCAAGTGGTTTGGAATAACCCAAAAGTTCACGACGCTGACCGACGCAAAATTTGGCTCGCCTGCCTCGAACATCGCGAATATTTGGTTGACTATCTTTCGACGAGAAGTTTTTATTTAGAAACTCTCGAAATTGACCACAAATAACCATTTGAGCGTGCTAAAAACTATGGCTTTTTTGAGAAACTCTTGGCGCCGCTATGTGGCTTGGCTGCTTTTGGTCGCTTTATTCTCGGTTGCCTGCGTATTTCTTTCACAGTGGCAGTTTGATCGCCGTTCACAGGTGGTGGCCGTGATGAACACAATCGCCCTCAACTATGGCAAAGCCGCCGTGCCGCTCGAAAAAGCTTTGCCTGACCTGACGAGCCCGCTGCCCAACTCTAAAAAATGGTTACCCGTCACCGTTACCGGCCACTACCTGCCAGAAATGACAACCCTGGTGCGAAATCGCCCGCTGGGTGGTTACCCAGGTTTTGAAGTGCTGGTGCCTTTTCTAGCTCGAAACAATCAGGTTGTGATTATTGATCGCGGGTGGCTACCCACTGGTAACGCCCAAGACTCCCCCGATGAAGTTCCAGTTCCCAATATTGAAGAGCTGACTTTGGTTGGGCGATTGATGCCGACTGAGGCTGCCTTAAACCGCACTGCCCCAACAGGCCAGATTCCTTCAATCGATTTGCCCTCGCTTGCGACCATGAATTCGGCACAGACCTACATAAACGCTTATCTGACGCTCGAAAGCGAGTCGGTTGCCCAACCACAGGCAAAACTTTTGCCAAAGCCCTCAATCGGCGAAGGCAATCACTTGAGCTATGCCATTCAGTGGATCATCTTTAGCGTGCTTGCAATCGTTACTTTGGTTTGGGCGATTCGCAAAGAGATGCAGTTTTATCGTGCGGCGACTGACCCTAACTATGTGATCAAACCTAAGCGCAAATCAGCGACCGATAAAGACGCTGAAGTCGAAGACCAACTTTTATTACCATAGAAAGCTGCCGAAGAACAGTTTTTAGCTCAACGAAATGAGCTCGGCATAGCCTTCGTTCCAGTGATCTTCAGCACCGTCAGGCATGATCAAAACACGTTCTGGGTTTAGTGCCCTCACCGCGCCGACGTCGTGTGACACCAAAACGACGGCACCGGTGAAGGTTGCCAACGCTCGCAAGATCTCTTCGCGGCTCGCTGGGTCGAGGTTGTTAGTAGGTTCGTCGAGCAACAGCACGTTTGCAGAAGAAACCACAAGTGAGGCCAATGCCAAACGAGTTTTTTCGCCACCAGATAGCACGCCAGCTGGTTTGTTGACGTCGTCGCCGGTGAATAGGAATGAACCGAGAACCTTGCGGGCATCGGTGTCGCCAAGCTGAGGCGCGGCACGCTGCATGTTTTCGAGAACGGTTTTGCTCACGTCAAGGGTTTCGTGTTCCTGGGCAAAATAGCCAACTTTTAGACCGTGACCAGGTTCAATCTGACCGGTGTCTGGCTTGTCAATGCCTGCAAGCATTCGAAGCAACGTGGTCTTGCCTGCGCCGTTGAGCCCGATGATTACGACCTTAGAGCCCTTGTCGATGGCCAAGTCAACCGAAGCGAAAATCTCAAGCGAGCCGTAGCTCTTTGAAAGGTTGCTTGCCATCAACGGGGTGCGACCGCAAGGTGCCGGGTCGGGAAACTTAATCTTGGCAACGCGGTCAACTTCGCGAACCTCATCGAGATTGTTCAACAGTGCCTCGGCGCGACGAACCATCTGCTTAGCGGCAACGGCCTTCGAAGCTTTGGCGCCAAACTTGGCTGCCTGAGTGGTCAGCACCGACGCTTTTTTCTCGGCGATGGCTCGGTCGCGCTTGCGACGTTCTTCGTCAACCTGACGCTGCTTTTGATACTGGCGCCATCCCATGTTGTAAACATCGATTACCGAGCGCATGGCATCAAGATAAAACACTCGGTTCACGGTCTCTTCGACTAGGTCAACGTCGTGACTGATCACGATAAGACCGCCCTGGTAGCCCTTCAAAAAGTCGCGCAACCAAATCACCGAGTCGGCGTCGAGGTGGTTAGTCGGTTCGTCGAGAATCATCGTCTCGGCATTTGAGAAGAGGATGCGCGCAAGTTCGATGCGGCGACGTTGACCACCCGAGAGGGTTTTCAACGGCTGGTTCAAAATGTTTTCTTTCAAACCGAGGTTGCTTGCAATCGCTGCGGCTTCAGCTTCGGCTGCATAACCGCCTGCCGATTGAAAGTTTTCTTCTGCGCTTGAATATGTGCGCATGCCGCGCTCATAAATCTCTTCGTCAACACTGCCCATGTCGGCAGTTGCCTGCTCCATTTTTAGAAGCAGGTCACCGAGACCTCTAGCGTTCAAAATGCGGGTGCGTGCCAGCTCTTCTGGGTCGCCAGAACGTGGGTCTTGAGGCAAATAGCCAATCTCTCCCGCTTTCTCAACAACACCTGAAGAAGGAGCGCCATCGCCTGCCAAAATCTTGGTCAGTGTGGTTTTGCCAGCACCGTTTCGGCCGACTAATCCGACCTTGTCGCCTTTGTCAACGCGAAAGTTCACGCCTTGCATGAGCACGCGTGCGCCAATGCGAATCTCGAGGTCACGAACGTTGATCAAATGGGGCTCCGCAATACATTGTAAAAAACAGGTAAACCAAGTCAGCCTGCAAAACTCCTAGTCTAATATCGTTGTTATAACTAAACCTTGAAAGCGAGCGACTATGTCACTAACTTTGACCAACCGACCTACTTTGGTTGACAGCTTTATTCCACGCAGCCTTGTTGCAGACCTAGCACTTGTTGTTGGCGGAACAGCTTTGACCGCTGCCGCTGCACAGTTGGTTATTCCAACCAGCCCTGTGCCATTCACTGGTCAGACTTTTGCGGTTTTGCTAGTCGGTGCTGCACTTGGTGCTAACCGCGCCGCAGCTTCAATGTTCCTTTATCTTTTGGTCGGCGCTGCTGGTCTTCCGGTTTTCACAGAAGGCAAGTCTGGTCTTTTCGATGATGCGGGCAAACTAACCGGAACCCTTGGTTACATTGTCGGTTTCGTGTTGGCATCTGCTCTCGTAGGTTTCTTGGCTGAGCGTGGTTGGGCAAAATCATCACTTGGCGTCATCAGCGCTTTTGCTCTAGGCAACGCAGTGATTTATACTCTCGGTTTGCCTTGGTTGCAGTATTCATACGGCGTTAGCTGGGACCAAACCATTGCATGGGGCTTCACACCATTCGTGGTCGGTGACCTCTTGAAGCTGGTCGCAGCAGCGTTTGTTTTGCCTGGTGCCTACCTCTTGGTGAAGAAAATCAAGGGTTAATTCGCCTCAACTTTTTCAACAAAGGCCCCGTTCTCGCTCCCAAGCTTGAATGGGGTTTTTTGTTGGGTTGCCTTCGTTTTGTGCTTAGTATGAAGACAAAGGGGAACTTCATGGCACAGCATCAAGACTTAGAAGATGTCGTTTTTGACGAGGCATCAAAATCATCGGCCGCTCCAGAAAACAAGGGTTGGGGCAAGAAACGAGTTATCGCAATCGCTGTCGTGTTAGCGACAGTTCTGGGCGGTGGGTCGTGGGCCTACGCGGCTTATCAAGCGCCGCGCACCGTAGTCGGAATGGCGATCGGCTCGCTTTTTAACCAACCCAACTCAGCCCTTGAACTGACCCTCAAAGCCTCAGCGGCAGCCCTCGGCAGCCAGGGCTCTTTAAAAATTGGCGTTGCTAGTGACGCGACCGGTGTTGATTTGAACGCACTGCTAAACCTCGAAATTGCAGGGCAAGCAGCACGCGCCAACCTTGAAACCATAGCCACAGCCAAAGGTGATGTGTATCTGCAGCTGAGCGATTTCGATTCAGCGCTATCTCTATTGGCTATAGCTCAACTTGAACCCGCACAGATTTCAGCCATCTCAGAAACCATCTCGGGCAAATGGGTCAAGATCAGCAAATCAGAGATTGATCAGCTGGCGATTGCTGGCTCTGAAGCCACTTGCATTCAAGAAAAATTCGAAGACCCGAAACTTGCTGGCGAGCTATCGGCTGAAATTGTTGCTCTAGCGAAAGCCAACGATTTTCTCAAAGTTTCAAAAGAGCTCGGTGTCAAAGACGGCAAATTGGGATACGAGTTGACCCTCGATGCGGCGGCGTTGAAGGCTGGCCTGCTTGGCTTTATCGAAACCAAAGCCTTTGACGAAATTGAAAAATGCGCAGCTCAGGGTTCAAGTTTGATTTCGAAGGTTGAACTTGCAAAATCGATTCAAAGCGTCAAAGTATCTGAAATTGAGGCCGCTCTAAATGGCACCAAGGTGACGATTTGGGCAGATCAATGGACTCACAAACTTTCAAAGTTTACGCTGAACGTAACCGAAACAAGCCTTGCGCCCGGAGTGGAATTTTCTGCCGAGTTGCTCCCCCACTCTGGCGAATCGAAAAAATTCGAAGTTCCTAAAGGCGCAATCAGCATCGCAAACTTGCAAAATCAGCTCTTGGGTGGCTTCGCAACAGTGCCCTAGCGCTCCAAGATACAAAAAGCGGGCCCGCCTAAGCTGGAAGGCCCGCTGATTTGTTTAGATTGAAAAACCGATTGCACGCATTTGCTCTTTGCCGTCTTCGGTAATCTTTTCAGGGCCCCAGGGTGGCATCCATACCCAGTTGATGCGAAATGCCTCGACAACGCCATCAAGCGCCTCAGCAGTTTGCTCTTCGAGCACGTCGGTGAGTGGGCATCCGGCGCTGGTTAGCGTCATGTTGATGAGCAGGTGACCATCTTCTTCTGACTTTTGCAAACCATAAATCAACCCGAGGTCAACAATATTTACGCCGATTTCAGGGTCGATAACGTCTTTAAGAGCCTCTTCGACTTTGTCGTACTCAGCCGGCTCTAGTTCAATCGCGCTCAATCTAGGCCTTCAAGTAGCGGTCGTAGCCTTCAGCTTCGAGACGCTCAGCCAGCTCAGGGCCGCCCTCTTCAGCCACCTTGCCAGCGACGAAAACGTGCACAAAGTCAGGCTTGATGTATTTCAAGATGCGGGTGTAGTGAGTGATGAGCAGCACACCGAGGTCGGTGTTGGTCTTGGCGCGGTTGACACCCTCAGAAACAATCTTTAGTGCGTCAACGTCAAGGCCAGAGTCAGTCTCGTCAAGAACGGCAATCTTTGGCTTGAGAAGTTCAAGCTGCAAAATCTCGTGACGCTTCTTTTCACCACCCGAGAAACCCTCGTTGACGTTACGTTCGGTGAAGCCAGAGTCCATCTTCAAATCGTCCATGGCGCTTCGAAGGTCTTTGATCCAACCACGTAGCGCTGGGGCCTCGCCAGAAAGTGCAGTTTTTGCGGTGCGCAAGAAGTTCGAAACCGATACACCAGGAATCTCTACCGGGTATTGCATCGCCAAGAAGAGGCCAGCGCGTGCGCGCTCGTCAACGCTCATGGCAAGAACATCTTCGCCGTCAAGCAAGATTTCACCCTCGGTAACGGTGTATTTCGGGTGACCTGCGATTGTGTAGGCCAAAGTTGACTTACCCGAACCGTTAGGGCCCATGATTGCGTGAGTTTCACCGCTGCGAAGCGTCAGGTCAACACCCTTGAGAATCTCTTTGGTGCCCTGATCGGTGTCAACTGTGACGTGCAGGTTTTTGATTTGCAAAATGGTCATTGTCAAAAGTCTTTCGTTTAGGCTTCGTCGATTTCAAGAAAAATGTCACCGTTGTCGATGATTACTTCATAGCGAGCAACTGGTTCAAAAGCTGGGAGGGTAAGGGCCTCACCGGTTTCGAGTGAAAACTTAGCGCCGTGCGCCCAGCATTCGATGGTGTTGTCTTTGCCGACAAAACCTTCACTCAAAGAGATCTCACCATGCGAGCACTTGTCGTCTAGGGCAAAAACGTCTCCGGCTTTGTTTCGAATAACCGCGAGGGTTAGTTCGCCAACTTTCACACGAATCGCTTTGCCAACCCTGATGTCTTCAACTGCACAAATTCTTAGAGCCATTATGAGGCGCTCCTTGCTAGTTCTAGGTCAATGGCTTGGTTCAAACGGTCTTCGATTTCTGCGATTCCGATTTGCTGAATCACTTCGTTCAAGAAGCCACGAACCACTAGGCGACGGGCGTCGCTCTCGGTAATTCCTCGAGCCTGCAGATAAAAAAGCTGCTCGTCGTCAAAACGGCCGCTAGCGCTAGCGTGCCCTGCGCCTTGAATCTGACCGGTTTCGATCTCAAGGTTTGGCACCGAGTCGGCACGGCATCCGTCGTTCAGCAACAGGTTGCGGTTCAACTCATAGGTGTCAGTGCCTTCGGCAGCGGCACGAATCAAAACGTCGCCAACCCAGACGGTGTGGGCACCGTCGCCCTGCAATGCGCCCTTGTAAGTGACGCGAGATTTGCAGTTCGGTTCACTGTGGTCAACGAAAAGTCGGTTTTCTAGGTGCTGGTCGCTGTCTGCGAAATAAACACCCAAAAGTTCGACGTCGCCACCCGGCGCCGAGAAGCTTGCCGACGGGCTGACGCGAACCACGTCACCACCCAAGCTGATATTCAGGTGTTTGAGCTTGGCGTTGCGGCCTAGCTTCGCGAACTGGGCTGAAGTGTGAACCGAGCCGGCGTTCCAATCTTGAATCGAGACGACTGTGAGGTTAGCCTCATCGCCCACGATGATTTCAACGTTTTCAGCGAGAGTCGCGTCACCCTTGTGGTCAATGATCACGATGCTTTTCGAGTGGGCTTTTGCATCGATGATGATGTGCGAGGCGCTCGGGGTTAGATCGTGTGAAGTGAAAGTTAGTTGAACTTCACAGTCTGGTTCAGAGTTGCCTGGAATGGTTACTAGGTAGGCAGCCGATGCTGACCCCCAAGCTGCTGCGCTGGTGCGGTCTTCGGGGGTTCCAGCGGCACCAAAAGCAGGGTTCTCTGGGCCAACCCATGCGGTTACAACACCCTCGGGGTGTTTGGCAGCGATGTCGCCACTGAATTCTTCAAGGCTGTCGGCATCTAAGCCGTTTAGCTTTGAAGCGCTCAAATAGCGCCACTGCTCTTCGCGTGGGGTGATCGCGGCAAAGTCGGCAACGTTAGTTGATCGAATTCGCTCTGAGCGGGTTTGTAACGGAACCTCGGCCGCACTGGCATAACCGCCGTGGCTGTGGGCCTTGTTGCCGTGCTGGGCGGTTTGTGTTGCTTCGGCCACTAGCCAACCGCTCCTTCCATTTGCATTTCGATAAGTTTGTTGAGCTCGAGGGCATATTCCATCGGTAGCTCTTTGGCGATTGGCTCGATGAAACCGCGCACAATCATTGCCATAGCTTCGTCTTCTGGCATGCCTCGCGACTGCAGATAAAACAGTTGTTCGTCGCTGACGCGCGAAACAGTAGCTTCGTGACCCATTGTCACGTTGTCTTCGCGAACATCAACTGCAGGGTAGGTGTCGCTTCGTGAAATGGTGTCAACCAAAAGGGCATCACAGCGAACCGTGTTGGCCGAGTGGTGTGCACCTGGGGCAACGCGAATCTCGCCGCGGTATGAAGTGCGGCCTCCGCCACGGGCAATTGACTTAGAAATGATTGAAGACGAAGTGTATGGCGCGAGGTGAATCATCTTTGCACCAGCGTCTTGGTGTTGGCCTTCGCCAGCGAAGGCTACCGAAAGAGTTTCACCACGAGCGTGCTCACCAGCGAGAATCACTGCTGGGTACTTCATGGTGACCTTTGAACCAATGTTTCCGTCGATCCACTCCATGGTTGCGCCCTCGTGAGCGATGGCACGCTTGGTTACGAGGTTATAGACGTTGTTCGACCAGTTTTGAATGGTCGTGTAGCGCACACGAGCACCCTTTTTGATGATGATTTCAACGACGGCTGAGTGCAACGAGTCTGAATCATAAATTGGAGCGGTGCAACCTTCGATGTAGTGAACGTAGCTGTCTTCGTCGGCGATGATCAGGGTGCGCTCGAACTGGCCCATGTTTTCAGTGTTGATTCGAAAATAAGCCTGAAGTGGAATCTCAACGTGAACGCCCTTAGGAACATAAACGAATGAGCCGCCAGACCAAACGGCGGTGTTCAAAGCGGCAAACTTGTTGTCGCCGGCCGGAATCACGGTGCCAAAGTATTCTTTGAAAATCTCTGGGTGCTCTTTTAGAGCAGTGTCGGTGTCAAGAAAGATTACGCCTTGCTGTTCAAGGTCTTCGCGAATCTGGTGATAGACAACCTCAGACTCATACTGAGCCGCAACACCGGCCACTAGACGTGAACGCTCAGCTTCTGGAATTCCCAGACGCTCGTAGGTGTTTTTAATGTCGTCAGGAAGTTCTTCCCATGATTTTGCTTGGCGTTCGGTTGAACGCACGAAGTACTTGATGTTGTCGAAATCAATGCCGCTTAGGTCTGAACCCCAGCTTGGCATTGGCTTGCGCAAGAAATACTCATAACCTTTGAGTCGGTTTTCGAGCATCCAATCAGATTCTGATTTCTTCTCAGAAATATCGCGAACGACGTCTTCGTTAATGCCGCGCACCGCTGCTTGGCCAGCTTTATCTGAATCAGCCCAACCAAATTCATAGACGCCGAGGCTGTCTAGTTCGGGGCGTTCGATGATGTTCTCAGACATGCTGAACCTCCTGTGATTCTGTTATATCGGTAATGAACTACAACCATGACCAAGGCAAAAAGTATTCCAGCGAATTCGTGCAAGACTTTAAGAGTTGCTTGTTAAAAGGCGCCGATGCCTAGTGCTGGTTAGAACCTCAAGTTTAGCCGAGGCTAGGTTTTGACACTAGCCCCAATCGCAAGCGTTTTGAGTTTTTAGGTCTGAGAGGCTGATTTTGAATCTAGTGGTGAAGAACCTGCGCAGCGTGTTTGGTTGGGCTAGCAAACGTTCAGCTGGCCAGGCTCGCACTTGGGCGTGGGTTTCGTTGGCGAGCGAGATTCTGATTGTGGTAACAGGCGGTGTCGTGCGTCTCACCGGTTCTGGGCTCGGATGCACCGACTGGCCCGAATGCACACCAGGGCACATCACCACCACGCAAGAGCAGGGCATTCACGGTGCCATTGAGTTTGGCAACCGTGCCCTGACGGGAGTTTTGATTCTGATTGCGATTGCCACTGTGCTCGCAGTACGTGGCGCAGCACTTCGCTCGGCTACCAGAATGGCTTGGATTCTAATTGCGGGCATAGCCGTGCAGGCCGTTGTTGGCGGTGTTACCGTGTGGATCAAACTGATTCCATGGCTGGTCGGGGTTCACTTTGTGTTGAGCGCGCTCATGATAGTTCTTTCTTGCCTCTTGGTTTGGCGGGTTTATCAGCCTGAGCACCGCACCATGCCGCAACTCGCCTATAGGTTGGCAACTCCCCTCGCTTGGGTTGGTGGCCTTGTGGTGTTGATTGGAGTGCTCACAACGGGTTCAGGCCCTCACGCGGGTGACGCTAACTCAGTGCGCAACGGCCTCTCGTTTGAACTGGTCGCAAAGTTTCACAGTGTTCCGGCTTATCTGCTGCTAATCATTGAGTTAGTAGTCTTCGCCGTACTTTTGCGTCATGACCTAAGACGACAGCCGCGTGAGAATCGAATTGCCACAAATGTTGTAGGTGGGCTTTTGGCGTTGACCATTGCGCAGGCCATTTTGGGCGTCTTTCAGACCTATTTGGTTGAGCCAGCTGTGCCCGCGCTATTGGTTGGCTTTCACATGCTTGGCGCTGCCTGCATGGTTGCGATGTTGACTTTCGCGTGGCTCACCGTGCACGGCAAGAACCTTGACGATATTGCCGCCTCAAAGCTCGCTGCGACCGTCTAGCCATGGCGAGAGTTCACTGGTTTCGCAAAGACCTGCGCCTAAATGATAACGAGGCTCTAGCCGAGGCCATTCACGCAGCAGTTTCTGACGGTGATGGCGAGATTACTGCGCTTTATGTTTTCGACGCGGATTCCTTCACTGCTCTGGCTGGCATTCGCCAACACTCACTGCGCGCTGGTGTTGCAGCGCTTGCCGACGGTTTGGTTGCCTTAGGTGGCGACCTAAACGTTCAGATTGCTCGTGGTGTCTCTGGAATCGCCGATGCTGTCGTAGCGGTGGCTAAAGCGGCTGGAGCCAAAGAGGTTCATGCAATGCGCTTGTATGACCCGGCCGGCATCGCTGAGCAAAACGCCGTGGGAGTTGCTCTTCAGGCAGCCGGAATATTTCTGAGGCTCACTGGTAGTAACTATGCCGTAGCGCTGGGAACCGTGCTCAAGGCTAGCGACGGGCTACCATATCGGGTTTACACGCCGTTCTATAAAGCATGGAGTCAGCACCTACCGGCTGGCTCAGCTGCCGCCCCGAAACCACTACCTCAAGTTGGCCAGAGCTGGCGCTCGCCGCAGGTTGAAGCGCTAATGCCCAGCCAGCCGCTGCCCGAGTGCACCGAGGCCGCACCTTTTGAGGTCAAAGCTGGCGAAGCGTTCGCCCTGAGAACTTTCGAGCGTTTCAAAGAGCGTGCGCTCGCCGACTATGCAGATGATCGCAACCGTGCTGACCGCAGCGGCACTTCGCACCTAAGTCACGCGCTTGCTCACGGCGAGGTTCACCCGCGCACGTTGCTAGCCCAGCTGGGCGATTCTGAGGGCGAAGAGGTTTTTCGCAAAGAGCTTGCTTGGCGCGAATTTTATGCCGACGTTCTGTGGCACAACCCGCATTCGCTGACCGAGTATTATGCACCCATCTTCGCCAAGATGCGCTATGACACTGGCGAACTAGCCGAGGCTCGACTGGCCGCTTGGAAAACCGGAACGACTGGCTACCCCATGGTTGATGCTGGAATGCGCCAGTTGCTTGCTGACGGCTGGGTTCACAATCGCGTTCGCATGATTGTGGCTTCGTTTTTAGTCAAAGACCTGCACCTCGAATGGCAGCAGGGTGCAGCTTGGTTTGAGCGCAATCTAAGCGATTTCGACCCGGCTTCAAATGCGCACGGATGGCAGTGGACAGCCGGCACGGGCACCGACGCGTCGCCTTATTACCGCGTTTTCAACCCCGTATCTCAAGGTCTCAAGTTTGACCCAAACGGCGATTATGTGCGCAAATATGTTCCCGAGTTGAGACATTTGGCAGGGGTTGCTGCGCATGAGCCTTGGGATTATTCACTGGGCTACCGCGAGGGCTACCCGCAGCGAATCGTTGATCACGCGGCTGAGCGGCTGGAGTCTTTGGCAAGGCTCGAAGAGCTCAAAGCGCTTCGCTAAGAGCTACCGGGGTGCGACGCTAATAGCGCGAAAAGCTACTAGAGCGCGATGTGCATCAGCGGGTCAAGTGCAACCGCTAAGAACACCACGGTCAAATACGTGATTGAACCGTGAAACAGGCGCATCGGGTTCTTCGGGTCGCCATCTTTGCCGTCTTTATAAAGCACATAAGATTCCCAAACGAACCAGGCGCCGCTGGCAACGGCTAGCACGCTATAGATTGCGCCCATTCCCGCAGCTGGAATCAAAATCAAAGTTGAGACATACAAGGCCCAGCTATAGAGAATGATCTGAATGCCGACCACACCGGGTGCTGCCACGACAGGCAACATTGGCACGTTGGCCGCTGCATAATCTTTCTTATATTTCATGGCTAATGGCCAGTAGTGTGGCGGTGTCCACAAGAAAATGATCAAGAACAATACCCAAGCGCCGATCTCGACGGTGTGGGTGACTGCCGACCATCCGATTAGAACAGGCATGCAACCCGCAGCGCCACCCCACACGATGTTTTGAGGGGTTCGACGCTTGAGCAAGAGTGTGTAAATCAGAACATAAAACGCGATGGCTGCCACCGAAAGCACGGCCGAGAGCCAACCGCCAACAATCCAGAGCCAAACAGTCGAAACGATGGCGAGAATCCAGGCAAAAACCAGAGCTTCGGTTTTGCTCAATTCGCCGGTGACTAGCGGGCGGCCTTTGGTGCGGCCCATGATCTTGTCTATGTCGGCATCGATGTAGCAATTGAATGCGTTAGCTGAACCTGCGCTGAGCGCGCCGCCAACCAGGGTACCCAAAACCAGCCACCAGAACTTGCCGAATTCACCAATGCCGTGGTTTGCCAAAATCATGGTCGGCACCGTCGTGATGAGCAGTAGCTCAATCACGCGAGGTTTGGTTAGCGCAACATAGGCTTTCGCCTTTGCTGAAAAGGTGTTTTTGGGTGTGGTTGAAGAACTCATCGCTACCAGTCTAAATGCCCTAAAGGTATAGACTTTTTACTAGTTATGGAATGAAAGATTTTCAACCGTGTTGTAGTTTCAAGAACCCATAACATAATCGGCGATGGAGCCATTTATTCCCTGAGCGCCTGCTTCTTTTTGTAGGTGATTCTTCTACAAATCTAAGGAGACGTCCTTGTCTGAATTCCAGTGGTCTGAGCTCGACTCAAAAGCAGTTGACACAGCCCGAGTGCTAGCCGCCGATGCTGTCGAAAAGGTTGGCAATGGCCACCCAGGAACCGCAATCAGCTTGGCACCAGTTGCCTACCTACTTTTCAACAAGGTCATGCGTCACGACCCATCAGACGACCGTTGGATCGGCCGCGACCGTTTCATTCTTTCGGTCGGCCACAGCTCGCTAACCATCTATAACCAGCTCTTTTTGCACGGATACGGCCTCGAGCTCGACGACCTCAAGGCATTGCGCACTTGGGGCTCGGCAACCCCTGGCCACCCAGAATATGGTCACACCAAGGGTGTTGAAATCACCACAGGTCCGCTAGGTCAAGGTCTAGCATCGGCAACTGGTTTTGCCTACGCCGCTCGCTATGAGCGCGGCATGTTCGACCCAAACGCTCCTGAGGGCACTAGCCCATTCGACCACTTCGTTTATGTCATCGCGGGCGATGGCGACATGCAAGAGGGCGTTACCGCCGAGGCTGCATCACTAGCCGGTCACCAGAAGCTTGGCAACCTAGTTGTGATTTATGACTCAAACCAGATTTCGATCGAAGACGACACCAACATCGCTTTCACCGAAGACCTTTCTGCTCGCTATGAGGCTTATGGCTGGCACACTCAGGTTGTTGACTGGAAGAAAACTGGCAACTACATCGAAGACGTTGCAGAACTTTATCGCGCCATCGAAGCGGCAAAGGCCGTCACCGACAAGCCTTCGCTAATCACACTTCGCACCATCATTGGCTGGCCTTCGCCAAAGAAGCAGAACAGCGGCAAGATTCACGGCTCAGCTTTGGGCGCTGAAGAACTAGCCGGTCTAAAGACCGTTCTTGGCTTTGACCCAGAAAAGACTTTCGAGGTTGACCCTGCCGTAATCTCACACACTCGTGGCTATCAGAAGCACGCCGATTCGGTTCGTGCAACCTGGCAGGCACAGTTCGACGCTTGGGCTAGCGAGAACGCTGACCGCAAGAAGCTACTCGACCGCGTTGTTTCGGGCCAGGCTCCAGAAGGCATCGAAGCTGCCTTGCCTAAGTTTGACGGCGGCACTGAGGTTTCAACCCGTGCAGCATCTGGCAAGGTAATCAACGCCGTTGCTTCGGTAATGCCAGAGCTTTGGGGTGGTTCAGCTGACCTAGCTGAATCAAACCTCACCACAATCAACGGCTCAAAGTCATTCGTGCCTGCAGAATGGTCAACTCACGAGTGGAACGGCGACAAATATGGCCGCGTTCTTCACTTTGGAATTCGCGAACACGCCATGGGCGCCATCTTGAACGGCATCGTGCTTCACGGCAACACTCGTGCATTCGGCGGCACCTTCTTGATTTTCAGCGACTACATGCGCCCAGCGGTTCGCCTAGCTGCACTAATGAAGGTTCCAACCATTTTTGTTTGGACCCACGACTCAGTTGCGCTCGGCGAAGACGGCCCAACTCACCAACCAATCGAGCAGATCGCAACACTACGTGCGATTCCTGGCCTCGACATTGTTCGCCCCGGCGATGCAAACGAGACGGCTTTTGCCTGGAAAACCATGTTGGAGCGCCGCGAAGGCCCAGCCGGCATCGCGCTAACCCGTCAGAACATTCCAGTGTTCAAGCGTGGCGAAGCCGACGCAACCGGCGCAGTTTTCGCTGGTGCCGAGAACACTTCCAAAGGTGCCTACACTCTGATTGACGCTGCAAACGGTGCGCCAAAGTTGATCTTGATCGCGACCGGTTCAGAAGTTCAGCTAGCAGTCAACGCTCGCGAGCAGCTTGAAGCAGCCGGCATTGCAACCCGCGTGGTTTCAGCTCCTTGCCTCGAGTGGTTCGACGAGCAGTCGTCTGAATACCGCGAAAGCGTTTTGCCTGCCTCGGTCACTGCGCGCGTCTCGGTTGAGGCTGGTCTTTCACTCGGATGGTCGAAGTACATCGGCCTCGGCGAAAGCGTATCAATCGAGCACTTCGGCGCATCGGCTGACTACAAGACACTTTTCACCCAGTTCGGCATCACCACAGAAGCCGTCGTAGCCGCCGCTCACAAGACATTGGCTCGCGCCTAGGCGCATCCTCGTTAAAAACCACTAAAGACTTCGAAGAAAGCAGAACAAAATGACCAGCCCACTAGCTCAACTAGCCGCCAACGGCGTCAGCATTTGGCTTGACGACCTATCACGCCAGCGCATCACCTCAGGTGGTTTGCGCGACATCATCACCAACCGCAGCGTTTCGGGTGTAACCACCAACCCAACCATCTTCGCTGGCGCGCTATCAAAGGGTGAAGGCTATGGCCCACAGGTTGCCGAACTGGCCGCCAAGGGTGCTGGCGCTGCCGAAGCCGTCTTCGAAATCACAACCCAAGACGTTGCCGATGCTTGCGACATCTTCGCTGGTGTTTATGCCGACTCAAAAGGCTTTGACGGTCGCGTTTCGATCGAGGTTGAACCAGGTTTGGCTCACGACACCGCTGGCACAGTGGCTCAGGCAAAGCAGCTTTTCGCAAAGGTAAACCGCGAAAACGTAATGATTAAGATTCCGGCAACCAAAGCTGGTCTTGGCGCAATCACCGAGGTAATCGGCGAAGGCATCAGCGTGAACGTAACCCTAATCTTCTCGTTGGCTCGTTACCACGAAGTCATCGCTGCCTACATCGCCGGCATCGAAAAGGCGCAGGCTGCCGGTCACGACATCAGCAAGATTCACTCAGTAGCGTCATTCTTCGTTTCACGCGTTGACCTAGAGATTGACAAGCGACTAGTTGCAGTTGGCACAGACGAGGCACTAGACCTTCGCAGCAAAGCTGCCTTGGCAAACGCTCGCTTGGCATACCAGGTTTATGAGCAAGACTTCGCAACCGACCGTTGGGCAGCACTTGCCGCCGCTGGTGCAAACAAGCAGCGCCCGCTAATGGCCTCGACTGGCGTAAAAGACCCTAACTTGAGCGACACTCTTTATGTGACCGAGTTGGTTGCCCCTGACCTTGTCAACACCATGCCTGAAAAGACCATGGAGGCCGTTTATGACCACGGTATTGTTCCTGCCAACTCAATCACCGGCCACTACGACGAGGCAAAGGCTGTTCTAGATGCAGTTGCCGCCGTTGGCGTTTCTTATGACGACGTCACAGAGTTGCTTGAAACCGAAGGCGTTGACAAGTTCGTCGTTTCATGGAACGAACTTCTTGAAACCATCGAAGCATCGTTGAAGGCCGCAAAGTAATGTCACTAAAGGTTGCCGTTTCAGGCAAAACCGCTGCTGCGGTCGCTGCCACAATCGATGTGCTAGTCGCTGACAAGGTAGCTAGCCGTATTGCATCGAAAGACTTCACGCTTTGGGGCAAAGACGCCGAGGCTGAGAGCTCAATTCGTCTCGGCTGGGTCACCTCAGCAAGCGACAGCGCTCCCCTAGTCGCTGGCATTCTTTCTCTTCGCGACGAGTTTGCGGCCAAGGGAATCAATCGCTTCGTGCTCTGTGGCATGGGTGGTTCATCGTTGGCTCCAGAGGTAATCACACAGACCGCTGGTGTTGAGTTGGTAGTTCTTGACTCAACAGACGCCGACCAAGTTGGCGCTGCTTTGGCGGGCGACCTAGCTCGCACCGCAATCGTGGTTTCTTCAAAATCGGGCTCGACCGTCGAGACCGACTCGCAGAAGCGCATTTTTGAAAAAGCCTTCACCGATGCTGGCATCGACAAGGCTGACCGAGTAGTTATCGTGACCGACCCGGGTTCACCGATGGAGGCCGCAGCAAAGGCTGACGGCTATCGCATCTTCAACGCTGACCCAACCGTTGGTGGCCGCTACTCAGCCCTCACCGCATTCGGTTTGGTGCCGAGCGGCTTGGCTGGCGCAGACATTGCTGGTCTGCTCGCAGACGCACAGGCAGTTTCAGAAGTTTTGGCTAGCGACGATGCCTCTAACCCTGGCTTGATTTTGGGTGCCGCTTTAGCTCGCACTGCAAACGGTGCTGGCTATGCCGACAAGGTGGGCATTGTTGCCGATGGTACCTCAATCGTTGGTTTCGGCGACTGGGCTGAGCAGCTCATTGCTGAATCAACCGGCAAGATTGGTCGCGGGGTTTTACCTGTGGTTCTTGAGCCACACAGCTCTGAGCTGGCAGTTGCAGCGGGCGACCTTGTAGTGGTTCGTGTCGAAAGCGATGCACACTCGGCATCTGGCAACGACGTAGCAGTTTCTGGCCCACTTGGTGCCCAGTTCTTGCTGTGGGAGTACGCCACCGTGGTTGCTAGCCGTTTGCTGGGCATCAACCCGTTTGACCAGCCTGATGTTGAGTCTGCCAAGATTGCCGCGCGTGGCATGCTCGAACAACGCGCTGCAGTTATTCCAGCTCTGTATGCGTCTGAAGGCATTGAAGTTCGCTCAACCGAGCTCGACCTTGCAGGTTCGACCACCGTTTCAGCAGCCATCGACGCGCTTCTCGCTCAGCTAGGTGAAGACGGCTATGTTTCGGTTCAGGCCTATGTTGACCGCACCTCCGTTCCGCAGGCTGCCGAGCTTCGCGATCTGATTGCCTCTCGCACCTCGCGCCCAGTCACCTTTGGTTGGGCTCCACGTTTCTTGCACTCAACCGGTCAATATCACAAGGGCGGTCCACGCCAAGGTGTTTATCTTCAGTTGGTTGCGGTTGCCAAAAACGACATTGCTGTTCCTGGTCGCGAGTTCACCTTTGGTGAACTGATCGCCTCTCAGGCCGCTGGTGACGCATCAGTGCTAGGCGCTCTCGGTCGCCCAGTGCTTACCCTCACATTGGGTGATGCTGTCGCTGGTGTTGCTGCTGTCAAACAAGCTATCTAAGGAGCACTGCGCCTTTATGAGCCCAGTAAAGATTTCGGCGGGCAACAACCCGCTGCGTCAGGCCGAAGACCGCCGACTCAACCGCATTGCGGGCCCGAGCAGCCTCATCATTTTTGGTGTGACTGGCGACCTTTCTCGCAAAAAGTTGATGCCGGCCGTATATGACCTTGCAAACCGCGGGCTATTGCCACCTGGCTTTGCACTCGTAGGTTTTGCTCGTCGCGATTGGGAGACCGAAGACTTCGCCAAAGTCGTTCACGATTCGGTTCGTGAATATGCTCGCACCCCGTTCAGCGAAGAAGTGTGGCAGCAACTTGCCACCGGCATTCGCTTTGTTCAAGGTGATTTCGACGACGACGCCGCTTTTGACCGCTTGAAAGAAACCATCGAAGAGCTCGACACCGAGCGCGGCACCAACGGCAACCACGCCTTCTATCTGTCGATTCCGCCAAAGGCTTTTCCGCTGGTAACCAAGCAGCTCTCACGCTCTGGGTTAGCGACAGCTAAGGCCGACGAGTTTCGTCGCGTTGTCATCGAGAAGCCTTTTGGTTCTGACCTCGAAACCGCTCGTGAACTCAACCAGGTTGTCGAAGACGTGTTCCCTGCCGACTCGGTGTTTCGCATCGACCACTACCTCGGCAAAGAGACGGTTCAAAACATTTTGGCATTGCGTTTTGCAAACCAGATGTATGAGCCGCTATGGAACGCGAACTACATCGACCATGTTCAGATCACCATGGCTGAAGATATTGGTGTCGGTGGGCGCGCTGGCTACTACGACGGCATTGGTGCCGCTCGCGACGTGATTCAAAACCACTTGCTTCAGCTGCTGGCTTTGACTGCGATGGAGGAACCAGTTTCTTTCGATGCAGCTGCCCTTCGCGCTGAAAAAGAAAAAGTTTTGTCAGCCGTCGTTCTGCCAAAAGACCTCGGCAAGCACACTTCTCGCGGGCAATACTCTGGCGGCTGGCAGGGTGGCGAAAAGGTCACCGGTTTCTTAGACGAAGACGGCATGAACCCAAAGTCGGTTTCTGAGACTTTTGCTGCCATGCGCCTCGACATTAACACCCGTCGCTGGGCTGGCGTGCCGTTCTATTTGCGTGCAGGCAAGCGCCTCGGTCGCCGAGTCACCGAGATCGCGGTTGTGTTCAAGCGCGCGCCACAAAACCTTTTCGCGGCTGACCAAACCAGCGCACTCGGTCAGAACGCACTTGTGATTCGCGTTCAACCTGACGAAGGCGTAACAATGCGCTTTGGTTCAAAAGTGCCTGGCGTGGGCATGCAGGTTCGCGATGTGACCATGGACTTCGGTTATGGCCACGCTTTCACCGAGGCCAGCCCAGAAGCCTACGAGCGTTTGATTCTTGACGTTTTGCTGGGTGACCCGCCGCTATTCCCCCGCCACGAAGAAGTTGAACTTTCGTGGATGATTCTTGACCCAATCGAAAAGTTCTGGGCAACTCAGGGCCAGCCAGAGCAGTATCGCCCAGGCACCTGGGGCCCTGACTCAGCTGACCGAATGATGCAGATTGACGGCCGCGCTTGGAGACGACCATGATTGTTGACCTACCTAACACCACCATCAGCAAAGTTTCTAAGAAACTCGTTCAAATTCGCGAGGATGGCGGCGCAGTTGCACTTGGCCGCGTCTTGACCCTGCTCATCGAAACCGACTTCAAAGGAATTGAGCGCGCCATTGCCGCAGCGAATGAAGCTAGCCGCGAGCACCCTTGCCGCGTAATCGTTTTGGCTGATGACGACGCCAAGAGCAAGAAAGATGCTCGTCTCGACGCCCAAATTCGAGTTGGTGGCGACGCCGGTGCATCAGAGGTCATCGTACTTCGCGCCTATGGTGAGGCTGCAAGCGACCCTGAGAGCCTCGTAACAGGCTTATTGCTTCCAGATGCTCCAGTTGTAGCTTGGTGGCCTGACGAGGCTCCTGCCAAGGTTTCAGCAAGCCCGCTGGGGCGCATTGCGACCCGTCGCATCACTGACGCAGCCAGCCAAAAAGACCCACACGAGTTCTTGCGCCAACTGTCAAAAGGCTATGCACCTGGAGACAGCGACTTTGCCTGGACTCGCCTGACCCTTTGGCGCGCCCAACTCGCAGCGATTCTCGATCAGCCTCCCTATGACGCTGTAACAGCCGTTGAGGTTACCGGCGCAGTTGACTCACCAAGCACCGACCTTTTGGCTGCCTGGCTTGGTTTGCAGCTCGAGGTGCCAGTGACCTTGATTCGAACCAACCGCGGCAAAGCTGTGGCAGGCATTCGAGGCGTCAAGCTGACTCGCAAATCTGGAGCAATCGAAATCGTTCGAAACGTGCCCGATGTTGCCACTTTGATTCAGCCAACGCAGCCAACCCGCGAAATCTCACTGCCACGTCGATCATTGCGCGACTGCCTTAGCGAAGATTTGCGTCGCCTAGACCCAGACGACATGTTCGGCAAAGTAATCACCAAAGGAATCACCTCAAAGACTCCTCGCCCAAGCCTGACCAAGTCACTGGCTCGCGGCGCACGCGCGCTCAAGAAATAGGTTGACCATGTCAGAAACACAGTTCGAGTCAGGTTCAGAAACCCGCGTCTTTCTGTGCGACGACGGTCAAGCCGTAGCCGACACAGCAGCAGAGGCCTTTGTTGAACACCTCACCGAAGTTCTTGAGCAAAAAGCTGAAGCCCACGTTGTCTTAACCGGAGGCACCGTCGGAATCAAAACCCTCGCCGCCATTGCAGAAGCCGGCGGCGTTGAAGAACTTGATTTCACCCGAATTCATTTTTGGTGGGGCGACGAGCGCTTCGTGGCAGCCGACAGTGCCGACCGCAACGAAAATCAGGCGCGCGAGGCTCTTCTAAGCAAAATCAACTTGGATGCCGCCAAGGTTCACGCCTTCGCCTCAGCCGACGCCGGTCTTTCGCTCGACGACGCAGCTAAAGCGTTCGCTGCACACGTTGCTGAGTTTGCAGCAATCGACGAAATCGTTCCTGAGTTCGACGTGGTCTTTTTGGGCATTGGCCCAGACGGCCACATCGCAAGTTTGTTCCCTGGCAAAACTTTGCCCGCCTCGGGAGTTGCGATCATCGCAGAGCACGATTCACCAAAACCACCGCCAGCACGTTTGAGCTTCACCTATGAGGCTCTAAATAGCGCACACCAGGTTTGGTTTGTCGTCTCAGGTGCCGACAAGGCTGACGCGGTTGAGGTTGCCTTTGGCGACAAACCTTCGTCTTTGCCTGTCGGTCGAGTAGCTGGTCGCGACGCGACCCTTTGGTTCATAGACGAAGCCGCCGCCGCTTCACTGCTAGCCGAATAGCTTTTTAGGCACGATGCCTGGGCAAGAATTGAGAAATCCCTCCGATGTCATCGGAGGGATTTCGCTTTAAGTTTTCTGCCTAGTTGTTAGCGGCTGCAGCTGCGGCTGCTTCTGCCAAACGAACCCGACGTTCACGAACGGCGGCAACTGCTTCTTCAAGTAGCTCGTTGGCTTCGTCTTCGGTGCGACGTTCTTTAACATAAGCCAGGTGGGTTTTATATGGCTCGTGTTTTGCAACGACTGGCGGGTTGTCTTTATCTTGACCAGCCGGCATGCCACAGTTTGGGCAGTCGAGAAACTCAGGAATATCTGCAAGCTCAACGTGTGATGCGAACTGAGGGCTTTGAACGTGACCGTTCGAGCAGTAATAGCTGCGGGTCACGCGGTCTGCGCGATAACCACGGTCTTGCTCCCCCATTGGCCCGGCGCCGATGCGCGAACCACGAATTGCTGAACCACCTGTGCTCATAGAGTACCCCTATAAAACTTTTCTGCGAACTGCGAGTGCTTAGTTGGTGAAACGGGTGATTAGACCCAAGATTACGATAACAACTGCCCAGACAACACCGATGATTACGGTGATGCGGTTTAGGTTGCGCTCGGCTACACCAGATGAGCTTAGGTTCGAGGTCATGCCGCCGCCGAACATGTCAGAAAGCCCGCCGCCGCGGCCCTTGTGAAGCAAGATCAATAGGGTTAGCAGCAAGCTGGTGATGCCTAGAAGCACCTGAAGTGCAACTCTGATCGCTGGCAATAGGTCGGCGTTAAACATGAGAATCCTTTGATAAATCGCCCAACATAGGGCTAGAGAAAATTATAGGGCTATGTGCTTCTGAAAACGTGCAATGCCGCTGAACTCCTCGGCATCGAGGCTGGCGCCGCCGACCAAAACTCCGTCAACTTCTGGGCTGCGCAAGAAGCCGGCAACGTTAGCTGCCTTGACTGAACCACCATAAAGAATGCGAGTTGCAGCAGCGACTTCAGCACCGTGAGCACCAGCGATGGCCTCACGAATCTTGCCTGCAACCGAGGCCGCCTCTTCGGCTGTGGCTACCTTGCCGGTGCCGATTGCCCAAACTGGTTCGTAGGCGATTACAAACTCACCGAGTGTTTCGTGACCAGCAAGTGCTGCAAGTGTCTGGCGAACTGGAACAGCGCTCTGACCCTCAGTCTCAAGCTCTTCAAGTGTTTCGCCCACGCAGATCACGGGCACGATGCCGTGGCGAAAAGCGGCAGCGGTCTTTGCCTGAATGTCAACGTCAGTCTCGTTGTGATACTGACGACGCTCACTGTGGCCAATCAAAACATATTTGACGTCAAGCTTCTTTAGGAATGCTCCTGAGATTTCGCCAGTGTAGGCGCCACTGTCGAACTTTGAAAGGTCTTGAGCGCCAAGGCCAATTTCGAACTTGTCTGCGTCAATAAGAGTTTGAACGCTGCGAAGGTCGGTGAACGGTGGGAACACCGCAACTTCAGCCTCGGCATAGTTGTGTCCGGCGTCTTTCAACGACCAGGCAAGTTTTTGCACAAGGGCCAGAGCCTGCTGGTGGTCTAAGTTCATCTTCCAGTTGCCAGTGATTAGTGGCACGCGCTTAGTCATTTAAAACCTCCAAGCCTGGGAGGGCTTTTCCTTCTAGAAACTCAAGGCTGGCGCCGCCGCCGGTCGAAATGTGACCGAACTGCTCGTCAGCAAAACCAAGAATGCGCACGGCTGCGGCTGAGTCGCCACCGCCAACAACGCTGAGACCGTCAACTTCGGTCAGGGCCTGAGCCACTGCTTTGGTGCCGTTAGCAAAAGCTTCGATTTCAAAAACACCCATTGGGCCGTTCCAGAAAACTGTTTTTGCCGAAGCGATCTTTGAAGCAAAGTTTGCTGCGCTGTCTGGTCCGATGTCTAGACCCAAACCAGTGTCGCCAAATGGGCTACTTTCAATCGCGTCGGCTGCTGTGACGGCAACCTCAGCGTCAGCACCAAACTTTGAGGCAACAACGATGTCAGTAGGCAAAACAACTTCAACACCTAGTTCAGCTGCGCGCTTTAGGTAGTTCTGGCAAACCTCAATTTGGTCAACTTCTAGAAGGCTCTTGCCTACTTTGTGACCCTGCGCGGCCAAGAATGTGAAAACCATTCCGCCACCAATCAACAGTTGGTTTACGTGTGGCAAAAGGTGATCAATAACGCCCAGTTTGTCTGAAACCTTTGAACCACCGAGCACGACCGCATATGGGCGCTCTGGGGTCTTGGTCAGACGGGTTAGCACGTCAAGTTCTTTTTCAATCAAAAAGCCGCCAACGCTAGGCAAAGCCTTTGCCAACTCATAAACGCTGGCTTGCTTGCGGTGAACAACACCAAAACCGTCGCTGACAAAGAAGTCACCGAATTCGGCTAGCTTAGCCGCGAAAGCCTCGCGCTCAGCTGCATCTTTGCTGGTCTCTGCTGCGTTGAAGCGCAGGTTCTCAAGAACCGCGACTCCCCCGCTAGCCAGCGCCTTTACAGCGCCTTTAGCTTCACTGCCGACTGTGTCAGAAGCGAAAAAGACTGGCTGACCAAGCAACTCTTCTAGTCGAGCGGCAGCCGGAGCCAAAGAATACTTTGGGTTCGGCTCGCCGTCAGGGCGACCAAGGTGAGAAATAACGATCACCTTGGCACCGTGCTCGACTAGATATTTGATGGTCGGAACAGATGCAACAATGCGTCCGTCGTCAGTGATTCGAGCGCCGTCTAGCGGCACGTTCAAGTCACAACGAATAATGACGCGTTTGCCGTCAAGCGACGGCAATGAGGCGAGGTTTCGCATGCTAAACCGATTAACCTTTGATCTTTAGAGCTTGTTAGCGACTAGAACGGTGAGGTCAACCAAACGGTTTGAGTAGCCCCACTCGTTGTCGTACCATGAGCTGATCTTGACGGTGTTGCCGATTACCTTGACCAGGCCAGCGTCAAAGATTGACGAGTGTGGGTCGGTGACGATGTCGCTTGAAACGATTTCGTCTTCGGTGTACATCAAGATGCCCTTTAGTGGGCCCTCAGCTGCTGCTGCCTTGTAGGCTGCCTTGATTTCTTCAACGGTTACAGCAGTCTTGCTAACCAAGGTTAGGTCTGTGATCGAACCGGTTGGCACTGGAACACGAAGTGCAAAGCCGTCAAGCTTGCCCTTTAGCTCAGGAAGAACTAGGCCGATTGCCTTTGCGGCACCGGTTGAAGAAGGAACGATGTTGATTGCAGCTGCGCGTGCACGGCGAAGGTCGCTGTGTGGGCCGTCCTGTAGGTTCTGGTCGGCGGTGTAAGCGTGAATGGTGGTCATCAAACCGTTCTCAATACCGAACTTGTCGTTGAACACCTTGGCAAGTGGAGCCAAGCAGTTGGTTGTGCAAGATGCGTTTGAGATGATGTGGTGGTTTGCTGGGTCATAAAGGTGCTCGTTTACACCGATCACGAAGGTAGCGTCTTCGCCAGTTGCAGGTGCTGAGATTAGAACCTTCTTTGCGCCAGCTTCGATGTGCTTCTTTGCGTCTTCAGCGTTGGTGAAACGACCGGTTGACTCGATAACGATGTCAACGCCCAAAGCGCCCCATCCGAGGTTTGCTGGGTCGCGCTCAGCTAGCACCTTGATGGTCTGGCTGCCAACGATGATGGTGTCGCCTTCAACGCGAACGTCTTGTGCTAGACGACCGGTAACTGAGTCGTACTTTAGAAGGTGAGCGAGGCTCTTTGGGTCACTTAGGTCGTTTACTGCAACGATCTCTAGATCTGCACCTGACGCAAGAAGAGCGCGTAGGTAGTTGCGACCGATGCGGCCGAAGCCGTTAATGCCAACACGAGTTGCCATGTGGATGTCTCCCGATTTTCTAATGGCGCCAAAAAGCGCACGTTTTTAGTGTGTGTAGCTTTTGTTTGGGTTTTGCCACGCGCCGTCGGGTGGAAAATCTATTATCAGATTAGCAGTAAGCCCTTAGTTTGCGTGCGAGCTGCATCAAAACGTGCCTGCACGTCTGGCCAAGAAACGATGCTCCAGAACGCCTTCACATAGTCTGCCTTGACGTTTACATAGTCAAGATAGAAGGCGTGCTCCCACATGTCGAGCATCAAAAGTGGAACGCTGGCCGGAGCTAAGTTGCCCTGGTGGTCATAAAGCTGCTCGATGATGAGTTTTTCGCCTAGAACGTCCCAGGCGAGAATGTTCCATCCGCTGCCCTGAATGCCTAGTGCCGAAGCGTTGAAGTGTGCGCGAAAACCGTCGAATGAACCAAAGAACTCTTCGATGGCCTGGGCGAGTTCACCCTCTGGCCTGTCGCCACCGGTTGGTGCAAGGTTGGTCCAGAAAATAGCGTGGTTGATGTGACCGGCTAGGTTGAAAGCTAAGTCTTTCTGAAGCTTGTTGACCCAGGTCATGTCTTCTTTTGCGCGAGCGTCTTCAAGACCTGCGATTGCAGCGTTTGCACCGTTCACATAGGCCTGGTGGTGCTTGCTGTGGTGAAGCTCCATGATTCGACCAGAGATTGCAGGTGCAAGATCGCCATAGTCGTAGCTCAGGTCAGGAAGGGTGTAAAGACCCATTTGGGGCTCCTTAATCGCGGTTTGAAGTGCTTAGTTAAATCTAATCGATATCGTCTGGCAAAAAGGCATCGGTGCCTGGAATTCCCAAATCTGATGCCTTCTTATCAGCCATAGCTAACAGACGACGGATGCGCCCAGCGATTGCATCTTTAGTCATTGGCGGGTCAGAGAGGTGACCGAGTTCGTCGAGGCTTGCCTGCTTGTGCTGAAGGCGAAGTTCACCAGCATACTTCAGGTGATCTGGCACATCTTCAGCAAGAATTTCTAGAGCTCGAGCGACGCGCGCACCGGCTGCCACAGCTGCTTGCGCAGAGCGACGGAGGTTTGCATCGTCGAAGTTCGCGAGACGGTTTGCAGTTGCGCGAACCTCGCGGCGCAAACGCATCTCCTCCCATTTCAAAACCTGACTGTGAGCGCCCATTTGAGTCAACATGGTTGCAATGGCCTCGCCGTCGCGAATTACAACTCGAAATACTCCGCGAACTTCACGGGCTTTAGCAGCAACTCCTAGGCGTCTTGCCACGCCGACCAATGCCATCGCGGCTTCGTTTCCTGGAGCGGTGATCTCGAGGGCAGCTGAGCGCCCAGGGTCGGTTAGTGAGCCGTGCGACAGAAAAGCTCCGCGCCAAACCGCTTGAGCTTCAGCCATGGTGCTCGAAATCAGAGCAGCCGGCAAGCCTCTAACCGGGCGCCCGCGCGAATCAAGCAGGCCAGTTTGGCGAGCGAGAACATCGCCGGCCTTGACAACCCGAACCTGGTAGCGGCTGCCACGGCGAATGCCACTTGGTGAAATCACCGAGAGTTCGCTTTCGATGCCATAGAGCTCGACCAAGTCTTTTCTAACGCGGCGAGCAAGGGCAGCGGTGTCGAGTTCAGCTTCGACGACGATTCGGCCTGCAATCAAATGCAGACCACCGCAAAAACGCAAAATAGTTGATAGTTCAGCAGCTCGAACCGCACTCTTGGTGATTTCAATTCGGGCGAGCTCGTCTTTAACGTCGGCAGTTAGAGCCATATTTATTCCTTGCCTAGGTCTCTGTGTTTGAGGCTGACTGCAACGTCGCCGATTTTGGCGAGTTCAGTCGCGATTCGCTTAGATATTGCTACCGAGCGGTGTTTTCCGCCAGTGCAACCGATGGCGATTGTGGCATAACGTTTGTTTTCTTTTAGATAACCGCGCAAAACGGGTTTTAGGGCGGCAATGTAGTTAGTGACGAACTCTTCTGCCCCATCTTGACCTAAAACATAGTCAGCCACTTGCGGGTATTCACCGGTGAACTGGCGCAGCTCTTCGATCCAGAAGGGGTTTGGCAAAAATCGTGCGTCGGCTACCATATCGGCGTCACTCGGAACACCATATTTGAAACCAAAACTCATCACCGTCAACTGAAGTTTGTGCGTTTCATTCAGTGAAAAACTTTCGGCAACACGATTTGAAAGCTGGTGAATGTTTAGATCGCTGGTGTCGAGAATCACGTCAGCTGATTCACGAAGCGTTAGCAACCTACGGCGCTCTTCTGCAATGCCATCAAGAATTGTGCCATCGGCTTGAAGAGGGTGTGGGCGGCGAACGTTTTCGAAGCGTTTCACAAGTGCTGCATCATTGGCTTCAAGAAACAAGACTTTGATGTCAACGCTTCGCGCTTTGACGAGATTGAGGTTTTGGTTAAGTTCGCTAAAGAACTCGCCACCACGCACGTCAATGACGACAGCAAGGCGAGGCAGGGGTGTTTCAGCTAAACCAAAAAGCTCAGCAATCGGCACGAGCATTTGGGGCGGTAGGTTGTCAACGACATACCAACCAAGATCTTCGAGAGCCTTGCCGACAGTTGAACGACCGGCGCCAGACATGCCAGTAACAATAAGCAGTTCGTGCTGTTTGCTTTCGCTCATCATGCCCCTTTCGTTCTCGCTAGTTGAGTCTAACGACACCGCGACACGCCGAAGAGCGCTTTTTTGAGAATTGCTATTTCGTAACCCAATATTTACGGTTGTTGCAGGAATCGAAGCGAATTTATTCGGCGCTGAGGCTTTCAACGATGGTTGCCGCTAAAACGTCACCGATGCCCGCCACTTGCGAAATTTCGCCGGCCGTAGCCTGCTTCAAGCGCTTCGCTGATCCGAAGTGTTTTAAGAGAGCTCGAACTCGTTTTTCACCCAAACCGGGAATGTCTTGCAAAGTTGAGGCGATTGCGCTTGAGCGCTTTTCGCGTTGGTAGGTAATGGCAAAGCGGTGTGCCTCATCACGAATGCGTTGCAGCAAAAATAGTTCGCTGGTGTTTCGAGGCAAAATCACCGGGTAGGCCTCCCCCGGCAGCCAAATTTCTTCTAGGCGTTTCGCTAAGCCAGCGATGGCGATGTCTTTGACGCCCGAGTCTCGCAGCGCTCTTGCCGCGGCATTCACTTGTGGCTCACCGCCGTCGACAATCAGAAGACCAGGTCGATAGGCGAACTTGCTCACCGTGCCGTCGGCTGTCTTAGTTTCGTCATCGGTAACAAGGTATTTGAGACGACGGCTAACAACCTGATAGATCGACTCGGTGTCATCGGTAGTGTTCTCGATGCTGAAACGACGGTAGTGGTCTTTCTTTGGCAGACCGTCTTCGAAAACCACCATCGAGGCAACGACACCTGTGCCGCCGAGGTGCGAAACGTCGAAGCACTCTATGCGCAGTGGCGCACTCTCAAGACCGAGCGCGGCTTGAATGCCGCTGAGCGCATCGGCACGGGCTACGAAATCGGTGCTGCGCTTGGTCTTATAGAGCATTAGCGCGTGCTTGGCGTTGGTTTCGGCAGTCTTGGCAAGCGCCGCTTTGTCGCCTCGCTGCCCCACGCGAATTTCTACCTTGCTGCCGCGCAGACCGCTAAGCCACTGCGCAAGTGCTTCGTCATCGTTTGGCATTACCGGCACGAGAATTTCTTTGGGAATCGAGTCGTTGCCTACCTGGCCAGGCGCTCGGTGGGCATCCTCGCGAAGTTCATCAACGCGGGCTGCATCGCCATAGCTATTTTGCAAAACATATTCGACGAGGTCTGGCAGGTCGCGTTCGAGTTCTTTATCGACAACCCAACCACGCACGCCTCGGATGCGCCCGCCACGCACGATGAACTGGCTAACTGCAGCTGCTAGCTCATCGTCGGCGATTCCAAACAGGTCGGCATCGGTTTGGTCGTTGAATACCACTACGCTTTTTTCTAGCACGGTTTCAAGTGCCATGACGTTGTCGCGAAGCCTCGCGGCAAGTTCATAGTTTTGAGCTTCTGAGGCCTCAAGCATCTTCTTTCGAAGCGTTGCAACGTGCTCGGTGTCGGCGCCACCCATGAAATCGACAAACTGCCGCGCAATAGCTTTGTGTTCTGGGGGCGTCACACGGTCGATGCAGGGTGCAGCGCACTTGCCGATGTCACCCAGCAGGCATGCGCGCTTCTCGCGCTTCGCTCGCTGGTAGATGCCCGAAGAACAGGTGCGAACCGGGTAAACCTTCAACAAGACATCGAGAGTTTCGCGCACCGCCCAGGCCTGCGTGTATGGCCCAAAATACTTGGCACCTTTGATGTCGCGATTGCGCGTGATTAGCGCACGAGGAACCTCATCGGCCATGGTCACGGCGAGATATGGGTAGCTCTTGTCATCGCGAAACTGCACGTTGAAAGGCGGGTTGAACTCTTTGATCCAGGTGAACTCAAGCTGCAGAGCCTCGAACTCGCTGTTGACAATCACCCATTTGACGTCTGAGGCCGACGTAACCATGCGGCGCGTGCGTTCGTGCAGGCTTTCGAGCGGACCAAAGTAGTTGCTTAGGCGCGCTCGAAGGTTCTTTGCCTTGCCAACATAAAGCACGCGGCCGTCAGCATCAAACCAGCGATACACACCTGGTTCGGTAGGAATATCGCCGGTTTTCGGTCTAAACCAAAGCTCGTCGGCCATTTGTGTTTTGTGCCTGCTCGCCTAATCTGTTTGGCCGCCGCGAGGCTAGGCCAAAACTTCTGCCAAGAACTTGCCGGTAAAACTCTTCGGGTTTTTAGCGACAACTTCAGGGGTGCCAATCGCGATGATCTCGCCACCGCCCGAGCCACCTTCAGGGCCAAGGTCAATGACCCAGTCGGCGCTCTTGATCACGTCAAGGTTGTGTTCAATCACGATCACGGTGTTGCCCTTTTCGACCAAACCGTTGAGCACTAGGAGCAACTTGCGAACATCCTCGAAATGGAGGCCAGTTGTCGGTTCATCGAGCACATAGATGGTGCGGCCATAAGACCGGCGCTGCAGTTCGGTTGCAAGCTTGACTCGCTGAGCCTCACCACCAGAAAGTGTTGTAGCGCTCTGACCAAGACGAACGTAGCCAAGGCCAACCTCAACAAGCGTGACCAAGAAACGCGCGATCGAAGAAATCGGAGCAAAGAACTCTGCCGCCTCAGCGATAGGCATCTCAAGAACCTCAGCGATGTTCTTGCCCTTATAGAGCACCTGCAGGGTTTCGCGGTTGTAACGCGCACCGTGGCATACCTCACAGGCAACATAAACGTCAGGCAAGAAGTTCATTTCAATTTTGAGGGTTCCATCACCGCTGCAACTCTCGCAACGACCACCCTTGACGTTGAAGCTGAAGCGACCCTGCTGGTATCCCCTAGCTTTTGACTCTTGGGTGTCTGCAAACAGCTTGCGAATGTTGTCGAAAACACCCGTGTAGGTCGCAGGGTTTGAGCGCGGTGTGCGGCCGATTGGGTTTTGATCAACGTGCACCACTTTGTCGAGCTGCTGGAGGCCCTCAATGCGGGTGTGTCGGCCAGCAACACCCTTGGCGCCGTTGAGCGCGTTAGCGAGAACCTCATAGAGCACGTCATTGACTAGCGATGACTTGCCAGAACCACTCACGCCGGTAACAGCCGTGAATGTGCCAAGCGGAAACTCAACGTCAACATTCTTCAAGTTGTTTTCGCGAGCCCCAACGACCTTGATGATGCGATCTGGGTCGATTGGGCGTCGCTTTTTAGGTGTGGCAATCGATTCGCGGCCAGACAAGAATGCCCCGGTGATCGACTCTTTGTTGGTGAGCAGTGCCTCATAAGGGCCGCTGTGCACGACCTCACCGCCATTGACACCTGCACCGGGGCCGATGTCAACCACCCAGTCACTAGCTTTGATGGTGTCTTCGTCGTGCTCAACAACCAGCAAAGTGTTGCCCAGATCACGAAGTTTGATCAGGGTGTCGATTAGACGACGGTTGTCGCGCTGGTGCAAACCGATGCTCGGCTCGTCAAGCACATAGAGCACCCCGGTCAAACCTGAGCCGATTTGCGTGGCAAGGCGAATGCGTTGGGCCTCGCCGCCCGACAGTGTGCCGGCTGCGCGCTCAAGACTTAGATAGTCAAGGCCGACTGCCATCAAAAAGTCGAGACGGGCGCGAATCTCGCGCAACACTTGGGCGGCGATTTTGACATCGCGCTCGTCAAGGGTGAGACCCTCAAAAAACTCGACAGCCTTGCCGAGGCTCATGTGAGCCACGTCGGCAATCGAAGTGTCGGCGACCTTAACAGCTAGAACTTCGGGGCGAAGACGCGCACCATTGCAGTCGGGGCAAGCCACTTCGCGCAAGAAGCCAGACCAACGCTCGCGGGCATAGCCCATCTCAGATTCGAGATATTTGCGTTCGATGTAGCTCAGAACACCTTCGAAACCTGTCGCATAGCGCAACTCGCGACCATACTTGTTCTTCCATTTGACCTGAACGTCAAAGTTGTTGCCAACCAACACAGCCTGCTGAACGTCTTCGGGCAGTTGGTTCCACGGGGTGTCGAGCGAAAACTCAAGGTCACTCGCCAAGCCCTCGAGCATGCGCGAGAAATAGTGGAACAAGCCTTTGCCCTGAGTTGACCATGGCAAGATCACACCTTCGTTGATGCTGGCATCTGGGTCGCCGATAACTAGGTCGCCGTCAACCGACATCTTGGTGCCCAAACCGCTACAGGCTTGGCAGGCACCAAATGGCGCGTTAAACGAGAATGTGCGCGGTTCGATTTCGGTGAGCGAAAGAACGTGCTCATTCGGGCAAGAGAGCTTCTCACTGAAAACTCGGGTTTTGCCAGGTGCACCGGCTTCAAGGTCAACGAAGTCAATAACGATGCGCCCGCCAGCGAGCTTTAGAGCGGTTTCGACCGAGTCAGTGAGGCGGCCAATCATGTCGGCTTTAGCCACAAGACGGTCAACTACCACCGAAATGTCGTGCTTAAAGGTCTTTTTTAGCGGCTTAGCCTCTGCCAGGGTCACGACCTCGCCATCAACCACGGCACGAGCATAGCCCTGCGCAATCAGGTCTTTGAACAGGTCAACGAACTCACCCTTTTTTTGGTCAACCAACTGGGCTAGCACCTGAAAACGGGTGCCTTCTGGCAACTCGAGAATCTGGTCAACGATCTGCTGTGGCGACTGTTTGATGATTTTTTCGCCGCACTCAGCGCAATAAGGCACGCCAATGCGAGCCCATAGCAAACGCAGATAATCGTGAATCTCAGTGATGGTTCCAACCGTTGAACGGGGGTTGCGGTTCGTTGACTTTTGGTCAATCGAAACCGCTGGGCTCAGGCCCTCGATAAAGTCAACGTCTGGGCGGTCAACCTGGCCCAAAAACTGGCGCGCATAAGCCGAAAGGCTTTCGACATAGCGGCGCTGACCCTCGGCAAAGATGGTGTCAAAAGCTAGTGATGACTTGCCCGAACCACTAAGACCGGTGAACACAACCATCGAGTCGCGCGGAACCTCAAGGTTGATGTTTTTGAGGTTGTGAACACGTGCACCCTTGATGATGAGTTTGTTCTCGTGGTGAATGTTGGTGATAGTCATTTGAAAAGCCTAACTGGGGTTTGCGGGCGGTCGAGGCGGTTGACTCGGTTTTGCGAGGCACTAGCTTCACGTTGTCGAGGCGGTTGACTCGGCTAAATATGCCCAGCTTTCTCGATCTGTCTTAGTTCGTGTTTGAGTTCGCTGATTTCGTCTCTTAGGCGCGCAGCAAGCTCAAATTTAAGCTCGGATGCTGCCAATTTCATTTGCTCATCGAGGTCGATTACTACCTTTAAGATTTCGTCATAAGCCATGCCGCCGATGCCGGGGCGACCGCGCATGCTGTCTTCGCCGCGCTTGCCTGAGGTGGCAGTTTGTTGCTTGGCGGCGTTCTTGCCACCCTTTCCACGTCGGTTTGCCTGCGCCTGTTCGATCAGTTCAGCGGTGTCTTGCTCCTCGCGAAGAATGTCGTCAGTAATGTCACTAATCTTTTTGCGCAGAGGCTGTGGGTCGAGACCGCGTTCGAGGTTATAGGCAACTTGCTTCTCACGACGACGATTGGTCTCGTCAATAGCCCGAGCCATCGAATCGGTGATGCGATCGGCATACATGTGCACTTCACCGCTCACATTTCGAGCGGCACGACCAATGGTCTGAATGAGAGAGGTGGTTGACCGCAAGAAGCCCTCTTTGTCGGCGTCGAGAATCGAAACCAGTGAAACCTCAGGCAGGTCGAGACCTTCACGCAGCAGGTTGATGCCGATGAGAACGTCGAAGACTCCCTGGCGCAGTTCGCGCAGCAGTTCGACGCGACGAAGGGTGTCAACGTCGCTGTGCAGATATCTCACCCGCACGCCCGCCTCAGTCAAGAATTCGGTGAGCTCTTCGGCCATCTTCTTGGTCAGGGTGGTGACCAGCACACGCTCATCTTTTGCGGCGCGCACCCGAATTTCTTCAAGTAGGTCGTCAATCTGACCCTTGATTGGTTTGATGACCACTTGAGGGTCAACCAAACCGGTTGGGCGAATGATTTGCTCGACTACCCCATCGACGAGCGCCATTTCATATTTGCCAGGTGTTGCTGAAAGATAGACGGTTTGCCCCACGCGCTCTTTGAATTCGGCGAATTTGAGTGGGCGGTTATCCATCGCGCTTGGTAGTCGAAAGCCGTGCTCGACAAGTGTGCGCTTTCGGCTCGCATCGCCTTCATACATTGCGCCAATTTGAGGCACGGTAACGTGTGACTCATCGATGACCATCAAAAAGTCATCAGGAAAATAGTCGAGCAAGCAGCTCGGAGCGGTGCCAGGTTCGCGGCCATCGATGTAACTTGAATAGTTTTCGATGCCAGAACAAAAGCCGAGTTCACGAATCATTTCGAGGTCGAAGGTGGTGCGCATCTTCAGGCGCTGAGCTTCGAGCAGTTTGCCCTGCAGCTCAAGTTCTTTTACGCGGGCGACCATTTCGGCTTCGATTTCTTCCATCGCGATGCCCATTCGCTCAGGGGTTGCAACGTAATAGCTCGCCGGAAAAATCGCTATGGCTTTCTCACGCGACACAATGTCACCGGTGAGTGGGTGCAAGGTGTAGATCGCTTCGATTTCGTCGCCAAACATTTCGATGCGAACGGCAAGTTCGTCATAGACCGGAATGATCTCGATGGTGTCGCCCTTGACGCGAAAGTTTCCGCGCGAGAAATCGATGTCGTTGCGCTTGTATTGCATCGAAACGAACTTGCGAATCAACTCGTCGCGATCAACTCGGTCACCCTCTTGAATCGCAACACTCTGCTCTAGATATTCTTTTGGAGCACCAAGACCATAGATGCAAGACACAGTCGAAACCACGATCACGTCGCGACGGCTAAGCAAGCTCATTGTGGCTTTGTATCTCAGGCGCTCAACCTCAGAGTTGATTGATGAGTCTTTTTCAATAAAGGTGTCAGTTTGCGGAACATAAGCTTCTGGCTGGTAATAGTCGTAATAGCTCACGAAATATTCCACAGCGTTGTTAGGAAGCAGCGAACGAAATTCTTGAACCAGCTGAGCAGCAAGGGTCTTGTTGTGAGCCAAAACAAGGGTTGGCCGTTGCAAAGCTTCAACCAGCCAGGCTGTTGTCGCTGATTTTCCGGTTCCGGTGGCACCTAGCAAAACAACGTCAGTCTCACCGTTGTTAATGCGCTTCGCTAGGTCAGCGATGGCGGTTGGCTGGTCTCCTGCAGGTTTGTATTCGCTAATGACCTCGAAGGGTGCAAACGCGCGCGTTGCCTCCATTAGTTTCCTGCCTTTGTTTGCTCGGCGTCTGTCTCGCCCGGTGCAGGTTCGGACGAGCTAGTTGCAGGTTCGGACGAGCTAGTTGCAGCTTTGCGCTTGGCCTCGGCCAGCTGTTCAAGTTTGATCCAGAGCTTGCCGGCATCTTTGATTAGCAAGTCAAGTGATTGGTTTGAGCTCAAGATAGCGTCGGCGCGATTTGCTCGCTGCGCTGGGGTTGCTTGAGCTGCGATGCGAGCGGTTGCCTCGGCGGCAGTCATTGCACGATGCGCTTGCATGCGCTCAACCTGTTTGTCTAGCGGCGCTTCAACCGTCACAACATAATCAAAAGGTAGGTCAACGCCGGCCTCTACCAGCAAAGGAACGTTATAAATCACGATTGCGTCCTCTGGTGCTGCCTCAACAGCCGCCTGTGACGCTTTTTTAACGAGAGGATGCACGATGGCTTCGAGCAGCGCCCGCTTTTGACCGTCACCAAAGATCACCGACGCAAGGGCCTTGCGGTCAAGCACGTCGTTGGCACCAAAGACTTCATCGCCAAAAGCCTGTCGCACCGCTTTGGCTCCGGGTGTGCCAGGTGCAACCACATCACGCGCAAGTTGGTCGGCATCGATTTCAAGTGCGCCCAAATCAACCCAGTGGCTTGCCACGGTTGATTTGCCAGCTGCGATGCCGCCGGTTAGTCCAACAAGAAACATGGGTTAAGCCTAACTTCTCGCGTGCAGGCTTTGAGCCCGTGCCGGCATCGCAATGCGATGCCCAAAGCGAACACAAGGGCACCGCAGGGCATCCTAGATAAATATGAAAAAAAGAGAGGCCAGACCGAAGTCTGACCTCTCTCGAGTTTGAAAAAGCTAAAGCTTCTTCAGCGCAGTTATTTATTCAGCGCTTTTTAGCTTGTCGCGAAGCGCAGCTAGTGACTCGTCGCCAGCTAGGGTGCCTTTGTCTTCGCCTGAGCTGTATGAAGCTGAGCTTGAGCTAGCAGTTGCGTTCGCAGCTGAGTCGTTCGAAGCTGACGAGGTGTCTGGCAAGCTTTCTGCCAACTCGTTAGCCGCTGCAACCTGAGCCTTGTGAGCCTCCCAGCGAGCGTGAGCCTCTGCATACTCTTTCTCCCACTTAGCACGAGCTTCTTCGAAGCCGGCCTTCCACTCGTTAGTGGTTGGGTCAAAGCCCTCAGGGTACTTGTAGTTGCCAGCGTCGTCGAAGTCAGAAGCCATGCCATAAAGCGCTGGGTTGAACTCAGTGCCCTCTGGGTTTACTTCTTCGTTAGCCTGCTTTAGCGAAAGCGAAATGCGGCGACGGTCTAGGTCGATGTCGATTACCTTGACGAAAACGTCCTGGTTCACTGAAACAACCTGCTCGGCTAGTTCGATGTGCTTCGAAGAAAGCTCTGAAATGTGAACTAGACCCTCGATGCCGTCTGCAACGCGAACAAATGCACCAAATGGAACCAACTTGGTGACCTTGCCCGGTGCGTACTGACCGATTGCGTGGGTGCGAGCGAATACCTGCCATGGGTCTTCTTGAGTTGCCTTGAGTGATAGCGAAACGCGCTCACGGTCTTGGTCAACTTCAAGAACTTCAACGGTAACCTCTTGGCCGATCTCAACAACTTCGCTGGCGTGCTCAATGTGCTTCCAGCTAAGTTCTGAAACGTGAACAAGACCGTCAACGCCACCAAGGTCAATGAATGCACCGAAGTTAACGATCGACGAAACAACACCTGTGCGAATCTGGCCCTTGGCAAGGTCTGCCAAGAAGGTGCTGCGGCTAGCCGACTGGCTCTGCTCTAGAAGAGCACGACGTGAAAGCACAACGTTGTTGCGGTTCTTGTCAAGCTCAAGAATCTTGGCTTCAACTGACTGGCCAAGGTATGGGCCTAGGTCGCGAACGCGACGTAGCTCGATGAGTGATGCAGGCAAGAAGCCACGAAGGCCGATGTCTACAATCAGACCACCCTTAACAACCTCGATGACAGTACCGGTAACAGTGCCGTCTGCTTCTTTGATCTTCTCAACGTCGCCCCAAGCGCGCTCGTACTGTGCGCGCTTCTTGCTTAGGATTAGGCGGCCTTCTTTGTCTTCTTTCTGAAGAACAAGGGCCTCAACTGCGTCGCCAACGCTAACGATCTCAGATGGGTCTGCGTCGTGACGAATTGAAAGTTCACGCGAAGGAATAACACCTTCGGTCTTGTAACCGACGTCTAGAAGAACTTCGTCGCGGTCGATTTTTACAACAACGCCGCTGATTAGGTCGCCGTCGTTAAAGAACTTTAGAGTCGCTTCAACTGCGGCTAGAAAGTCTTCAGCAGAACCGATGTCGTCAACGGCAATCTGCTTCTTAGTAGTGGTGGTCATATAGGGGTTTACTCGTTTTTTACTCGGGTCACACCACATTTTGTGGTGCAACGAATGGATTTAAGATGCGCAAACGCGCTTTTCAATCTTACTCCGATTAGTGAGCCGATAACAGGCTAATTAGGCTTTCTAACAGCGTTTCTTGGCTATCGTCAGCAATTTCTACAACCACCGCTTCGCCACCCCGAAGACCTAATGTCATCAGCGAGAGAATGCTGTCGCCGCGCACTTTGGTTCCACCAGGCCGAGACACCAGCACCTGGCCTGGCAAAGTCATCGCAAGTTTCGCAAAATCGTTAGCTGGGCGGGCATGAAGACCATCTGCCGATGCAATCGTGACCTGTTTTTGCAACATCAGTGACCAGCGGCATCCCAGCTAGCGCCGATGCCGATCTGAACCTCAAGCGGCACCGAAAGTTCAACAACGTTCGACATGTTGTCAATGACTAAAGCCTTGAGCGTTTCAAGTTCACCCGCGGCAACTTCGAAAACCAATTCGTCATGCACCTGAAGCAACATTTGGCTCTTAAGCCCAGCTGCATGCATAGCCGCATCGATTTTGGTCATAGCCAGCTTCATGATGTCGGCGGCCGTGCCCTGAATCGGCGCGTTTAGCGCGGCGCGACGAGCGTTTTCGCGAATCTGAAAGATTTTGCTGTTTAGATCATCGAATGGGCGACGTCGACCAAAAGTGGTGGTCGTAAAACCGATGGTCTTGGCCTCATCAACCACGCGGGCCAAATAGCCTCGCACTCCCCCAAAACGTGCAAAATAGTCAGCCATCAACTGTTTAGCCTCAGCGTTGCTCATGCGAAGCTGCTTAGCCAAACCATATTCGCTCAAACCATAGACCAAGCCATAGCTCATGGCCTTGACCTTCGAACGCATTGCCGAGGTGACCTCAGCCGGAGCAACCCCGAAGATTCGCGAACCGACAAAGCGGTGCAAGTCTTCGCCGGTTTTGAAAGCCTCAATCAAACCCTCATCGCCAGCTAGGTGAGCCAAAATGCGCATCTCAATCTGCGAATAGTCAGCAGTCAACAGCGTTTCGAAACCAGCGCCGTGAATAAATGCGTCGCGAATTTCGCGACCACGTTCGCTGCGAATCGGGATGTTCTGAAGGTTAGGGTTGTCGCTCGAAAGTCTGCCAGTGCTGGTGCCAGTTTGGCCATAATTTGTGTGAATGCGACCGTCTGGTTCGATTGCCTTGAGCAGGGTTTCGACAATCTGGCGAATTTTGGTAACTTCGCGGTGTTCGAGCAAACGCTCCAAAAACGGGTGCCCGGTTTGCTCGAACAGCGTGGTTAGGGCTTCTGCGTTGGTGCTGAAGCCGGTTTTGACGGCCTTTGTGCCAGTCATGCCAAGTTCATCAAACAGCACAGTTTGAAGCTGCTTCGGTGAGGCAAGATTTGTCTCGTGGCCGATGATGTCATAGGCGGCCTGGGCTACGGTGGCCACTTCAGCGGTCAAACGCGCAAACAGCGCCTCGAGCTTAGCTGTGTCAACGGTCACGCCGAGGTGTTCCATGTGCGCCAAAGTTGCGTTGGTCGGTAGGTCAACCTGTGAATAAACCCGAAGCTGATCTTGCTCGGCTACGAGCTTGTGAGTGTGCTCTGCTAGCACCAAAGCCAGCCAAGCATCAACGCCAAATGTCTCGTTTTCTTCAGGAACAAGCTGATTGGTGTCGGCTCGCGCCACGACGATTCCAAGGTGCTCGGTCACTAGGTCATCTAGCGCGTAGGTTCGGCTCAATGGGTTGAGCAAATAGCAAAGTAGCAGGCCGTCATAGTTCGCTCCACTGAGTGTTGACCCAGCGCCGAGCAGACGTCGGGTGAGGTTCTTGCCGTCAAAAACGGCTTTCACCGCGCTGGCATCTGAGAGCCAAGCGCCCAGTTTTGCCACCAGATCATTGGCATTGCCGGCAACCCAAGTCAAGACTTGTGTCTCAGTGGCTACCGAGGCGGCGCTAAGGTCAGGCGCGATTGCCAAACCGAGAGTGCCCTTCTCGGCGAGCAAGAAAGCATTGAACGCTTCAAAATCAACAACGGTAGGTGTCGGCACCGGCGGCAAGTCTGGCATTGCAACCTGGGCGTCAGCCGCTGCATCGGCAATCTCGTCGATCCAAGAGCCGCTGCCATCGGCAGATGAACCAGCACCAGCCGCAGCCGAAGGGCCCGCACCTGCAGAGCCACTGTTGGTTTGACTGCCACTAACCCCGCGAAGGCGCAGCACGCGCTCGGTGAGCGACTTGAAGTGCAACTTGGCGAAGACTTCGCGAACTTTGGCCTCGTCAACCGAGCCAAGTTTGAGGTCTTCGAAACCAAAGTCAAAGTCAAGGTCGCGAACCAAGTGGTTAAGCTGGCGATTGCGCACAGCCAGGGCCATGTGTTCGCGCAGGCTCTCGCCTACCTTGCCCTTGATCTCATCGGCGGCATCGAAGATCGCCTGCAGTGAGCCATATTCCTGCAACCATTTGGCAGCCGTTTTTGGCCCTACACCTGGAATGCCAGGCAAGTTATCGCTGGTTTCGCCAACCAGAGCTGCGAGGTCTGGATAATTTTTAGCCGCGACGCCATATTTCTCGCGAACTGCGGCGTCATTCATCCGAGCTAAATTAAGCACACCTTTGACGGGGTAGAGAATCGTGGTTGATTCGCCGATCAGCTGAAAAGTGTCACGGTCACCAGAGACCACAAAAACGTTGTAGCCGGCAGCTGCACCCTGATCAGCAAGGCTGGCCAGAATGTCGTCTGCCTCGAAGTTTTCGCGAGTCAGAGTGTGAATGTTCATGGCGGTTAGTGCTTCGCGAAGCAGTTCGGTTTGGCCGTTGAACTCTGGCGGAGTCTCGCCGCGCGTGCCCTTGTATTCAGGGTAAACCTCGGTGCGAAACGAACTGCGCGAAAGGTCAAAAGCAACAGCGAGGTGGGTTGGTTTTTCGGCTGAAAGAATATTCAGCATCATCGAAATAAAGCCGTGCACAGCGTTCGTGTGCTGGCCGTCTGGCGTGCGAAAGCTGTCTGGGCTGAGCGCATAAAAAGCGCGAAACGCCAACGAGTGACCGTCAATCAGCAGCAGAGTAGGCTTGGCGTTAGAGTTCATGAAACTAGCCTAACTGGCTGATTAGACAAACTTGCGAGGCAAAATGACACAGCCAGAAATTATCGCCAGCGAAGAAGCTAAACGCTTGCTTGCGCTTCGAGGCATGGGCGCACTTGCTGACAAAATGGGCATTCAACTTCTTGAGTTGAGCGCTGAGCGCGCGGTTGCAACGATGCCTGTTGAGGGCAACACTCAGCCACTTGGGCTTGTGCACGGCGGCGCCTATGTTGTGCTCGCTGAGAGCCTGGGTAGTTTTGCGGCAAACGTCGCCGCTGGTGAAGGTCGCTTTGCCGTAGGCATCGAAATCAACGCTTCACACAGCCGCTCTGCCACTGAGGGGCTGGTTACCGGGGTCTGCACGGCAATCAGCATCGGTCGCACTCTCGCGACCCACGAAATCGCGATTAGCGACGAAAAAGGTCGCCGACTATCGACCGTACGCATCACTAACCTGTTGCGCGACGCTAACTAGGGTTAGCCCCCAGCCAAATTTTTTTACTCGGATGCCGGCGCTGGCGCAGCAGCATCTGGCTTAGCGCTGAGCTGCTCGATGATGGTCTTTGCGACCTCTTGCATTGTTAGGCGGCGGTCCATCGAAGCTTTTTGAATCCAGCGAAAAGCCTCTGGTTCGGTGAGGTTCATCTTTTCGTTTAGTAGGCCCTTGGCGCGGTCAACAAGTTTGCGGGTTTCAAAACGCTCGTTTAGGTCGCTGATCTCGTGCTCGAGGGCAACAATCTGAGAGTGTCGGCTGAGTGCGATCTCGATAGCCGGCAATAAATCGCTTGGGCTAAACGGCTTTACTACATAAGCCATCGCGCCAGCAGCATTAGCCCTGTCAACAAGTTCTTTTTGACTGAAAGCGGTTAGCAACACAACTGGAATCTTCAATGCCATCATCTGTTCGGCTGCAGTAATGCCATCCATGTTAGGCATTTTGATGTCCATGACAACAAGGTCAGGTTTGTGTTCGGTTGCAAGCGCTACCGCCTGCTCACCATCGGCAGCCTCAGCAACCACATCGAAGCCGTTCTCTTTTAGAGTCTCGACGATGTCCATGCGAATTAGAGATTCGTCTTCAGCGACGATTACACGACGCCCCGTTGCTTCATTTGCCATGCGCTCAACTTTATTAGAAAACGCTTGCAAGCATTGTGAAATTTCACCGATATTTCACGATTGGCGCAACCAATAGTGAATCGGGTAAAGTAGTGAAGTTATCTCGTTGCCCGAGTGGCGAAATGGCAGACGCGGAGCACTCAAAATGCTTTGTCGAGAGACGTGTGGGTTCGACTCCCACCTCGGGCACCAAACTCAAACCCCCAGCGTTCGCGCTGGGGGTTTTCGCTTACTAAAGTGAAATCTCGCGGTCACTGTCTGTTCAATCAAAGCGCAAACTGCGCGCAAACTGTGCGCAATCAACATTAAATCCGATCCCTATAACTTTTGACTCAAATTAGGCGGGCTCAAGAATGATAAACAAATAAGAACAAATGAGAACAAATAAGAACAAAAAACACTACATTTTGTGGTGCGACACGCCGAATGCCACCACATCTTGTGTTTCTTTGTAAAAGTCGATACCTTCCAAATATGAAATTTCGAGATTTAGTTCAAACCTCTTTGAGGTTGATTTATGGGTAATACAGGAAGAGAAAACATTAATGCCAGCAGCCTCTCGCTTGGTCAAAATATCATCAGGATTGCAAAAATCCATCCACTCGATGAGGCCGGTCGTTTAGGTGTCAAGGATGTGGGGTCCAACGCTATCGTCACTTCCACACCATCGGAAACCGCCAAGGCTGTGCTGCAACAACTTACAATAGGTGGAAAACTCAAAGAAACTTCCACAGAAGCCTTGCAGTATTTTAAGTTTCCAAAATCGAGCGACACAGTCATCTTCCGCCCGGTCTCAGCTGATGGAAGCCCAGCTATCTCGATCAATGCAAAATCACACTTTGGGCAAGAGTACAAAATACACTTTGTCGTCGCACTCAAAAGCAGTAAAGGAAAATAGTGAAAAATTACATGAAGAAGGCAGCGGTCCAAACCATTGGCCAATTGCGTGGCTCTACACTCGAGTTTATAACTGGATTTGATGTGCGCAATGGATTCTATTCAGACCTAATTGTCATAGCCTGCTCAAATGACGTTCTAGCTCTGCGTGGCGAAATTCTAATCTCGGATTTTCAGGGTTTCGATGATGAGTTTTCTACCATCTCTGTGAACGAGGCTCCCAAGAAAACTATAGATACGGTAATCGAATCCGAGGTTCATTACCTGCAACAAAAGAATTCTGAAATTCTTGACATTCAATTTGTCATCGCTCATTTTACACATTTCGAAAATGGCGATAAAACTTGGTCGTATGAAACAGAAATTGGAATCATCATCGAAACTTCTAAAGGTTACGTAAACATTTCAAAAAATAGCGTCCACAACGAAATTCTTGAGGTTGAATACTTAGATGCAAGACCGAGCGTTGAAGACTTCACGACGTCACACCGCTTTGAAACCAACATTTTCAAAACAACTGCAGTTGAATATCGTGCACTGGCAATTGATGATTTTTTGGAACTTTGCTGAGTGGTCGGCTATACAAAAACTGAACGTAGCGAATACCTACGACGGTGGGGTGTTCAGCCTGAATACCCCATTGGTCATCCTGTGCATGAAGAAACGCACTTTCCTATGCTTGATAGAGTATCCATCGAATCAGTCCCACATCATCTAGTTGCATTTGACGACCTAGGCCGCGCTAAAACACCACATTCAACTGGCGTTCATTTTTTTAGACATGACCAAAAGTTTCGCGGCCATCTTGAGGACCCTGCTGGCTTTGCCAACAAGTATGAAAAATTCAAAGTTTTGCTCTCACTCGACGTGTCAATCGGGCAAGGAATGACGAGATTTCAACGAATGCAACGCATCTATGATTCGAGAACTACAGCAGTGGTCTGGCAAAAGTATGGGCATATAGTAATTCCTACTATGCGGTGGGCAACTTTGGATGATCTTGAATATGTTTGCGATGGAGTACCTCAATCTAGCGTGATAGCCGTAGGCTGGCTTGGTTTGGCAAGTGATCTCGAAAAAGCCACCATTTTCAAACAAGGTATTCCTGAATTAGTCGCATTGCTTAATCCCGCCGCAATTATGGTTTACGGATGTACCCAGGGTCAGGCTGAGGCAATGGTTGGAAGCTCAACGCAAGTTTTCGGTTACCCGACACCCATGAGGGAGCGTTCTTTGCACATGAAACAAGTGAATAGCCTAAAAACACTGGACTTTTAGTTAAATGCACAGCGGGCAACCTCCGAAGAGATTGCCCGCCTAAAAGCGTTTGGTTTAGCGGCGGTAACCAGGGGCTGCACCGTTGACCGCATCGCCCACGCGGTGAACGCGCAGTGAGTTGGTTGAACCGGCGATGCCTGGAGGGGTGCCAGCAACGACGACGACTTCTTCGCCCTGACGTGCTTTGCCCTCAGCCAAAACTAGCTCGTCAACCTGGAACATCATTTCGTCGGTGTGGGTCACAGACGAAACCAGGTAGGTCTGAGCACCCCAAACCAAAGCTAGACGGTTGCGAGTGGTCTCACTTGGGGTGAAAGCCAAGGTTGGAACACTGCTGCGAAGACGTGCAACGCGGCGCAGTGAGTCGCCCGACTCGGTGAAGACACAGACATACTTTGAACCTAGAAGTTCAGCGATCTCAACAGCTGCCAACGAAACCGCACCTGAGTGGGTGTGTGGGCGGGTGCCAAGCGCTGGAATGCGGTCAAGGCCGTTCTCTTCGGTTGATTCGATGATGCGAGCCATAGCTGCAACGGTTTCAACCGGAAACTCACCAACGCTGGTCTCGCCAGAAAGCATAAGCGCGTCAGCACCGTCAAGAACAGCGTTTGCAACGTCGCTAGCTTCAGCGCGGGTTGGACGTGATGCAGAAATCATTGACTCAAGCATTTGAGTTGCAACGATGACTGGCTTAGCCCAACGACGGCTTAGCTCAATAGCGCGCTTCTGAACAAGAGGAACCTGTTCGAAAGGTAGCTCAACACCCAGGTCGCCACGGGCAACCATGATGCCGTCGAAAGCGTCGATGATCTCTTCGAGAGCGTCAACGGCCTGAGGTTTTTCGACCTTGGCGATGGTTGGCAAGAACTTGCCCTCTTCTGTCATGATCTCGTGCACGCGAACGATGTCGCTTGCGTTGCGCACGAATGAAAGGGCAATCATGTCAACACCTAGGCGAATCGCCCAACGAAGGTCATCTTCGTCTTTTTCTGACAGCGCAGGAACATTCACTGCAACACCAGGCAAGTTGATGCCCTTGTTGTTCGAAACTGGGCCAGCGATTTCAACCACGGTGGTAACAGTGGTAGCGGTGACTTCAGTTGCCTTCAAGGTGACTTTGCCATCGTCGATTAGAAGTAGGTCGCCAGGCTTAACATCGCCAGGCAGGCCCTTGAAGGTTGTGCCACAGATGTCAACGTTTCCGAGAATTTCATCGGTGGTGATCTTGAAAGTTGCGCCCTTTTCGAGCATAACTGGGCCGTTTTCGAAACGACCAAGGCGAATCTTTGGGCCCTGAAGGTCAACAAAGATGCCGATGGCTTTGCCAGTGTCAGCTGCTACCTGACGCACTGTGCGATAGATGCCCTCGTGCACGTCATAGCTGCCGTGACTTAGGTTCATGCGGGCGACGTCAACGCCAGCCTCAACGATTGCGCGAATCTGCTCATAGCTTGATGTTGCTGGCCCGAGGGTCGCAACGATTTTTGCGCGTCTCATTTATTCCTGCTCTTTCGCCGGCTGAATCCCTAGCCGGCTATTAGGGTTTGGGGGTTAGACAGCCAGTGGGCGGTCTGTTGGTTTAACTGGTGAAGGCAATTCTGTTTTGCCTTCTAGGTACTCATCGATTGAAGCTGCAGCGGCACGACCCTCTGCAATAGCCCAAACGATAAGAGATTGGCCTCGACCTGCATCGCCCGCAACGAAGAATCCGTCTTGGTTGGTGCTGTAGGTCGAGTTTCGATTCACGTTGCCGCGACGATCGATTTCTACTTCTGCCTGTTCTGACAGCTCATCGCTCTCTACCCCGGTGAAACCTAGGGCGAGAAGAACGAGGTCAGCAGGAAGAATTCTTTCGGTGCCAGCTTTTGGCAGGCGTTTGCCGTCAACAAACTCGGTTTCAGCAACCTTGATGCCGGTTAGTTTGCCGTTTTCGCCAACAAATTCAACTGTTGAGGCAAGATACTTGCGCTCACCGAACTCTTCGTGCGCTGAAGATACTTCAAACAGCGTCGGGAAAGTCGGCCAGGGCTGGTTCGGCAGGCGCTCTGAAGCTGGCTGCTTGCCAATGGCCAAAGTCGTAACCGACAATGCGCCCTGACGAGTTGAGGTGCCAAGACAGTCGGCGCCGGTGTCGCCGCCACCAAGAATGACGACGTGTTTGCCTTCGGCAGTGATCTGGTCTGTCACTTCAATGCCTTCAACCCAGCGGTTGGCTTGGTGCAAGAAGTCCATTGCAAAGTGAACACCATCAAGTTCACGGCCGGCAACATCAAGGTCGCGAGGTTTGGTTGCGCCGGTTGCGATTAGAACGGCATCGTAGCGGGCCCGGAGGTCATCCCAGCTGATGTCAACACCGATGTTGACGCCTGGGCGAAAACGAGTGCCTTCGGCGGTCATCTGTGCCAAACGGCGGTCGATGTGCTGCTTTTCAAGTTTGAAGTCAGGAATTCCGTAGCGAAGCAAGCCACCGATTTTCTGGTCGCGCTCATAAACCGCAACGGTGTGACCAGCGCGAGTTAGTTGCTGTGCGGCAGCCAGACCCGCAGGGCCTGAACCTACAACAGCAACGGTTTTGCCAGTTAGACGCTCAGGCGCGTGAGGCTGAACCAAACCGCGATCAAAGGCCTCGTCGATGATGCTGACTTCGACCTCTTTGATGGTCACTGCCGGCTGGTTAATGCCCAGAACGCAAGAGCTTTCGCAAGGCGCTGGGCAGACACGGCCGGTGAACTCAGGAAAATTGTTGGTCTTGTGCAGGCGCTCGATTGCTGCTGGCAAGTCGCCGCGCCAAACCTGGTCGTTCCATTCAGGAATCAAGTTGCCAAGCGGGCAGCCCTGGTGGCAAAACGGAATTCCGCAGTCCATGCAACGACCGGCTTGGTTCTTAACCGTTGCCAAATCGCGAGGCTCATAGACCTCTTTGTAGTCGCGAATGCGAACGTCAACTGGGCGGCGGTGCGCAGTTTGGCGTTCGGTGATCTTTAGAAAACCTCTTGGATCAGCCACGGGTTACCTCCAAAATCTGCTGCCAAACAACTTCGCCGTCTGGGTCAACGCCCTCGGCGATTGCCTTTTCGCGAATCGCGACTACCGCTGCATAGTCGCGAGGCAGAACGCGAACGAAGTGCTCAATTTCTGCGTCGAAACTTGCGAGGATGCGCTGTGCCAACTGCGAACCGGTTTCGGCTGCGTGCTGCTCAAGCAGTTCGCGCAACTTGGCTGCGTCTGCGGCCTCGAGTGGAGTCAAGTGCAACTCTTGGCCAGCCAATGCTTCGTGGTTCACGCGGTCAGCGCGCAGCTTATAGACATAAGCCACACCACCTGACATTCCTGCGCCAAGGTTACGGCCGGTTGCACCCAGGATCACAGCAACACCACCGGTCATGTATTCAAGTGCGTGGTCACCAACACCCTCAACTACTGCGGTAACGCCTGAGTTGCGAACCAAGAAACGCTCGCCAACAATGCCGTTGAGCAAGATGGTTCCGCTGGTAGCGCCATAGCCGATTACGTTGCCGGCGATGATGTTTTGTTCGGCTGCGAACAAACTGTTTTCGTTCGGACGAACGACGATGGTGCCGCCAGAAAGGCCCTTGCCGACATAGTCGTTTGAGTCGCCGATCAAAGTTAGCTTGATTCCCTTTGGAACGAATGCGCCAAATGATTGACCAGCCGAGCCACGCAATGTGATGTCGATGGTGCCGGTTGGCAGACCTTCGACGCCATAGAGCTTGGTTAGTTCGTTGCCAAGCATTGTGCCAACTGCCTGCGCAGTGTTGTTGATTGGCAAGTCAATCTTGGTTGAAACTGCATCGTTTAGTGATGCGGCTGCGAGTTCGATTAGCTTGTGGTCAAAGTGGTGCTCAAGCTCGTGGTCTTGGCTTGTGGTGCGACGACGAGGCGCATCGGCAGGCAATGCAGGAGCGGTCAAGATTGGGGTTAGGTCAAGCCCATCGGCTTTCCAGTGTGCAATCGCACGGTTGACGTCAAGCAACTCGCTGTGGCCTACTGCCTCGTCGATCGATTTGAAGCCGAGCAGTGCAAGGTATTCACGCACTTCTTGGGCCAAGAACTCAAAGAAGTTCACAACGTGGTCGGCTTGACCAGTGAAACGAGAGCGCAAAGTTGGGTTCTGAGTTGCAACGCCAACTGGGCAGGTGTCGAGGTGGCAAACGCGCATCAGAACGCAACCCTCAACCACAAGCGGTGCGGTTGCGAAACCGAACTCTTCAGCACCAAGCAGAGCTGCAACGATTACGTCGCGACCGCTCTTCATCTGACCATCAACCTGAACGGTGACGCGATCGCGAAGACCGTTGAGCATCAGAGTTTGCTGTGCCTCTGCCAGACCGAGCTCCCATGGGGTGCCAGCGTGCTTTAGCGAGTTGAGCGGGCTAGCGCCGGTGCCACCGTCGAAACCAGAAACCAAAATAACGTCAGCTTTGGCTTTTGCTACGCCAGCAGCTACGGTGCCAATACCAACTTGGCTAACCAGCTTGACGTGAACGCGGGCGGCACGGTTTGCGCGCTTAACATCGAAAATCAATTGCTTGAGGTCTTCGATTGAATAAATGTCGTGGTGAGGTGGTGGTGAAATCAGACCAACACCTGCGGTTGCGTGGCGGGTGCGAGCGATCCACGGGTAAACCTTGTTTGGTGGCAACTGACCACCTTCGCCAGGCTTTGCACCCTGCGCCATTTTGATTTGAATGTCATCGGCGTGGGTCAGATACATGCTGGTTACACCGAAACGGCCAGAAGCAACCTGCTTGATTGCACTGCGACGGGTAGGGTCGAGCAAACGGGCGACGTCTTCGCCACCCTCACCGGTGTTTGACTTTGCGCCGATGCGGTTCATGGCGATTGCCAAGGTTTCGTGCGCCTCAGGCGAGATTGAACCATAAGACATTGCGCCGGTTGAGAACCGCTTCACGATTTCGCTGATTGGCTCAACCTCATCGATTGAGATTGCAGGGCGAACACCCTCGCGCAAAGTGAATAGACCACGCAGAGTCATCAGGCGCTCAGCCTGGTTGTCAACGAGGCTGGTGTATTCTCTGAAAATCTCCATGCTCTTGCTGCGGGTTGAGTGCTGCAGTTTGAAGATGGTTTCAGGGTTGAAAAGGTGAGGAACACCATCGCGACGCCACTGATATTCGCCACCGGTTTCTAGACGGTCGTGAACGTTAGTTGCTTGCTCAAGCGGGTATGCACTCGCGTGACGCTCGGCGATCTCTTCGTGAATAACCTCAAGGCCAATGCCACCAAGTTGGCTGGTTGTGCCGCTGAAATAAGTGTCAACAAAGTCTTGGCTCAAACCGATTGCTTCGAAACACTGGGCTCCTGAATATGAAGCGACAGTCGAGATGCCCATCTTCGACATGATCTTGAGAACGCCCTTGCCCAGACCCTTGATGAGGTTGTAGTGGGCTTTTTCTAGAGGCAGGCCAGAAATCGTGCCGTCTTTTACCATTTGCTCGATTGACTCGAGAGCCAGGTATGGGTTTATAGCAGCTGCGCCATAACCGATCAAAGCTGCAACGTGGTGCACTTCGCGCACGTCACCGGCCTCAACAACTAGGCCAATGCTGTTGCGAGTGCCGCTGCGAATTAGGTGATGGTGAACAGCCGATGTGAGCAATAGTGATGGAATCGGTGCCAGCTCGCGGTTGCTGTCACGGTCACTCAAGATTATGTAGTTCGAACCCGAAGCAATCGCCTCGTCGATTTCATTGCCGATTTCACGAAGACGGGCTTCAAGCGCCTCTGCCCCGCCATCAACTCGGTACAAACCTTCAACGATGAAAGCCTGGCCAACACCCGGCATCTCATCGATGTGCTTGATCTTTGCGATGTCGTCATTGTTGATTACCGGAAAATCGAGGATAACCTGTTGAGCGTGCTCAGGTGTTGCCGTGAGCACGTTTCGTGACGGGCCAATGCCTGTGCTCAGCGAGGTAACAACCTCTTCGCGAATCGAGTCAAGTGGCGGGTTGGTCACCTGAGCGAACTGCTGAACAAAGTAGTCGAACAAAAGTCTAGGTCGGTCAGACAACGCTGCAATTGGAGTGTCTGAGCCCATCGCGCCAAGCGGCTCTGCGCCGGTGCGGGCAATTGGCGCAAGCAAAATGCGAAGTTCTTCTTCGGTGTAACCGAAGGTGCGCTGGCGGCGGTTTACCGATGACGCGGTGTGTGCGATGTGCTCACGTTCAGGGAGGTCAGCTAGGTTAATTCGGCTAGCTTCAAGCCACTCGCCCCAAGGCTCGAGAGCTGAGATCTCGGCTTTGATTTCATCGTCATCAATCAGGCGACCGCTGACAGTGTCAGCCAAGAACATGCGGCCCGGCTGCAAACGGCCCTTGCGAACCACCTTGCTTGGGTCAATGTCAACAACGCCTATTTCTGAAGCAAGAATGACCATGCCGTCATCGGTGATGACGTATCGACCCGGGCGAAGACCATTGCGGTCAAGAGTCGCACCAACTAGCGAGCCGTCTGTGAACACAACTGCCGCTGGGCCATCCCATGGCTCCATGAGCATCGAGTGATATTCATAGAAGTTCTTGCGGTCAGCATCGATGTCTGACTGTTTCTCCCAAGCCTCAGGAATCATCATCATCATTGCGTGAGGCAAACTGCGGCCGCCCATGTAAAGCAGTTCAACGACCTCGTCGAACGAGGCGCTGTCAGAGCCACCTGCGGTAATGATTGGCGTCAACTGTGTGATGTCGCCCAGAAGTTCACTGCTCAACTGTGCTTCGCGTGAGCGCATCCAGTTGCGGTTGCCCTTTACAGTGTTGATTTCGCCGTTGTGGGCGATCATGCGGAACGGGTGTGCCAGCGGCCAAGACGGGAACGTGTTGGTTGAAAAGCGTGAGTGCACAAGCGCCAACGTCGAGGCAAATCGCTCGTCGCTTAGGTCAGGGTAAAACGGTTCAAGTTGAAGCGTTGTAACCATGCCCTTATAGACGATGGTGCGGCTTGAAAGCGACGGAAGGTACATTCCCAGAGTGCGCTCTGCGCGCTTGCGTAGGCGAAACAGTGCTCGCTCTAGAGCCATGTCGCTCAGTGAGTTGCCATTTGACCCCACGAAGACCTGAGAAATAGCAGGCATAGCGGCGCGTGCTAAGTCGCCAAGAACTTCAGGCCTGGTTTCAACCTGGCGCCATCCTAGAACAGACAAGCCCTCTTCGGCTGCCAGGTTTGCGAAGCCAGCTTCAGCAGAAACCTGCTCGGCCTTGTCGGTTGGCAAGAAGACTAAACCGGCACCATAGAGGCCTGCCGAAGGTAGGTCGAAACCTGCAACGGCTCGCAAGAATGCATCAGGAATCTGAGTGAGAATACCAGCGCCATCACCGGTGCCGAAGTCTGAACCGACCGCACCGCGGTGTTCAAGGTTGGTGAGAGCTTTGAGCGCAGTGTCGATAATGTCGTGACCTGCGGTTCCGCGCAAAGTCGCAACCATGGCAAGGCCACAGGCGTCTTTGTCGTTAGCAGGGTCGTATAGACCAGTCTTCTTAGGGCTGGTGCTAAAACGCTCAAACGGTGACATTTCAGGCAAGCTGAGCTCCAATCTTTAAAAATAGGAGGGACAACGTTGGCCCGTAATGTGTTTCGATGTCAAGCATCGAGGTTTTACAAAACTGCGAAAACCTAGAAAGAAGAGCTACTTCTTTAGGTTAGTTAATTCTATTGCATCTGCTTCGTTTGAATCGCTAGCAACCGTGTCTTCTGTGTCAGCTGAGGTCAACTCAAAATCGTCCTCAGGAATGGTTGCTTTCTTCGGTTCAGGAGCCGTGTAACCAGGCAGGTAAGGCGAGATTTCGATGCCAGGGTGGCGACGGTTCTGAACATAGATCAAAACGATGCCGCCGATGATGCTAAGAACGGCCATCCACTGGTTGGTGCGAAGACCGAAATAGATGTCACTCGGGTCAATGCGCATTCCTTCAATGAAGTAGCGACCGATTGAGTAATAAATCAAGTAAAGGCCAAAAAGCTTGCCCCAGCGAGGTTGCATAACCTTGTCAACCCAGAGAAGAACCAAGACACCGATTAGGCACCAGAGTGATTCATAAAGGAAAGTTGGTTCAAATAGGGTCGGTGCTTCTGGTGTTCCGGTTGGCAGGTCGATTGGGTAGGCAGGGCTGCTTGCTGGAATAACGACGCCCCATGGCGCTGTAGTCGGTGCACCGAAAAGCTCAGAGTTGAAATAGTTGCCCCAGCGGCCGATTGCTTGTGCAAGAAGCAAGCCAGGTGCCAGTGCGTCGACATAACTCAAAAAGCGCAGCCCTGAAATGCGAGCGCCAATCATTGCGCCAATGGCGCCAAAAATGAGGGCACCGAAAATTGCGAGACCGCCCTCCCAGATATAAAGAGCTGTCATTGGGTTTTTGCCCGCGCTGAAATAGTCGTTCCAGTGAGTAACTACGTGAAAGATTCGACCGCCCACAATTCCGAATGGAACAGCGAACAAAGCTATGTCGAGAGCGAGTGCACCCTCAGCGCCGCGACTCTTCAAACGAGAACCAGACATCCAAACCGCAAACACAATGCCAGCCAGAATCAGCAGCGCATAGTAGTGAATCTGGTAGTTTGCGATTTCAAAAGCGTTTCCTGGTGACTCTGGAAAAGCGGTGTTGATTCTGTTCACGTGGGTCTCCTGCTGTTTCTAAATATGCTACTTGCCAAATTGGTCAAAAAAGACCTGTTTAGCTGTGGTTGATCTTTGCGCTGAGTTCTTGAACTTTGTCTTTTAGTGCTTCGAGTCCACCGTTTTGAAAGGCCCTAACGAAAGCCGAACCTACGATTGCTCCGTCTGAATAGTCGTTTACCTCGTCAACCTGATCTGCAGTTGAGATGCCGATGCCAACGCAAGTGTTTTGCTCAGGAGCAACTCTGCGCACTCCGGCGACAACACCTCGAGCAAGTTTGTCAACTTCGTCACGGGCGCCGGTGATGCCCATGGTCGAAACTGAATATACGAAGCCACGGCTCAGTTCGCTGGCCCGTTTGAGTCTTTCGTCGCTTGAAGTCGGCGTTGCAAGAAACACTCGATCAAGGTTGTATTTCTCTGAAGCTTCAAGCCATTCTTTTGCTTCGTCAGGAATCAAGTCTGGGGTGATAAGCCCGGCTCCCCCAGCTGCGGCCAAGTCGGCTGCGAAGCGTTCGACTCCATAGGCCAATACTGGGTTCCAATAGGTCATTACCAACACTGGTGTATCAACGGCTTTGGTAATCTCACGAACGGTCGTAAAAACATCTTTTAGTCGAAAGCCGGCGTCTAAAGCGGCTTGGGTCGCCTCTTGAATGACTGGGCCGTCCATTACTGGGTCGCTGTAAGGAACACCAACCTCGAGCACATCAACGCCGTTTTGACACATAGTGACAGCTGCGTCAATGGCACCCTGAATCGATGGGTAGCCAGCAGGAAAGTATCCGACGAGTGAACCGCGACCGGCATCGCGGTTAGCTTTGAGTCGATTCGCGGTTGGGCTAGTGTTTTCTGACATTGGTTTAGCCTTTCGAATCAAGCAGGTCGAAATAGCGAGCGGCGGTTTCCATGTCTTTGTCTCCGCGACCGCTCAGGTTGATCAAAATCGAAGAACCAGCAGGGAGCTCCTTGCCAAGTTTTAGAGCGCCGGCTAGGGCGTGCGCGGTTTCAATAGCTGGAATTATTCCTTCGGTGCGCGAAAGTAGGCGAAGCGCTTGCATGGCTTCGTCGTCGCTAATGCCACGATATTCTGCGCGACCTAAGTCTTTGAGCCATGAGTGCTCTGGGCCAACGCCCGGGTAGTCAAGACCAGCTGAAATTGAGTGAGAATCTTGGGTCTGGCCATCTTCGTCTTGAAGCATGTAGCTTCGGGCACCGTGCAAAACACCCGGGCGGCCGAGGCTGAGTGTTGCCGCGTGGCGAGGTGTGTCGATTCCATCGCCGGCAGCTTCGAAGCCGAGGAGGCGAACCGAAGGGTCATCAAGAAACGCGTGAAAAATGCCGATGGCGTTTGAACCGCCGCCGATGCAGGCAGCGACGACGTCAGGCAAGAAGCCGAACTCGTCAAGCATTTGCTGACGGGCTTCATTGCCAATCACGCTGTGAAAGTCGCGAACCATGGTCGGAAAAGGGTGCGGGCCAGCCACAGTGCCAAGCAAATAGTGGGTGTTGTCAACATTTGCCACCCAGTCGCGAAGAGCCTCGTTGATGGCATCTTTGAGGGTTGCTGTTCCTGTGGTTACCGGAATCACCTCGGCACCAAGTAGGCGCATTCTGGCAACGTTTAAGGCCTGGCGCTCGGTGTCAACTTTGCCCATATAAACCACGCACTCGAGGCCAAAAAGAGCCGCCGCGGTAGCAGTGGCAACACCGTGCTGACCAGCGCCGGTTTCGGCGATAACGCGGGTTTTGCCCATGCGCTTGGTTAGCAGGGCTTGGCCGATGACGTTATTAATCTTGTGCGAACCAGTGTGGTTCAAGTCTTCGCGCTTTAGAAAAATTCGAACATCGCCAGCGTGGCTGGCAAACTTTGGAACCTCGGTGATGATTGAAGGACGACCGGTGTAGGTGCGGTGCAACTCAGCAAGCTGCAGGGCAAATTCAGGGTCGGTCTTTGCAAAGTTGTAGGTTGCCTCAAGTTGGTCTAGAGCGGCAATAAGCGATTCGGGCACGAAACGGCCGCCGAATTCGCCAAAATATGGACCAACGTGACTGCGAAGCTCTTGTTCAGACATGCGTTTAAGCTTACTTTCTCAATGAGGTTCGCAAACGCTTGACTGCGTTTTATCGAACGTTTGTAAATGCTTGCAAAAGTGTCGCAGCATCATTGGTCACCAGGGCTTCGCCCACCAAAACCACATCTGCGCCACCCTGGCGATAGTTGATCACATCATCGACGGTGCGAACCGCCGACTCGGCCACCTTGATGATTCCGGCGGGAATCATCGGGGCTAGCTTGGCAAACAGGTTGCGGTCTGTTTCAAAAGTTGACAGGTCGCGAGCATTGACGCCCAAAAGCTCAACACCAAGATCTAGAGCGCGACTAACCTCGTCTGCGCTGTGCGTTTCAATAAACGCGGTCATGCCAAGTTGCTGTGCGAAATCTTTCAATCGAATGATTTCTTTTTGCGCCAGCCCGGCAACAATCAGCAGAACAATGTCAGCGCCGGCTGCGCGAGCCTCAAGAATTTGATATTCATTGGCGATGAAATCTTTTCGAAGCAGTGGCACATCAACCGCTGCGCGAACCGCAACTAAGTCTTCAAGGCTTCCTTTGAAGCGCCGCTCTTCTGTCAGAACACTGATTGCGCTGGCGCCATTGTTTGCATATGTTCTTGCCAAAGCTGCAGGGTCAGCGATTTCAGCCATTGCCCCCTTTGAAGGGCTAGCGCGCTTTACTTCGGCAAGCACCTTCATGTGATCGGCAGCTGCAAGAAAAGCAAGTGCGTTTAGTGCGGGTTTAGCGGCAAGTGCTGCGCGCTCAACCTGGCTAACCGAAACACTTTCGGCGCGACGAGCTGCGTCGGCAACGGAACCCGCATAGAGTTCCTCGAGCAATTAGTGACCGGTTCCCTTTGACTTAGAGCCGCCAACACCGTAGCCGGCACGCTTAAGAACCCAACCGAGAATTACGGCAACGACAACGAGCGCAGCAGAAGCCCAAACCAAGACTGGCATGTCAAACCAATAGAACAATGTGCCCGCTGTGACGGCGACCATAATAATGATGACGGTAGTCCAAGACGCTACTGAGTCTCCGTGGCTTGGTTCGATGCTGTGGTCAATCATGATTACCTTTCTTCTTTCAAAATCTTATCAAGTTGTAGCCAGCCGACCTGTGCCGACTCGACCAACCGAGCGCCCAGAACTGTGTGCTGAGTTGCCCTTAGGCGAATGTTTAGGTGCGCTGGCCATCCCAGAGTGAAATCGGGTCTTGCCCGTCATCGTTTGATCGTTGATATTTAGATCGATTGCTCTTCGGTTTTGACTCCCGAGCCCAGCGCAAAGCTGAAAACGCAAAATAAGCTTGGCAAATCGCGAGGGCAATCAAAGTGGCTATCGTCAACCAGGCCCACAGCTGAAGCTCACCTGTTACAACGGCGGGTTCGTTCAGTTTGAGGTGCGAGCCAACAGCGAAACCAGTGTGTTTTTCAACTATCTCGGTAATGCCACCAATGTTTTCATTCAAAAAACTAACGGTGGTGGTTACTGTGAGCAACGTCGTTGCGGCAGCAGCCGTGGTCGAAATCACTAGAGCCGGCCATCCTCGTGAAAAAGCCACGAAAAGCAGTGCTGCCAGGCTAAACAAAAGGATTGCCGAAATCGATTTGTCGGCGTCAAAGCCGGTGCCAACAACTTCGGTGGTCTGATCGCCGGTGTTAATCGAAAGCGCCCACCAGGTTTGCCCAGCGAAAATCAAAGCCAGGGCATTTAATGCCAACCAAAGAGTTATTAGGCGACCGCGCAAGTTAGTTGGCCTCAGCTACAGAGCTATTAGCTTTAGCGGCAATGCTGTTAGCGGCGAAAACAGCTCGCATCGGCGCACCAGCCTTCGCAACAGTCTCAAGATATTCGCTTTGAGGAACAGAATCTAGAACCAAGCCAGCGCCAGCCTGCACATAGGCGCGGCCATCGCGAATGAATGCACTTCGAATCGCGATAGCGAGGTCTGCGTTGCCCGCGAAGTCGAAATAGCCAACCACACCGCCATAGACGCCGCGGTCGGCAACCTCAAGCTCATCGATGATCTCGAGAGCGCGAGGCTTTGGAGCGCCACTCAAGGTGCCCGCTGGGAACGTCGCGCGGAACACATCGACAGCGCTCTGGTCATCGCGCACGGTGCCCTCAACGGTTGAAACCAGGTGCATGATGTGGCTGTAACGTTCAATCTTCATAAACTCGGTGACGTTGACCGAGCTTGGCTCACAAACTTTGAGGAGGTCATTGCGAGCAAGGTCAACGAGCATGAGGTGCTCAGATTTCTCTTTTGCATCGGCAAGCAATGACTCTGCGTGGGCAATGTCAGCATCAACATCGGCGCCTCTTGGGCGTGAACCCGCGATTGGGTGTGTGATGGCGCGGTTGCCCTGCACCTTTACCAGTGCCTCTGGCGACGAACCAACCACAGCATATGGTCCGGCAGCGTCCTCAAAGTTCAAAAGATACATGTATGGGCTTGGGTTCAGCGCTCTCAAGACTCGATAAACCTCAAGCGGCGTGGCTAGACATTCGGCGTCAAAGCGCTGAGAGATTACAACCTGAAAGACGTCACCGATGCGAACGTAGTGCTTGGCTTTTTCAACCCAGTCAAGAAACTCCTCTTGACTGACGCGGTGTTTGGGAGCGATTTCAGTTGTCAGATTGAGGTCGGCTAGGTGCGCTTGGGTTGGTTTTGCGATACCAGAACGAAGAGCCGAGATGCGGTCAATCGCCTCGGCATAGGCAGCATCAAAATCAACACCCTCAGTGACAAAAATGTTTGCCACCAACAGCAAGCTGCTGGTCAAGTGATCAACAATTACTGAATCTTCGAACATAGCCAGCGCCAAGATTGGGCTGTCAAAATCTGCTGCCGGGCGGTTTGGTAGGTTCTCGATCTCGCGAATCAGGTTCCAACCCATAACACCAACGAGACCAGAGGTGAGGGGCGGAACACCCTCGATGGTCGGAGTGTTCCAGCACTTTTGAATCTGGTCAACGGCTGCAATCGCCGTTGTGGCTAGTGGGCCGCAGCTCGCATCAGGCAGTGGGCTGGCACCGCTCGGTGAAACCCAACGCACCTCGCCGGCGCCGGTTGCCGTGCTTGACTGCATCAACATTCCACGGTTTTTAACACCGATGAAGCTGTATCTAGCCCACACACCTTGCTCGGCCGACTCAAGCAAGAAGCTGCCTGGCTTGTCGCCCGCGAGTTTCTCAAAGATAGACAGCGGGGTCTCGGTGCCAGAGAAAAGCGTTTCAATCACGGGCACAACGCGGTGGTTCTTAGCGAGGGTGCGTGCTTGATCTAGATTTAAGTTCAGGCTCATTAGTTTGCCTTTGGTTCAAGATTTGAATAAATGGTTTCGGTGTCAAAACAAGATTCAGTGCCATTATGGCAAGCTGGCCCGGCCTCAGTGACCTGAATCAACAGCGCGTCTGCGTCGCAATCCACTTCGATACTGTGCACAACTTGGGTGTTGCCAGAGGTTGCACCCTTGTGCCAGAGTTCTTGTCTCGAACGTGACCAAAACACTGTCTCGCCACGTTCAAGGGTTAGAGCGATTGACTCGGCGTTCATCCAAGCCATCATCAGAACACGCTTTGACTCGGCGCTTTGAATAATCGCAGCGATCAGGCCGGCCTCATTGAACTTGAGCGCGGCAATCTCGGCTTCAGAAATTTTTTTTGGCTGGTTCATCGAACTAGATACCCCTCTGACTTGAGAGCTTGCTTAGCATCTTGAATGCTCACCGAACCCTCGTGAAAGATTGATGCGGCCAAAATGGCGTCAGCACCTGCAGCTGCTGCCTGGGCAAAATCACTCGCCTTGCCCGCGCCGCCTGAGGCAATCACAGGCACGTCGCTGATTGCTCTGATCGCCTGAAGCATCTGGCTGTCGAAACCAGCTCGAGTGCCATCGGCATCAATCGAGTTGACGAGCAACTCCCCTGCGCCAAGTTCAATGGTTTTTGCAACCCATTCAAGTGCATCTAGGTCAGTCTCATTGCGTCCACCGTGCGTCGTCACCACGAAGCCAGACTTGGTCTTTGGTGAACGCTTGAGATCGAGCGAAATCACGAGAACTTGGTTGCCAAAACGTTCCGCGATTGCGGTTAACAGTTCAGGTTTTGCGATGCCAGCACTACCGACCGAAATCTTGTCGGCACCGGCCCCAAGAAGGCGTGCAACATCTTCAACCTCGCGAATGCCGCCACCCACGGTCAACGGAATGAAAACCTGCTCAGCACATTTCGTCACCAAGTCATACATCGTTGAACGGTTGTCAACGGTAGCGTGAACGTCGAGAAAGGTGAGTTCGTCGGCGCCATCCTCGTAATATTTTGCGGCGAGTTCAATCGGGTCGCCCGCATCGCGAAGGTTCAAGAAATTCACGCCTTTCACAACACGCGCGTCAGCGACGTCGAGGCAAGGAATCACACGAACCGAAAGCGTCATTTGCTGCTAGATTCTCGCAGCGTGAATCGCGCTCACCAAAATAGCGCGAGCGCCTAGTTCATAAAGGGCATCCATCTTGGCGTTGGTGTCGCCCGACTTCACAAGTGCGCGCACGGCAACCCATTCAGGGTCACGCAACGGGCTAACCGTTGGTGACTCAATGCCTGGTGTGATAGCCGAGGCCTGCTCAACCAAACCGCTTGGGCAGTCATAGTCAAAAATCACATATTCGCGTGCAACCAGAACGCCGTTCAGGCGACGAAGCAGTTGGGTTGTTAGTTCAACTTTGCCTGGTGCGGCAATCAGATGAGCTGAGCTCTCGAGCATGACCTCGCCAAATATCTCAAGGCCAGCTTGGCGCAGTGTTGTGCCGGTTGAAACGACGTCTGCCACGGCATCTGCCACACCCAGGCGCACGGCAACCTCAACAGCACCATCGAGCGGCACCAAAGTCACGTTCACACCAGCCTTGGCCAGATAATCTTCGACCAGGTCAGGGTATGCGGTTGCAACTCGCAGCCCCTCTAGGTCGCTGATGCTTTTGAACTTGCCAACCGGGCCAGCGAAGCGGAATGTTGATGCGCCAAACTTTAGGTCTGCGACAGCCAATGCTTGAGAGCGGCTGTCGAGAAGCAGGTCGAGACCCGTGAAGCCAGCGTCTAGGCTACCCGAACCGACATAGGTCGCAATGTCGCGAGGGCGAAGATAAAAGAATTCAATGTTGTGCTCAGTGTCAACAACGTGCAGGTCTTTTGGGTCACGACGTGTCACATAACCAGCGTCTTTGAGCATGGCAATGGCGGCCTCAGACAAAATGCCCTTGTTTGGCACGGCTATTTTCAACACGATTGCAATCTTTCTTTTAACTAAAAACTTTGAAATTTTCGAGGATGCCTTCGGCTGCCACCAGCCAAGACCCTAGGTCTAGAGGTTTTTCTCAACCTCAGCGAGGCTGATGCCTTTTGCGGCCATCACTACCTGAAGCCAATAGATCAGCTGGGCGATCTCTTCTGCGGTGCGCTCATTGCCTTCATATTCGGCAGCCATCCACACTTCTGCAGCCTCTTCAACAATCTTTTTGCCGATGAAATGCACGCCAGCGTCTAGCGCTTTGACGGTGCTTGAGCCCTCTGGTCGGGCTGCGGCTTTCTCACCGATTTCGGCAAAAAGTTGTTCAAAAGATTTCATGGTTATAGGTTACCTGAGGGGCAGGTCGCTTAGGGTGCGAAAATGCCCTGTTTAGTGGCGGTGTGCGATGCCAGTGTTAGCTAGGTTGCGCAAATGTTTGATCTGCGCATCGCGGTCGTCAGCTTTGAAAACTGCGCTTCCGGCAACAAAAGTATCAGCGCCCAAGGCGGCAACTCGTTCAATGTTTGACTCATCGATGCCACCGTCAACCTGCAGCCAAACATCCAAGGCCTCTTGGTCGATTCTTCGACGTGTTTTAGCCACCTTTTCTAGCGTTGCCTCAATTAGCGACTGACCGCCGAATCCCGGTTCAACTGTCATCACGAGAAGTTGATCGAACTCAGACAGCAAATCCAAATATGGTTCAACATCAGTGTTCGGCTTGATAGCGATTCCAGCTCGGGCACCGGCAGCACGAAGTGCTCGTGCAACCTGCACAGGGTTGTCGGTGGTTTCAGCGTGAAAAGTTACCGAGAAGGCCCCAGCCTCGGCATAGCCAATCGCCCAGCGCTCGGAGTTTTCAATCATTAGATGCACATCAAGTGGCAACGGGGTCACCTGCTGCATGCGTGCCACCATTGGTAGCCCAAACGTGAGGTTCGGCACAAAGTGGTTGTCCATGACATCGACGTGAATCAGATCAGCACCAGCAATGCTGTTGAAATCTCGCTCGAAATTAACGAAGTCAGCCGAAAGAATGCTCGGATTTATGCGCGCAACCATGCTTAAACCTTAGTTTGCGAACTCTTGGTTCGGGGCTTTCGTTTTGGTTTGACCTCAGAATCTGACTCAGCGCCCGATGACGCTGCGGTCACCAGTTCATCTTGCGGCGCCCATTCAGATTCAGCGGTTCTGTCGGCGTCATCAATTGCAAACGGGTTTTTGCCCTCGCCATTAGCTTTTTGCAGCAAGGCAATAAACATCGCGTCGGTGCCGTGAATTTGCGGCCAAAGTTGAACAGTTTTGCGCTCTGCATTGAGCTTTAGAGACGGGTTGAGTTGATGTAAAATCGGTACGGCATCGAGCACGGTGAGGTCGGCACCAACCTTGTGCTGAGCTCTCTCAATGATTGCAGTGGTTTCGGCTAGGTGTGGTGAGCAGGTTACATAGGCAAGAATGCCTCCAGGCTTAAGACCTGCCCACGCGCTATCGAAAAGCTCTTCTTGAAGTTTGGTTAAGTCGGATACATCTTTGGCAGTTTTGCGCCACCGAGCCTCTGGTCTGCGGCGCAGTGCTCCGAGACCGCTGCAAGGCGCATCAAGCAGAATGCGGTCGAAACCCTCTGGTGCTTCTTCACCAAGGTCTCTGCCATCGCCAACCCGAACATAAACTTTCGGGTTCACTTTGTAGAGTGCCTTTTCAACCAGCACCGCGCGGTGTTCTGAAATCTCGTTGCAGACCAGGTCAGCGCCCACCTCAACTGCAGCGGCGGCTAGCAAAGCTGCCTTGCCGCCCGGGCCGGCACACAGATCAAGCCATTCTTCGTTTGGGGTGACGTCAGCTGCTGCGATAAGCGCCAGTGCAGCCAGTTGAGATCCTTGGTCTTGAACGCGAGCCTGACCAGACCGAATCAGATACAAGTCGCTTGGCTCGCCACCAGGCAACTCAACGCCAATTGGGCTGGCAGCGCCCATGACACAGCCCTCGTCGAGCAAATCGTCAACCGTTGCCAGACCTGGCAACGCCACGAGGCTCACCAATGGCGCTGCGTTGTCAGCCTCAAGCAGTTCGGTTAGCTGCTCGCCATGACCGTCGCTTTCGAGCGCCTTGCCAAGTGCACGCACGATCCACGCTGGGTGCGAGAATTCACGAGCCATGGCCTCGGTTTGGTCTTTCTGACTCGAAGCGACTTCTTCAAGCCACTCTTCACGAGACTTTTCGCTGACTCGGCGCAAGACGCCGTTGACGAAACCAACTGAACCAAGGCTCAACTCGGCACGTGCCTGATTTACGGTTTCGCTAAGGGCCGCGTGAGCTGGCACTCGCATTCCAAGGAGTTGATGGCAACCCAAACGCAGCAGGTTTAGAGCACCAAAGTCGATCTCGCCAACACTTCGGCTTGCGCATTTCTCGATGATTGCGTCATAAAGCCCGCGCATTCGCAGCGTGCCAAAAGCGAGTTCTTGAGCGAATGCGCTGTCTCGACTAGAAAGGTTGCTGTCATCGAGAAGTTTGGGCAACAGCAGGTTGGCATATGCATCGTCGCGATCAACGCCGTTCAGAAGCTCGTAGGCAATGCTTCGTGAGCTGATCTCTCGGTGTCGAATGCGACGGGCAGTGTTGTTAGTTGGTTGATCATCGCGCCGCCTGTTGTCGCGATTGCCATAACTCGAGCTTTGACGGTTATCGCGTCGGTCATCACGGCGGTCGTCGCGTCGGTCATCGCGTCGGTCATCGCGGCTATCGCCGCGTCTGTCACGGCCATCATTTCGGCGGTCATAGTCGTTCATTATTTGAAAATCACTTCGCTTTGCAGGCCACGAGCCCAGTCAGATGCGGCCATTGGCTTTTTGCCAGCGGGTTGAACTTCTTTGAGTTCGAGCAGGGTTCCTTGCCCGCAGTGAACCAAGATTCGGTTTTTCTGAATCGCTACAAGCCCGATTCTGTGTTCGATTCCGTCGCCAAGTGACGACCAGTCGGTAGCGCCGAGAGCACGAGCGGCGAGAATTCGAAATGACTCCTCTGCCTCACCAATCAGGGCGTGCGCCACTGGTTCAGGGTTGAAGGCTCTGATTTGATTTTCAATCAGCAGAGCTGAGTTTTCGAAGTTGATTTTGGCTGCCTCACGCGTCGGCTTTGCCGCCAAGGGTTCATCACCAATTACCTGAGCTTTCGGCATTCGTAGGCCTGCAGCAATCTCAGGCAAAACTTGCATGAGAGCGCTGATGCCCAATGCGGTCAATCGTCGCAATAAATCGCCAGCATTTTCGTCTGGCTGAATTTCTGCGGGCACTGAAAGCCAAATCGGGCCGGTGTCCATGCCCTCATCGAGTTGAAAAACGGTTACACCCGTGGTTTTGTCGCCGTGAAGTAGCGCATTTTGAACCGGTGCGGCACCGCGCCATAGTGGCAGCAAGCTGTAGTGAATGTTGATCCAACCATTTGAGGTTGAAGCCAGTGCATCTGCATTCAGTAGTGCCCCGTAGGCAACGATGACGCCAAGGTCAGCGTCGAATTCTTTAAGCGCTTCAATAGTCGCAGGGTCAACACGTTTTGTTTTTATGACGGGAATGCCCGCAGCCTCGGCCACTTCGGCGACCGGTGATGGGGTCATGATTCTTTTGCGACCGATGGGTGCATCTGGGCGCGTTAGCACCGCTACGACTTCATTCAAACCCGATTCGCCTTGCAATAGTGCCTGCAGAGTGGCTGCAGCGTTTGCTGGTGTGCCGGCGAAGATAATTTTCAAGGGTGTCCTTTGGGTCTAACCTCTAGATTACTTCGGGTTCGTCCATCTTGATTCGAATTGGGCGTGAGGCTCGGCCGCTTTTAGGGTTAACTCGAACTCCAGTTGAACCATGCAATAGAACCTGTGCACGCAGTGTTGTTGCCAACTCAGCCCCAGCGCTGTAGTCGTATCTAATCAAGATTCGCATCAGCTCGGGCTCTTTGCTCGGCAAAGGCCCCAGAACTCTAACGCTGTTGATTTGCGATATTGCGTTTGAGATTGCTTCAAGAGTTTCTCGCACAGCAGTGACCGAGGCTAGACGCACAGCCGGAGCAAATGCTAGCTCGCGCCTTGACTCAAGCTCCACCACCGCCAACTCGCTCTGCTGCCAGAAGGCTAGTTTTTGGCCGAGTTCGCCAGCCAAGCCAACGGCGGCTCCCCTGCCATCATCTGCCATGAGAGCAAAAGCGTTGCTCCAGAGCCTCACCGCATCTTCTGTTGCCTTGAGTGTGTCGCGTGCCAAGAGACTCTGACAATCGAGCAAAACTACCGCCGCATAACCATTCTCGGCAAGTGGCTCTGCCCCTGCTGTTGCGATAACTAAGGCTGGTTTAGCTGCAACTTTTTCAACACGAACTTCGCCGGTGCTCTCAATGACTCGAATCGGCGCAAAAGTTTTAGCCAGTTCGCTTGCGGTTCGGGTTGAGCCAGCCTGCCCAAGGCGCAACTCTTGGCCGCCACAATCCCGGCACTTGAAACCAAGGTTGAAGGCGTTGCACCAACGGCACTTTGGCTGCCCCTTCGAGTCGAGCCAAAGTGGACCATTGCATTCTTTGCAAATCGCCCTTGTCGAACAGCTCAAACAATATGCCGAGACAGAGTTTCCCTTTGCGCCAACCTGCACCAACACTGGCCCGCGAGAGAGCCCTTCGCGAATGGTCTTGTAAGCCAAACCATCGATGCGAAAACCTTCGGCGCTAACCGCGATGTTCGGCCGGGCAAAACTTGTGGTGTCATCTTTGAGATAAGCAATGTCAATTAGGCGTTGAACTTCTGCGCTGCGACTGTGCGAAGCGATTAGCAGCTCGCATTCAATCTGCCTCTGGCGAATCAGGGCCACCTCACGGCTATGGATGTAAGGCGAGTTTGGTTCCCAGTGATTACTATCGCCATCGTCCCAAAGCGCAATCAAACCCAGGTTGTGGCTTGGCGCATAAGCCGCAGAGCGCGAGCCGACTACGATGCTCGGCTTTGCTGAAAGCGCACGCAAGAAACCGGCATAGCGCTTTGATTTGACCTGATCGGTTGAATAGTTAACCACGCCAGCCAGGTTTAGAAGTTTTGCCGCCTCGAGAAGAAGGTTTTGGTCGCGAAAGTCAGGAACCACCAAAATGCTCGATTCACCCGCCGCCAGTCGTTCGGCGGCTCGGTTCAAGAAAAGGGCGACCCATTTAGGAAAATTCTGACCCTCGATTGCTGTCAGTCGAGGTTCGACCAAGACCGCGCTGCGCAACGCACCGCCGGAGGCCAGTTTTGTCATAAGTGGGTTCAAAGCCGAATTGATTACTGGCTCAAAATCTAGCTCTGGCCGCAGGTTTTCAGGGTCTGCCAAAAAATTCTTTTCAACGGCAACTGAACGATCGACCACCGCAAGACGCAAAACGTCGCCGATTGCAACTGCTTGTCTGTCGGCAATGGCGCGACAAAGCTGATAGATCTCAGGTTTTAGAACTGGAGCTAATGAAATCACTTCGCCAATATCGGCGAGATCGCCTTGGTAGTCAGCAGTTTCAGTTAGCTCAACAACAAAGCCTTCGAGAAGTTGCTTTGATCGACCAAATGGCACAGAGACTCGAACGCCAACCTCAATCGCCTGGCTCTCGCCCACTCGATATTCGAAAAGCCGATCGAGTTGTGGCAGTGGTGTTGCAACTGCGACTTTAGCGAAGCGCTCAGTCATGGTTTTTGCCCAAAGCGTGACTAACTGATTGCGGCGCGAAGTGCGTCGGCGCGGTCGGTGCGCTCCCAGGTGAAATCTGGCAGTTCGCGACCAAAGTGACCATAGGCAGCTGTTTGTGCATAGATCGGGCGCAAGAGGTCGAGTTCTTCAATGATTGCGCGCGGGCGAAGGTCAAACACCTCGTTGATTGCGCGAACGATCGATTCGTCAGAGACCTTATTGGTGCCAAAAGTTTCAACATAAAGGCCAACCGGTCGAGCGACGCCGATTGCATAGGCAACCTGAACTTCAGCTCGGTCAGCTAGGCCAGCCGCAACGACGTTCTTTGCCACCCAACGCATCGCATAGGCAGCTGAACGGTCAACCTTGCTCGGGTCTTTGCCAGAGAACGCGCCGCCACCGTGGCGACTAGCACCACCATAGGTGTCAACGATGATTTTGCGGCCAGTCAAGCCGGCGTCGCCCTGTGGGCCACCGATAACAAACTTGCCGGTTGGGTTGATGAAAAATTTTGCCGACCCAAAATCGAGACCACTGGCTTCAAGAATTGGATTTATCACTAGAGACTGCATTGCCTCTGCGATTTCTGCCTGGGTAACGTCTGGGTTGTGCTGGGTTGAAAGCACTACCGTCTCAACGGTCTTAGCAACGTTGCCGTCGTAACCAATCGTGACCTGGGTTTTGCCGTCTGGTCGCAAAAACTCAACCGCGCCGCTCTTGCGAACTTCGGCAAGCTTTTCGGCTAGACGGTGTGCCAAGTTGATGGCAGTCGGCATCAAGGTTGCGGTTTCGTTGGTCGCATAACCAAACATCAAGCCTTGGTCGCCGGCACCCTGAGCATCATAGGCATCTGCTGAGCCCTGTTCACGCGACTCAATGCCGGTGTCAACACCTTGAGCAATGTCTGGCGATTGAGCGCCGATTGAGACCGAGACACCACAACTCTTGCCGTCAAAGCCAATCTCACTAGAGGTGTAGCCGATCGATGAAATCTTTTCGCGAACGAGGCTAGGAATCTCGACGTAACTCTCGGTAGTCACCTCGCCGGCAACGTGCACCAGACCCGTGGTCACCATGGTCTCAACGGCAACGCGTGCGGCTGGGTCTTCGGCCAAAATGGCGTCGAGAATGGTGTCACTTATTTGGTCGCAGATTTTGTCTGGGTGACCTTCGGTGACTGATTCAGATGTGAAAAGGCGTAGTGCGCTCATAGGGGTCAAGTATATCTTGTGGCTACGACAATCACTGCCGCAGCGATTTATCGATGAGCGACAGGCTCGCACAACCCCGCATCAGGCACTCGAATTAAACTAGCGATTTAGAGCAGTTGCCAACAAATCGAGGATGCGCTCAGCGACACGCTCTTTGGTGCCTTCGACGTAGTCGCTGGCACCGGTCGTTGAAAGCACAATGACTGAGTTGGTGTCTTGACCAAAAACATTGCCTTCACTGACATCGTTTGCAACCAGAATGTCGCATCCCTTTGAAGCAAGTTTGATTTCAGCCAAGCGCAACAGTGCATCTTGGTTGCCGGCTGTTTCAGCAGCGAAGCCGATAGTAACTGCCTTCAACGCTTCAGCTGCAACACGTTGCACGGCTGATTTTAGGATGTCTGGGTTTGCGATGAGTCGCAGAGTGATCTCATCGCCTAGCTCACTTCGTTTGATTTTTGTTTCAGAAATTTCGGAAACCCTGAAATCGCTCACTGCTGCGGCCATGATCAAAACGTCTGCGGTTGCCAAGCGCGTGTCGACGGCCGTGTGCATTTGGTCAGCTGAAACGACCGGCACATATTCGTCAACTTCTGAGCTGAAATCGTCGATGTTTGCACCAATCAGAACGACACGTGCGCCTCTGGCTTTGGCTGAACGCGCGAGGGCAACACCCTGTTTGCCCGAAGATTTATTGCCGATGAATCGAACGGGGTCGATAGCTTCTTGAGTTCCACCGGCGGTGATGAGCACAGTGTTGCCAGCTAGGTCTTGTGGGTGAACCAACGCCAATGCTGCTTCAATGATTTCTTCAGCCTCGGGAAGTCGCCCAGGCCCAGAGTCTTCACCAGTTAGGCGGCCAACTGCAGGGTCAAGCACCGATACGCCGCGCGACCGCAGGGTTGCAACATTGGCGATAGTTGATGCGTGTTGCCACATTTCAGTGTGCATTGCTGGGGCAACAAGAACCGGTGCTTTGGTTGCCAAAAGTGTATTGCCAAGCAGGTCATCGGCCACGCCAGAGGCGTAGCGCGCCAAGAAGCTAGCAGTTGCCGGTGCGACGATTATTAGGTCTGCGTTTTGACCAAGTTGCACGTGCTTGACATCGGCAACGTCTGAATACAGGTTGCTATCAATGGAGTGATGTGACAGTGCCTCGAGCGTCGTAGCACCGATGAAACGCAGTGCGTTTTCGGTTGGAACTACTTGAACACTGTGGCCAGCTTCAGTTAGCTGGCGAATAATTGCCGTGGCTTTATAGGCAGCAATGCCGCCTGTAACGCCTAAGACAATTCGCAAGACTAGTCTTCGATCTTGTGCTTCTCTAGCTTGTCTTCTGCGATTTCGTGCATCGCAATAGTCAGTGGCTTCTCGTCAACTGTGGTGTCAACCAGTGGGCCAACGTTGTTGAACAAGCTACCCTCTTGAAGTGCTGAGTAGTAGTCGTTGATCTGGCGCGCGCGCTTTGAAGCGAAAATCACCAATTCATATTTCGACTCTGCTTTTGATAGCAATAGGTCGATGGCTGGCGAAACAATACCTAGTTTTTCTGACATGTTTTTGCTTTCTATAAAGAAATTAAAGTCGAGGCGGCGCTGTGCGCTAGATGGCCTTCATCAAGTCTATGACTTCTGAGGCGCATCTGGCTACTTCATCGTTGATTACGACATGGTCAAATTCGCTCTGGGCGGCCAATTCAACCTCCGCGCTGACTAATCTGCGCTCTTGTTCTTCGGGCGTTTCGGTGCCGCGAGTTTGCAAACGACGAACCAATTCGTTCCAGCTTGGTGGTGCGATAAAGATTAGCTTGGCTTCAGGCATCGCCGCCTTAACCTGACGGGCTCCCTGGATGTCGATCTCAAGCAAAACCAGGCTACCGGCAGCTATTGCGTCTATCACGGGCTGCTTTGGGGTTCCGTATTTATTGGTGCCGTGAACTGTTGCAAACTCAAGCATCTGACCGGCTGCAATGTTTTCATCGAACTCTTGCATGCTCCAAAAGAAATAGCTTTCACCATCGACTTCGCCTGGTCGCGGTGAGCGAGTTGTTGCAGAGACCGAGAGTTTTACCTCTGGGTGATGTTCGAGAATGTATCGAACCACGGTGCCCTTGCCCACTGCTGTAGGCCCAGCAACCACAGTGAGGCCTCGGCCTCGGCTGAGGTGCAAGAGTTCATCTCTATTCAACTGCGTCGCTCAATTCTGCAATGTGGGCGTCAATAGCTTCATCGATTGCTAATGGCCCAGCGCCTAACACGCTTCGCGAAACCGAGGCAATGACACTTGGAGCTGCCGCACCAAACAACCTGTCGAGCATTCCAAGCCGAGCGCCCTGAGCACCAAAGCCCGGAGCAAGAATGAAAGTGTTGGCCGAGGTTTTGAGCGGCGTTGTGTCGATTTTACCGAGGCCAAACTGCTTCAAGCGCAGTGTTGCACCAATCACTGCTCCGAACGAGCCTAGGTGCTCCCCCGGTGTTTGCGTAACTTCGTTGATGCGGTCTAGAGACTGCCAAATGTCGGCTGCCACCGTTTGGCCATTGGCCATGACCGCTTGCTGCAGTGCCGCTCCCTCAGGGTTTGAAGTTGCACACAGCACGATGATTCCCTTGCCTCGCTCTGCAGCCTGTGAATAGATGTCGAGCATCGAGTCAAAACCTAGGAATGGCGAAACAGTCAACGCATCGCTCACGAACGGTGCTGCTTTGCCGAGCCAAGCGTCAAAGTATGCCTGCATCGTGGTGCCAATATCACCGCGTTTTGCGTCAAGTATCACCAACAGACCAGCGTCTTGCGCGGCAGCACAGAGATCTTCGAGAACTTTGAACCCGGCTGAGCCATGTCTTTCAAAGAACGAGACTTGGGGCTTGATGATTCCGACGCGTCCGGTTGCTGCGCTCAATGCCGTGAAAGCAAATTGTCGCAGGCCATCTGGCGAATCGGCTAGGCCCCAATCTTCGAGCAAGTTCGCGTGAGGATCAATGCCAACGCAAAGCTGGCCATATCTCTCAAACGTTTGCCCTAGTCGAACTCCGAAGCTACTTGGCAAGTGCCACCGCCCGATCCTTTGCGTGCTCTTGAAGTGACTTCACGTCAAAGCCGCCCTGCTTCACAACTTCGAACGAGCCGATGGCTGCACTCAGCTGTGCGATTGTGGTGAAAATAGCCTTGTCGGCAGCCGTGGTTGCCGCGCGAATCTCATAGCCGTCTTTGCGGGCATGAGAACCCGAAGGCGTGTTCACAACCACGTCAACTTCACCAGCCGTGATTAGGTCAACAATCGATACACCAGTGCCTGCGGCTTGAGTCGCGCTGTGCTTTTGAACTACCTCGACGTGAATGCCGTGACGCTCGAGAATCGCCGCTGTTCCTGCGGTAGCCAAGATGCGGTATCCGAGTTGTTGAAGTCGGCGAACCGGCAGAATCAGGTGCGGCTTGTCACGGTCGGCGACAGAGATAAACACCGAGCCAGAGGTTGGCAACGCACTGCCCGCGGCAGCCTGACTCTTTGCAAAGGCGCGCGGAAAATCAACGTCGATGCCCATAACCTCACCGGTTGAACGCATTTCTGGGCCGAGCAAGCTGTCAACAAAGCGGCCGTCTTTAGTGGCGAAACGCTTGAACGGCAGAACGGCCTCTTTCACTGCGATCGGTGAACCAGCAGGAATGTAAGTGCCATCTTTCGCAGGCAGGTGACCATCGGCAATCAGGCTGTCGATTGAACGGCCAACCATAACTAGCGACGCAGCCTTAGCCAGTGTGATGCCCAGTGCCTTCGAAACGAACGGCACGGTGCGCGAGGCACGTGGGTTCGCCTCGAGAACATAAAGCACGTCAGCAGCCAACGCGAACTGCACGTTTAGCAAGCCGCGAACACCGATTCCCTGAGCAATCTTTAAGGTTGCTTCGCGAACGCGCGCAATCTGCGTGTCACTCATTGTCACTGGTGGCAGGGTGCAACTTGAGTCGCCCGAGTGAATGCCGGCCTCCTCGATGTGCTCCATGACGCCGCCAACATAGAGTTGCTCGCCATCAAACAGCGCGTCAATGTCGATTTCGATAGCGTCGTCTAAGAAGCGATCGATTAGAAGCGGATGCCCCGGGCCGACGATGCCCTGATCTGCGATTCGGTCAAAATAGTCGGCCAGAGACTCTTGGTCATAGACGATCTCCATGCCGCGACCACCAAGAACGAACGACGGACGAACCAAAACCGGGTAGCCAATGCGTGCTGCGATTTCTGAAGCCTCAACCAGCTCAAATGCTGTTCCGTTGGCAGGTGCCAACAGGTTGCCAGCGTCGAGAATAGCGCTGAACAAACCGCGCTCTTCTGCTAGGTCGATGGCGCTCGGGCTTGTGCCCAAAATCGGAACACCGGCAGCCTCGAGACCCTTCGCAAGGCCAAGGGCAGTCTGGCCGCCAAGCTGCACAACCACACCAACTAGCTCGCCGCTTTGAGATTCAGCGTGAATAACTTCGAGAACATCTTCTAGGGTTAGTGGCTCGAAATAAAGACGGTCTGAGGTGTCGTAGTCGGTTGAGACGGTCTCAGGGTTGCAGTTGATCATGATGGTTTCATAACCGGCGTCGCTAAGTGCAAACGAAGCGTGAACACATGAATAGTCGAACTCAACACCCTGACCGATGCGGTTTGGGCCTGAGCCCAAGATGACAACCTTCTTGCGCTCGCTTGGGCGAACCTCGGTTTCTTGCTCGTAGGTGCTGTAATGATAAGGCGTTTCAGCCTCGAACTCGCCAGCACAGGTGTCAACCGTTTTGAAGACGGGGCGCAGGCCACGGCTGTGACGAATGCCACGCACCTCAGCCTCGGTTATGCCGCGAATTTCGGCAATCTGGGCATCGCTAAAGCCATGTTCTTTTGCCTCAAGCAAGATTTCGTCGCTGAGTTGCTCTGCCGCGCGAACCGCTGCGGCAACCTCGTTGATGAGAACAATCTGGTCGATAAACCACGGGTCAATTTTGGTTGCTTCGAAAACCTGCTCGGCGGTGGCACCTTGAACTAGCGCTTGCTGAACGTTTACGATGCGACCGTCGGTCGGAACCTTGATGATTTCAAGCAGTTCAGCAGCCGAAAGCGAGTTGTGTTTCCAGTGAAAAGACGAGCCGCGTCGTTCGAGGCTGCGAAGCGCCTTCTGAAGTGCCTGGCTGTAGTTGCGGCCGATAGCCATCGCCTCACCAACCGACTTCATGGTGGTGGTCAGCGTGGTGTCAGCGGCGGGGAACTTCTCGAATGCAAAGCGCGGAACCTTGACCACAATGTAGTCGAGCGTTGGCTCGAAGCTCGCAGGGGTGACGCGCGTGATGTCGTTTGGAATCTCATCTAGCGTGTATCCGATAGCAAGCTTTGCAGCGATCTTTGCAATCGGAAAACCCGTTGCCTTCGAAGCCAAAGCCGATGAACGGCTAACGCGCGGGTTCATCTCAATAACTATGACGCGGCCGTCTTTAGGGTCAACAGCAAACTGAATGTTGCAACCACCAGTGTCAACGCCAACGTCGCGAATAATGCGAATGCCGATGTCGCGGAGGTTCTGAAACTCGCGGTCGGTTAGGGTCAATGCAGGGGCAACGGTGATTGAGTCACCGGTGTGAACACCAACTGGGTCAACGTTTTCGATGCTGCAAACCACAACGGTGTTGTCGGCGGTGTCGCGCATCAGCTCAAGCTCATATTCCTTCCAACCCAGAATCGACTCTTCGAGCAGAACTTCGGTAGTTGGGCTGGCTTGAAGACCGGCGCCACCGATGCGGCGAAGGTCAGCTTCGTTATAAGCGAACCCTGAACCCAAGCCACCCATGGTGAACGACGGGCGCACAACCACTGGGTAACCCAGAACTTCGGCGCCGTGCAACAGTTCATCAATCGTGTGAGCAATAACAGACTTGGCAACATCTGCGCCGGCATCGAGCACGAGCTGCTTGAAAATTTGACGGTCTTCGCCCTTTTTGATGGCGTCAACTTTGGCGCCGATAAGTTCGACGTTGTATTTGTCGAGAATGCCCATTTCGTGCAACGACATTGCAGCGTTCAGAGCGGTTTGGCCTCCCAGGGTAGGCAAAATCGCGTCAGGTTTCTCTTTGATGATGATGCTCTCGATAACCTCTGGCGTGATCGGTTCGACATAGGTTGCATCGGCAAAGTCAGGGTCGGTCATGATTGTGGCAGGGTTCGAGTTGACCAAAATCACTCGGATGCCCTCTTCACGCAAAACACGACACGCCTGGGTGCCAGAGTAGTCAAACTCACAAGCCTGACCAATAACGATTGGGCCTGAACCAATCACTAATACCGATTTGATGTCACTGCGCTTTGGCATTAGTTGTTGCCCTTCTTTGAAAGTTCGATGACCTCGACGAGGCGGTCAAAAAGATAGTTCGAATCGTGTGGACCAGCTGCTGCTTCTGGGTGGTATTGCACCGAGAACGCTGGTACGTCGAGGCACTCCAGGCCTTCAACGCAGTTGTCGTTGAGCGAAATGTGGCTAACGCGCACTTTGCCGAAACCCTGTGGGCTGTCAACAGCTTCGCCGTTTTCGCCGCCAGGCACTGCAACTGCAAAGCCGTGGTTGTGTGCGGTGACTTCGACTTTGCCAGTTTTGCGATCGAGCACCGGTTGGTTGATGCCGCGGTGGCCAAAGGTTAGTTTGTAGGTGTCAAAACCTAGGGCTCGGCCGAGCAGCTGGTTGCCGAAGCAGATGCCAAAGAATGGAACTTTTTTGCTCAGAACTTCGCGCAAAACTTCGACCTGACCGGCAGCGGCAGCTGGGTCACCAGGGCCGTTAGAGAAGAACACTGCATCAGGGCCACTTGCAAGCAAAGTCGCTGCGTCAACTTTGGCCGGGAACACCTCAACCTCGAGACCACGAGCTGCCATGTGTTCGATGGTTGAACGTTTGATTCCTAAGTCAACAATCGAAACTTTGCCAATGCGGGTGCCTTCGGCAGCAACCGAGTAAGGCTCACTGGTTGTCACAGTGTCACTGAGTGAAAGACCCTTCATCTGCACCGCGGCGCGAACCTTGCTCAAAAGGGTTTCGACCTCTGCATCGGCAGCGGTGCCGCTGAAAATGCCAGCGCGCATCGAACCCGAAGAACGAAGGTGACGCGTTAGGGCGCGAGTGTCAACGCCACGAATGCCAACGACGCTGAAATCTTCAAGTTCTTGATCGAGTGACTTCTCGGCGCGAAAGTTAGAAACGATGCGGCTTGCATCGCGCACCACATAGCCAGCGACCCAGATTTTGTCAGACTCTTCGTCACGACTGTTCACACCGGTGTTGCCGATGTGAGGCGCGGTTTGAACCACAATCTGACCGGCATATGACGGGTCGGTGAGAGTCTCTTGATAGCCGGTCATGCCGGTCGCAAAGACCAACTCACCCAGAGTTTCACCGGTTTTTCCGTAAGCCTTGCCTGTGAAAACTTTGCCGTCTTCGAGCACCAAAAGTGCTTTGGTCATTAGATTGCCTTTCTGATTAAAGCTGAGCTGCCCTGCAAAATGCGATTGCGGTCAGCGGCGCTGTTGAAGCGCAAAACTGTTGTTAGCTCGGTTTGGTCTTGAAGCCAGTTAATGGCCACGAGCCCATCTTTTTCGACACCGCGGTCGATTACAGCCTGAGCAAACTCGAAATTTGAAATCTGCCCGGCGGCAATTGCCAACGGGCGTTCACCTCGGCGACTGATTAGAAGGCCAGAATCAGCCACCAATACCTCAGCCTTACCTCTAAAGCCAAGACCATAGGCAGCGATTCGATTCAACGGTTCACCCGCGATTGTCGTAGCCACATATTGAGCGGTGGCGGTCTCTTTGGCCACGAAACCGGCGAGACTTTCAGCCGGTGCACCAAACCTGACGCGCTGCTCGCGAAGTCGACGACGCCACCCTGCAACCGCGAGCAAAATTAACCCCACGAAGATAGCGAGCAAAAGCAATACGGTCAGAAACTTTGCCATCTAGTTCGCAACCTTAGTCGCACTGCCAGCAACAGCCGGTGATGCATGGTTTCGACCCACTGAAGCGACTTTGCCATCGCGTTTGGTGAAGTATCCTCGATAAATTGTGTGAACAACCTCGCCCCCAACCTTGAGGCCAAGATAAGGGTTGTTGTGACTCTTGCTCTGCGTCGAAACTGCATCGCGGGTCTGCGTAGGGTCGATCACGGCAAGGTTTGCAATCGAGCCGACTTCAAGGGCTTGGCCCTGTTGCGATAGGCGGCCGATCTTTGACGGGTTGTGCGACAAAACTTCGGCAAAGCGCTGCCAGGTTGACTTGCCGCTAGCAATCAAAACGTCGTGGGCCACAGAAGCCGCAATCTCGAGGCCCAACATGCCAAATGCGGCTGCGTTCCATTCGCAGTCTTTTGATTCGTCTGGGTGCGGGGCGTGGTCGGTAGCAATGATGTCGATGGTGCCGTCGATCAAAGCTTCGCGAAGCGATAGCACGTCTGCCTGGGAGCGCAGAGGAGGGTTAACCTTATAAACCGCGTCATAGCTGCGCGCTAGTTCATCGGTCAAGAGGAGGTGGTGAGGCGTCACTTCGGCTGTCACCTTAATGCCTCGCGCCTTCGCCCAGCGCACAATCTCAACCGAGCCAGCAGTTGAAAGGTGACAAACGTGCAAACGCGAACCAACGTGCTCAGCCAACAAAACGTCTCGCGCAATAATCGATTCTTCTGCAACGGCTGGCCAACCCGCCAAACCGAGTTCTGCCGAAACAGAGCCCTCATTCATTTGTGCGCCTTCGGTCAAACGCGGTTCTTGAGAGTGCTGAGCAATCACGCCGTCGAATGCTTTGACATATTCAAGAGCTCGACGCATCAAAAGCGGGTCACTCACGCACTTGCCGTCATCACTGAAAACACGCACCTGCGCACGCGAGTCAGCCATGGCTGCGAGTTCGGCAAGTTGTTTGCCCTCGAGACCAACAGTCACGGCACCTACTGGCACAACGTCTGCGAAGCCAGCGGCTAGGCCAAGAGACCAAACCTGCTCAACCACACCAGCTGTGTCAGCCACAGGGCTGGTGTTAGCCATCGCGTGCACAGCTGTAAAACCACCGGCTGCAGCTGAGCGTGTGCCTGTGAGAACAGTTTCGCTCGCCTCAAAGCCTGGCTCGCGAAGGTGAGTGTGAAGGTCAACCAGGCCAGGAACCGCAATCAGGCCGGCGCAGTCAATGATCTCGAGGGCTTGGGCGCTAGTCGGTTCTGCTACCTTGCTTTCGGCATCAGCGCCAATCGCAACAATCAAGTCACCTTCGATTAGCAGGTCAGTCGGCGACTCGCCGAGAAGCGAAACATTTTTCAGAAGAAACTTAGACATTGTCGAGTGACCTTTCGCCAGAGAGCAAGTTGAACAGCACAGCCATGCGAACCGAAACACCGTTGGCAACCTGCTCGAGCACGGTGCTGTTTGGCGAGTCGGCAGCTGCAGCAGAAATTTCAAGGCCACGGTTCATTGGGCCTGGGTGCATCAGAAGAGCGCCCTCGCTCAGCATCGCAAGTCTGTCGGCGTTGAAGCCCCAGACGCGAGCGTACTCGCGTTCAGATGGAAAATACGCTGCGTTCATGCGCTCAAGTTGAACACGCAACATCATCACTGCATCAGGTTTCACAGTTTGGAGCATTTCGTCAAGGCTGAAGTGAATCTTTGCGTTCCAGGCAGATGCATCGGCTGGCAGAAGAGTTGGAGGTGCGACAAGGTGAACCTCAGCGCCAAGAGTGCTCAGAAGCAATAGGTTTGAGCGGGCAACTCGAGAGTGCAGAACATCGCCAACGATGGCGACTTTCACGCCTTCGAGTGCCTTGCCCGCAGAAGCACCTTTGTGCAGGCGTCGGCGAATCGTGAATGCATCGAGCAAAGCCTGAGTTGGGTGCTCATGGGTGCCATCGCCAGCGTTAACGATTGAGCCGTTGATCCAACCGCTGTGAGCCAAAGTGTAGGCAGCGCCGCTGGCTGGGTGACGAATCACCACGCCATCAGCGCCCATAGCCTCAAGAGTTTGAGCAGTGTCTTTGAGGCTTTCACCTTTAGAAACGCTCGAGCCTTTGGCAGAGAAGTTGATTACGTCTGCAGACAGACGCTTGGCTGCAAGTTCGAATGAAATTCGTGTGCGGGTTGAATCTTCAAAGAAAAGGTTAACCACTGTTTTGCCGCGCAAAGTCGGCAACTTTTTGATTTCGCGGTCGTTCACGTTAGACATTGTCTCGGCGATGTCTAGGAGGTTGATGGCAGCATCTCGAGAAAGGTCGGCGGCCGAAAGTAGGTGCTTTAGATTGCTCATGACTCGATCAACACTCCGTTTGAACCGTCGATTTCTAGCAACTGAACTTGAATGCGCTCTTCGCGCGATGTTGGTAGGTTTTTGCCAACAAAATCGGCTCTGATGGGCAGTTCGCGGTGACCCCGGTCAACTAGAACGGCAAGGCGAACAACCTTTGGGCGACCTAAGTCACTTAGAGCATCAAGAGCTGCACGAATGGTTCGGCCACTGTACAAAACATCATCGACAAGCACAACAACCCTATTGTCGATTCCAAGGGCCGGTTCAACCGTTTCAGTCACTTCGCGGGTTGGATTGGTTGCAAGGTCATCCCGATAGATGGTGATGTCTAGCCGGCCAACGGCTTCGGCTGGCGAAAAGTTTTCGTCATTGCGTGCGATGATTTGGGCGATGCGATTTGCTAAAGCCACTCCGCGAGTTGGAATGCCTAAAAGAACCAGGTCAGAAACGCCGTGGTTCGACTCAATAATTTCATGAGCTATGCGTGTGACTGCGCGATCAATGTCGTCGCCTGTCAAGACGGTGCGTGCTACCACGCCCACCTCCTTCTGCGCCTCACAGTGCGCCATTTAAAGGATGTTTGACTATAAGTTTAGCGCTTAAAATGCGGCAACAAGCGTTGGCAGGTTGAAGTGCCTACTGCCAACTTTCTATTTGGTGCTTGAAATGCGCGCAAGCAAACCGTTGACAAAGCTGCCTGAGTCATCGGTGGAATATTCTTTTGCCAGTTCGACAGCCTCGTCGATTGCAACCGCGTCGGGTACCTCATCGTTAAACAAGATCTCCCACAGCGCAACACGCAAGATTGCTTTGTCTAATGCAGGCATGCGTTCTAGAGACCAACCCTGCGAGAAGGTTTCGATTTGGTCGTCGATTTCACCGTGTTTTTCGATGACACCTTCAACTAAAACTCGCGCGTAGTCGAAAATCTCATCTTGATTTTGGTGCCCTGCCATCTGGTCTTTGCTCAAATCGAGCAAAGCCAGAGGTGGTGTCTTGCGAAGGTCAGCAGCAAAAATGGCGTCAACAGCCCTTTTGCGCGCTTTAGTGCGGGCGCTCAACTGGGGTTTAGTCGGTTACTCGGCCAAGGTAGTCACCCGTGCGGGTATCAACCTTAACGCGGGTGCCCTGCTCAACGAAGAGAGGAACCTGAATTTGCAAACCAGTCTCAACAGTCGCAGGTTTAGTGCCACCCGATGAGCGGTCGCCCTGAAGGCCAGGCTCAGTGTAGGTGATTACAAGCACGACCGAGGCAGGGAGTTCTACATAGATCGGGTTGCCCTCGTTCATGGCAACGATTGCGTTCTGGTTTTCAAGCATGTAGTTGATGGCGTCGCCAACGACAACCTCAGGCAAAGAGACCTGCTCGTAGTTTTCGAGGTCCATGAAGACATATGAGTCGCCATCCATGTAGAGGTACTGCATTTCGCGCTTGTCAACGTTTGCAGTCTCAACTTTTACGCCTGCGTTGAAAGTCTTGTCAACAACCTTGCCTGTCAAAATGTTCTTTAGCTTGCTGCGAACGAACGCTGCACCCTTGCCTGGCTTGACGTGCTGAAACTCAACTACTGTCCATAGTTGACCTTCAATGTTTAGGACTAGACCGTTTTTAAGGTCGTTGCTGGTTGCCATCGTGATATCTCAATCGTTTGGTTTGACATAAAAAAATCGGCTCGAGGCCGAATGCTTATTGCTTCAAGTTTAGCTTGCGAGTTGACGAAGCGCCAATACATAGCTCTGAACGCCGAAACCTGCGATTACACCGGTGGCAACACCCGAAATAACAGAGGTGTGACGAAATTCTTCGCGTGAGTGTGGGTTGCTTAAGTGCACTTCGATGAGCTTCAAACCACCTTTAGTGACCATTGCAGCGGCGTCGCGCAGTGCATAGGAATAGTGAGTGAAGGCAGCAGGGTTCAAAACCACGTCGGTGCCACTGTCAACGGCGCCGTGAATCCACTCGATCAATTCAGATTCGCTGTTGGTTTGACGGGTTTCAACGCTTAGGCCGAGTTCATCGCCGGTTTTTGAAATGAGCGAAACCAGCTCTGCATAGGTCACAGCGCCATAAATTTCTGGTTCGCGTGAGCCGAGGCGACCAAGGTTGGGGCCGTTGAGAACTAGTACAGATTTCATAACTTTAAGGTTAGACCCTTAGTCGCAAATCTCTTGATATGCAGCGAACAGCATTTCATTTGTTGGGGCCGTCATAATCGTAGGCTTTTCGATGTCATCAAGCACAACGAACCGAAGTTGCCCAGCGCGAGACTTTTTGTCTCTTTGCATTGTGGCTAGGAGCGAATCCCACTTATTTGCATCGTACTTCGTGGGCAATCCCAACAGGTTGAGAATGCTGCGATGACGATCAACAACCTCGTCGCTTAGTCGACCGGCCATGCGAGCAAGTTCAGCAACGAACATCATGCCGATCGAAATCGCAGCACCGTGGCGCCATTGGTAACGCTCGGCGTGCTCGATGGCGTGCCCGAGGGTATGGCCATAGTTCAAGATTTCGCGCAAGCCAGCCTCTTTGAAATCGCTGCCGACAACTCGAGCCTTAATTGCCACAGAACGCTCAATCAACTCGGCGAACTCTGGCGTGGTCGGATCACTCGCGTTTTCAGGCGCCGATTCAATGATTTCTAGAATTCGCTGGTCTGCGATGAAGCCATATTTCACAACTTCGCCTAGACCCGCGATGATTTCATTCGTTGGCAGTGTGGTCAGAGTGTCGAGGTCGCAGATGACCGCATTTGGGGCATAGAAAGCACCAACCAGGTTTTTTCCTTCAGCAGTGTTGATTCCGGTCTTGCCACCGATTGCGGCATCAACCATTCCCAGAAGTGTGGTCGGAACCTGCACAAACTTAACGCCGCGCAACCAGGTTGCCGCCACAAAACCAGCAAGGTCTGTTGTTGAGCCACCACCAAAACCTACGACTGCGTCACTGCGCGTGAAATCTGATTTGCCCATAACGCCCCAGCAAAAGGCGGCCACCTCAACACGTTTTGCGTCTTCGCTGTCAGGCACACCCGCAAGCAAAGTTTCAAAACCTAATGCATCGAGTGAGTGTTTGAGCACTTCTGCGCTCTTGCTAAGGGCTACCGGGTGAATCACAAGCACTTTCTTGACTGGCCCAGCCGCAGTGGCTGCCGTCAGCGCCGCGCCAACCTCGCTAAGCAGGTTTCGGCCAATCAGAACGTCATATGGCTCGTCACCAGAAACCGTGATGCGCTTAAATAGATCCATTTTCTAGACTCCCAAAAGTTCGCGAATTTTTGCAACGGCAGCCGAAAGGCTTAGGCCCGACACTAAAACTTCAAAGTTTGATACTGACTCATAAGTGGCTCGACGCTGGTCATAAATTCGACGCCAGTCATCTAGCCCATTCTTAATAAGTGGGCGATTACCATTCTTCAGACGTGACCCCATGTGGCGCCCGTCACTCGAGAGATAGACCACCGTTTTGTCTTTCAACCGTTCGCGGGTCAACGCACTCAGCACTGCTCCCCCACCCGTGGCAACTACCGCTGGAGCACTGATTGCCTCAGCAACGGCGTCTTCTTCGTAGCCTCTAAAGATTGGTTCACCTTGCTCTTCGAAGATTTTCGAAATGTCACCATGCTTTGAAGTGACAATCGAGTCAGTGTCAATAAATGGCACGCGAAGAACTTTAGCGAGCTTTTTTCCAACCGTAGTTTTGCCAACACCCATAGGACCGATCAGCACGATTGCGCTAGTCAAGGCATTGGTTGGCAAAGCCTCAGGAGGGTTCATTTTCTTTTCGGCGTCTGCTATAGAGCAGCTAGGCGACCGTCGTGAGACGAAAGAACAGCTGGGATGCTTGCAAGATAGGCCTCTAGGTTGCGCTTGGTTTCTGCGAGCGAATCGCCACCGAACTTCTCGAGAACAGAGTTCGCGACAACCAGTGCCACCATTGCCTCTGCGACGATACCGGCGGCGGGAACCGCACAAACATCGCTGCGCTGGTGGTGAGCTTTGGCAGCTTCACCGGTGGCAACATCAATTGTTTGCAAAGCCTTCGGCACCGTTGAAATTGGCTTCATTGCTGCGCGAACGCGCAAGACTTCACCGTTCGACATGCCACCTTCGATGCCGCCTGCGCGGTCGGTGACACGATTCACAACGCCAGCTGAGTCACGAACGATTTCGTCGTGGGCTAATGAACCGCGACGGCGCGCTGTTTCGAAACCGTCACCAACTTCAACACCCTTGATAGCTTGAATTCCCATCAGAGCAGCTGCTAGCTGAGCATCAAGTCGACGGTCCCAGTGCACGTAGGTGCCGAGACCCGGAGGGCAACCATAAACCAGAGTCTCAACAATGCCACCAAGTGTGTCGCCAGACTTGTGGCAGTCATCAACTTCAGCAACCATCGCCGCTGAAATCTCAGGGTCGAGAGCGCGCATTGGATCGTTGTCTAGATATTCGAGGTCAGACGGCACCGGAATCTTGCCATCACGCGGTGCTTCAACTGGGCCAATGCCCACGGTGTGGGTAATCAGCTGCATACCGAGAGCATTCAAAAACTTTGCTGCAACTGCACCCAGAGCAACTCTTGCTGCGGTTTCGCGGGCGCTTGCTCTCTCTAGAACAGGGCGTGCGTCGAGAAAGCCATATTTCTGCATGCCTGTGAAGTCAGCGTGGCCAGGGCGCGGGCGAGTCAGCGCTTCGCCTCTAGCACCAGCGAGAGCCTCAGGTTCAACTGGGTCGGCCGCCATTACTTCTTGCCATTTTGGCCACTCAGTGTTGCCAACCACGATTGCAACCGGGCCACCTTGGGTTAGCCCGTGACGAACACCGCCGCTTAGAGTGACCTCGTCTTGCTCAAATTTCATGCGCGCGCCGCGACCATAACCCAGTCGACGACGAGCCAACGCATCTTGCACCTCAGCGGTGGTAATAGGCACGCCGGCAGGCATGCCCTCAACAATGGCAACGAGTTCTGGGCCGTGTGATTCTCCGGCGGTAATCCAACGCAACATGGGGTCAATTCTAACCTGCCGAGGCAGGTCAAGATTGCGGTCTGTTAGTTTGAAGCGACCTCAATGTCGTGACGCATGGCTTCGACAACAGCCACCTCGTTAGTTAGCGGTAAGTCTGTCGAACCGTTCACGAAAATTCGCAGTTGAACAACGGCTTGCCAAATCAGCATTTCGAGACCAGATATCACGCTCTTGTCGTGACGACTCCATGCTTTAGCAATCTGGCTAGGCCACGGTTGGTATGCAACATCAAGCAATAGTCCAGCTGGCTTGAACCGACGAGACTCATACAACTTGGCGCCAATGTCATCTAGTGAGCGCGCTGGCAGCGTTGAAATAACTAGGTCAACTCGGTTAGCGGTGCGTCGCAGGTTGTTCGTCACCTGTGTGCTCAAGCCAATCTGCTCAGCAAAGGCGTGCAGTTGTGCACGAGTCTTGTGATTGCGCGCATAAAGGAGCACTTTTGCATTTGGTGCAAAAGCCTTGATCGCGGCAACCGCCGAGGTAGCTGTTGCACCCGAGCCTAGAACCATCACTGACCCGATTGAAGTCTCAGTCGCCTTCGCTGAAAAAGCCGGTGCCTGGCTAACCGCTTGAATGATTCCAAAAACGTCAGTGTTATAACCAAGCCAGCTTGAATCACCAGACTCGTTTTGAACTTTGGCAAGCGTGTTGACCGCACCCGTTAGCTTGGCGTAATAGTCGAGTTCGCTGGCAAATCGCACAGCCTCCTCTTTCAGAGGCATGGTCAGGCTGAGGCCCATCCACGTTTCGTCAAGCGCATCAACAAAGCTTTTCAATGCACCCTTAGCCACCTCGTGCTTTGAATAGTTCCAATCAAGCCCGAGCACTCGATAGGCTGCGTTGTGAATTATCGGGGACTTTGAGTGTGCGATTGGCGAGCCAAGCACAGCAAAATTTCTGGTGTTCATAAGTTTTTACTAACCGTTCCAGCCCGGGTTTACTGCCATCCAGGCTCTAAATTGCGCTACTGCAACCTCGTGTTGGGCAATCGTTGTGCTGAAAACCGTTTCTCCGGTCTCGAGATTCACGGCGCAAAAGTACAACCAGGTTCCCTTTGCCGGGTGCAATGCAGCGTCAATGGCACGATTACCAGGCGCACTAATTGGGCCAATTGGCAAACCCACGTGCACATAGGTGTTGTAACCGTTGGTGTCAGCTCGCTCAGCATCGGTTGTGGTGACCGTGGTACCACCCGAACCGTAACTTACTGTCGCATCTGATTGCAATGGCATAGAGATGCTGAGTCGGTTCAAAAAAGTGCGCGAAACTTTATAGAAATCGTCGCTCTGGCGAGCTTCTTTTTGAATAATCGAGGCCAAAGTCAAAACCTTGTGGCGATCTTCTGCCGCAACTGAGAAGCTGTCGAGCTCTTGAATCATTCGATTCGCCATCTGACGAAGAATTTCTTTTGCGTTCAGCTCTGGCGCGAAACTGTAAGTCGCCGGAAAAAGCCAACCCTCAACGCTAACTTCTGACTCGGGCAAACCGAGCGCGGCTGGTTTGTTCAGGAACGCTTCGAACTCACTTTTGGCAATGCCTGTAGCCTTGCTCAACTCGCTGAACACTTGGCCGATTCGAAGCCCCTCTTTTATGGTGACTTTGTTAATGACCAGTGATTTAGGGTCCTCGATTAGGTTCAACGCGGCCTCGGCAGGCATCTGCAACTTCAGCTGATATGTGCCCGGATAAAACACCTGTTCGCGATCAACAATCAGGCCATAGACCTTGGAGAAATTCTTGACCACGCCAAGCTTCACTAAATCTCTGGCGACTGACTCACCTGTCTCGCCATCGCTAACGATAAGCGAAATCTGCCCCTTGCCAGTTCCTGAGAAGTCATTGCCTGCCAGCTCGTCAAAGTAGTTGCGAATGGCAGAGCGGTTCAAGAAGGCTGTCACAACGAGTGCAAAAACTATTGCGACTGAAATCGCCCAAAATCGGCGCCTTCTGAACTTTGCAGCGGCTCGTCGGCGCACTCTGGTTTGCGGCAAATGGCTCATATTTGACCCTCGAAATCTGAAAGCGCGAGACCTGGTTTTTTTGCAGAGGTTTTTTCAACTGCAAGTGCTTGTTCCAAGATTAGAGTGGCAGCCACTTGATCGATGAAACTTCTGCCTTTTTTGCTGTTCACTCCCGAGCTTCGAAGCGCTGCTGTTGCAGAAACCGTCGTCAGGCGTTCATCAACCAGACGCACCTCTGCATCGGCAATGTCCTTGAGCGCAAGCGCCATTGCTATCGCATCGCGCGTTGATTCGGTGTCTTTGCCCTTGAGGTTTGTGGGAAGGCCAACGTAAATTTCGAGGATATCTGCCCATTCGATGCCCTCCGCCACGACAGAATCGCGAATTAGGCGAACAGAATCACTCAGTTCAGTTTGCCGGGCTACGGTTGCCAGCCCACTGGCAAGAATTCCGTGAAAGTCACAAACGGCAACGCCGATGCGAGCCTTGCCCACATCGATTGCGAGTCGGCGACCAGTGCGCATGGTTTTAAACCAGTGCCTGCTCTAGTGCTGTGATTGCTGCCGAAATCTTGGCAACGTCTGTGCCACCGCCTTGTGCGATGTCGTCTTTGCCGCCGCCGCCGCCGCCAAGAACGCTGCTCACAACCCTCACCAAAGCACCGGCCTTTGCACCAGCAGCCTGTGCTGTCTTGTTCGCTGCAATCACTGCCATCGGTTTGCCTGCGATCTCACCAAAGACCGCGGCCACTCCAGCGCTTTCGCCGAATCGATCGCGCAAACCGGTTGCGATTTGCCTTAGGTCATCGACTGATTCAAGCGAGCCAAGGTTCGCGCTGGCTAGTTGCACTGCGCCGAAGGTCTTTGCCGAAGCAAAAATTGCTGGAATTCGCTCAGCTAGCGCCGCGCTAGAAAGCGAGGCTAGCTTGCGCTGAGCATTTCGAAGTTCTTCGATTGTTGCCGATAGGCGGTCTTCAAGTTGTTCGCGAGGTGCCTTAACGATTTCGGCCAGGCGACTCACAAGGGCACGTTCGGTAGCCAAGGCGCGAAACGCCTCAATGCCCACGAGCGCCTCAAGACGACGTGAACCTGAACCCACCGAAGCTTCACCAATCAAAGAGACAAGCCCAATTTGTGAAGATCGAGAAACGTGTGTGCCACCGCAAAGCTCTCGTGACCACGGGCCACCGATTTGAATAACGCGAACGCTCTCGTCGTAGGTCTCACCAAACAGAGCTACAGCGCCCCATTCTTTGGCTTCAGGAACGCTCATAAACTGAGCGCTGACTGCAAGGTCGCCGCGAATTGCTAGGTTGGTAACTTCTTCGATTTCGCTCTTGGTTTCGTTGCTAAGCGCAGTCGCCCACGAGTAGTCAAGTCGGAGGTAACCTGGCTTGTTGTATGAACCTGACTGCAAAGCTGTTGGGCCGAGCACTTCGCGAAGAGCGGCGTGAACCACGTGGGTTCCAGAGTGCGCCTGGCAAGCACCAAGGCGCCAGTCTGCGTCAACTAAAGTTTGTGCTTTTGCACCCACTGAAATTTCGCCCTTGCGAACCAGCACTTTGTGGCTGATTAGGCCTTTGACAGGCTTTTGAACGTCAATGACTTCAAGTTCAAAACCATCGCCAATGATTAAGCCGGCGTCACTATCTTGACCACCAGACTCGGCATAGAAAGAGGTTTCGTTCAAGATAATCTCTGCGATCTCACCAGAGCCAACACGCGAGGCGGTCTTGCCCTCGTGAATTACGCCAAGAACCTTGGCCTCGGTCTGAAGGGTTTCATAGCCAGTGAAGTTGGTTACACCCTTAGCGCGAAACTCGCTATAGACCGATAGATCGGTGCCACCGAGTTTCTTTTCGCGAGCGTCAGCCTTGGCGCGGTCACGCTGAGCAGCCATAAGTGTCTTGAAACCCTCGCGATCAACACTTAGGCCCGCCTCTTCGGCAATTTCAAGTGTCAAATCAATCGGGAACCCATATGTGTCGTGAAGCAAGAACGCTGTGTCACCAGCAAGCTGCTTCGAGCCAGCAGCCTTGACAGCCTCAAGCTCACCATCTAGCACTGCCGTGCCCGCTGCGAGGGTGCGCAAGAAGGTCTCTTCTTCGCCCACAGCGGCGGTCAAGATTCGCTTGAAATCGGTCTCAAGCTCAGGGTAGGCGTCTTTCATCGCATTCTTTGAAGCAGTGAAAAGGTCTGTGAAGCAGGTTCCATCAAAACCAAGAAGGCGCATCGCTCGCACGGTGCGGCGAAGCAAACGGCGCAAGACATAACCGCGACCCTCGTTGGCTGGCGTAACGCCGTCACCGATGAGCATGAGTGCCGAACGCACATGGTCTGCGACCACGCGTAGGCGAACATCGTCTTCGGTGCTGGCACCGTAGGTTTTTCCGGCAAGCACGGCAGCTAAATCTAGAACCGGGCGAACCTGGTCAATCTCATAGAGGTTTTCGACGCCCTGAAGCAAGAATGCAACGCGCTCGAGACCCATGCCAGTGTCAATGTTTTTCTTAGGCAGTTCGCCCAAGATTTCGAAGCTATCTTTGCCAGTGCCCTGACCGCGTTCAAATTGCATGAAGACGAGGTTCCAGATTTCGATGTAGCGGTCTTCATCGGCTTCTGGGCCACCCTCACGGCCGTAGGCTGGGCCGCGGTCGTAATAAATCTCAGAGCAAGGGCCGGCAGGGCCAGGCTGACCCGTTGACCAGTAGTTGTCTTTCATTCCACGCTTTTGAATGCGATCCATTGGAATGTCAGCAACTTCTCGCCAGATATCGATGCTCTCTTCGTCGTCTTTAAAGACGGTTACCCAGAGAAGTTCGGGGTTAATGCCCAAGCCGCCATCATCGGTCGACTTCGTTAGAAATTCCCAAGCAAACTCGATCGCTTCGCGCTTGAAGTAGTCGCCGAAAGAAAAGTTTCCGTTCATCTGAAAGAACGTGCCGTGGCGAGTTGTCTTGCCAACTTCTTCGATGTCAAGTGTGCGCACACACTTTTGAACGCTGGTAGCACGGCCATATGGTGCCGGCACTAGGCCAGACATGTATGGAATGAATGGCACCATGCCTGCAACAGTGAACAGCAATGATGGGTCTTCGCTGATCAGCGAAGCCGATGAGACCACAGTGTGGCCCTTGCTTTCAAAGAAATTTAACCAACGGCGACGAATTTCAGCGGTTTGCACTTATTTAGAACCTATTCCAAGAAAGATTAGTTGGCGTTTTCGCGAGCTAGCTCGGCTTCGCGTTCGCGAAAACCCTCGCTAACGGCGGCGCCGAAAGACTTTGCACGACGAGTCGCCTCATCTGCGAAGAGTCGGGCTTGTGGGTTTTCGTTGAGCTGTTTAACAGCTATCGCGCCCAATGTGATTCCAACAGCGAACCAAAGCAACTTTTTCATTCGGCACTCCTTGATAAGTGATGGGGATTTTTGCTAAACCTACGCCTAGTCGTTTTTCGAACGAGCGTTGCGAGTGGTCTTTTGATTATTCAAAAACTTGAAGATGCCGCGACTGATTCCGGCGACTTTGAAAAGCGGCGATCCGAGCGCCGTTGCAAAAACATCGACGAGATTGTCGATGTTTGATGTGACATTTTTCACGTTAGAAGTGATTTTGTCGATTTTGGTCACCTGTTCGTTTACCACGGTGACAGTTTCGGTGAGTTCAGAGAGCAGCGGCCCGAGGTTGTCGTTGAGTTCTTGCACAGTAAAGCGCGTGTCATCAACCAACTTCGAAAGCTTCACAAGGCTTGGAACAAGAGCAATCACCAGCAGTGCAAAAGCACTCGCTGCAATGATTGCCGCAATGTCGCCGCCGCTCATCTGAATTCCGATCTTTAGGGTTTGGCGCTACTAGCGAGCAGCGTAGTACTCAACGACGAGCTGAACTTCACAGGTAACAGGAACTTCGGCGCGCTTTGGGCGACGCACGAGGGTTGCCTGCAACTTGTCAAGCTGCACGTCAAGGTAACCAGGAACTGGAGGAAGCACGTCAACGTGACCGCCGGCTGCTGCAACCTGGAAAGGTTCAGTGCCTTCGCTCTTTGGGTGAACGTGAATCATCTGGCCAGGCTTTACGCGGAACGATGGGCGGTCAACGCGCTCACCGTTTACCAAGATGTGACGGTGAACGACCATCTGACGTGCCTGAGCAATGGTGCGGGCAATACCGGCACGCAAAACTAGTGCGTCGAGGCGAACTTCTAGAAGCTCGACTAGGTTTTCACCGGTTAGACCTTCGGCACGCTTTGCTTCAGCAAAGGTCTTGCGAAGCTGTGCCTCGCGAATGCCGTACTGGGCGCGTAGGCGCTGCTTCTCGCGAAGACGAACGGCGAAGTCGCTGTCTGCCTTGCGCTTGGTGCGGCCGTGCTGACCAGGAGCATATGGACGGTTTTCTAGGTATTTGGCTGCCTTAGGTGTAAGAGCAATGCCGAGTGCGCGCGACAAGCGAGTCTTGCTGCGAGTACGTGAGGTTTTTGACACGTGATCCCTTTCAAGGATTTAAATAGCGTTTGTTCGAAAAATAATGTGAGCTTGAGGTTATCTCTCATTGTTTCGCCACGGACCACCAGGCTATTTTGGTGATCGCACCGTTGAGTTTGCGTACAGCCGCGAACGACAAACTCCAGTCGGCAACCTTCACAGTTTAGCACTACCCCAGTTCGAGCGCACTACTAAATGGCGTCGCGTTTATTTGGCTTTTTTAACTCGGATGATGTCTCGCAGCTTCTGCCAGCGTTCAACCAACGGTCGCTCAGCGCCCACTTCTTTGGGCTGGTAATACCGCCGATTTGCTGTCTTGCCACTCAGGTAGCTTTGCTCTACTACGGCTCGCGCATCATCGTGTGGGTAAAGATAGCCAACGCCAGCCCCCTGAGACTTGGCACCAGCGAAGTTAGAACTGCGAAGTGCTTTAGGAATCGGCCCAGAAAGGCCCGCCTGAACATCTGCGATTGCGGCATTGATGGCGTTGTAGGCTGAGTTCGACTTTGCCGCTAAAGCCAAATAAATCGTTGCCTCCGCCAATGGAATGCGCCCCTCTGGCATTCCAATATTGGCGACGGCATCGGCAGCCGCGTTAGCAATCGTTAGAGCTTGAGGGTCGGCAAGGCCGATGTCTTCGGCCGCCAATATGATCAGACGCCTCGCAATAAAGCGGGGGTCTTCGCCAGCTTCGAGCATCCTCGCCAAATAGTGGATTGCTGCGTCGGCATCGCTACCCCGCACAGATTTTATGAATGCGCTGATGACGTCATAATGTTGATCGCCCTGGCGGTCATATCGAACAAGTGCTCGGTCCATAGCTGCAGCAACATCGTCGATGCCAATGGTTTCAGATTCGACGGCGGCAGCGTGGCCGGCTGCAGCGTCTAACACGGTGAGTGCGCGACGGGCATCACCGTCAGCCATCAAGACGATTTGTTCACGTGCTTCGGCCGATAACTTAAAGTCGCCTGCCAGACCATGAGCTGCCGACACTGCTCGATCGATGAGCGTTTCAATGTCACCGCTTGAAAGTGACTCGAGCGTTAGCAGTAGCGACCTGCTTAAAAGTGGGCTGATCACAGAAAACGACGGATTCTCAGTCGTTGCAGCAATTAGTGTCACCCAGCCACCTTCGACTCCGGGTAACAGTGCGTCTTGTTGAGCCTTTGAAAAACGATGGATTTCGTCGAGAAAAAGCAAAGTGCTCGCGCCATAAATTTCACGATCTCGTTGCGCAGAGGTCATGACCTCACGAACTTCTTTTACCCCCGCTGTGATCGCGCTGAGCTCGACGAACTTGCGACCAGAACTTCGAGCGATTACTTGAGCAATCGTGGTTTTTCCGGTTCCCGGGGGCCCCCAAAGAATTACCGAAATGCGAGATGCCTTAGTTGGGTCTGCGCTGTTTCGAGCAAGTTCTCGCAGTGGCGAGCCTTCGACTAAAAGGCCAGTTTGCCCAACGATTTCGTCAACCGAAGTTGGGCGCATTCGAGCTGCCAATGGCGCGGCATTAGAGAAGAGCCCCTCTTGGTTTAACATGAAATCAGGCTAAACCATTAACACCATCTTGGGTTTGTTGTCTAAACGTTGCCGTTTATTCGGTAAAATCTCTAAGACTTACTTATGGAGGAATTTTGGCGTCGAAAAAGTCTCAAACTAACCTTTCTGTTGCCGCTTCGGCTCGTCTAAAGGCATTTGAAGCAAAACAACAGTTGCAAAACTCAAAGGGCGACCGTCGCAAGCGCGACAACCGCCTCGCGGTAATCGCATCGGTTGTTGTTGTTGCTTTGGCCCTCGGTTCGCAACTGGCGTTTTATAGCTTTGGTCCCGGCAAGGTGACTCCTACCCCGACCGCTTCGCTATCAGCAGCAGAAGCCTGTCTAAACCAGCCGGTGCCGGCTACCGGAGCCAAGACTGCAGCTCCAACCAAGGCACCAGCGGTGTCTGTTGCAGAAAAGCGCACCTGGGCAGGTTCAATGTATGTCAACGGTTGCAAGCTTGACATCTCAGTTGACGGTGTTAAGGCACCTCACGCCGCTGCCAACTTTATTGCTCTAGCCAAATCAGGCTTTTATAGCAACGTTTCATGCCACCGTTTGACAACTCAGGGCATCTTCGTGCTTCAGTGTGGTGACCCTAAGGGTGACGGCACTGGTGGCCCGGGTTATGCTTTCGGCCCGAACAACGAAAACGCTCCAGTGGTGCCTAAGGGCGCTGCATCGGCAACCTATTCAAAGGGTGTCTTGGCTATGGCGAACTCGGGTGGAACAGCCACTCAGGGTTCACAGTTCTTTATCGTTTACACCGATAGCCCGCTTGCACCGAACTATTCAGTATTCGGTTCGGTCAATTCGGGCATCGACAGCATCTCGGCGCTTGCCGCACTGGGCGTTACTGGCACAACCCCGGGCGACGGAACACCAAAGATCGCTACCAAGCTCGGCCCAATCGTTCTTCAGTAATAAACCATTCAGCCTCTATAAACAGGAGCCCCCGTGTCAACCACATCAACAAGTTTCGGTCGCGTCGATGAAGAAAACAACGTTTTCGTTATCGAAGGTACAGTCGAGCGCAAAGTCGGCCAGTACCCAGGCGTGCCTGCGGCAGACGCTCTCGCCTACTTTGAGAGAAAGTTTGCTGACCTAGAAGCTCAGGTGAGGTTGCTCGAGCAGCGCGTAGCTGGCAAAGCCGACGCTCAGAGCCTCAAGAAGACCATTACCAAGCTCACTGAAGACCTGAAAGAGCCAGCTGCTGTTGGTGACGCTGCGGCTTTGAGGGCTCGTGTAGCTGCCGTTGAGGGCAAGGTTTCAGAGCTGCTTGTTGAAAAACTTGAGCAAAATAAAGAAGTTATTGCAGCTGAAATCGCCAAGCGAACAGAAATTGCTGAAAAGGCTGAAGCAATCGCGGCTCAAGACACCGCGAAGATTCACTGGAAGAACACTTCAGTTGAAATGAATGCATTGTTCGAGCTTTGGCAAGACGCTCAGAAGAATGGTCCGAAGCTTGCTAAGGGCGATGCTGACCCAATTTGGAAGCGCTTCTCGGCGGCTCGCACCAAGTTCGAATCTGCAAAGCGTGCCTATTTCGCGACTCTTGATGCGGCCAATAAAGCAACAAAAGCTGCCAAAGCTCAGATTGTCTCAGATGCTGAAGCATTGGTTGCCAAGGGTGGCGAAGCAATCGTTGAATATCGCAAGCTCCTCGACGCCTGGAAGGCCAGCGCACGCTCAAAAACTGACGACGAGCTTTGGGCTCGCTTCAAGGCTGCAGGTGACGCCATTTATGCAGCCAAATCAGAAGTAGTTGCTGTCGAAAACAAAGAGCAATCAGCTAACCTTGCCGTGAAGCTGGAGCTCTTGGTTGAAGCCGAGAAGATTGACGCTTCAAAAGACTTGACCAGCGCAAAGAAGCAACTTCAGTCGGTGCAAAGCCGATGGGAGAAAGCCGGGCGCATTCCACGCGAAAAAATGCGCGAAGTTGAAGATCGCCTAAAGGCAGTTGAAACTAAGGTTCGCAAAGTTGAAGAAGAGCAGTGGAGAAAGACCGACCCTGCTGCCATCGAGCGAACCAATTCGGTGCTAGATCAACTCGACGCATCAATCGTGAAGCTTGAGAACCAGCTTGCAGAAGCCAAGAAATCTAAAGACGCTAAGAAGCTCAAAGAAGCTGAAGAGGCTCTGGCCGCTCGCAAGCAGTGGCGCGAAATCGTGAAGAACTCTCTCTAATCGAAAAGTTATCAACAATTTTCAAGGGGTCGGCCATCAGGCCGACCCCTTTTGCCATTCTTAGAACATGAAAATTTCGTTGCTATCTGTTTCAAAGATGTTCTCTGTCGCCGAGTTGAGTTCAATGGAACTCAACCTAGAAATTTTCAGGTTCTATGAGGCCTATGCGCCTTTCGGATTTGCCGAAACACCTGTTCTGCGCGCCGAGTATCTAAGAGTCGTTCACAAAAAACGTGCCAGAGCCAAGACGCTAACCGCTGAGTGGGTGTCTAACGGCGGTGTCTTGCCAGTTTCGTTAGAACTCGTTGATGACCGTTGAGAACGCTTAGTTAGCCGTTATGAACGCGATAAACATCATAGACGGCCTCGATGCGTCGCACGGCGTTCAAGAGGTGCTCAAGCATGCTTGAATCGCCCATCTCAAATACGAATCTGCTCAGGGCCACTCGATCACTGCGGGTTGAAACTGAGGCAGACAAAATGTTGACTTGATGCTCTGCAAGCACACGCGTAACGTCACTCAAGAGTCCAGAGCGATCAAGTGCCTCAACCTGAATCTGAACCAAGAAGAGACTCTTGGTCGTAGGTGCCCAAGATACTTCCATGATGCGCTCAGGTTCGAGTTTGAGTTGCTCTAGGTTTCGGCAATCAGAGCGGTGAACAGAAACCCCTGCTCCCCTAGTGACAAAGCCTAGAATGTTGTCGCCAGGCACCGGTGTGCAGCAGCGAGCCAACTTGACCATAACGTCCGAGTCTCCCCTGACGAGCACGCCACTGTCGTTTGACCGCTGGCGATTTGAGCTTCGTGGTGTTGGCAGAACGAAGGGTTCATCGTGACTTTCGGCGTCAGCCTGCAACTGAGAGGCTAGTTTCTCGACTACAGATTGTGCCGAAATGTGGCCCTCGCCGATTGAGGCGAACAATGCTGTTATGTCAGTGAGTTTGAGTTCGGCCGAAACTGCCTGCAGCGCCTCACTAGCCATGAGTCGCTGCAAAGGTAGGTTCTGCTTGCGCATAACCTTCGCCAGAGCCTCTTTGCCATGTTCCACCGCATCGTCACGGCGTTCATTAGTGAAGTGTTGCTTGATCTTTGCTCTGGCACGCTGCGACTTAACAAAGTTGAGCCAATCTTGACTCGGGCCAGCTGTCGGAGACTTCGAGGTGAAAATTTCTACAACGTCACCTGATTTAAGCTCGGTCTCTAGTGGAACCAGTCGAGCATTCACTTTTGCGCCCATGGTTCGGTGGCCAACCTCGGTGTGAACGGCATAGGCAAAGTCAACTGGTGTTGCACCCGAAGGTAATCCAATAACCTTGCCCTTTGGCGTGAACACATAAACTTCTTTAGCACCGATTTCAAACCGCAGCGCATCCAAGAACTCAGACGGGTCTTGAGTTTCGGTTTGCCAGTCGCTCAGGTGCTTCAGCCATACAAGATCTTCCTCGTTGCCAGCGCTGCCTTTAGCCACTTGTTCTTTGTATTTCCAGTGAGCAGCTACACCATATTCTGCACGTTGATGCATGTCAAAAGTTCTGATCTGAATCTCGACAGGTCGACCATGCGGGCCAAGGACTGTTGTGTGCAACGACTGATACAGGTTGAACTTGGGCATCGCAATGTAATCTTTAAATCGCCCGGGCACTGGGTTCCATCTGGCGTGAATAGTGCCAAGAATTGCGTAACAGTCACGAAGGTCAGGAACCAAAACTCTAATGCCGACAAGGTCATAGATGTCATCGAACTCACGGCCTCGAACCACCATCTTTTGATAAATTGAGTAGTACTGCTTTGGCCTCCCGGCGACTTTACCCTTGATGCGAGCATCGCGCAGGTCGTCTTCGATTGCCGCTGTGATTGTGTCGATGAACTCTTCACGCTTTGGAGCGCGCTGACGCACAAGGTTCACGATCTCTTCATAAACCTTTGGGTACAGCACGCCAAATGAGAGGTCCTCTAGCTCATTTTTGATGGCACTTATTCCTAGGCGGTGTGCAAGTGGCGCATAGATTTCAATGGTCTCTTGGGCCTTGCGGCGTGCAGACTCTTCAGGCATGAACTGCCAGGTTCTTGCGTTGTGCAATCGGTCTGCAAGTTTTATAACCAAAACTCTGATATCTTTCGACATCGCTACAACCATTTTTCGCACAGTTTCGGCTTGGGCGTTTTCGCCGTATTTCACCTTATCGAGCTTGGTTACCCCATCGACGAGCATGGCGACTTCATCACCGAAATCACGTCGTAGTTGATCAAGTGAATAATCGGTATCTTCAACTGTGTCATGCAACAGCGCCGCAGCTAGGGTTACAGGCCCAATACCCAGCTCTGCCAGCACGTGCGTAACGGCTAGAGGATGTGTGATGTAAGGCTCGCCACTACGTCGTTTTTGCTCGCGGTGCGCCTCTTCAGCAACGTCGAAGGCTCTCTCGATGATTGCTGTTTCTGCTTTCGGGTGGTTCAAACGCGAAAGGCGAACGATTTCTGAAAGCTCGGCGGCATAGGGGCCGGTTCGCGCAAAGATTCTAGGTAGCTTATTGCGCAAAGCCGCTAATGAACCGGTGGGTGTTGCGTCGGTCACTTTGCCTCCATGAATTTGCCTAAGTTTCAACCCTATCAAGCAAAGAAGGCCTGCTATGGAGTGCCCACTGAGGTGCATCGACTAAAAAGATTGGGTCTACCTTGGTAGGCAGACCCAATCGGGTAAAGCTTTTGAATTTCTTTATGCGCGAGCGGCTGCAACTCGGGCTGCGGCGGCTTTGTACTTAGTTTCACCTTCGCGGAGGTGAGAATAAACAGGTGCCGCGATGAAGAGCGTCGAATAGGTTCCGACGATAATACCTACGAACAACGACAACGCGATGTCGCGAAGTGTGCCCGCGCCGAGAATGGTCGTTCCGATAAACAAAATAGTTGCAACCGGCAAGACCGCAACGACAGAGGTGTTGATCGATCGAACCAAGGTCTGGTTGATAGCTAGGTTCACGCGCTCTGCAAACGTTGCAGTTTCGCTGTGCTCAACCTCAAAGGTGTTCTCGCGAATCTTGTCGAAAACTACCACCGTGTCATACAGCGAATAACCCAAAATGGTCAAGAAACCGATTACAGCTGCTGGAGTTACCTCGAAGCCGAGAGCACCATAGACTCCGGCAGTTAGCACCAAGTCGTGAAGCAGTGAGATAACTGCCGCAAGTGACATCTTCAAAGTTCTGAAGTAAAGCGCCATGAGAATCGCAGCAAGAACCACGAAAACGATCAGACCGTTGAGGGCCTTACCAGTCACGTCAGAACCCCAGTCAGCACCAATCGATGAACTTGCAACATCTGCGCTTGCAACGCCGTAGGCCTTTGCCAAAGCAATTCGAACATTTTCAGAAACCGTTGGGTCGTTGTTGCTGATCTGAATTCGAACTGCGTCTGTTCCAACGTGGGTAACTAGTGCACGGTCGCTTGGCAGAACGCTTGAGACCGCGTCTGTTGCTAGCGAATCAGCCTTGTTGGCCACGCCAGAGATGCGATACTCAGAACCACCCTTGAACTCGATGCCGAAGTTGAAACCACCACGAGCAATCGGCAACAGAACAGCCAGTGCAACCATCACGGCCGCGATGGTGTACCAAAGCTTGCGACGACCCACAAAGTCGATTGATCGTTCGCCGCTATAGAGGGCGTTTCCGAAATCTACGTATTTAGACATTATGCGTCCTTCTCAGAGTTCGAGTTTGGGTTCTTTACATTTGCAAGCGCCTCAGCTGCCTTGCGTTCGGCAATGGTTTGGCGACGAACAGCTTCACCTGAAGCCTTAGCAACTTTGCCAGCCTTTTGGTTCTGAGCGATGCGGAACTCACCTCGACCAGCGTAGCTCGCCGACTTCATCTCATTCACGTTGAAGCCTGACCACTTGTGACCTGAGCTAAAGAAGCGAATGCGAGAGAACAACTGGAGCATTGGGTGTGTGAACAATGTCACAACAGCGACGTCCACCAGAGTAGTTAGGCCAAGGGTGAATGCGAAGCCACGGACGCTACCAACGGTCAAAGTGTAGAGAACAATTGCAGCCAAGAGGCTGATGCCGTCTGAAACCAGGATGGTTCTGATGGCGCGCTTCCAACCGCTTTCTACGGCAGTTGAAAGTGAGCGACCATCGCGCAATTCATCTTTCACACGTTCGAAGTAAACAATGAACGAGTCGGCGGTAATACCAATCGAAACAATCAAACCTGCCACGCCCGCCAGTGAAAGACGGTAGCCCTGACGCCACGACAGAATGGTGATGAGAAGGTATGTGATAACTGCCGCGACGACCAATGAGCCGATGGTGATCGATGCTAGGCCGCGGTACTGAATGATCGAATAGATAATGACGAGAAGAAGTCCAATGCCACCGGCAATGAGTCCAGCCCAAAGCTGTGACGCACCAAGTGTCGCCGAGATGTTGTTTTGAGACTTAACCTCGAAGGCGATTGGCAATGAACCGTACTTCAATGAATCTGCGAGAGACTTAGCGCTTTCGCGGGTGAAGTTACCCGAGATTTGAGCTGAGCCATTGGTGATTACCGCTTGGGCTACTGGTGCTGAAAGAACGTAGCCATCAAGTGTGATTGCAAACTGTGAGCGAGGATCTGTTGAAGATGCCTGACCAATCGCATAAAGACGCTTGGTGATAACGCCGAAAGCCTCTTTGCCACTAAGTGTTTTGCCACCGTTTGAGGTCTCGCCGCTAAAGGTAAGGTTTACAACCCAGTCAGTTCCGGTGGAACCGTTGCTGAGTTGGTTGTTGCCATAATCAGCGTTTGAAATCTGCTCACCAGTTAGCGCAAGTGTCTTGCCGTCTTTTTGCTTGAAATCAACAGGGCCGAGAAGGTACTTGCTACCAAGGTCTTGGCTACAGGTCACGATTGGCTGAGCTGGGTCATCGATCTGGCCTGGTTTGCGAAACTGGTCGGCGCAGTCGGTGCCGTTGAACTTCACACGCAAAGCTTCGGTGATGTATTGAGTGTCGCTTGAGTCAGTTGGAGCAGCAGATTTGCTTGGCACAACTGGACCACCAGGGTTGGTAGCAGCTGCAACCGCAGAGGCTTTCACAGCAGGTTCTGTGCTGTCAACGCCACCTGAGACAACCTTGCCACCAGCGTTTTTAACACTCACAACTGGCTGAGCCTGGCTAGCGAATAGCACAGGTCGAAACTCGAGCTTCGCACTGTTCTTAATGAGCTTTAGGGTGTCTTCAGAAGGAGTGCCCGGAATCGAAACAACGATGTTGGTGTTGTTCGTGTTCACCTGAGCTTCAGACACACCAGTTGAGTTCACGCGCTGGCGAATAATCGCAACAGCTTGCTCAAGCTGTGGCTGTGAAATCTCTTTGCCGTCTGCAACCAGCGGCGAAAGAATAATCTCTGTGCCACCTTGTAGATCAAGGGCCAGCTGCGGTGCAAGCGTCGCTCCCCAACCAAGGGTTGAGCCGAGCCCGATGAGGGCAGCGAAAATTCCGGCTAGCACTGAAAGCCAAACTAGGCGCTTTCGTGCACCACTAATGACGGCTGAAGTAGACAAGGTTGATCCTCGATTTGGTTAGGGGTTTGTTATTTGGTTTCTGAAGCGTCGTCGGCCGCTAGAGCCTCGACCACAGGTTGAGCAACAGATGTGTCGATGCCGCGAATAGCACCAAGCAAGACACGAATCTTTGTCTTTGGTGTGGTCTCGATTACTGCAGCAACATCATCTAGAGCAACAATTTTGCCAGTGATGCCTGAATGCAGAACAACTTCAGTGCCCACCGCTAGTGAATTCTTCAGTTCTAGAGCAGCACGCTTGCGCTTGCGACCAGAGTTCCACATCATGTAGATAACGAAAACCATGAGCAACGGGAACAGCAAATCTGAGATGTTGAAACCCTGACTTGTCGTCGCTGCAGCTGCAGCGGCCTGGTTGATAGTTGATAGCACGATTAGAACCTAACGGTTGAGGGCATAAAAAATCAGCGCTTAGCGCCTAGTCAAGTATAGTCTCTGGGCTCGAGAGACCGAGGTGAATGAATGCTGCTGCAGTTGCCTGTCGGCCTCGAGGTGTTCTTGCTATGAGACCTTTTCTCACCAAGAATGGCTCAACTACCGCCTCGATGGTGTCTTGCTCTTCTCCTACCGCAATCGCAAGGGTCGATAAACCAACTGGTCTTCCGGCGAATCGAATGGCTAGGGTTTTCAACACTTCGCGGTCTAGCCGGTCGAGACCCTCAGAGTCAACCTCATAGAGCGACAGCGCGGCGTTTGCCTCTGAGACCGTGATTGCGTCGATTCCGGCAACGAGTGCAAAGTCTCGCACTCTGCGAAGCAATCGGTTCGCAATTCGCGGGGTGCCACGGCTTCGCGAAGCGATGGTGCCGAGGGCATCCGAGTTGATCTTGATCTGCAACTTGTCTGCTGCCCGTTCTAGAACTTGCTCAAGCTCTGAATCTTCATAAAACTCCAAATGTGCGGTGAACCCAAAGCGGTCGCGCAACGGGTTCGGCAGCATTCCAGATCTAGTAGTAGCGCCAACCAGGGTGAATGGTGAAAGCTCGAGCGGAATCGACGTTGCGCCGGCTCCCTTGCCAACCATTACGTCAACGCGAAAATCTTCCATTGCCAGATAAAGCATCTCTTCGGCAGTTCTTGCCATGCGGTGGATTTCGTCGATAAATAGAACTTCGCCTGGAACAAGCGAGCTAAGAACAGCAGCTAGATCACCAGCGTGCTGAATCGTTGGCCCGCTGGTCAATCGAAGTGGGCGCCCCGACTCGTGGGCGATGATCATGGCTAAAGTTGTTTTGCCAAGACCCGGAGGCCCGGCAAGAAGAATGTGGTCAGACGTGCGCTGCTGCAACGCCGCCGCTTCAATAATCAAGGCCAATTGCTTGCGAACTTTAGGCTGACCGACGAATTCGTCGAGACTCTTGGGCCTCAGAGCCGATTCGAAGGCGAGCTCATTCTCGGCAGCTAGGGGCTGTGAAATGTCTTTCACTTGTCGTCACCACCTGAGATTGCTTTCGAAGTGCCCAATCGGCCGAGCGCAGCACGCAAAAGTTCATTTCGGTTAACGGTCTGAAGTTCTCGAGAGACCTCTTCAACCACCGGTGCAACGGTTCTTTCTTGATAACCCAAGCCAAGAAGTGCATCGATGACAGCCGCGGCGGCCTCGTTCTGAGAGTGCTGTTTATCTGCATCTGCGTTCGAATCTTCACTGGCACTTGCCTCGAGAACAGGCTGACCGGGCTTGCCCAGTTTGCCTGCGAGACTCACTGTGATGAGTTTCGCAGTCTTTGGGCCGATGCCTGACACACGTCTAAATGCCGCATCGTTTTCTGAAATTACAGCAGCTGCTATTTCTGATAGGGACATTGCTGCTAGCACTGCCTGAGCTGATTTCGGGCCCACGCCCGTTACCGACCTTAGGAGGTCAAACACCATCAGCTCGTCAGTCGTTTCGAAGCCAAAAAGCAAGTGGGCGTCTTCGCGCACGATAAAGGCAGTGTGCAGAAGTGCTTCAACACCCACGCTTAGCGCGGGCCTTTCGCCGGCCACCACAGATACGGCGTATCCGACTCCCCCCACTTCGAGCACAACGGTGCCGTTGCTATTGCTCAGCACTGTGCCACGAAGAGAAGCTATCACCGCTTAACCCTAACCAACACAAGCTGCTTTATCGGCTTGATTGCACTTTGTGTTGTGCTGCGATTTCGGCTGCCCGCCAGGCTTTTTGTGCTGGTGTGATTGCCTCGCTGGCTAGACCACCAGCGAGTGCCAAGGCGCGCCAAGCGTGGCAGATTGCGATTGCCAACGAGTCGGCAGCATCAGCAGGTTTGGGCATTTCTTTGAGCCCGAGAATGCTGGTGACCATTTTGCCAACCTGCTCTTTATTGGCGCGACCCGAACCGGTGACTGCTGCCTTCACCTCTGTTGGAGTGTGAAGGGTGACAGGAATGCCGCGAATGTGCGCAAGGTACATAACGACACCAGAGATCTGAGCGGTGCCCATGACTGTGCTGACGTTGCTGTCGGCATAAACCCGTTCAATTGCGATTGATTGGGGCTTTACTAAGTCGATTAGTTCAGCAAGTTGAACCGCAACGACGCCAACTCGCGATGCTGAGTCAAGACCGGTTGCACTCTTGAACACATCAACTGAAACCAAAGAAACCTTGCGCGATGGTTCAACGTCGATGACACCAACGCCACAACGAGTGAGACCTGGGTCAACACCTAAGACTCGAATCGTCATGGCTGGCGCCGCAAAATTTAGTCTTGCTCTAGCACTGCCATGACCTCAGGGGTCATGTCGAAGTTTGAATACACGTTTTGCACGTCATCGACGTCTTCGAGAGCGTCAATCAACTTAACGACTTTGCGAGCGTTGTCAGCTTCTTCGACCACAACCTGCATCGAAGGAACGAACTCAACATCAGCTGATTCATAGTCGATACCAACAGCCTGAAGCGCAGTTCGCACAGCAACCATGTCGCTTGGTTCGCTGGTGATAACGAATGTTTCACCGCGGTCTTCAACATCCTCGGCACCGTGGTCGAGAACTGTTTCGAGAATCTTGTCTTCGGTTAGGTCGCCAACCTTCTCAACCAGAACTACGCCCTTGCGTGCGAAAAGGTAAGAAACTGAGCCTGGGTCGGCCATCGTTCCGCCATTGCGGGTTACAGCCACGCGAACTTCGGCAGCTGCACGGTTCTTGTTGTCAGTTAGACACTCGATCAAAATGGCGGTTCCGGCTTGGCCGCGGGCCTCGTAAATAATGGTGGTGTATTCCACCGCGTCTGCGCCGACACCCGAGCCGCGCTTGATGGCACGTTCGATGTTGTCGTTTGGCAGCGAGCTCTTGCGGCCCTTTTGAACTGCGTCATAGAGGGTTGGGTTGCCATCTAGATCTGGGCCGCCCATGCGAGCCGCCACTTCGATGTTCTTAATTAGCTTTGCAAAAAGTTTTGCGCGACGGCCGTCGATTACGGCTTTTTTGTGCTTAGTCGTTGCCCATTTGGAGTGGCCAGACATGATGCTCCTACGAGGTTTGCTTCTAGATTCATTGGCAAGTTTAGCTTGACCAAATCAGTTTCGGTTGCAGGTGTTACTAGCGTGGGTTGGCGGCGATTTTTGCAAATAGCGCGTGGATGCGGTTTTCTCCCGTGACTTCTGGGTGAAACGAGATGCCCATCGCGTTGCCTTGACGCACGCCAACCACTCGCCCATCGTCAAGTTGTGCTGTGATTTCTACGTCCTGGCCAACGCGCTCGACTATGGGTGCTCGAATAAACGCTGCATGAACTAAACCTTCAACACCCTTGAATTGGAGGTCTGTTTCGAATGAATCGAGTTGGTTACCAAAGGCATTGCGGCGAACTGATACGTCAAGCCCACCGAATGGTTCTTGGTCGTCAGTCTTATCGAGAATTTCGGTCGCAAGCATAATCAGGCCGGCGCAGGTGCCAAAAGCAGGGAACCCGGCAGTGATGCGCTCGTGAATTGGATCGAACAGGTCATACACGCTTGCCAAACGGTGAATAACCGAAGATTCGCCGCCTGGAATCACTAGCCCAGATGTTGCATCGATTTCTTCAATGGTTCGAACCTTGACGGCCTCAACACCAATTGATTTAAAGGTTGCGATGTGTTCGCGAAAATCACCTTGCAGGGCTAAAACCCCGATCGGTTTTACCAACCGCGCTCAGCCAAACGGTGAGGAGCGGGTAGGTCGGCAACGTTGATACCCACCATGGCTTCACCAAGGCCGCGACTAACTTCAGCCAAAATTTCTGGCTTGTCATAGAAGGTTGCAGCCTTAACGATTGCCTTGGCACGTTCGATTGGGTTGCCTGACTTGAAGATGCCTGAGCCAACGAACACGCCATCTGCGCCAAGTTGCATCATCATTGCTGCGTCGGCTGGGGTTGCAACACCACCTGCAACGAACAATGGAACTGGCAGACGGCCCGCCTTCGCGACCTCGCGAACAAGTTCGAATGGTGCCTGAAGTTCTTTTGCAGCAACGAATAGTTCGTCGTCGTTCTTGGCTGCAAGGGCGCGAATCTCACCAAGAATGGTGCGAATGTGCTTGGTTGCTTCTGAAACGTCGCCGGTGCCGGCCTCGCCCTTTGAGCGAATCATGGCAGCACCCTCGGTAATGCGACGAAGTGCTTCACCTAGGTTGGTTGCGCCACAAACGAAAGGCACATCGAAGTTCCACTTGTCGATGTGGTTGATGTAGTCGGCTGGGCTGAGAACCTCTGACTCGTCGATGAAGTCAACCTTTAGTGCCTCAAGAATTTGAGCTTCAACAAAGTGACCGATGCGGGCTTTTGCCATAACCGGAATCTTGACTTCGGCAATGATGCCGTCAATCATGTCAGGGTCGCTCATGCGAGAAACGCCGCCCTGGGCGCGAATGTCTGCTGGAACACGCTCAAGTGCCATAACTGCAACAGCACCTGCATCTTCTGCGATGCGAGCCTGTTCAGGAGTGACGACGTCCATGATCACACCGCCCTTAAGCATTTCGGCTAGGCCGCGCTTAACTAGGGTGCTTGCGATTACGGGTTGGTTTGGCTTGTTCTCAGTCATGGTGCAATTCTAAACCGCTATTTCGATGCAGGTGATGCCAGCGTAAAAATCTGTAACGCTGAGGGCGAATTTGCTGGGATGCCTCCGGCCTGCGAAGCCATTCGCACCCTAGCGTCTATCGCCGACTAACTCACTCGAACCTGGTCGTCAGGTTAGATTTGCCCAAGCGTAAGCGACCTCTTGGCGCACTTCGCCCAGAAGCTTAGGGAGCGCTTTTGTCTTTGCGATGATAGGAAAAAAGTTTGCATCGTGAAGCCAGCGCGGAACCACGTGTTGGTGAAGGTGTGAGGCGATTCCGGCGCCGGCAACCTCACCCTGGTTCATGCCGATGTTGAACCCGTGCGCGCGTGAAATCTGCTTCAGAATGGTCATCGCTTGCTGAGTGAGCAAACCTATCTCGGCTACCTCAGCTGCTGTTGCCTCGTCATAGGTTGACACGTGACGGTATGGGCAAACCAGTAGGTGCCCTGAGTTGTAAGGGTACAGATTAAGCAAAACGAAGCAGGTTTCGCCACGATAGACAATTAATCCGTCTTCATCAGACCCTTTCGGAGCGATACAAAAGGGGCACTCATCATCAGCCGGCTGTTGACCGTATTGAATGTAAACCAAACGGTGTGGCGTCCACAGTCGCTGAAACTCATCTGGCACGGCTGCGAAGTCAGCCGATTGCTCAGCGTTTTCGAGCATCTCACTGTCGGTCATGCCATCAAAAGCGCTGGCTTCGCTCACTGATTAAACCTGAGCCTTGGTTTCGATGGCTGTCATAATTCGCTCGATGGCCTCGGTGATTGGCACACCGTTTTCTTGGGTTCCGTCTCTGAATCTGAAGCTAACTGCGCCTGCGTCGCGATCGTCGCCACCAGCAATTAGTTGAAAAGGAACCTTTGCCTTGGTGTGGTTGCGAATCTTTTTTTGCATGCGGTCGTCGCTGTCATCGACCTGCACCCGAACCCCGCGCTCCTTGAGCTGCGCAGCAATTTCATGCAGGTACTGAGAGAACTCGTCGGCAACCGGAATGCCAACCACCTGAACCGGCGCAAGCCATGGAGGAAAGTGCCCTGCATAGTGCTCGGTCAGAACACCAAAGAAGCGTTCAATCGAACCGAACAAGGCGCGGTGAATCATCACGGGGCGCTGCTTGGTGCCGTCGGCGGCGGTGAACTCAAGTTCGAAGCGTTCCGGCAGGTTGAAGTCAAGCTGAATGGTTGACATCTGCCAGGTTCGACCGATGGCGTCGCGGGCCTGCACAGAGATCTTAGGACCATAGAAAGCGGCGCCTCCTGGGTCAGGAACTAACTCAAGGCCAGATTCGGTGGCAACCTTTTCAAGTGTCGCGGTCGCGCGCTCCCAAACAGCTGGGTCGCCAACAAACTTCGGGTTGCCCTCTTCTTTGGTTGACAGCTCAAGATAGAAGTCATCTAAGCCGTAGTCTCGAAGCAGATCAAGAACAAACTTGAGCACCTTCTGCAGTTCGACCTCCATGTTGTCTGGTGTGACAAATAGGTGGGCATCGTCTTGTGTCATACCGCGAACGCGGGTTAGACCGTGAAGAACGCCTGACTTCTCGTAACGATAGACCGAGCCAAATTCGAACATTCGCAGCGGCAAGTCTCGATAGCTTCTAGCTTGTGAGCGATACACGAGAATGTGAAACGGGCAGTTCATTGGCTTCAGGTAATAGTTTTGACCCTGTTTGCGAACGACACCGTTTTCGTCAACCTCTTCGTCCATCTTCATCGGAGGGAACATACCATCGGCATACCAAGCCAGATGGCCAGAGGTTTCAAAAAGGTTCGACTTTGTGATGTGCGGGCTATAGACAAATTCATAGCCGGCTTTTTCGTGTTGTGATCGGCTGTAATCCTCCATCACACGACGCATGATGCCACCCTTTGGGTGGAAGACTGCCAAACCAGAACCGATTTCATCAGGGAACGAGAATAGGTCTAACTCGGCTCCAAGTCGACGGTGATCGCGGCGAGCAGCCTCCTCGAGGCGCTCTTGATAAGCCTTTAGCTCATCCTTGGTCGGCCAAGCAGTGCCATAAACGCGCTGCAGCTGTTTATTGTTTTCGTTGCCGCGCCAGTAGGCAGATGCCACGCGTGTGAGCGCGTATCCGTTGCCAATCATTCGAGTGTTAGGTAAGTGAGGGCCGCGGCAAAGGTCGCGCCAAACAGTGTTGCCAGACTGAGGGTCTACGTTGTCATAAATAGTAAGTTCGCCCGCACCAACTTCTGCGCCAGCCTCACCAACGTCGCCACCTTTGAGGCCAATAAGTTCAAGCTTGTATGGCTCGCCGCTTAGCTCAATGCGCGCATCGCCGTCGTTAGTGACGCGGCGAACAAAGCGCTGCCCGCTTCGAATGATGCGGTCCATTTGCTTTTCAAGAGCGCGCAGATCTTCGGGTGTGAACGGAGTCTCGACATCAAAGTCGTAATAAAATCCATCGGTGATCGGAGGGCCGATGCCCAACTTAGCCTCAGGGTTAATGTTTTGCACTGCCTGGGCAAGAACGTGCGCGGCAGAGTGTCTCAGAATGTTCAAACCGTCGGGTGAGTTGATGCTCACGCCCACGATATCGTCTGAGGCTGACAATTTGTGCGCTAAATCGCGCAGCTCGCCGTTAACTCTCATGGCAACAATCGATTTGTCGGTGAACAGCTTGAAACCGTCTGAACCAGGCTCGGCCTGGTGGCTTGCGCCATCAACGGTCAACATAAAAATCTCGGTTTGAGACACAAAAAACTCCAAAATATGCGTTGCGTTTATTCTATCGGCGAGAGGTTGAGGCCAAGGCCTGGCAAACACTACATGGCCGATTCAGAAGTTTCCGTGACAAGTTAGGTTTGCCTTGCTGGGCACATTCGCGTTTTTAATGTTTTATTGCTACATGACTAAGCCAAACGATGTTGAACTCGCCGAGCAACTGATCGCAAGCAAAGAGTTTCAAAAGACTGCGATGGCAGCGAAACTCAACTGGCTTCGCGCCGGAGTGTTGGGCGCCAACGATGGCATCATGTCAACGTCTGGTTTGGTCATTGGCGTGGCTGGCGCAGACCCTTCAAACACTGGAGCAATCCTGATTGCCGGCGTTGCTGCCCTTGTTGCCGGCTCGATTTCGATGGCTGGTGGCGAATACACCTCAGTCAGCGCTCAAAAAGATAGTGAAATGGCAGCCCTTGATACTGAGCGTCTTGAACTTCAAGAAAACCCAGAGCTAGAACTTAGAGAGTTGACATGGTTCTATGAGCAGAAGGGCATGTCATTTGAACTTGCTCAAAAGGTGGCGGTTGAACTCACTGCAAAAGATGCTCTCAAAGCCCATGCCGAAGCAGAACTAGGCATCGAAGTCGGTTCTCACTCGAGCCCGACCCAGGCAGCTTTAGCCAGCCTCGTTGCTTTCGCAGCAGGTGGAGTGCTTCCTTTGCTAGCCATCACCAGTTTTGCCCCCAATGTCAAGATTTTCGCAACCATCGGCGCGACTCTAATCGCTCTGATCATTACCGGCTACGTAGGTGCAAAGATTGGCGGCGCAAAGCCGTTTCGTGCAATTTTGAGAAACGTTCTTGTGAGTGGACTAACAATGGGTGCCACCTATTTCATCGGCAGTCTTGTGGGCGGCGGAATCGCCTAAAGCTGTGCCAACCGTCACGCTCAGCCGTTTAGACTTTAAATGTGATTTCTACTAAACATTACGACGTCGTTTTGGTCGGTGGCGGCATTATGTCGGCCACACTTGGCACCCTTCTCAAGTTGGTTAAACCAGAGTTGAGCATTCAGGTTTATGAGCGCCTAGAGGCACCAGCTCTTGAAAGCACGAACCCTTGGAACAACGCAGGCACTGGCCATGCGGCTCTTTGTGAGCTGAACTACATGCCAGACAGCACCGATGGTTCACTTCCCTCGCCTGCTAAGGCTGTTTCTATCAACGAGCAGTTTCAGGTGTCACGCCAGTTTTGGGCATACCTCGTCGAACAGGGCATCTTGGGTGACCCAGAAACATTCATCCACGCTGTTCCTCACATGACTTTTGTGCGCGGCGAAAAAGACGTCGACTACCTGTCAAGGCGATTTGAGTCGCTCAAATCTCAGCCACTATTCGCGGGGATGGAATTTTCGACTGACCCCGAAAAGATTGCCGAGTGGGCGCCACTGCTCATTCAAGGTCGTGGCGGTTCTGAAGCAATCGCAGCAACTCGAATCGAGTCTGGCACCGACGTTGATTTCGGTTCGATCACACGCCAGCTTTTCGCTTGGCTCGAACAGCAAGGTGTCGAGATTGCAACGGGCCACGAGGTCAAATCAGTGAAACGAACAGATGACATCTGGCAGTTGAGAATTGCTAACCAAGAAAAACCGTTCTCGGTGACAGCCGTCAAGGTATTCGTGGGCGCAGGCGGTTGGGCTCTCAAGCTTTTGCAATCATCAGGCATTCCTGAGGCAAAGGGCTACGGTAGTTTTCCGGTTTCAGGTGCATTCTTGCGTACCTACAACCCAGATCTAGTTGAGCAACACCAAGCCAAGGTTTACAGCCAGGCTTCAGTAGGTGCTCCCCCGATGTCTGTTCCACACCTTGACACACGAGTTGTCGATGGTGAGAAATCTTTACTATTTGGCCCTTATGCTGGCGCAAACCCGAAGTTTTTGAAGAATGGTTCGATTTTTGACCTGCCATTCTCGATTCGTTTCGCAAACATGATCCCTTATTTGGCTGTTGGCGCTGCAAACCTCCCGCTAGTGAAATATCTCGTCACTGAGGTCTTGAAAACCAAGCGAAAGAAGTTCGAATCGCTGCTTGATTTCGTTCCAACCGCAGACCCGCTCGACTGGGACCTCATCATTGCCGGTCAACGAGCTCAGGTCATCAAGAAAGACGCTGCCAAGGGCGGCGTTCTGCAGTTCGGCACAGAGGTAGTCATGTCTGCCGACGGCTCTCTGTCTGGCCTTCTAGGGGCATCACCAGGCGCTTCAACCGGAACCGACATCATGCTCAAAATTCTCTTGAGTGCGTTTGCCGATGAGGCACCGAGCTTCGAGTCAAAGATTCGTGCAATGATTCCAAGCTTCGGAACAGTGCTTTCAGACGACCCGAAAAAAGCTGCCGCAAGCCTCAAGGCGACGGCCAAGACCCTGAAGATCAAGTAGGTCTTCACAAGAAATTGAAAAACGCCTCAGCGTCAAGCTGAGGCGTTTTTTTAGATTAATCTTGGTGGTCGATACTGGGATCGAACCAGTGACCCCTTCCATGTCAAGGAAGTGCGCTACCGCTGCGCCAATCGACCGTGCATTGCATGGAGGTGAAGACGGGATTTGAACCCGTGTGGACGGCTTTGCAGGCCGCTGCCTCGCCTCTCGGCCACTCCACCGTGCTAAGGCTTGCGCCTGATGCGAGCGGATGACGAGATTCGAACTCGCGACCCCAACCTTGGCAAGGTTGTGCTCTACCAACTGAGCCACATCCGCAGTGTCGCCTTTCGGCAACTTGAAAACTATAACAAACTTCTAAGGGGCATGCAAACTGAGACCCACGACCCGACTTCGTGGCGCGAGGCGATGAGCCCTGCTTGCTAGAGTTGTTGAGGATTTCACCTGAAGGGAGTGCGTAATGAACTACAACATCGGCGGCAGTGGCCCACTTGAGTGGCTCGCGGCCTACGCCTTCGTCATTGTCGCGTTTTTGGCTCTTGCGTTCGCTACCATCGCACCAATGTGGTTGTGGGCGGCAAACATTCGCGATCGCTGGCCAACCTATTCAAAAACTGAGCGCACAAAGCAGCTCGGATGGTATTTCTTAGTGCTCGGTGTAACAGTCTTTTTGGTTTGGCGCGCAACGTACCTGGCAGACGGCTAAATCCCTACACAGCCCAGCACAGCCCCTTCTAAGGGCGGAACGACAAAGCTATTCAGATTTGTTTAGTCGCCAACTCCAACGCGGGTCGTGGCCACTGTAGCCTGACTCACCGTGAACGACTAGGTCAACGCCTGCAATTTCATCGGTTGACGTGATGCGCAAGCCAATGGTCTTTTGAATCAACCAGCCGATGGCAAAGCTAATGCAGAATGCATAAACAAGCACAACAAATGCGCCGATTGCCTGTTTGCCTAACTGGTCGAACGTGCCACTGTAGATAAGTCCTGAGTCGTTTGCGAAGAATCCAAGATAAAGGGTTCCTACGAGCCCGCCGACTAAGTGAACGCCCACAACGTCGAGTGAGTCATCAAAACCGAGGATGAACTTAAGTTCGATTGCCATCGCGCAAACCACGCCAGCTATCGCTCCCAAAACCAACGACCAAACTGGGGTGAGATAACCACAAGACGGGGTGATTGCGACGAGTGCCGCAACAGCGCCTGAACCGGCGCCCACCGACGTCGCCTTGCCGTGCTTGAGCTTCTCATAGAGGCTCCAGGTGAGCATTCCAGCAACTGGTGATGCAAGGGTGTTTACGAAAGCGAGGGTGGCCGTGCCGTTAGCGGCAAGAGCAGAACCAGCGTTGAAGCCGAACCATCCGAACCAAAGAATTCCAACGCCAATCAAAACTAGAGGCACGTTGTGAGGGGCGTAGGCGCCTTTAGCAAAGCCGAAGCGCTTGCCGACAACCAAAGCAAGGGCAAGAGCCGATGCTCCTGATGCGATCTCGACTGCGGTTCCGCCAGCAAAGTCGAGAACTCCTACGCGATAGACCAACCATCCGCCGTTAAACATTTGACCATCCTCATTGGTCTGAAAGTTGAAGATCCACGAAGCAACCGGAAAATACACGAGTGTTGCCCACACGCCTGCGAAAACCATCCAGGCGCCAAACTTTGCCCGGTCTGCAATCGCGCCCGAAATTAGCGCAACGGTAATAATGGCGAAGGTGCCCTGAAAACCTGCAAAGACCAAGTTCAGGCCATTATTGTCTGCTAAGGCGTCGTTTAGCACTCCCCCAAGAAAAAGCTGATTTAAGTCGAGACCAAAGACGCCATCCCAGCCCACATAGTTGCCATGGTCGGCGTTGCCAAAGCTCATTGCATAGCCAAAGATGACCCACATCACACCGACGAGTGCGATCGACCCGAAGCTCATCATCATCATGCTCACGACGCTGCTGGCCCTTACGAGACCGCCATAGAAAAAGGCTAATCCTGGCGTCATAAAGAGCACCATCGCTGAGCAAATGATTAGAAAGGCGGTTGCGTCTTGGTTCATGTATCTAGTTTGGCAGGGGTGGCACGCCCGACTGCGCCACGAAACATTCTCGAAACAATTGCTTTACAAGCGTGAAAAATGGGAGCCCACCGAAGTGAGCTCCCATTCTCTTGCAAAGATGGAGACTTAGACGTGCGCACCGCCGAATGCATAGGCTTCTTCACCGTGAACTACGGTGTCGATGCCAGCGATTTCGTCTTCTGCCTTCACGCGGAATCCCATGGTCTTTTCAACTGCGAAGCCGATAATCAGTGCGCCGATGAACGAGTACAAAAGAACTGCGCCAGCACCGATTGCCTGAGCGCCGAGCTGGTTCCAGCTACCTGAGTCAAGAACGCCGATGCCGCGACCGAACACACCGATGAATAGGGTGCCGAAGATGCCGCCAACGAGGTGGATGCCCACGACGTCAAGTGAGTCGTCAAAGCCAAGTGCGAACTTTAGGTCAACTGCGAGGGCACAAAGTGCACCAGCAATAAGACCTAGAAGAAGGCCCCAACCAGGGTTCAAGATGTCACAAGCCGGTGTGATTGCAACTAGGCCAGCAACGGCACCTGATGCGGCACCGATTGAAGTAGCTTTGCCGTGCTTGATCTTCTCGATAATCAACCAGCCGAGCATTGCTGCGGCAGGAGCTGAAAGAGTGTTCAAGAATGCGATCGATGCAATGCCGTCAGCCGCAAGCTCAGAACCAGCGTTGAAGCCAAACCAGCCGAACCACAATAGGCCAGCGCCTAGAAGTGTTAGAGGCACGTTGTGTGGCTGGGTGATGCCCTTGCTGAAGCCAAAGCGCTTGCCAAGAACAATAGCTAAGGCAAGACCAGCAGCACCGGCGTTGATGTGAACTGCGGTTCCACCTGCGAAGTCGTGAACGCCTAGGTTGTAAACAATCCAGCCACCGTCAGTAACAACACCGTCGGTTAGAGTGAAGTTGAATACCCAGTTTGCAACTGGGAAATAAACCAAGGTTGCCCAAACGCCAGCGAAAACCATCCAAGCACCAAACTTTGCGCGGTCGGCGATAGCACCAGAGATAAGAGCAACGGTGATGATTGCGAACACAGCCTGGAAAGCAACGAAGGCAAGGTCAGGGTGACCAGATGTCATCGCTGCTGGGTCGCCCAGCGCATTGGTGACCTGAGCGTCTAAGAACAACGAACCAGTGTCAATGCCGAACCAACCATCGATGCCGACGAAGTTGCCGACACCAGCGTTCGAGAACGAAATGGCATAACCATAGATAACCCAAAGAACGCCAACAAGACCCATTGAACCGAAGCTCAACATCATCATGCTTACAACGCTCTTGGCCTTAACCATGCCGCCATAGAAAAATGCCAGACCGGGGGTCATGAGCAAAACAAGTGCAGCTGAAATCAAAATGAAACCAGTGTTTCCTTGATCCATTTGTCTACCTCTCTCAAATAAATAACCACGCCGGTATTGGCGCTGCTCATAGTTTGGTTTGCAAACGTTTCGGGAATGGTGCCCCAAATGTTTCGGGATTGTAAAACATGCCAGATGTGAATTGCGGGCAAATGGTCCAAACTTCGCAGACCTGTAGGCAAGAATGGTGAGGTGAGATTTTTCAGAGATGAACGCGTGGGAGCGTTCTTTATGCTGCTAGCGGCTTGCCTTGGCTTTGCCCTTCAAAACACCGGTGCGCTCGATGCAGAGTTCGCATCTTTTAGATTTCAAACGTGGCCGTGGATTTCACAGTTCGGAATGGCACTGTTCTTTGCGCTTATTGGGTTCGAACTGCGTAACGAATTTGCAACGGGCCTTTTTCGCAACCCTCGCACAATAATTGTTCCTGCTATTGCTGCGCTCGTGGGCGTCATCGTGCCAGCGGCAACCTACCTAGCGATTGCCGCATCATCTGGAGCAACAGCAGAAGTGATTTCGGCCTGGCCTATGGTGACGGCAACAGATGTGAGCTTTGCTTTGATGGCTTTCAGCTTGTTAGCCAAGGGCCTACCGAAGACACTTCGCGCTTTTTTGCTGAGCTTTGCTGTCATCGACGACATCTTCGCCACATTGGCTCTTGCAATCGGCTTCATGAGGCTTGACGCACTCACTCCCCTCTTATCAACCGCTGCTGCAATGGTGTTGGCGTTTTCATTGAGGCCTAAACAAGTGAAGAAAGTTATAACGTTTTTAAGCCCGCTAGTAGCATTTGCCGTCTTGCCTGTCTTCGCGTTCTTTGCGATGCAGGTCAACTTCAACCCAAATGCGATTTTCGCTGGGTCTGCATCGATTCTTGTGTTGCTAATCGCGAGCCGATCAATAAGCAAATGGTTGGGCGTCTATTTGGGTGCAATCCTTGGCAACCGGATGTTAAAGAAGCAAGAACGTCTCGAAATCAGCAATATCGAGTTCATGCGCATTTCAAGTCTCGCCGGCATCGGTTTCACAGTTTCACTGCTCGCTGCCGACTTGGCGTTCGGTGCCGAATCGCCATTTTTTGCGGCCGCGGCGTCTCTAACAGTGCTGGCCTCGCTTGTTGCTGCGGGCTTGGCCGCTATAGCTCTGAAAGCGCGCCGAGCCTCGATATAGCGCGCAAGTATTTCTTGCGGTAGGCACCACCGATCATCTCGTCTGAGAAGCAGGCAGTTAGAGCGATGCCTGTGGCCCTCAACGCAACTTTATTTTCATAAAGCCTGTCAACCAGAGCCACCCAGCGCAGTGCCGCAACTTGGTCATAAAGCATAAAGGCGTTTTGAACACCAAGCGCATTCACATTGTCGAGCAGTTGCAAGTAGCGACTTGGATGCAAAGTTGAAAGATGTTTGAGCAAAGTTGCGAAATCGTCAAGAGCTACTTGAGTTGGTTCGAAAGTCGATACCCACTGAGCTAGGAGGTCGTCAGATAGCGCAACTGCAGATGACTCGGTTGGGCGATGACGGTAGTCTTCGCCATCTACCGTGATTATGGTGAATCTGTCAGCCATCGCGCTGATCTCGCGGGCGAAATCTGCTGCAGCGAATCGGCCTTGGCCAAGAGCGTTTGGCGGAGTGTTCGATGTAGCGGCAAATTTGACGCCTTTTGGTGCAAGTTCACTGAGCAAACGCGACATCATCATCGTGTCACCTGGGTCGTCGAGTTCAAACTCATCAATACAAATCAAGTCATAAGCTCCGAGAGCCTTAACAGCGTTTGCGAAACCCAAGACGCCAATTAAACCTGTGAAGGCTAAAAAGCTACCGAAAACCTTCTTGCCCTTGAACGCATGCCAGGTAGCCGCGAGCAAGTGAGTTTTGCCAACACCAAAACCGCCGTCGAGATAGACGCCCGCCGAATTCTTGAGTTGTTTGGCGGTGGCTCCATCTAAGCCAAACTTTTTGCCAGTCGCGAAGGTGTGTGCCACGCGAACTGCCTGAGCCTGCGAATCAAACCTCGAGTCAGTGATGTAATTGTCGAAGCTAGAAGTAGCAAACTCTCGCGGCGGAACAAGTTGCTTAAGCAGCTGTTCAACTGAAATTTGGGGGTTTCGACTCACCAGGCTAACGGGAGCAAGCGGCATGTTTTCCAATTATTACCTAGCGGTTTGGCGAGATCAGATCTGTCGAATATCCTTGTGTTAAGGCCTAATAAGTCTAATCACCTAACGAAAGCGATTCTTATGTCAGTGGCTATTGACAACACCTCGGCGAAGTTTGCCGACTATGCACACCCTGAAGTTCTGGTTAGCACACAGTGGCTCGCAGAGAACCTGAACACCCCGGGGCTCGTAATCGTTGAGAGTGACGAGGACGTACTACTTTATGAGACCGGCCATATTCCTAACGCAGTGAAGATTGACTGGCACACCGACCTGAATGACCCTGTAACCCGCGATTATGTCGACGGCGCCTCGTTTGCAACTCTTCTTTCACGCAGTGGCATCAAGCGAGACGACACCGTTGTTATCTATGGAGACAAGAGCAACTGGTGGGCATCTTATGCCCTGTGGGTTTTCAAACTTTTCGGTCACGAAGATGTGCGTCTGCTAGACGGTGGCCGCGACTTGTGGATCGCAGAAGGTCGCGAGCTGACCAAGGTTGCTCCTGAAGTTGAGCCAACTGACTACCCAGTCATCGAGCGCGACGACTCAAAAATTCGCGCATACCGCGACGATGTTCTCGCTCACTTTGGCAACCCGTTGATTGATGTTCGAAGCCCAGAAGAATACTCAGGCGAACGCACCCACATGCCTGCCTACCCTGACGAGGGCGCACTGCGTGGCGGCCACATTCCTTCGGCAAAATCGGTGCCTTGGGCCCGTGCAGCGGCCGAGAACCAAACCTTCAAGAGCCGTGCTGAACTCGAAGGGGTGTATCTTGAAGGCGGTGCCGGGCTCAAAGCTGGCGACAACGTGATTGCCTATTGCCGCATCGGTGAACGCTCAAGCCACACTTGGTTCGTGCTCAACTACCTGCTTGGGCTTCCTGGAGTGCGAAACTATGACGGCTCATGGACAGAATGGGGCTCACTCGTTGGCGTTCCAATCGTCAGGGGCACCGAGCCAGGAGCCGCGCCTGCTCCACGTCGCTAAACAAAACCAATTTGGCGAGGATGCCCCCGGCTTCAGCCGGGGCATCCTCTTTTCGTTTCGAGGGTAAATTAGAAGCATGAGTTCGAACCAAGAGACCATTGAGGGTCTCATTCAAGATTTTCAGGGCATCGGAATTAAAGATCGCCTGATGCTACTGCTCGAATTCAGCGAAAACTTGCCGGCATTGCCACCGCGGTATGCTGACCACCCCGACTTGTTGGAACGCGTCGAAGAGTGTCAATCTCCAATCTTTTTATTCGTTGAAATTGATGACGCAAAGCACGCACACTTGTTTTTTTCAGCACCTGCTGAAGCGCCAACCACGCGCGGATTCGCCTCGATTCTGCACGAGGTGTTAGATGGGCTGCCCGCAACTGAACTTCTGGCAGTTGACGACGATTTTCCAAACAAATTGGGTCTAGCTGAAGCGGTTTCGCCCCTGCGGCTCAACGGAATGCGTGCCATGTTGGGGCGCATCAAACGTCAGGTGCGCGAGAAACTTGCCATCTAGCGATGACGAGAGAGCCCAACTTCTCTCACGCTATCAACCACTCGCCGGCGTTCGACTAAATCTGGCCGAAGATGTGCATGGTTCTGTCGCCGGGGTTTCCGGCACTAGCAACGATGTGAGCAATGAGCTCGATCGGGCTCTATTGGTTGAGTTGCGAAAACAGGCTGATGTCATTGTGACTTCGGGGGCCACCGCACGCGCCGAGAACCTTAGGGCGTCTAAACATGCACCGATTTTTGTTCTCACATTGAGCGGCCGCATTGATGGTTTAAAGCGGTTGCTTTCAAGCCCCGATTGCAAGCCTGTCAGCCTAGTTGTGCCGGCGCAAATTGAGAGTGAGACTCGTCACACTCTGGAGCATGCTGGTTTGTCGGCAAGGGTCATTGGGCTGCAGAGCTTAGATCCAGCGAGCGTCAAAGCATTTCTCTTGAATGAGGGCATGCAATGCATTTTGCTCGAGTTTGGACCGATGCTTGCTCAACTCTGGCTAAACGCAGCTGCAATCAACGAAATCTGTCTCACGACTTCAGGGGTTGAGCTCGGAGAAGTTCAGAGAGTCAATGCTGAAAGTATCGAGCCTAATGGCGCCCTCGCGCGCACGAATGATGCCCTGCCAAGTATTCTTCGGTGGTCGGGTGCCAGAACTTTGGCTAGCGCCTTCTACAGCGCGGAGCATGAAACACTCTTCAAACGAATCGCTTTGTCTAGTTAGACGTGCTCGCGACGAAATCGGCTATGGCTTGTTGATACTTCGCTAGGTTGTAGTTATAAAGCTTGCAGTGCCGAGCGCCTTCGAACTCGACCAGCGAGACCGTGTCAGGCAAAGCATCGGCAAGTTCTTGACACGGTTCAATCGGAATGTACCCGTCATCACGACTGTGCAGAATCAATGTTGGCGTCTCGAAGTAATTTGCAATCGCTGAAACCTCAAATTGCGCGAAATCAATAGCCGAGCTCAAACCTATCGACTTAGCCTTTTTTGCGTTTTTGAGAAACTCCTCGCCCAGTGAAACCCAGTGTTGCGGCGCGCCCGCCAAGTGTGCCTGAAGTGATGTTGTTGCGCGCCAGCTAATCACGGGTGAGTCGAAAATGTACCCGTCAACTTTTGCGGCCAATGCAGAGTTTTTGGCAAACTGCAGGCTGATGGCCGCACCATACGACCACGCAAAAACCAGAACGTGTCTGGCTCCCTCTTGCATAGCAAAAGACAAGGATGCCTCCAGATCGCCCCATTCGCTGGTGCCAAGTCCAAGTGCACCACGCCGCGGTTTATGGCTTATGAGTGCCGTGCCGTCGTTTCGATAACTAATCGCAAGGTTTGTGAATCCTAACGCGTGAAATTGCGCGAAGTTCCTTGCGGTTTCAGCCTGCGAGGCTCCCCTACCGTGCACGTGAATGACCCAGGTATCTGAATTGGCGCGCTGCAGCCATGCCGGCAGCGACCATCCGTCGTTGGTTTTGATTTCAACGATTTCAATGTTGTCAGCAAAATCTTGAGGCTTTGCGCCCAACCAACCAGAGATCCAGCCACCAATTGCTTGGCTGATGTCGGCGCCCTGAACTTGAGAATATGATCGGGATATCGTGGCACTAGAACTCGAAGAGTCGATTTCACCAAGTAGGGCATGGCCGAGCCTTTTATAGTTGGCTCGCAAAGAAGGACGCCCTAGAGACCATTTGCTGCGTTCATAAAATCGAAGTGAGTAGATGCCAGGGTTGCCAGCTAGCTCAGTGTCTAGGTTTCTGGGCAGTCTCGCCAATTGGTTTTCTGTGCGAACTTTGAACTCTATGGGGCGGTGTTTCTTCAGCCTCACAAGTCGCAATGCCACCCGCCTTGCTAAGGCACGTTCGAGAAGCGTTCTAGGCATTTCATGTCGCTTTCTTTGCGGCGTGGCAGCAGGTGGTTTGGACCGCGCTCTCTTAATGTTATTGAGTGATTGAAATAGAAATCGACGCGGGCGCATCTGCCGAGTTTAGAATAGCCGCCCAAACCTTCAGGCACGCGGCATTGCGCTCAGAGCTAGGCGTCGTTCAGATTTCAGCGCCGCAGAATTTGGCTTCAGAAGCCATTGCTTTCGCAGCCAATATTGAAACCGAAGCGACCGGTGCTCACGGCGATCTCGGCACCGGCAGATTCATCTTGCTTCACGAGGCCACCGAGCAAGAACAGTGGGGCGGTTGTTTTCGCATCGTTTGTTTTGCAAAGTCTCCATTAGAAACCGATTTGGGTTCAGACGCCCAAATGGCTGAGGTTAGCTGGGATTGGCTAACCGAATCGCTGATTCGTCACGGTGCAAGATTCGCCTATGAAGCCGGAACCGCAACGAGAATCATCTCGAGCGGTTTTGGTTCACTTGCTGGTCAGAGTGACCATGCAGAACTCGAAATGAGAGCATCCTGGAGCCCCCTTGAAGACGAGATGGCTGCGCATTTGGAGGCATGGCAAGATCTCGTCTGCATCATGAGCGGTTTTCCACCTGTAGTCGAGGGTGTCACCGCTCTCAAGGTCAACCGCTAGGCGGCAAACAGCATGACTGAAGTGAACACCTCTAGCAACTCCGACGCAGAGCTTGCCGAACCTGAACTCGAACTTCTAAAACACCCTCGCGAGTCGAGGGTTATTTATGTTGACACAGCCGATGGCCTAGCGGCTGCGGTTGAAACCTTGGCTGGTGGTAGCGGCTTGTTCGCGGTTGACGCTGAGCGTGCCAGTGGCTTTAAGTATTCTCAGCGTGCCTATTTGGTTCAAGTGCATCGCAGGGGAACCCCAATTTTTCTGATTGATCCAGCTGCCATTGCGCCACAGCTTGCCGAAGCGCCTGCAGCTTTTGCAGGTCTAGCGGCCGTCATGAAGACGGCGGCATGGATTCTTCATTCAGCAAGTCAAGACTTACCTTGCCTTCGCGAATTGGGCATTGAGTGCCCAGAGCTGATTGACACCGAGCTTGGTTCGCGAATCGCAGGCTTCGAAAGGGTCGGCCTTGGCGCTGTCTGCGAGCGATTGCTTGGATTGCGCCTTGCAAAAGAGCACTCGGCTGTCGATTGGAGTATTCGACCACTTCATGCTGACTGGCTGAACTATGCCGCACTAGACGTGGATGTTCTGCCCGAAATGCATGATGCACTTATCGCAGAGTTGACCGCACAGAAGAAGCTCGAATGGGCTCGCCAAGAATTCGCACATGTGCTAAAGATGAGAAGTCGCGACCCGAAAATCGACCGCTGGCGTGGCATGACCGGCATGCAGAACTTGCGCGATCAACGATCTCTAGCGATTGCTCGTGAAATGTGGCTTGCTCGCGAGGCTGTTGCCGTTGACCGCGATGTTTCACCTGGTCGGCTAATTCCTGATCATTCAATCGTGGCTGTGGTTCAGAACCCACCAAGAAGTCGCCCTGAGCTTGCTGGTCTTAAAGCCTTCACAGGACGAGCTCGAAGCACATTTCTTGACACCTGGTGGAACGCCTTGAACAAGGGGCTAACAACTAGAGATTTGCCACCCGTGAAGTTGCCAAGTGTTGGAATTCCAAATCACCGCAACTGGCCAGCGCGTTACCCCGAGGCTGCCGCAAGGCTTGAAGCGGCGAAAGTCGTGATTGCTAGTTTGAGCGAACAGAACAAGGTGCCAGCTGAGAATTTGCTCAAGCCTGACACCATGCGCGAGATTTGCTTTGCTCCGCCAGAGCCCGCAGACTTGGCAGGCATCGTCACCAGCCTGCTAGATTTAGGCGCACGGCATTGGCAAATTGAGCTTGTTGTGCCTGGTTTCGTTCAAGCGCTTGCAGCAAAACCTGCGGAGGTCAAGGCTGAATCGAACGAACCCCAGACCCAGTGAGGCGATCACGCAGGTGTCATCGGCCAATAAAACCGAAAAATCACATTTTGGGCTCATGAGCGAGAAATTTGCTGATTGACTGAAGTCTCATCTGGCAAAGGTCTTGCGTGAGGCACACGCGCACCGAGCACCTGAGCGACAATGTCGTGAGCAATTTGTTGAGCTGTTAAACCGACGCGTTCCATAATCTCGTTCCGGCTTGCATGCTCTAAAAATTCGTCAGGCAACCCGACCTCGTTTAGCGCTGTGTCAACCTGGGCAGCACGCATTTCTTGTCTCACACGTGTGCCGATACCACCAACACGAATGCCATCTTCGATGGTCACTACGAGGCGGTGTGCTGCCGCGAGCTCAACAACAGACTTGGCGACTGGAATGACCCAACGCGGGTCGATAACTGTGCTGCCAATGCCGTGAGCCTTCAACAGCTCTGAAACTTGAAGGGCAACAGTGGCCATTGGGCCAACCGCCACCAAGAGCACGTCTTTCGCCGGTGATTCGAGAAGAACATCGACACCATCTGAAAGACGCCTAACCGCATTGATTTCACTACCGGCTGTTCCTTTTGAGAAACGCAGAACGGTCGGGGCATCGTCAACCGCCACTGCCTCGTTCAACTCTTCGCGCAACCTAACTGCGTCGCGAGGTGCGGCGATTCTGATTCCCGGCACGATCTGCAGCAAAGCTAGGTCCCACATTCCGTGGTGGCTTGCGCCGTCAGGGCCAGTTACACCGGCGCGGTCTAGAACGATAGTCACACCGGCCTTGTGCAGGGCTACGTCCATGAGCACCTGGTCGAAGGCTCGGTTGATGAACGTAGCATACACGGCCACGACAGGGTGAAGACCACCAAACGCCATGCCTGCGGCGGAGGTTAGCGCGTGCTGCTCAGCTATGCCAACATCGAAGACTCTGTCAGGAAACTTCTCGGCAAAACGGTGCAGACCCACCGGAATCAACATTGCGCCTGTGATGCCGACGAGATTTGGCTTGCTCTCTGCGATTTTTAGTACTTCTTTGCTGAAGACAGAGGTCCATGACTCCCCCGATGACGCCTCAACGCTCTTGCCGGTTTCAGGGTCAATTTGACCTACAGCGTGCATTTGGTCTTCGTCATTCAACTGGGCAGGGTCGTATCCCTTGCCTTTTTCGGTGATCGTGTGAACAATTACAGGGTTTTCATACCGCTTTGCTTGCTGAAGTGCCTCTTCTAACGCGGCCAAATCGTGGCCGTCAATCGGGCCGATGTATTTGATGTCTAGATTTGGGAACATACCCTTTGGTGCGAAGGTTCCGAGCAAACCCTTGCCGGCACCACGGGCCGTTGAATATGCAAGTCGACCGAAAACTCCGAAGCGTTCAAAGAAGTTTTTGCTGACGCGATAGGCCTTTGCATATGCCTTCTCGGTACGAATTCCATTGAGGTAACGCGCAAGACCACCGATGGTCGGTGCATATGAGCGGCCGTTGTCGTTCACAACAATCACGAGGCGACGATCGTTGTCATCGGTGATGTTGTTTAGCGCCTCCCATGTCATACCGCCAGTGAGTGCTCCGTCGCCGACAACGGCGACCACCCAGCGATTGTTTTGGTTGGTCAGCTTATAGGCTTTTGCAATTCCATCAGCCCACGAGAGCGATGAAGAGGCATGCGAACTCTCAACGATGTCGTGTTCAGACTCGCTTCGTTGAGGGTATCCGGCGATGCCATCTTTTTGGCGCAGTGTGCTCAGGTCTGATCGACCGGTGAGCATTTTATGAACGTATGATTGGTGCCCAGTGTCGAAAATTATTGAATCTTTAGGTGATTCGAAAACACGGTGAATGGCAACAGTTGTCTCGACTACGCCTAGGTTCGGGCCTAGGTGACCACCAGTTTTGGCAACATCGGCAATGAGGCTCTCGCGAATCTCTAAGCACAACTGACTGAGCTCACTCGAGGTTAGAGCATCGAGGTCGCGTGGATTTGAGATGTTACTGAGCAGACTCATAGTGATTAGAACTTTACCGTCTAGAAAGTTATTCCAACAGCCCGCCGTCGCGAGTCTGGGCGCTAGGCGACCAGACTGCGAAGAACGTACTGCAAGATTCCGCCGTTGCGGTAGTAGTCGGCTTCACCTGGGGTGTCGATGCGAACAACCGCGTCGAATTCCACAACCGCTTTGCCAGCTGCCGAGTTCGCCGATGGCGCGGCAACAACGCGCACGGTGCTTGGTGTAACGCCGTCATTCAGCGCTTCAACGCCGGTGATTTCAAACACTTCTGTGCCGTCTAGACCGAGCGAATCGGCAGTCTGGCCTGCTGGGAACTGCAATGGAAGAACGCCCATGCCGATTAGGTTGCTGCGGTGGATGCGCTCGAAGCTCTCAGTGATCACAGCGCGAACACCCAACAGGCTTGTGCCTTTGGCTGCCCAGTCACGCGATGAACCAGAACCGTACTCTTTGCCACCAAGAATTACCAGTGGTGTTCCGGCAGTCTGATAGTTCTGAGAAGCGTCATAGATGAATGCCTGTGGTGCGCCAGCCTGAGTGAAGTCGCGGGTGTATCCGCCCTCAACGTTGTCTAGCAACTGATTGCGCAGGCGAATGTTAGCGAAGGTGCCGCGAATCATTACTTCGTGGTTGCCGCGACGTGAACCGTAGCTGTTGAAGTCAACACGAGACACACCGTTTGCGGTTAGGTACTGACCCGCTGGCGAGTCAGCCTTGATTGAACCCGCTGGGCTGATGTGGTCGGTGGTAACCGAGTCGCCTAGTTTTGCTAGAACACGAGCGGCGTGAATATCAGTGACTGCCGAAGGTTCACGCTTCATGCCCTCGAAATAAGGCGGTTTGCGCACATAGGTTGACTTCGGATCCCACTCAAAGGTGGCTCCTACTGGAGTCGGAAGTGACTTCCAACGAGAATCGCCCTCAAAAACGCCAGCGTACTGAGTCTTGAACATGTCAGAGTTAATCGAGCTGTCGATGGTGTTCTGAACTTCGGTTGGTGTTGGCCAAATGTCAGCCAAGAAAACATCATTGCCTGCCTGGTCTTGACCGAGTGCTTCATTCTCGAAGTCGAAGTCCATAGTGCCAGCAAGAGAATAGGCGATGACTAGCGGTGGCGATGCCAAGTAGTTCATCTTCACGTCAGGGTTGATGCGACCTTCAAAGTTGCGGTTACCAGATAGAACTGCGGTAACTGCCAAGTCGTTAGCGTTAATTGCCGCTGAGATGTGCTCGTCGAGCGGGCCTGAGTTGCCGATGCAGGTAGCGCAACCGTAACCGACAAGGTTGAAACCCAGAGCGTCGAGTGATTCGGTTAGACCCGCCTTCTCGTAATACTCGGTAACTACCTTCGAACCTGGGGCTAGCGAGGTCTTAACCCAAGGCTTGGCCTTGAGACCCTTAGCCACTGCTTTCTTCGCTAGGAGTCCAGCAGCCAACATCACCGATGGGTTAGAAGTGTTGGTGCACGAGGTGATCGACGCGATTGTCACATAACCGTGGTCAATGCTGTAGTCGTGACCTTCAACAGCAGCAGGGTTGCTGGCTGCTGGCGCATAGGTCGGCAAAACCTGCTCGAACTTTGCCTTAGCCTCGGCAAGAACAATGCGGTCTTGCGGGCGCTTAGGGCCAGCGATTGAAGGAACAACAGTGCTGAGGTCTAGTTCGAGATATTCACTAAATCGAGGCTCAATGCTTGGGTCGTGCCAGAGGCCTTGAGCCTTGGTGTATGCCTCGATAAGTGCAAGTTGCTCTTCACTGCGACCAGTGGTGCGCAGGTAGTCGATTGTCACTGAGTCGATCGGGAACATTGCTGCCGTCGAACCAAACTCAGGGCTCATGTTGCCAATGGTTGCACGGTTTGCAAGTGGAACAGATGAAACACCCGCACCATAGAACTCGACAAACTTGCCAACAACGCCGTGCTTGCGAAGCATCTCGGTGATGGTAAGCACCACGTCAGTAGCAGTCGCGCCGGTTGGAATCGAACCAGTGAGCTTGAAACCAACAACTTTCGGAATAAGCATCGATACTGGCTGGCCAAGCATTGCTGCCTCGGCCTCAATGCCACCAACACCCCATCCGAGCACACCAAGACCGTTGACCATTGTGGTGTGTGAGTCGGTGCCAACGCAGCTGTCTGGGTAGGCCTGGAGTTCGCCGTTGACTTCGCGCGTCATGATGGTGCGAGCAAGGTACTCAATGTTGACCTGGTGAACGATGCCTGTGCCAGGAGGTACCACCTTGAAGTCGTCAAAAGCCGTTTGACCCCAACGCAAGAATTGATAACGCTCGCCGTTGCGGGCATATTCGAACGCAACGTTGCGCTCAAAAGCGTCTGGTGAACCAGCCACGTCGATCACTACTGAGTGGTCAATGACCATTTCGGCAGGTGCAAGCGGGTTGATTCGCTTAGGGTCACCACCAAGCTCTGCAACTGCCTCGCGCATGGTAGCCAGGTCAACGATGCAAGGAACACCGGTGAAGTCCTGCATGATTACACGAGCTGGCGTGAACTGGATCTCTGTGTCTGGCTCAGTTGACGGAACCCACTCAGAAATCGCCTTGATGTGCGCAGCTGTGATGTTGGCACCATCTTCGGTGCGCAATAGGTTCTCTAGAAGAACTTTTAGGCTAAACGGAAGTGTTTTTGAATCAACAGCGTCGATTCTAAAGATTCGGTAGCTCTTGTCGCCCACTTTTAGTAGGTCGGCAGCGCCAAAACTGTTTACTTTTGACATGGGGGGGCACTCCTTGCGATGCAAATTTGGTCAAAATCAAGACCCTAGGTTCAAAAATAGCACTAACTGGCGCGTCGAATGAGCGGCTTGACCACAAGCCAAATCAGCCAAAGCGTAATCGCATAAAACGGGATGCCCAAGATTAGCTTGGCAGCGCCTAATGCAGACAGGTTTTGCGACAAATAAAGAGGAACCTCAATGCCGAGGCGCAAAATGTATAGGCCACACCATATCGCTGTCGCAGCTACAAATCGGTTGAAGTGTGCCCTTCTTTTGCGCCACGTAAAACCCTCGCCAATCAGAAATCCGACGATGATTCCGATGATCGGCCAACGCATAAGAATGCTGATCAAACCCACGGCCAAGTAGATGCTATTTGTGATGAGGCCTTGCAAGAAAAAATCGGAGGCATTGTTGTCTTTGAGAGTCAGCCAGATTGTTAGGGCAATGCTCAATGCACCAACAACTGCTTGGGCCAGTGCACTTCGAACAATGAGCTGTCTCACAAGCGCAGCCAATGACAATGACCCTGAAATCGCGATTGATAGCCAAATGTTGCCAGAAAGCTGATAAGTAAAAACAAAAACGAGAGTTGGCAGGATCGACTCGGCTATTCCCAGCCAGCCACCCATTGATTTGACTATTGATCCTCGGCTTAGTGAAAGATCGCCGTTCTCGTAGGTGATTCCGAGTTTTGAAGCGACTTGTTTCGATGCTTCAAGCCAAACGTCTGGATTGATTTCGTTTGCCATTATTACCTGTTCGCTAACGATGCTGAACCGGCGGGCATAGAAAGTGGCAGTAGCTCCCTCGGAGGCATCGGCGTCTCGCCGCGGTTGATCACGAGACCTCGAATCAGATCATCAACCGACCCTGAAGCCGCAGGGTCAGTCACGGCCGCACCGCTCACGACGATGCGCAAAAACCAACGTGGACCATCAATGCCTAGAAACTTGAGGTGCCGCTTGGCGATGTTCTTTCCGTTCTCATCTTTAGTCGCAACTTCGGCGAGTAGCTCTGCCCCGAAAGAGCCGATTCGCTCTGAAACTTTGCCGCCCTGTGAAGAGATTGACTGTGCTATTGAGGTTCGAATTTCGTTCCACAACGCTTCGTTTCGCGGTGCAGCGAAAGGTTGAATGTGCACGTTCGAGTTAGCCATGTCAATCGAAACGGCGGTTACTTGACCGGTGGTCTCTTCAACTTCGACTCGAATAGAAACATCTGTTCTGTTCGGCACTCGAAGTGAACCAAAGTCGTGCAATGGTTTGAGTTCTCGAACCTCTGAAATGTCGAGCGGGCCGGTTGTCGAACGGTCGGCGAATGTTGAAGCGATATGCATTGAGTTCATTTCTATGATCGCCCCGTTGAACCAAAACCGCTAGTGCCCCTCAAGGTGTCTGGCAATGAATCGACACGAATGAAGTCTGCCGTCTCAAATTGTTGAAAAACGATTTGTGCGATGCGGTCTCCTTCGGCAACTGCGAAATCAACTTCAGAAGTGTTTAGAAGAGTCACTGCTATCTCACCACGGTAGCCAGCATCGACAGTGCCAGGCGCGTTAAGAACGGTGATGCCATGTTTTGCTGCAAGCCCACTTCGAGGATGCACGAGCGCAACGTATCCGTTAGGAATCGCCACCGACACTCCGGTTGCAAAAGTGTCACGGCTGCCTGCCTTTAGAACTTTGGCCTCACGCGAACGCAGGTCGGCGCCAGCATCGCCGGGGTGAGCATAGGTAGGAACATATGGCTCGTCTGCAACTATTAGAATCGGCAAGTTTTTCATCACCGCCCAGCGTATTCTAAAAAAATGAAATCTCAACAACCGCCGAGCAGTGAAAATCCAATTTTCAGAGAGCGACTAACGCCCTCGTGGCCGCTATTTTTGGCTGCACTTATAGCGTTGCCTAGTTTTTATTTAGTCTTTTTGCCAATCAACGAAAGCGTTGGACTGGTCTCGGGTTCGCTTGTGACGTTTTCAATTTGGGCCGCAATGTTTCTGGGCTCGCCAGTAATCGAGGTGAGTGAAGGTCAACTTATGGTCGCAAAGGCTCATATTCCGTTGAGCCTTCTAGGCGAAGCCAAATCGATTGAACCTAACCTCGCTTTTGAAGAGCGGGGCCCTAGGCTCGACTCGCGCGCCTATGTGAGGTTTCAGGTTGGGGTGCGCTCGCTCGTTAGAGTGCAGATCAGCGATGCTAACGACCCAACACCCTATTGGCTGATTTCAACTAGGCGACCAGTCGAATTAATCGAAGCGATAAAGCAGGCTGCTAGCTAGCGCACTCAATGCAGATGTTGCCAATCTTGGTCTTCTTGGCAATCAGCGAGTTGTGCTTCACGATGAAGCACTCCATGCAAGTAAATTCTTCAGGTTGAATTGGCATGACGACGACGTCTTCTTCTTCGACGCTGACCTCAGGCATGACAAAGGCTTCACTGTGATCACCCTCGTCTGAAATATCAACAGGCTTCGCCGGAGCGCCCTCTTTGATAGCCTCTAGCGACTCTTCATCGTCAGATTTGCGGGGTGCATCGTAATCGGTAGCCAATTAGATTCTCTTTCAACTGTTATGAACTATTGCGGCAAAGTCTGTAACAAAAAATCTTTTCTTGCAACCTTGCAACGCCGATTCTAACCAGAAAATATTTCTTTTTGTTCCAATTTCGACAACGGCACACCGTTTCGCTAATCGGTTTTTAAACTAAACGGTGGCAAACTTTGACATAGAGAGAGGTATTTGCCATGGAAGACCTAAGGCTTTTAGCCACGGAACAAGAGTTTATTGTTCTTGAGGGCTCAAACGGCGAAAAATATCGTCTCGCTCTTGATGAGGCCCTTCGCCAGGCATTGCGTGTTGACAAAGGCCCGAAAGTTGAGACCAACAACGTTTCGCCACGTGAAATTCAAGAATTTGTTCGCTCGGGCCACAGCATCGAGGAGATTGTGGCAAACACTGGTGCTTCGATTTCTTATGTAGAAAAATTTGCAGCTCCGGTTTTAGATGAGCTTCAGCACGTGGTGAATAGCGCCCTTAGCGTCAGGCTTACCTTTCTGGGTGACCGTTATGGCGAGACCAATCACATTGAATTCGGAATCCTCATTCGCGAACGTCTTGACAAGGCTGCAGTCACAAACGTCGTCTGGTCTGCAAAACGGGTCGAAACCGGTGGTTGGCAGGTAACTTGTTCATTCGAATCTGAAGGTGCTGCATCAGAGGCAAAATGGAGCTTCGATCTGCGCAGACTTAGCCTGTCTCCAGACAACGAAGTGGCGCTTAACCTAGCTGCCAACAATGACAGTGACAGCCTCGTACCCAAAATAAAGCCTGCTTTCGCGCAAAGTTTTGCACCAGCCGCAGTCAAAAGCACTATGCCTACCGAATCAAATATTGATGTTGCAACGCCAGCTGCTGACATTGTCGAGCAAAACTTAGTCAACAAAAATCTCACTAGCAGCTTGGGCGAAACTCAGGAGTTCGCCGAAATCATTCCTTTTGGCCGTGGCAGAAACACCACCGCTCAGGTTCCTGTAATAGCCGCTGGAACGTCGGCTGAAGTCGATGAAATCGATGAAGATGATCTTGACGAAGATGAAGATTTGCTTTCGGGTTTGCGACGCAGGCGTGATGCTCGCGAAACACAAACCAGTTTCACGCCGATCCTCTCTGTAGTGCGCGCGAACGAAGAATCTCTTGAGGCTTCACCCGATGACTTTGATGAAACAACTGTTTGGATTGACCAAACCGATGAAGTGGTTTTGAGTGAAGAAGATCAGAGCCAAGATTTAGCAGACACGTTCGAACCCGAAAAGGCTGCTCCCCCGACTCCAAAAAAGGGAAGAGCGACGATGCCAAGCTGGGATGAAATTGTGTTTGGCACGCGCCCCGAAAACAAAGACGAATAGTTCTATCTGGCGTATGCACCGAACTTCAACAGCGGAATGGCGAGTTCTTCTGGAGCGATCGAGCCATGTTGGCCAATCATTGACAGGCTCTTTGGGGGCGCAAAATCGCGGTGATAGATAGCCGTTCTTCCGACCGCAATTGCAAAAATGTCAGGAAGTCTATTTTGCGCCTCAAGAGTTGTGGTCGGCCCAAACCACTGTGCCTCAATCAGTTGTTGCTTAGAAGCAATTTTGACTGACCGACCCAAAGTAGTTTCGTTCATCTGGTTTTGAATGTCTTCAACAAGGGCATTCAGTTCTGCCGCTTCAAGCCTTTTGGTCAAGTAGAGGTAGTTGGCTCTGGGGTCCCCCGCCACAAGCTTCAGCTCGGGTAAATCGAAAGCATCTAGATATATTAGGTGCGACTGCGGCACGTCAACTATTCCGTGATCGGCCGTGAGAACCACCGCTGCGCGTTCGAACTTTCTTTCAACTAATGGAGCTGTCAATTTGGCCATTGCACTGTCTAGTTCTTCAAGAGCGGTGAGCCACTCAGTTGAGTCAGCTCCGAAACTATGGGCTTTTTGGTCTAGCTCAGGAACATAAAGGTAGGCCAGTGCAGGCTTAGGGTTTGCCAATATCTCGAGCGCAAGATTTGCCCGATCAAGTATTGACTTGGCAGCGAGATATTTTGCCCCTCGCATCGTGAGCGTCGTGAAACCAGAGGTTGCGTACTCTTTGGGCCCGATCACAAAGACATCTACGTTTCTATCGACTGCTTTTTCGGCAACGGTCTGGTTGGGCTGCCACTGAAGCGGGTCGAAGTCTTTAGACCATCCTGTCAGTTGATTCAAAGGTTGACCTGTTTTTGGATCCAGCACTTTGTATCCCACAATGCCGTGCTGCCCAGGAGCTAAACCGGTTCCAAAGGAGGTGATGCTGGTTGCCGTTGTCGAAGGAAAACCCGCGTGAATTGACGGTGAATCAATCAACTTGCGATTTAGAAGCGGTGCGTGACCGCCACCAGCACGAAGGTTGTAGGTTCCGAGCCCGTCAACCAAAACAGCGACCACTCGTTCGGCGCGACGAAAGCCAATTCGATTATCTTCGCCGGTGATAGAGCCCAAGCAGCTAACGAAAATATCAGAGAGCCTCCCCAGTGTTTTGGGCACGGCAGGTAGCATCGTAGGCATCACATTAGTTTGCCACAAGGTCAACTTATTCAAACCACATAAACCGAGTAGTCATGTCAGAGCAAAATTCACAGAGCGCAAGCGAGCACATCACCGACATTGATCTGTCGCAAGAGATGCAAGATTCTTTCTTGGAATACTCCTACTCGGTCATTTATTCGCGAGCTTTGCCTGATGCCAGAGACGGTTTGAAGCCGGTTCACCGTCGAATCATTTATCAAATGGGTGAAATGGGATTACGCCCCGATAAGGGGCACGTGAAGTCTGCGCGCGTCACCGGTGAGGTAATGGGAAAACTGCACCCCCATGGTGACAGTGCGATTTATGACGCTCTGGTGCGCATGGCGCAGCCTTTTAGTTTGCGCGAACCGCTCATCGATGGGCACGGAAACTTCGGCAGTCTGGACGATGGACCGGCTGCCGCAAGGTATACCGAAGTTCGTTTGTCTCAGGCGGCCCTGCTTATGAACGATGGCCTAGATGAAGATGTTGTTGATTTCAAACCGAACTACGACGCTCAGCTAACTGAGCCAGAGGTTTTACCTGCAGCTTTTCCTAACCTTTTGGTAAACGGCGCAGCGGGAATCGCCGTTGGCATGGCAACAAACATGCCCCCTCACAACCTCCGTGAGGTCATTGAGGCAGCTAGACATCTTCTGGCCAACAAGGACGCCACTACTGAAGACCTAATGGCGTTTGTGCCTGGCCCCGACCTGCCCACCGGCGGCATCATCATCGGCAGAGATGGCATTCGCGAGGCTTATGAAACCGGCCGAGGAATGTTCAAAACTCGAGCTAGAGTCTCGATTGAAAGCGTTTCACCTAGAAAACTCGGCATAGTTGTAACCGAACTGCCCTACCTTGTCGGCCCCGAAAAAGTGATCGAAAAGATCAAAGACGGCGTCAATAGCAAAAAACTTCAAGGCATATCTGATGTCACTGACCTGACAGACAGAAATCACGGGCTACGCCTAGTCATCGAGATAAAAACCGGCTTCGACCCGCAAGTTGTTCTTGATTTGCTGTATCGATTCACACCAATGGAAGACAGCTTTTCGATCAACAACGTTGCTTTGGTCGCAGGGCGTCCACTGACACTGGGGCTTAAGGATTTGCTCGGCCAGTACCTCGCACACAGGGTTTTGGTTACCAAGAGGCGAAGTGAGAATCGTCTTGGCAAACGCCAGGCTCGCCTGCATTTGATTGAAGGCTTGCTAATCGCAATTCTTTCGATTGACGAGGTCATCCAGGTAATCCGCACGAGCGATGAGGTTGATCAGGCCCGTACTCGTTTGCAAACTATTTTCGATCTTTCAGAAATTCAGGCTGAATACATTCTTGAACTCAGACTGCGACGCCTTACCAAGTTCTCGAAGATCGAACTTGAGAGCGAAAAAGCACAACTTTTGGCCGAAATAGCTGAGCTTCAGCACATTCTCGGCAGCGAGTCAGTGCTTCGCGACTTGGTTTCACAAGAGTTAGCTACCGTTGCCGCCAAATATGGCGACGAAAGAAGAACCACGCTGCTAGACGCTGACGCCGAAGTTAAACCCATCAGCAACGCCAAGGCGGCCAACATCAGTGCTGAACTAGCTGATACACCATGCGAAGTCATTCTGACCGCCACGGGGCTGCTATCGCGCATCGAGGCTGGAGTTGATGCAGTCGCCGGAGGCAAACGCAGACGCCACGACGTCTTGCGCAACCGCATAACGACTTCAACGCGCAAAGATCTAGGCTTCATAACCTCGTCTGGCCGCATGTTGCGCATTCATGCCGGTGATGTTCCTCCAAGTGGCTCAATGTTTGACGCGGGCAACGCGGTTAAGGTGCGTGAATTCTTAGGTTTGAGCAAAGGTGAAACACTCATTGACGTGATTTCGCTTGAGACAGATACTCCGCTGGCACTCGGAACCTCCTCGGGGGTTGTGAAACGGGTAGTCGCAGATTGGCCAACAAAGCCAGAGTTTGAGGTAATCACGCTGAAAGACGGCGACACCGTGGTGGGAGCTGGTGTCGCAGACGACGCATCTGAGCTGGTGTTCATCGCAAACGACGCCCAGCTGTTGCACTATTCGGCGGCCCTAGTTCGCCCACAGGGTCGCGCTGGCTCAGGTATGGCAGGCATGAACCTAGACGGCGAGGCGCAGGCGATCTATTTTGGTGTTCTGAGGGATGCAGGTTCAGCTGTGGTGTTGACCGCTGCGGACTCTTCAAATGCTCTAAAAGGCACCGACCCTGGCAGCGTAAAGATCTCTGAGTTCTCAGAGTTTCCTGGCAAGGGTCGAGCTACGGGTGGCGTTCGAGCTCACAAGTTCATCAGAAATGAAAACGAACTTTATTTGGCAAGCGTCATAGAAGGCCAGCCAGTTGCCGCCTCTGAAGATGGCAAGCCGGTCGAACTTCCAGAGTTAAAGGGCAAACGAGACGGGTCAGGTACCCCACTTGCAAACGTCATTGCAGGCGTCGGCAACCTAATCTGACTTCAGTTAGCGGGCGGGCACAGTCATTCAGCTAGCGGGCGGGCACATTCGCTTGGCCAGCCGCAAGCTGCATCCACTTGGCCAGCTGACCGGTGACCGTCGATTTTGCCAGTTAGGCGTCGATTCGGTCGCGTTCAAATGAGTCAGCCGAATCAACAATGAAGTCGCGTCTTGGTGCCACTTCATTGCCCATCAATAGCTCAAACATTTTTTCGACAGCGGCTGCGTCAGCCATGGTGACTCGGCGCAGGCTTCTGTGCGATTTATCCATGGTCGTCTCTGCCAACTGGTCAGCATCCATTTCGCCAAGACCCTTGTAGCGCTGAATTGGCTCCTGATAACGTTTGCCAGCTTTAGATAGTTTGGCCAGCAATGATTCGAGCTCGGCCTGTGAGTAGGTATAAACAGTTTCATTTGGCTTGGTGCCAGGGTTCATAATAACGACGCGGTGCAGAGGTGGGACTGCCGCGAACACTCGCCCATCTTCAATCATCGGACGCATGTATTTGAAAAACAGAGTCAAGAGCAGGGTGCGAATGTGCGCACCGTCAACGTCGGCGTCGCTCATCAAGATGACTTTGCCATAACGCGCCTGCTCAAGATCAAAGGTTCGACCAGAACCGGCACCAATAACTTGAATGATCGATGCGCACTCATTGTTCGACAGCATGTCGCTAATTGAAGCTTTTTGAACGTTTAAGATTTTGCCGCGAATTGGCAAGAGAGCTTGGAATTCACTATTTCTGGCCAACTTAGCTGTTCCAAGAGCCGAGTCGCCCTCGACGATGAAGAGTTCTGTGCCATCAGTCGCCTGCGAACGGCAATCAACAAGTTTGGTTGGCAAAGAAGAGTTCTCAAGCGCTGATTTGCGTCGCTGTGTTTCTTTGTGGGTTCGAGCCGAAATTCGAGCCTTCATCTCGGCAACAACTTTTTCGAGCAACAGAGCCGCTTGGGCCTTGTCATCGCGCTTCGTGCTTTCTAGCCGTTCGGTCAGCTTCGCTGAAACCACGTTGGCGACAATGTTTCGAACAGCCGGTGTGCCCAAAATCTCCTTGGTTTGACCCTCGAATTGAGGTTCAGCCAGGCGCACTGATACTACTGCCGTGAGGCCAGCGAAGACATCCTCTTTTTCTAACTTGTCGTTGCCAGGCTTGAGTTTGCGCGAATTAGCTTCAACTTGCGCCCTCAGCGTCTTGAGCAATGCCGCTTCGAAACCGGCGATGTGACTGCCACCTTTTGGTGTAGCGATGATGTTCACAAATGACTTGACGGTCGTGTCATAGCCAGTTCCCCAGCGCAAGGCTACTTCAACCTGACAGTTTCGTGACACATCTTGGGTCACCATGTTGCCAGTCTCGTCGAGCACCGGTACAGTCTCAGTGAAGTTGCCTTCACCCTGCAAACGCCAAACATCAGTGATGCTCGAATCAGGAGCAAGAAAATCAACGAATTCTGCCAAACCGCCATCGAACTTGAACCTTTGAATGTTTTCTTCAGCTGTGCGCAAATCTTCAATAGTGAGTTGCAAACCAGGAACTAAAAAGGCTGTTTGGCGTGCTCTGGCGACTAAGTCGTCAGAGACAAATGCTGCATCTCTAATAAAAATTTGTGGGTCTGCCCAATAGCGCACGCGCGTGCCAGTGACGTTCTTGCCAACTTTGCTTATTGAACGAAGCGGACTGCCGTCTTCTGAAGCCACAAATGGGTTATTAGGCGCAATGCCTTTGCTGTCGTCGAAAATGCCGGGCTCGCCGCGACGAAATGACATTGCCCAAGTTTTGCCGTCGCGATCTACCTCAACATCGAGGCGCTCACTCAAGGCGTTCACGACCGAGGCGCCTACACCGTGAAGGCCGCCAGAGGCTGCATAGGAACCCGAGCCAAACTTGCCTCCAGCGTGCAGCTTAGTGAAAACTACCTCAACGCCGCTGAGGCCGGTTTTCGGCTCAATGTCAACCGGAATGCCTCGAGCCGCGTCGGTAACCTCGACACTGCCGTCGCCATGCAGCCGAATGCCAATCTCGCTCCCATGGCCCGCCAGTGCTTCATCGACTGAGTTATCGATGATCTCCCACAGGCAGTGCATGAGGCCACGGCTATCGGTAGAACCGATGTACATTCCCGGGCGTTTACGAACGGCCTCAAGACCCTCGAGAACTGACAGATGGCGTGCTGAATATTCGGTGTTTGACACCTCAGAATGTTATCTCGCGACTTGCTTTTTGCGGGCGCTGACACGATGGCGGCTGCAAATCGGTTCACAAACGCGATATTTCTTCGCAGTTAGCGAAATCACTAGAAATGCTGCGCAAGAAAGGCCTCCGATGTGATGAGATTGTTTCAGCACGAAAGGAACCTTATGGCCCCGCTAGAAACCGAAGAACAAGACGAACAGGTCACAACGACTCTGGTTCACCAACTAACAGCGGCTGACCGCTGTGACGCTTGCGGCGCCCAAGCCTATGTGCGTGCAGAACTTGCAACCGGCGAACTGCTTTTTTGTGGCCACCACGCCAAAGAGAATGAAGCGAAACTTCGACCACTTGCCATCAAATGGCACGACGAGAGCGACAAGCTCCTCAGCAAATAAAGACTAGCTTTGCGGTTTTTCAAGCCGCCAGACACCCGCGAGAATCTCATCGATCTTGCGGGTGTTTTCGTTTGAAGAGATCGTTGGATGTTCTTTGCCGGCGGCGTTCAGAATCCTAATGATGAGAGCATCTGCTAGGCGGGGGTTTTTAGCGAGAATCGGACCATGAAGCCAAGTGACAACAGCCTCATTCACCATGTGTGTAACAGCAGGCGTAACGTCAGCAAACTTGTACCCAAGTAGCTCGAGATCGTCTAGAGCCTCCGTTGCGAATTCTGAAATCGGCTCGTCAAGGCGACTAAGGCTGAATCCAGCCGCTGCCGATATCGAGCTTGCACCTGAGCCAACTGCTAGACCAGGGAGCTTTTGTGTGGCATCGAGAAAATCTTCGGCCATTGACGGCCACGTTGAAAGGGCGCTTTTGTTAGCCGCTAGGCTGCCGTGGCCCAGAAGCACGAAGTGAGCCTCCGAGGCGACGAGTTGGTCACTCGAAGCCACTGAAATGACTTCAGATGCAAAGCCCAGCCACGCAAGTCGCTTTTGCAGAACGAGAAGGTTTGCCTGGTCTCCATTTATGTTGAATTGGTCACCTAGCAAGGTAGTGAGTCTAATGGCGCTCATCGCTCAACGTCCTCTGGGTCTGTGAAGCCAAGAGCGCGCCTGATGCGGCGCATAGAATCCGCTGAAAAAATTACTGTCTTGACACCGTGAGATGGCTTCGGCAGCGAGAAGAATGCTTCGAGAGCTTCCTCAAGGTCAGCGAGCACCTTGCCTACGGGAATCTCGTGATATGCCAGCAAAAGCGCCGCCTCAGCGTGGTTGTAGCCTGTGACTACGTCGGCGTGGGTGAGGTTCTTCAAGTCAACGGTCCACAGCCAAGAAGGGTCATGAACGTCTGTGCCAACTGCAAACATTATCTGTTCTGGCTTGGTGGTGAGGTTGTCGAGATTCAGTTGAAAGCTTGGTGGATTCTGAACCAAGATGAACTCAACAGTTTCACCGCCGACTTCTTTCAGTTCACCGCGAGCAAAAACTGGTGGAAGTTCGCTGAGCACTCTTGCCGCAAGTTCACCATCGAAATCGTCTCCAAGAAGTCGCTGGGCGGTTTCTAGAGCCGCGACGGCGTCAACAGCGAAATGTAGTCCTCGACTAGGCAAGGTCGTTCGAATAACATCCCCTGAATTGAGAGTGACGGCAATCTCAAGGTCGTTGACTGCAATGCCTGTGGTCTGGGTGTCAGGTCGATCAAGCTCGAATAAGTATGTCGGCGCCGTGCCTAACCCTTTTCGAGCGGTTCTCAACACTGTTTCAGCGAGCCCGAACCAGCTGACGTTTGAAACTCCGCTGCTTTCAGCCAGCATCCAAAGCAAGTTCTGATCGTCGGCGTTCAGAGCGACGCCCCCGGTCGCTGCCTCAGCAACTTTCGCGAGATCGTTGCGCACGTTCACAGGGTCGCCAAACCTGTCGAGCTGATCTTCAAGCACGTTGAGAATAGTTGCGAACCTCGGTTTGATTCTTTTTACTATCGACGCGGCGTGGGCTTCATCCATTTCTAAAATCGCAATGTCGCCCTCGATTTTACCGAAAAGGTTCGATCGCTCGAGAATCGCTGAATAGAAACCCTGCTCGATGTTGGCCGTTGACGGGTTCGTAAACACTCGCAAACCGTGCGCGCGCACAATAGCTACGGCCATTTTGGTCGTGGTTGATTTGCCAGCGGAGCCGGTGATAATGACTAGACCCTGTTCGAACTGTGAGAGCGTGCGCTTTAGCAAGCCGGGGGCAATCTTTCGAAGAACAAGCCCTGGCAACGCTGAACCACCACCTGGTCGCAATAGGCGAACTGCGAAACGGGTGAGACGCCCGATAGCGATGGCCGGCAGATAAAGCAAGCTGTGCCTAGTTGTCTAGATAGTCGCGAAGCAGTTGTGAGCGCGACGGGTGACGAAGCTTAGACATTGTCTTAGATTCAATCTGTCTAATGCGCTCACGAGTGACACCAAACTCTTCACCGATTTGGTCGAGCGTTTTCTGAACGCCGTCGCCCAAACCGAAGCGGCTTCGAATTACGCCAGCTTCACGCGGGTGAAGTGAGTCGAGAATGCGTTCTAGCTCACGCTGAAGCATGCTGTAACCAACGGCTTCAGCTGGCGCAACGGCCTCGGTGTCTTCGATCAAGTCACCAAATTCGCTGTCGCCGTCTTCACCCAGCGGTGTTGATAGCGAGATCGGTTCGCGACCGTATTTCTGAACCTCGACGACTTTCTCAGGAGTCATGTCTAGCTCGCGGGCTAGCTCTTCAGGGGTCGGTTCGCGACCTAGATCTTGCAATAGCTGACGCTGAACGCGCGCCAACTTGTTGATGACCTCAACCATGTGAACCGGAATTCGAATCGTTCGTGCCTGGTCTGCCATGGCGCGGGTTATGGCTTGGCGAATCCACCAGGTTGCATAGGTTGAAAACTTGTAACCCTTGGTGTAGTCGAATTTTTCAACAGCGCGAATCAAACCCAAGTTGCCTTCTTGAATCAAGTCAAGAAACTGCATGCCACGCCCGGTGTAACGCTTAGCAAGGCTCACTACAAGGCGAAGGTTTGCTTCAAGCAAGTGGCTCTTTGCACGTTGGCCATCTTTGATTACCCAACGCAGGTCGCGTTTGGTGTCTTCGTCTAGCGTTAGATCGGTGGCGACCTTCTCTTCGGCGAACAAGCCAGCCTCAATGCTTTTCGCCAATGAGACTTCGAGCTCGGCGTTTAGAAGAGCAACTTTTCCGATTTGCTTCAAATAGTCTTTGACCGGGTCAGCGGTGGCGCCGGTGATCGACGTTGATTGAGCTGGAATGTCTTCTTCTTCGCGGTTCGAAAGCACGATGGCGCCTTCGGGTGCGTTGATAGCTACTTTGTCATCGTCTTCTTCAGGGCCGAGTTCGGCAACGGGAATCGATTCAGCTACTTCAACGATGTCCACTGCTGCTGCGGCTTCACTAACAATGTCTTCAACGTCAAGCTCGTCGTCTTCATCTAGATCTTCATCGTCGTTCTTAGAAACTTTTGCCTTGGCTGGCTTAGCCTTGGCCGGGGCCTTGGTTTTTGCCGGAGCATCAGCTGCAGAGGCAGCAGGCTTTTTTACCGCAGGTTTTTTTGCAGGTGTCTTTTTAGGCTCAATGTCATCGGTGATAACTTCGGCGGCTACTGACTCAGGCGTTGCTTTTGACTTTGCCTTTGGGGTTTTTGGTGCAGTTGAAATGGTGGCTTCTTTCTTTGTGGCAGCTGATTTTGATTCAGCTGTCTTTGTTGCTTTGGTTGGTGCAGCCGTCTGAGGTTTGTCGGTGGCGACTGCCTTAGCTGGCGCTGCTTTTGGTGCAGATGCTTTAGTTTTTGTTTCGGACTTTGGCTCGATTGCCTCAGCCTCAACGACCGCTGGTTCGGCTAACGCTGGTCTAGTTTCTGGCGTGTTACGACCCAAGAACCTTTGAAATACGTTGCGCTCTTTTGACACTTGCGAACCCCTTATCGTTTGATGTCGCCTAAAGCTAACCAGAAATCAGTGCTGCTCAAAGTTTTCGGGCATTACAAAGACCCATGTCAAATTCAAAATTTCTGAAATCGACTGGGTCTGACTTTGAACAAGTATCTCACGTTCAAGCGACAAAACATGCGCGTGACGTCAAATTTGTAATTGTTTGCTATTGAATCAACTCGATTTCATGGGTATTATTCCCCGAACGGTATTCATTTCTGTATCGGCAAGCGAAGCATTTAGCTCAACAACTTTTTGATGCTCTCTTCGCAGGCCAAGCATTCCAACGGCGATAATTGCGATTTGAATCCACATCGCCACTCGAAAACCATCGAGGTCATACAGGCCAATGGGTTCGCCGCCAGTCGCTAGTAGGCCGTTCGCGAGTCTGAATGAGTGCACAGCGTCTAAGGTCACACCAATCAAAAGCATCGTTACTAGGGTTGCCAAAAATCCGCCGATGTTGACGATGCCGTTAGCTGAGCCCAGCCTCTGAATTGGTGTGTATTCGCGAGAATAATCGAACGCGATCATTGAAGCAGGGCCTGCTCCCCCGAGCACCGCGACCAAGGTGGCAAGCAACCACAACGGCGCAATTCCTGGCCACAGCAATACAAGAACCCAAGAAGCAACGATTGCGAACGCGACCGACATCACCAGTCGATACCGCAGACGCGGGTGAGATCCGCACAGCCAGCCATAAAAGACCCCAAACACGATGCCGACGAAAACCATCGAACTTATGAGAGTCGATGCTAAAGGCTTTTCGATTCCCTCAGCGCGTTCAAGAAACGGAAAACCCCAGAGTAAAACGAATACGGTTGCGGCTGACTGAGTTGTGAAGTGAACCCAGAATGCGAAACGTGTTCCCGGGTTTCGCATGTTCTCTAAAAACTGCCATCGCATGTTTGCCAGGCTAAGCGCCTGCGGTGTGGCTTCAGGCGCAACGCGTGAATTTTGCACTGCCACAAATACCAGCAATGCCACCAGAATCGATGCCGACGCGATGCTAAGAAAAGCCGTCTGCCACCCTGCGAAGCCGAGCAATGCGGCGAAGGGAACAGCTGAAGCCACCTGCCCGAGCTGACCGATGTTGCTCAACCATTGTTGAAGTTGCGAAGCCCTCCGGCCCGAATACCAGCCGTTGATTACTCGAATCATTGAGATGAACGTGAAGGCGTCGCCTAAGCCCACGAGCATTCGACCTAGAATGGCCTGGCTAAGTGTGTCTGAAAAGGCTACGGCAATTTGGCCGCCACCCATCGTGAGAGCGCCAATAATGAGCAAAACTCTGGCACCGAAGCGATCAAGCAAGTAGCCGATGGGAATCTGCATCGCGGCATAAACGAATATTTGCAGAACCGCCAAACTCGCCAACTGTTCGGCGTTGGTGTGAAACCGCTCCGTCGCCGCTAGCGAGGCCGAACCCATGGTCGAACGCTGTGTTACCGCAACAAAATAGGTGATGGCCGAAGCACCAACGGCAATCAGGCCGCTAGTACTCTTCATCTGTCTGGTTTCTGCGACGACTAGCTAAATAATCCTCGAGTTCAGCCGCAATCTCTTCAGCAGTAGGCATTTTCGTTTCGGGTTTGCTGATATTTGGGCGACCTGGTGTTGTGCGTTCGCTCGTGTATCCCAGTTCAAGGTTTGAAACCATTCGCTTGAGCTCTTCGTTGTCTTCTAGCTGATCAGCGAGCTTGGCTAAAAAGGTGATTGATTCTTCGCGCAACGCATCGGTTGAGAAAACTAGCCCGGTTCCAAGTGAAAGCAGCTCGAGTGCTTTTACTCCAGCGACCGGATACTCACTGTCGCCGAGATAGTGAGGAACCAAAAGCACGAAGCCCACCATTGGCAAACCCGAAGAAGACGCACGGTATTCAACAAGGTGCAAAACGTTGCCTGGAACCTGAGTTTGTGGCTTCCACTCCGAAGTCGAGTCGATCAGATCTCTGCGGTTGCCAGACACGGTGACTCCGATTGGTCTGGTGTGTGGAATCGGAAAAGGAATAGCGTGAACCCATGTCACTTGGCTGACGCCAAAGAGATCGATGATTGTCAACAGTGATTCGACGAATTCTTCCCAGCGAAAATCGGGTTCATAACCGTGCAAAAACAAGAATGGCTGACGCGCCTCGTCATAAACCAAGAAGATGCCTAATGTGGCGGGTTCATAGTCGGCAATGTGGTCTTTTTCGAAATACATCACCGGGCGGCGCGCACGGTAGTCGAGCAAATCATCATTGTTGAACTCAACGAGAAGGTGATGTTCAAAGTTGGCGAAAATGTTGTCGCTAACCTGCGAGATTGTTGAACCAGCGTCTGTGAAGCCATTCAGGCTAGCAATCATGTGCATTCCAAGTGGAACGTCGATTTCGAGGTCGGCAACGGTGAAGAGTGATCCCGATTCAGACATGTGAACATCCTATTCCAGCGGGTCTAGCATTGAGCTATGACATTGCCAAGGCTAAAAATTGTTTCAGCACCGAAGCTTTCGAAAGATAGCGTCTTGGTGCTAGCCGCCAAACAGAGCGGCGATAAGGTACAACTCGGTCGAACCGAGTTTTCTTCCACGGCAGTCAACGCGAGCGCATTCGACACCGATTTTGCGACCGTTGGTGCATCTATCGAATCTGAATCGCTCACAAAAGTGCTCATAGGCGACTCGGATGCTGGGCAGGTTCTGGTTGCCATTGTTGGCACCACGACCAAACCAAACGCGTTTGCCAGTTTTAATGCTGGGTGGCGTGAGATCGGTGGTGCCATTGCAAGAAAGCTCGGCACCAGTGAGTCGATTGTTGTCGATCTAGGAGTCGAAGATGAAAGCTCGCTAAACGATCTAGTTGAGGGGCTCTTGCTCGGCGCCTACGAACCAACGACTTTCAAGACAGTGAAGTCAAAGTTTCAGCTAAAAAGCATCACTGTGGTCGCAAAAACTGCTGTAGCCAAAGTCGCGCTCGAGCGAGCAACTGTTTTGGCCCGCGCGGTGCATGAAACTCGCGAGTTGACTAACTTGCCTGCGAACCACTTGCACCCGGCTGACCTTGCTAAAGCTGCCGAGAAGGCGGCAAAGCGATTCGACTCAGTCGAAATCGAAATTTTTGACGAGAAAGCTCTTGCAGCAGGTGGTTTCGGCGGAATTCTTTCGGTAGGTGCCGGAGCCAAGCACGGCCCAAGACTGGTTCACCTCAAATATCGCCCAAAGGGCGCTAAGAAGAGCCTTGCTCTTGTTGGCAAGGGCATCACTTTTGACACCGGCGGCTTGAGTCTAAAGCCAGCGGGTTCGATGCTAGGAATGAAATATGACATGACTGGAGCAGCCGTCGTTCTTCACTCGATTCTTGCGATAGCCGAACTAGGCATCAAGCTCAATGTTGATGCTTATATGTGCATCGCCGAAAACATGCCGTCGGGTTCTGCAACTCGCCCAAACGACGTCATCAAGTTTCGCAACGGCAAAACCGCTGAAGTTATAAACACAGATGCCGAAGGCAGGCTCGTGCTAGCTGATGGGCTCTCACTCGCCAGTGAGGCAAAGCCTGATTTGATTGTCGATGTTGCTACGCTAACCGGTGCTGTCACAGTTGCCCTCGGCGACCGCACCGCCGGGCTTCTTGGTAACGCAACCGGAGTTATCAGCGTTGAAGACGCAGCCGAGAGAGCTGGTGAACCTGTTTGGGTGCTACCTATGCCGCTCGAGCTAAAGCAATCACTCTCTTCTGAAATTGCTGATCAGGCAAACGCCAAGTTCGGTGCTAGCGGCGGAACAATTTTGGGAGCATGGTTCTTGAGCGAGTTCATCGGCGAATCAGCGGAAGGGTCACCTCTGGCTTGGGCGCACCTTGATATCGCTGGCGTTGCCAACAACGAGGGATCAGCATATGGCTTCACTCCAAAGGGCGGAACCGGCGCTGTGATTCGCACCTTGGTTTCACTAGCAGAGGCAATGTAGCGCCACCAATCGGTAATGGGGTTTCGACCAAGCTATCGGTAGTAAAGTTGAGACTGGGTTTTTTGCATAAATAAAGGGAGAAATTCGTGGCTGACCACAATTTTGATGTCGTTATTCTCGGCGGAGGAAGCGGTGGCTATGCAGCCGCACTTCGTTCTGCTCAACTTGGCAAGAGCGTTGCCCTTATCGAGAAAGACAAACTTGGTGGCACTTGCCTGCACCGTGGTTGTATTCCTACAAAGGCTCTCCTGCACTCTGCCGAGGTTGCAGATGTAACTCGCGAGGCAGCCAATTTTGGCGTTAGCGCCAATCTTGTAGGCATCGACATGCCGGCCGTGAACAAATATCGCGATGGCATCGTTGATCGCTTGTACAAGGGCCTTAGCGGTCTTGTCGCTTCGAAAAACATCACAGTGGTTGCCGGCGAGGGTCGCATGGTTGGCCCAAAGACCATTCAGGTTGGCGAAGACAACTACACAGGCGTCAATGTTGTATTGGCTTCTGGCTCATACTCTCGCTCACTCCCTGGTCTTCAGATTGGTGGCCGCGTCATCACTTCAGAGCACGCCTTGCAGCTTAACTTTGTGCCTAATAAGGCAATCGTTCTGGGTGGCGGTGTTATCGGTGTTGAATTTGCATCTATTTGGAAGTCTTTTGGCACCGAGGTAACCATCGTTGAAGGTCTTTCTCACTTGGTTCCAAACGAAGACGAAGCCGTTAGCAAGGGTCTTGAGCGTGCTTTCCGCAAGCGCGGCATTGACTTCAAACTTGGTGTGCGCTTCTCTGGTGTTGAACAGAGCGAACACGGCGTTGTTGTTTCGCTAGAAGACGGCACGAAACTTGAGGCAGAACTGCTTTTGGTTGCTGTTGGTCGCGGACCAAACACTGCCGGACTTGGCTATGAAGAGCAGGGCATCAATATGGACCGAGGTTTCGTTCTAACAAGCGACCGACTCCAGACAAACCTTCCTGGTGTTTATGCAGCTGGTGACATTGTTCCTGGTCTTCAGCTAGCCCACCGTGGTTTTCAGCAGGGCATTTTCATAGCCGAAGAAATCGCGGGGCTAAACCCTGTTGCGATCGACGAGACCGGAATTCCAAAGGTTACTTACTGCGAGCCAGAGGTAGCTTCTGTGGGTCTTTCTGAAGCAAAAGCAGCTGAGACTTATGGCGCTGAGAACATCTCAACTTATGAATACAACTTGGGCGGCAACGGCAAGAGCCAGATTCTTGGAACCGCTGGATTCATCAAGTTGGTTCGCCGCAACAACGGCCCTGTAATCGGCGTTCACATGATCGGTTCTCGAGTCGGCGAGCAAATCGGTGAGGCTCAACTTATTGTCAACTGGGAGGCCTACCCAGAGGATGTTGCAACTTTGATTCACGCTCACCCAACCATGAATGAAGCTATTGGCGAAGCCCACTTGGCTCTGGCCGGCAAGCCACTTCACGCACACGCATAATTTTCAGTCACAACCAGGAGTAACAAGCAAATGAGTCAAAACGTAACCCTTCCAGCTCTCGGCGAAAGCGTAACCGAAGGCACTGTAACCCGCTGGCTAAAAAAAGTTGGCGACACTGTTGCAGTAGACGAGCCGCTGGTTGAAGTTTCGACCGACAAAGTTGACACCGAGATTCCGTCACCTGTTGCCGGTGTGATTGAGCAGATTTTGGTTCAAGAAGATGAGACCGTCGAGGTCGGCGCGATTCTAGTTGTCATCGGCGATGGTTCAGCTGCGGCGCCGGCTCCAGCTGCGGCACCAGCTCCAGTGGAGGCACCGGCTCCAGCGGCGGCACCGGCTTTTGAAGCGCCGATTGCTGCACCTGTTGTTCCTGCACCTGTTGTGGCACCAGCTGCTGTCGCATCGCCTGCACCTGTCGCGTATGTTCCGCCTGCTCCAATTGTTGCGGCTCCAGCACCTGTGATCGCCGCTCCAGCCGCCCTTCACAGCGCAGCACCTGCAAACATCGACGCCGGGTACGTCACTCCCCTAGTGCGCAAGCTTGCCAGCGAATCGGGCATTGACCTTACAACTGTTTCAGGCACCGGCGTTGGCGGTCGAATTCGCAAAGATGACGTGTTGGCTGCTGCAACGACTGGTGTTTCACCTGTAGTGACCTCTCACGTTGCCGCTGCAGACTCTGCACTGCGTGGAACCACTGAGCCTATGAGTCGCCTTCGCAAAGTACTTGCCGAGCGCGCTGTTGCATCAATGCAGCAAACCGCCCAGCTAACCACCGTTGTTGAGGTTGACGTAACCAAGATTGCTCAATTGAGACAACAGGTTCAGAGCCAATTCGTTGCCAAGACTGGTGGAAAGCTAAACTTCATGCCGTTCTTTGCCTTGGCAGCTGCTGAGGCCTTGCGCGTGCACCCAAAGCTCAACGCCAGCATTGAGGGCGAGAACATCAACTACCACGCAACCGAGAACATTAGCTTTGCGGTTGACACCGAACGTGGCTTGCTAACCCCAGTAATTCGTGACGCATCAACCTTGACCATCGCTCAGATTGCACAGCAGATCGCTGACCTTGCAAGTCGTACCCGCGAAAACAAGCTAAAGCCAGACGAACTTGGTCGAGCAACCTTCACACTTACCAACACCGGTTCGCGTGGCGCACTATTTGACACACCTGTAGTCTTCTTGCCTCAGGTTGCAATCCTTGGCACCGGCATCGTTAGCAAGCGTGCTGCTGTTGTTACAGCTGCCGACGGCAGCGACGCAATCGCTATTCGCAGCATGATCTACTTGGCCCTGTCTTATGACCACCGTCTCGTTGACGGAGCAGATGCTAGCCGTTTCTTGGTTGATGTCAAGAGCCGCCTAGAGACCGCAGACTTCGCTTCTGTTCTAGGAATCTAGTTTCTTTGCTAATGACTAATCGCCCGGCAACGGCCGGGCGATTAGTCATTTAAGTTCTCGACATTTGACGACCGTGTAGGCGTCAGAGGATTTTTCAAGTTGGAACGCGAACGATTGGCCTGTTTGACTAAGTTCCAAAACAAGCTGTGTGACGCCTCCGAAATTTACACTTTTTGTGATCTCAGCCGAGACTCCAAGCCTCTCAATAACCTTCAGAATTTTGACTTTGATCTGTGCAAGTTCTTGAGAGTTCTCAGAAGCTTGCATAGCGATGTTTGAAACTGCCTCGGGGTCTAGCTGTGAGGTTGCGATCTCAGCTACAGCACTTGATTTCGCTATTTTTGAGAACCCCTCTGGCGCAGTTTCAGCTAACTGGCCCATTGGTGACGAAAGTTTGTTTTCTGGTTCGAAACTCAAGGGGAGGTTTGAAAAGAATATGCTCGCCAGAATTGCAATAGCGAGAAGCGCAAGCGAGATACGCATGGGAGTTCTGGGCAACTTCAGGCCAAAAACCTTCACCTGCCTCGCGTTGCTAGCTCGTGCTTCATGCTCTATGCCTGTGGTGTCTTGCGTTGGTAGCAACCAACCTTTATCTTCGAAGAATCGATATTTACTTCGTGCTCTCGAGGCGCTTGAGGCGAGCACATTCACGATTCGAACAGATAGGTCGTCTATCGACCCGCGCGATTCACAAACGATTGCAATTTTTCCTGTCTGGCTCTTGTCTAGTTTTAGAGGGATTCCCGCAGCTTGAAGTGAACAAAAGACCTGCGGCCAGGCAAGCGCACGAGTGGTTTGAAAACCGATTAGAACATCGTTCAGATTTTCGTCCTGCGCTTTTGTGAATCGCAAACCGCCATAGCCAAAAGTTTCATCACTGCACAAATAGCCAGCTAGCATCTGTTTTTTAGGCACTTCATAAAGTTATGCGTTTGTCTGTGTTGAAATAACGATGACCGATTGCTTGTTGAGAAACAGGTCAAACATCTGCTGTTAGCAGGTTCAGTCGGCTGGGCCGATTTAGGATTATTTAGTGCCTGAATTTATTCGCGTGGGATTCGCCCCAAACTTCGTGAGCTACGAAGCTGGCCTCGCCATGCAACGCGAAATTCATTCCGAAGTCGCAGCCGGCGAACGTGAAGACACCGTTCTCTTGCTCGAACACGAATCAGTCTTCACAGCTGGCAAACGCACCGAAGACGACGAAAGACCCAGCGACTCTCGCCCAAACATGGGAATTCCGATTTATGAGACTGATCGAGGCGGCAAAATCACTTGGCATGGTCCTGGGCAGTTAGTCGGGTATCCGATAATGAAACTCCCCCGCCCCATTGACGTTGTCGGTTATGTGCGTTGGTTAGAGGGAATTTTGATTCAGGTTTGTGCCGATTTCGGGCTAGAAACTCAGCGAGTTGATGGCCGCAGTGGAGTCTGGCATCAAACCCCAACTGGTTTCGTAAAAGTCGCGGCAATCGGCATTCGAGTAGCCGAGCACACGACTATGCACGGTTTCGCTTTGAACTGCAACCACAGTCTCGAGCCCTACGATGCCATCGTCGCCTGCGGCATCAGAGACGCCACCGTCAGTACTCTTTCTCTGCTAACTGGTCAAGAAGTGACGCCATTGATGGCTGCTCAAAAGATAGAACACTACCTAACCAAGATTGGTGAATACGTTCAATGACGACCGAAAACAAACCACAGCGCAAAATGCTTCGCATCGAAGCTCGCAACAGCGCCGTCCCTATTGAAAAGAAGCCTGATTGGATTAAAATCAAGGCCAAAATGGGCCCTGAATACACCGAACTTCAAGCGCTTGTGAAGACCGAAAACCTACACACCGTTTGCCAAGAAGCAGGTTGCCCCAACATCTTCGAATGCTGGGAGGATCGCGAAGCAACCTTCTTGATTGGAGGTTCACAGTGCACCCGACGTTGCGACTTCTGCCAGATTGACACCGGCAAACCAGCAGATCTCGACCGTGACGAACCACGCCGTGTTGGTGAATCGGTCAAGACAATGCAGTTGCGCTACGCAACGGTAACCGGCGTGGCACGAGATGATTTGCCAGATGAAGGTGCGTGGCTCTATGCCGAGACCATCCGTCAGATTCACCAACAATCACCTGGCACTGGCGTAGAAATGCTCGCGCCAGACTTTTCAGGCAACCCAGAACTCCTGCAGCTGGTCTTTGACGCTGCCCCAGAAGTGTTCGCACACAACGTCGAAACTGTGCCTCGCATTTTCAAGCAGATTCGCCCAGCATTCAAGTACGAGCGTTCGCTAGACGTGATTACCCAAGCACGAGATGCTGGTCTGGTTACCAAATCAAACCTCATTCTCGGCATGGGTGAGACGACTGACGAAATCATCCAAGCGTTGAGAGATTTGCACGAGGCCGGAACCGACATTGTCACCATCACGCAATACCTTCGCCCGACGCCACGTCACCACCCAGTCGATCGCTGGGTAAAGCCGCAAGAATTTGTTGAACTTCGCGAAATCGCCGAAGAAATGGGTTTTCTAGGTGTGCTGAGTGGTCCGTTGGTGCGCAGCTCATACCGAGCTGGCCGTTTATGGGCCGGTTCGATGCTGAAGAAGGGTCGAGAAATTCCGATCGAACTCACGCACCTTGCAGAAGCACTTGCAAGTAACACTCCCGCAGCTCAGGCTTACTAAAATCAAGGGCTAAAATAGGCAAATGGCTAAATCATCTGCGTCTTCTAAAAACACCACTAAGCCGGTCAAAGAACCTGGCCGCTTCACTCAGCTAATGCGCTATTACCGCATGACGGCTAAGCAGAGCCCAAAGTCGGTCTGGTTGGCTGTTGGTGTGGGCGTTGCCGCGTTCGCGGTTGTATTCGTCTTTGGGTTCATCGTCTCGGCAGGAGCAACGATTTCGATCGTTGTTTGGTCGGTAACAGCTTTGTTTGTCGCCATCTTGAGCGCAATGATCGTCATGAACAAGCAGTCAGAGAAGATCGCGTTCGCACAAATTGAGGGTCGCGCTGGCGCAGTTGGTGCCATCTTGCAAAATGGTCTTAAACGAGGATGGCGCACCACTGAAACCCCAGCAGCTATTAATGCGTCAACCCAAGAAGCGGTTTATCGCGTAGTAGGCCCAGGTGGAGTTGTTTTGATCGGCGAAGGTAGCAGCCGAAGCCGCGTTTCAGCAATGGTCGAAAGCGAAAAGAAGAAGATTTCAAAAGTCGCATCTGGTGTTCCGGTGCATGCGCTCTTTGTTGTCGGCGACGATAGCTCGATCAAGCTTGTGAAGCTAATCAACACCATTTATGGCAAAAAACGAGCACTCAACCGCAGCGAAGTATCGGTCGTTTATAAGCGTCTCGAAACTGTTGGCTTGAAGCTGCCGATTCCTAAGGGTATCGACCCAAACCGCATGCGCCCAAGCCGCCGCTAACGGTTGGCTTTGCGAACTGATCTTGATCGCGCTCTAGATTCGGACTAGAACGGTTGAGACTGCCTTATCATGAAGGCCACGCTGGTCGGCATCCCAAATTGCCACCGGAATGACTAGGCAGATCAAGCCTGTTCGAATGAATCCTCGCCAAAAGCCAACCCAGTGGCCATCTAGCCGCCGCACGGCGATTGAGAAAACACGATGACCTACCGAGTAGCCGAGCGTTGAAACCAGAAGCCACTGTTCAACAAAGAAAAAGAGCAAACTGGCGTTTGGGTTATAGTCAAAAAAGGCCATCGAAAACAGAGTTGCCAAGGCCCAGTCAATAGAGATAGCACCGATTCGTCGGCCCATTCTCGCAATGCTTCCGGCGCTGTCTGCGGGCAAGCCGAGCCTCTGCCCAGGCCAGTCATTTATCGCGTTCATTAGGCAAGCCTAAAACATCTAAATGTTTAACATTCACGAAACAAATTGAGCCTGTTCGCGTGGCACACGGCGATAAACTATTCATAAGGCGTAATGGATCGCCTGCCCTCACCTCATAATCGAAGGGATTTCCCTATGTTCAAGACTGCATCTGAGGTCGTTGCCTACATCAAAGAGAACGACGTAAAGTTCCTTGATGTTCGCTTCACCGACCTCCCTGGTGTTCAGCAGCACTTCAACCTGCCAGCAAGCATGATTGACGAAGAGTTCTTCGTTGACGGCCAGCTGTTCGATGGTTCGTCGATTCGCGGCTTTGCCTCGATTCACGAATCAGACATGCAGCTGATTCCAGACGTAACAACTGCCTACCTCGATGCTTTCCGCACCGAGAAGACTTTGGTTATGATTTTCGACATCTACAACCCACGCAACGGCGAAATCTATGCAAAAGACCCTCGTCAGGTTGCCCGCAAGGCTCAGGCATACCTAGCAAGCACCGGCATTGCCGACACCGCTTTCTTCGCACCTGAAGCAGAGTTCTTCATCTTCGACGACGTTCGCTACCACTACAGCCAGAACAGCTCAGGCCACTTCATCGACTCAGACGAAGCTGCTTGGAACTCAGGCCGCGACGAGCGCGTTGACGGTCAGGGCGGAAACCTTGCAAACAAGACTCCTTACAAGGGTGGTTACTTCCCGGTTTCACCAGTTGACAAGCATGCAGACATGCGCGACAACATCGTTCTTGAGCTAGCAGCGGCCGGTCTATCGGTTGAGCGCAGCCACCACGAGGTTGGCACTGCAGGTCAAGGCGAGATCAACTACCGTTTCGACACTCTTCTTCGCTCAGCTGACGACATCTTGAAGTTCAAGTACATCGTCAAGAACGTTGCAGACCAGTGGGGCAAGACTGCTACCTTCATGCCAAAGCCGCTTTTCGGCGACAATGGTTCAGGTATGCACGTTCACCAGTCACTCTGGAAAGACGGCAAGCCTTTGTTCTATGACGAAGCTGGCTACGGTGGTCTAAGCGACCTCGCTCGCTGGTACATCGGCGGTATCTTGAAGCACGCACCATCACTTCTAGCATTCACCAACCCAACAGTGAACAGCTACCACCGTCTAGTTCCAGGCTTCGAAGCTCCAGTAAACCTTGTTTACTCAGCAGGTAACCGCTCGGCTGCAATCCGCATTCCGATGACCGGCACCAACCCGAAGGCAAAGCGCATTGAGTTCCGCGCTCCTGACGCATCAAGCAACCCTTACCTAGCTTTCGCAGCTATGTTGATGGCTGGTCTTGACGGCATCAAGAACCGCATTGAGCCACACGCACCAGTTGACAAAGACCTTTATGAGCTACCTGCTGAAGAAGCAAAGCTTATTCCTCAGGTCCCAGGCAACTTGGAGGCCGTGCTTCAGGCTCTTGAGGCTGACCACGACTACCTTCTCGCTGGCGACGTTTTCACCAAGGACCTTATCGAGACTTGGATCGACTACAAGCGCGAAAAAGAAATCAAGCCGCTAGCACTTCGCCCGCACCCTTATGAGTTCGAGCTTTACTACGGTGTTTAGTCTTTAAACAGCTAAAAAAGTGGAGGTTCCCGATTGGGAGCCTCCATTTTTTTTGGGCTGCGCACTGTTTGATGACCCCATTTTCGACGGAGTTAAGGCAAGTCGTTAGTGAGGCGATCGGCTAGTCGAAGTGGATCTTGTCGCCCTCAAGCTACTCGCTCTCGGGCTGCCACTCAAAGAAGAGGCGTTCAAAAACAGACCTAGAACGTCTGGTTATTGCCAAGTAATCTTGTTCAAGCTGACTAGCGCTAAAAGGAGGATACTCAAGAATGCGTGCCATTCCATCGAGTTGGCGTCTATCAACTGGCAGAACATCTGAACGTTTGCCCCACCAGAGAACTGCTGCTGCACGCACACGTGAAGCAAAAGTCCACGCCTCAGCGAGCACTCGCGCATCGTGAGCTTCAATCAACCCTTCGCTGACACACGCTTCAAGCGCTGGCAGGGTTTTTGGAGTTCTGATCGAAGGGTGTTCTGAACCGTGACGCAGTTGCAAAAGCTGCACCAACCACTCGACGTCACTGAGCGAACCACGCCCCAACTTCAGGTGACGCTTCGAGTCTGCGCCCTGCGGCAAACGCTCTGTTTCGACTCGCGCTTTGATTCGTCGAATGTCAGTCACCACAGTCTCTGAGAGCATTTCTGGGTAACGGTATTTGTCGATGATTTCAGTGAAGTCTGCGATAAGGGAGTCACTGCCAGCGATCATCCTCGCGCGCAGCAACGCTTGTGACTCCCAGTTTGAAGCCCAACGCTCGTAATAGTTTCGATAGCTATCAATAGATCTAACCACAACGCCTTTGGTGCCTTCAGGTCTAAGGTCCATGTCGAGTTCGAACTCGAGCGTGACGTCTTGGCTGTGTTTGCGAATGGCAGAAACGATCTTTTCGGCAACTTTTTGCGCCTGCTCAGCCTGAGCTGGGGTTTTGGGTGCATAAACGAACATAACGTCAGCGTCAGAACCGAAACCTAGCTCGGCTCCCCCGAATCGACCCATCGCTACGATGCCAAAATCAAGAATCGTCTCAACTGGCGCACTCGCAATCGACGAAGCCTCATAGTTCTGAACCGCATCGCTGATTGCGCACAAATAGGCCTCTGTTACGTCACTCAAGCCCAGCATCACTTGGCTCATGGTCAACTCACCCAAGACAGCTGCCATGGCTATGCGAAGCGTCTCACGGCGGCGCATTTGTTTGATGGCATTCATTGCCCCATCGATTGATGTGTGACGGGCCATCGTCGCTGCAATCTCGCGATCGAGTTCATCCTCTGTGATTGGAACCAAATCCTCTTCTCGATCAAACCACGCCGCTGCTTCAGGAATTTTCTCGAAAAGTTCGGTGGCAAGTCGTGAGTTGCTAAGAACCTGCGTCATGCGTTTAGCTGCACCACTCGAATCTCTAAGCATGCGAAGGTACCAAGGTGATTCACCGAGGTGCTCACTCAGCCTTCTGAAGGCTAAAAGTGCCGCGTCAGGATCGGTTCCTTCAGCAAACCACTGAATCAAAATCGGAAGTAGCTGTTTTTGAATCGCTGCGCGTCTTGACAAACCGGTAGTCAATGCTCGAATGTGCCCCAGTGCACCTTCAGCATCGATGAAGCCAATGGCCGCCAAACGGTCACTAGCCTGCTCATTTGTAATAGCGAGGGCGTCATCTGAGCTTCTTGCAACGGCGGCCAGCAGGGGCCTAAAGAATAGTTTTTGGTGCAGGCTTCGAACATCGAGTTTGGTGTTGTTCCAACGCTCCTCTAAGGCCTCTATAGTGTCTTTCGGATCAACGGCGCGAGCAATTGCCCGACGGGCGCTTTCGCTAGTAGGCATTAGGTGGGTTCGGCGCATCTGTGACATTTGAATGCGGTGTTCCAACAGGCGCAAATAACGATACTGAGCCGAGAATTGCGCTGCCTCAGAACGCCCGATGTAACCGCCCGCAGCAAGAGCTGAAATTGCTCCAATCGTGTCGCGGTGTCTTAGCGATTCGTCAGTGCGCCCATGAACCAACTGAAGTAGTTGAACCGTGAACTCGATGTCGCGCAACCCACCTGGGCCGAGCTTGATCTGTTGGTCTATTTCGTTTCGCGGGATGTTGTCGAGAACTCGCTGGCGCATTTTCTGAACATTTTCAACAAAGTTCTCGCGTTTGGCGCTGTTCCACACCATTGGCGCTAGAGCATCTACGTAGGCGGAGCCAAGTTGCACGTCGCCGGCGAGCGGGCGCGCCTTTAGCAGCGCTTGAAACTCCCAGTTATCTGCCCAGCGCTCGTAATAGTTCATGTGAGAATCGAGGGTTCGAACGAGAGCCCCCGATTTGCCCTCTGGTCGCAAATTCGCATCAACCTGCCACAGCATGGGTTCGGTGGCTGTGCCGTCAATGGCGCGCATCATTCGAGTCGCAAGTCTGGTGCTAACTTCAATAGCTCTTTGAGCCGTGACCGATTCTGAAGAACTTTCAGCTACAAAGATCACGTCAACATCGCTTATGTAGTTGAGTTCACGTGCACCGCACTTGCCCATTGCAATGACGGCAAAGCGGGTGGCATCAATTTCATAGGCTTCAAAAACGCCAAACTCTCTGCTGTGAGTAAGCTCCCATCGGGCAACAATAATGGCCGCTTCAATTGCCGCACCAGCAATATCTGCTAGCGTCGCCGCAACTTGAGGCACCCCTGCTTCGACGTTTGCCTGAGCTAGGTCAAAGATAGCGATCTTGAGCAACTCGCTTCGGTAGCTAACTCTGAGAGCGTTCCACGAAGACGCCACCGCGGCAGAAATAGCAGCTGAGTCTTCGACGGGTGCGTCTTTCAACTGTTTTTGCACAGCTTGCGTGAGCGCTGCATTTAGTTCGTCGGCGGTTGCAAGAGCGCCGGCGGGTTTTTCGAATGAGGCGAGCTGCTCTGGGTAACGGCGCACGAAGTCTGTGAGTGCCGAACTGGCACCGAAAAGCAGGCAGAGCCGAAGAGCACTTTCGTTCTTGCTCAAAAGCTTCTTGAGGCGCGCTTTGTCTTTTTCGGCGAAATCAAGCAGGGCGTTGAGCGCCTGATCTGGGTCGGCGCTCAGAGCTAAGTAGGTAACTGCTGTTCGGCCCGCGTCGCCTACTAGCTTCACGAGAAGGTCAAGTTTCGCGACAGTTGTGCTTAGTTCAGCGAAACCATACTTCGCGAGCTCTGACAGTGATGCTTGCCTTGCGTCGGCCATGCGGTGTTCCTAAGGATTCAGAGATGCGCGTTGGTCAAACCTAGTTTCTAAAGTGTAGCTAGGTTCTTTTTGAGCTCGTAGGCCGTTACCTGCGAGCGATATTCGCTCCATTCGCGACGCTTGTTAGCAAGAACATAGCTAAAGACTTCTTCACCTAGAACCTCTGCTGCCAGTTCTGACTCTTCTAGCTTGCGAATAGCGTGGTCGAGGCTCTGTGGCAATGGCTGAATACCCATCGCACGACGCTCAGGGTCAGTTAGTTCCCAAACGTTGTCTTCGGTCTCGGCTGGCAACTGAAGCTCTTCTTCAATGCCCTTCATGCCGGCAGCAAGAATCAAGGCGTATGCCAGGTATGGGTTTGCCGCACTGTCGATGGCACGGTACTCGATTCGCGAACTTTGGCCTTTTGAAGGCTTGTATAGCGGCACACGCAAAAGTGCACTGCGGTTGTTGTGACCCCAGCAAACAAAGCTAGGAGCCTCGCCGCCACCCCAAAGGCGCTTGTAGGAGTTCACATATTGATTGGTAACCGCGGTGATTTCAGGCGCGTGGCGCAAAAGACCGGCCATGAAATGCTTAGCGGTCTTCGAAAGGTGATATTGCTGACCAGCGTCGAAGAAGGCGTTGGTGTCGCCTTCAAACAAGCTCATGTGAGTGTGCATACCCGAACCAGGGTGCTCGCTAAACGGCTTAGGCATGAACGTTGCATACACGCCTTGCTCAATCGCGACCTCTTTGATCACAGTTCTAAAGGTCATGATGTTGTCAGCCATTGTTAGGGCATCGGCATAGCGAAGGTCGATTTCATTCTGACCAGGGCCACCTTCGTGGTGACTGAACTCAACCGAGATTCCAAGCTGCTCGAGCATGGTCACCGCGCGCCGTCTGAAGTCGTGGGCAGTGCCACCCGGGACGTTGTCGAAGTAGCCAGCGTTATCGACTGGAATCGGCCCCTCTGGCCCGAACTCAGCAGACTTTAGAAGATAAAACTCGATCTCTGGGTGAATGTAAAAAGAGAAGCCCTTGTCGCTCGCCTTTGCCAGCGCGCGTCGCAGAACATTGCGAGGGTCAGCGGCAGCAGGCAGGCCATCTGGGGTCTGAATGTCGCAGAACATTCTGGCTGTTGGGTCGATTTCGCCTCGCCAAGGAAGAATTTGAAAAGTGCTTGGGTCTGGTTGGGCAAGCATGTCAGCCTCATAGGTGCGCGCTAAACCCTCGATGGCAGAACCATCGAAGCCCAGACCCTCTGCGAAGGCACCTTCAACCTCTGCTGGCGCAATAGCCACTGACTTCAAAGTGCCTGCAACGTCAGTGAACCAAAGGCGAATGAATTTGACACCGCGTTCTTCGATTGTGCGCAAGACGAAATCGGTTTGTTTGTCCATCAGATGTTGCCTTTCTTCTGCTGATACTAGGCTAATGGTTATGTCAAAAGTTCGCCTTGCACTCGCCCAAACCAATCCAACGGTCGGCGACATTGAGGGCAATTCTGAACTGATTTTCAACTCTGTGTGCGATGCCGCAGCACAGGGTGCAAACTTGGTGGTTTTTGGTGAAATGGCGCTCACCGGCTACCCCATCGAAGATTTGAGTGCTCGTCCAGAATTTCTCTCGGATGCCTCTCAAGCCGTCGAACAACTCGCTCAGAGAATTCACAACTCTGGGCTCGATGGCGTGGCCGTGGTTGTGGGGCATCCTCGAGCTGTAGCGCAAGGCGATCCAGACGCCGGCGAACATGAGTGGTCGATCGCTCAAAACACAGCATCAGTGTTGCGTGGGGGGCGAATCATTGGCAACTATGCCAAACATCACCTGCCGAACTACTCAGTATTCGATGAATATCGCAACTTCGTTCCAGGCGATGAGCTCCTAACTTTCGAACACCTTGGTTTGCGATTTTCGACGGTGATTTGCGAAGACATTTGGCAAGATGGCGGGCCTGTGGCTCAAATCGGTGGGGCCAAAACCGATGTAACTCTGATCTTGAACGGTTCACCTTTTGAGCTTGAGAAAATTAATCGCCGAGTTGAGCTGGTGCAACATCTGGCAAAAACCCATGACTGTGCTGCCGTATATGTCAACTTGATTGGCGGTCAGGATGATCTCGTATTTGACGGCGCGAGCTTCGCAATCGACCGAATCGGCCAAGTTGCCGCAAGGGCCGAGAGCTTCAAATCTGACCTCGTCTTGATTGAAATAGGTGCTGACGGCGGCATAGAGCAAATCACTCCCCCGCGCCGCCAACCGAATAGCCAAATTGAGGCTGTTTGGCACGCCTTGGTTTTGGGTTTGCGAGATTACGTTGAAAAGAACGGTTTCAAATCAGTTGTGCTCGGTCTCAGTGGTGGCATCGATAGCGCGGTCTGTGCAGCCATCGCGAAAGATGCGATAGGCAGCAACTCGGTTTTTGGAGTTTCAATGCCGAGCCGATATTCCAGCGATGGTTCTATCAGTGACGCCCAAGACTTGGCAGATCGCCTCGAAATCTCACTGCGAACCGAACCAATCGAGAACTTCTTTCAATCGTTTCAAGGTCAACTGCAGCTAACGGATTTGGCGGCCGAGAACCTTCAGGCGCGCATCCGAGGTGTTATTTTGATGGGTGTTAGCAACGCTGAGGGCCACCTGACCCTAACCACCGGAAACAAAACTGAACTGGCCGTTGGTTACAGCACAATCTATGGTGACTCAGTGGGTGGCTTTGCCCCCATAAAGGACGTCGCCAAAACCATGGTTTGGCAACTAGCCCGCTGGCGCAATGAACAGGCTTTGCGAGATGGTGAAGTGCAGCCGATTCCTGAAAATTCAATCACGAAGCCCCCTTCAGCAGAGTTGCGACCTGGGCAGGTAGATCAAGACAGCTTGCCAGAATATGACGTGCTAGATGAAATGCTTGAACTATATATCAACAAACACCGCAGCGTGAGCGAGCTCATTGCGGCGGGGTTCGATGCAGACACCGTAAAACGGGTGACAACTTTGGTAGATCGGGCAGAGTGGAAGCGACGCCAAGGGGCAATCGGGCCTAAAATTTCAGGGATGGCATTTGGGCGTGACCGCCGACTGCCAATAACAAATCGTTTTAAATCGCACTAGAGAACCACCCGAACGGGGCAAAAAGAGAGGCGCCAAAATGGCCGCAGACAAATTGATTTCAAGTGGAGGCCCTTGGGAGGGCAAGATTGGCTATTCACGTGCCGTTGTTGCAGGTGACTATGTTCACGTTTCAGGCTCGACCGCAACCGTGGGTGGCGTTTTGCAGCACGAGGGCGACGCCTTTAACCAGACTCTTGTTGCTCTTGACGTAATCGCTCAGGCTCTGGCGCAGGTTGACTATTCGATTTCTGACGTCGTTCGCACGCGTGTCTATGTCTCTAACGAATCTGATCTAGATGCCGTTGGCGAAGCTCACGGCAAGGTATTCGGCGAGATTCGCCCGGCGTTGGTGCTTCTAGCCGGCATTAAGTTCGTAAACCCTGCCATGTTGGTAGAAATCGAAGCAGACGCCTGGAAACGAAACTAGTGACAAACGATTTAACCCCCAAGAAAGTGCGCACTTCGAGCTTGCGCGACTTCAAAGCGGCCGGTCACAAATTTGCTTGCCTCACTAGCTACGATCACCTAACCGCGGGCATCTTTGACGAGGCTGGCATTGAAGTTTTGCTTGTCGGTGACTCCGCGGCAGATAATGCGCTCGGATACTCCAGCACCTTGCCGATCACCGTTGATGAGATGGTCATCTTCGCTCGCGCAGTGGCTAGCGCCGCCAAGCGATCTCTGGTGGTAGTTGACATGCCTTTTGGCAGCTATGAAGTATCAACGGCCAGTGCCCTTGAAAACGGCATTCGCATTCTGAAGCAGTCAGGCGCTCACGCGGTCAAGCTTGAGGGTGGTGCGCGCGTCGCCCCTCAAATTGAGGCACTAACTGCAGCGGGAGTTCCTGTGATGGCCCACCTGGGCTTCACGCCTCAAAGTGTGAACCAACTAGGTGGATTCAAGGTCCAGGGCCGAGGCGATGCTGCTGAGGCTCTCATGGCTGACGCACTGGCCGTTCAGGCCGCAGGTGCTTTCGCGCTCGTGCTTGAGCTCGTGCCAGCTCCCCTTGCAGCAGCTATCAGTGAGGCACTCGAGATTCCAACGATTGGAATCGGTGCCGGCAACTCGACAGACGGTCAAATCTTGGTCTGGACTGATTTCGCAGGCTTAACATCACAAAAGCCTAGAAAGTTTGTTCGCCAATATGCCAACCTGCGCGAAGTCCTCAGTGATGCAGCAAAGACCTACCGCAACGACGTTCAATCAGCGGGTTTTCCGTCAGTTGACGAATCTTTTGCCGATTAGCTCTGGTCTGAATTTTCTGCTTCATTTTCGTCGGCCCAGGCACTTGCTCGAGCAGCAATAATCTCCAAAGCATTTTCGGCTGATTCTCGATCTTCGAAGGGACCAATTCGATAGAGGGCAAGGCTCTGCTTGCCAACTTCAACCTCGCCGGTTTGCATGTTGAACCAAAACTCAGTTGCTTCGCCGTTCATTATTACCTCTCGCATTCAATTAACAACCTACCTTTTAGAATGGACTCATGCCTCGCGATTTGAAAACCGGTCACCTAACCCCAGGGGTGGTCAGCCCGCTGCGCAAGGTTTCACCACAAATCATTCGCCCGCACTACGTTGGCAAACCGATGCCTGATAAGTTCACTGGCTCCGACATCAAAACACCTGAGCAGGTCGAGAAGATTCGCGCCGCCGGTCGCATTGCCGCTCTGGCCATCGCACTGGTTGGTGAGCACTGCAAACCTGGAATCACCACCGACGAGCTCGACCGCATTGGTCACGATTTCGTGGTCGCTAACGGGGCGTATCCGTCGGCTCTTCAATATCGCGGTTTTCCTAAAGCTATCTGCACCTCGATCAACGAAGTGATTTGCCATGGAATTCCAGACTCCACAGTGCTTCAATCTGGCGATATTGTAAACATCGACATTACGGCGTTCAAAGATGGATTTCACGGCGACAGCAACCAAACTTTTCTGGTTGGCGAGGTAGCCCCAGAGATCAGTCTTCTGGTCGAACGAACTCGAGAGTCGTTGATGCGTGCAATCGCGGTAGTCGCTCCGGGCAGACAAATCAACATCATCGGCAGAACAATCGAAAGCTATGCCAAACGGTTCGGTTACGGTGTCGTTCGCGATTTCACCGGGCACGGTATCGGCGAAGCTTTTCACTCTGGCTTAGTTATTCCTCACTATGACGCTGCACCTGATTATTCCGCCGAAATGCAGGTGGGCATGGTCTTCACAATTGAACCGATGCTTACCCTTGGCACGCACAAGTGGAACATGTGGAACGACGGATGGACCGTAGTCACCGCAGACAAGAGCATCACCGCGCAGTTTGAGCACACACTAGTGGTCACCGAAACTGGCGCTGAGATTCTCACGCTCGCTTAGAGCTAGTTAGTAGAACCGAATACTTCACGAGAAGCGCTCGCCAATCGAGGTGCCTCCGTGTCTTCGTTACCAACCGTGAAAGGTTTACTAAGGTAAGACCATGGCTAAGCGCGCAATCGGAATCGACATCGGTGGAACCGGCATCAAAGGTGCCCTAGTTGACGTCAAGAAAGGCGTTCTGCTTAGCGACCGAGTTCGTTTTGGGACGCCACAGGGCGGTCGCCCAGATGACATTGCTGCGGTTGTGGCCGAACTGATTTCGAAGATTGACGGCGCAAAAGACTCATTGCCGGTGGGTATTTGTTTTCCGGCGGTAGTTCAACACGGGCGAACCATGTCAGCCGCAAACATCTCGAAAGACTGGATTGACTTTGATGCCGATGGTCTTTTCGAAAGAAAACTCGGCAGACACGTTCACGTCGTCAACGACGCAGATGCAGCGGGCGTGGCGGAGGTGCACTTCGGCGCGGCCGCTAACGTGAAAGGCCTCGTCATTATGACGACTTTGGGCACCGGCATTGGCTCGGCCCTGTTTATTGACGGAAAGCTCGTTCCAAACGCTGAGTTAGGCCACCTCGAAATCGATGGTGTTGACTATGAAACCAAAGCTTCATTTGCGGCGAAAGAACGCGAGAATCTCAGTTTCGAAGCTTGGGCAGAGCGCCTTCAAAAATATTATTCACGCCTAGACACACTGTTTTCACCTGACCTGATAATTGTGGGCGGCGGAGTATCGAAGCAGCACGAACAATTTTTGCCACTGCTGAAGTTGCGGGCCGCTATCGTTCCAGCGGTCAAGAGAAATAACGCGGGCATCTTGGGTGCAGCGGCGTTGGCTTATAAAAACAGCGAAGATTAGGCATCGTCGGCTCTGAATAGCGGATGGGCCGGCTGATACGCCGGGTTTTGTTCCCTTGCGGGCGACGATCATCTATCTACGAATGCCGTTACCGACACCCTCTAGCGGCCTACCCGAAGGCTAAGCGAGCAGCCTAAGCCTTCTGTCTGACCTTGCTCCAAACGAGGTTTACATAGCCGCACCAGTCACCTGGCGCGCTGGTGGTCTCTTACACCACCGTTTCACCCTTACCGCATTGCTGCGGCGGTCTACTTTCTGTTGCACTTTCTCGCGGTTTACACCGGGTGGGTGTTACCCACCGTTTTGCTCTGCGGAGCCCGGACGTTCCTCGTCAGCTTGCGCTGCCGCGATCGTCTGGCCGACCCATCCGAGTTTAAGCCTAGTCGGCTAAGTGTGCCGTTGAGTTGATAGCAAGAACTTCAGCGGTCTCGTCAGCCCAAAAACGCACGATGGATATTGAACACGGCGAGATTTGTGGGCGCCAATAGGCCGAAATTCCTGCCTCGAAGGCTGACCTGATAAAGCCCCTGGTGGGCATAACATGGCTGACCACGATTACGGTCTCGCCACCATGCTTTTCGAAAATTCTTTGCTTCGCCGCCATTACGCGAGCGTCAAAGTCTTGAAGCGACTCACCACCAGGGGGGCTTACCTCCCAGGATCCCCTCCACTGTTCAAAAACTTCAGGAAAAGCTTCGCGCGCTTCGTCGTTGGTCAAACCATCCCATTTGCCGAAACTAATCTCGCTTAAGTCTTCGTCAGTGTATGCCTCGATGTTTGTCGCACGACCTATGATGTTTGCGGTTTCATGCGCGCGCTCGACAGGCGAACAGATGATCGCTGTAGGGGCCTTAATGTGCGCCCAAGGGCCAAGTTTGCCGATTTGAGCCAAAGCCGATGCAACTTTAGATGCGTCGCTTCGGCCAGCCGCAGAAAGTGGCGGGTTTGACCCACCACGACCCGAGATGCGCTTTGATTCAGTTAGGGCAGTTCTTCCGTGGCGCACCAAAATCACAGTTGTGAGCTTTGCTGTGACACCGCCAGGTGCTCGAACCGAAGAAGGCAGTTCAGCGTTGAACTCGGCAACAGACGCCATGGGTGCTGCCGCGACCGGCTTAAGAGCGGGCAAAGACTCTTTGCCAAAAATTGTGACAGTGTCACTGCCGTCATCCATTGCTTTGTTCGCCTGCGCGTCTGCTCGACCATTTTGCTCACGCGGAATCCATTGAAAGCTTGTGACTCGATTGATAGACAATTCGCGCACTGCAGCTGCCAACTGTCGCATGTCGGCGTGCTTGATCTGCCAACGACCAGACATCTGCTCAATGACGAGTTTTGAGTCCATGCGAACTGAAACCTTCGCCCCAGGGTCGATCTCGATGCAGACCTCCAGCGCAGCCAGTAGGGCGGTGTATTCAGCTACGTTGTTTGTGGCGACTCCGATGAATCTCGCAATCTCAGCGATTACGTGACCCGTGCTCGCGTCGATTACAACAGCACCAGAGCCGGCTGGGCCGGGATTGCCGCGAGAACCGCCGTCGGCTTCAACAATAAAGTTGGCCAACTTAGCCTCGAACGAGAAGTGCTGAGCACTCGGTGCAGGTGGCAAACTCGTCAGCTGGCAAACTAATGACAGACTCGTATGCGCTGGCACCCAGGGCCATGCGGCAAGCACCACAATCGCGACCTTCAAGTCTGCCAATCGGAACGCCGCGGGCTGCAAGCTTTGTGTATTTTTCTAAATGCTCCGGAGCAATTCGAGCCTTGAGAGCAGTGAACTCTTGAACCAGCAGCTCTCCTGAAGACTTAAGCTTCATCACCTCTTTTTGCGCTGCAGCTTCAAGCTCGGCGAGTTCAGAGTCAATCGTCGCTTTCTCAGTCGAAATCTCGCTTAGCTTGCTCTGTGCCGATTCTTGCTGTTCGATAACCACAAGCGAAACATCCTCGAGATCAGATTTTCGCTTTTTTAGCGATTCGATTTCGTTTTGAATGCCTTGTGCATCTTTAGAAGAGGCTGTCGAATTGAGTCGATCTTCATCGCGGCTGATGCGCTGTTCAACTAAGTCGAGATCAGAGTTAGCTCGTCTGAGCTCCAAATCAATTGTCTCGAGTTCGTTGTGCGCAGTAATAAGTTCATTGGCCTTCAGAAGCTGCGCTTGCCTTTTTGAGGCGATTTCGGCGCTTTGCAAGAGCTCGCCGATAGAAACTCGTGTGCGCTCGATCTCGGTTGCGAGCGTGTGAAGATGCAGAAGATCTTGTTGCTGGTTCTGGGTGGCTTTCATGTTGCTCCTGGTAGGTGTTACTGGGTTATTACAAAGTCGATTGGGTCGGTTCGCAAGTCGCTGACAACGAATTCAATATCTGAATGCAGACTAGACAGCTGCTCTGCGGCGATTTCAAGCCAAAGCCACTCTGCCGCCCAATGCGAAATGTCGATAAGTGCGGGTGCACCACCGTTGACCAAAGCCATTTCTCTAGCCTCTTGCATGACATGGTGCCTCAAATCAGAGGTCACATAGACGTCAGCCTGAGCAGAGACTGCAGCTTCTATAAAGCTGTCACCGGCACCGGCGCAAACTGCAACCGTCTTGATGATCTGGTTGTAGTCGCCTGAAACCCTGACACCCGAGGCAGTTGCCGGAATCGTGCGAGCGATGACCCTAGCAAAGTCTCCAAGTGACATGGGAGTTTCTAGTTCTGCAATCCGACCATGGCCAGTGCTTTCAGAAGAGCTAACCAAAGGCTTTGAGTGAGACAGCCCGATAGCCTTTGCAAGGGTGTCTGAAACGCCATTTTCGACAATATCGGCATTCGTGTGGGCTGCATACAGAGCCAAGTTCGCCCGAATCGCTTTGGCAATCACCGAGCCCTTGGCCGTGTTTTCAGCAACACTCTTGGTTCCACGCATTAAAAATGGGTGATGAGATAACACAAGGTCAAAACCCCCTGTTGCCTCAGCCACGATTTCATTCGTAACGTCAACCGTGAGCAAAACCCTGCGAATTTGTTGATCTGGTGAGCCAAGAATGAGTCCAGGGGCATCCCACGCTTCAGCCCCTTCAACAGGCCAAAGTGTTTCGAAAGTTTCAATTAGTGTTGACAGCTGAATCATTTAAACTGAATAATCTTGATCGCTAGCATCAACAACGATGTTTATAGTGGTGGCCAGCGTGGCTCCCGGTTCAGATTCGTTACTAACCAAAACATCGCGCAATTCATATCTTCGCGACTCGATCGATAGAACCTCGGCTTCTTGACGCTTAATTCTCGGCAAACCGAAGCAAATCGGAACCAACAGTCCGATTGCAAATGTCACAACGATTCCGAGGTTGCTTGCGACCCAAAAAGATTGGTCCTGAGCGAGCCTCGACAGGAATCCCAACCATTCAAACTCTTGAAGTGAGCTAGATGTCATTCCGAATCCCACGGCGCTGGCGACTGCCCAACCAATGATGTTCACCCAGTTGTAGTTACCATAGAAGCCGTAGGTTCTCGTTAGAGAAATCTCGTGATATGAAATGCGCCTCAGCAATGTGTCGGCTGAGAAAATGCCTAGCCAAGCGGCGACAGGAACCGAGACGAAAATCGCATAATCGCGAAGGTTATAAAAGAGACCCTCCGAGCCATAAAGCATCCACGCCACTACGCTGAAGCCCGCGAATAACAGCACAACAAATGCCTTTGCCCACGAAGTCGAAAGCCATGAAGCGACCGCACCGAGTGCGAGACTCGCAGAGCGCAGTTCGATTGCAGCTAGAAGCACCAGTACTGTTGCGACAATCGCATAACCAAAAACCTCATAGCCATTTGGAACAAAACTTGAGAATCCAAGCACATTTGGGTTGGCCTCGTGATTTTGCAACAAAATGAGCGTTGCAGTTGCGATAACGCTCGGAACCAGAAGCAAGATGACTGAAGACCAGGCGAAAACGCTGGAACCCTTTACATCTTTGCGCAGATCGCGAGCGAAGTCGGCACCGCTGCTAGACCAAACCGTGCCCAAGGCCGCAAAAGATACAATCGCTGCACCTAGGGTTTTTGGCCACGAGTCAAGGTAATAGAAGGTGGCCGAGAGATTACTTGAGACCGCGGCCAAAGGAATGAGTCCAAAAACGGCTAAAGACGCGAGGGCACCAAGAATCGAGTTCAGAAACTTGGCCAGCTTGAGCTTGATCAGTGAGATGCCTGAGGCGACTAGTAACGTAGCACCGATCACTATCTGCCAGAGTTCGACCTTGACTGACAAAACGTCCCAAGACTTTGCCCCAGAACCTTCGATTGCCCAAGAACTAAAGACTGAATTGGAAGCTATCAACAAGAACAGAACTAATACAACTGAAGTCACGAGCTTCACAATCGCAAAGAACACCGCCGGAATTCTGGCGCCGAACACACCGAATGTTGCTCGCGAAACAATAAAAGTTGAGAGGCCTGCGCGCTTGCCCGCAAAAGCACCAATCGTTGTCGTTGCAAAAGCTGCAGCAATCGCAAGGCACACAGCAACGACAGCGTCAGTAAGTTCAAGTCCGAGTGAGTGAATGTAGAAAGCTAAAATCACCGGAACAATTGAGCCGCCGATGGGCAACCAATTCAGAAAAAGTGATCCAGCGCCCTGTTTCTCAGAAGGGTCATGCGCTGTCGAAACCGCTCCCCTTGCGTCATCCAAAAAATCAGCTGAGGTTTGTGGCGAGATTTCAAAAATCTCATCAAAAGAATCAATAACCTGGTGTTCCTGCAACTCAGTTATCTGTTGCTCGACCTGTTGATCCGCACTAAAAAGCTGATCTAGGTTTGGTTCGTTGTTTATCGGCGAAGAAGGAACGACGCTAATGTCAGGTGCTGGACCAACTGGCACAAGTGGAAAAACAGCGGGCTCGGCATCTTTTTGCACCTCTGATGTCAACGAGGCTTCTAGCACCAAGGGTGCTTCTAACTCTGGCAGAGAGTCAGGCGCGCTTTCGCTTAGAGCCGAATCTGGTGATAGTGCTTCATCTGCCGGAGCCTCGTGTGCCGGAGTCTCATGTGCCGGTGCTTCATCTGCCGGAGCCTCATGTGACACACTGACTGAAAAAATTTCTGGGGTGTTTGCCGTCAAGGCTGAGTTAGCTAGCGCAATCTGGTCAAAAAGGCTTAGTGCCACGGCTGGCTCTGCTGGTGCCACCGCAGGTTCTGCTATTGAGACATCTGTGGCTTCAGAACCAGTTTCTTGAACAACAGGGTCATCGAAAAACTGCGGCGTTTGACCCTCAATTTGTTGAGAAGCCGACTGTGCACGAAACGCTGCGATATCAAATCTTTCGCCTCGACGAAATGCATCTAGTGCCGCCATTGATTGAGGGGTTGCTAGAACCTGCATCTCGACAATCCACATGGCTTCGGCCCGGTCATCTTCAGCGCGAACTGCTGCCTGACTTTCGAGTAGCTCCATTGCGGCCAACATCGTAGCTTCGTCGCCGAAGGGTTGGTTCACAACTTGCGCCAACTCGGCGTCACTCATCGAGCGACGCACTGGCGGTGTGTAATCAGCCGATTCCATAGGCAAAAGTCTATCTTTTAATAAAGAAAAACCCGCCTCTGTAAAGAAGCGGGTTTTTCAGTAGTGGGCCCTACCGGGCTCGAACCGATGACATCCACGGTGTAAGCGTGGCGCTCTACCAACTGAGCTAAAGGCCCGAAGAAGAGCCTAGTAGTTTTGTTCGGCCTTGGCAAATCAGACTAGAGAGAAGCCAAAGCGCGGTCATAATCTGCAACGTCGCGGGCTTGACCAGGTGCGGTGATGAACTTGGCAGCGATGGTTCCGTCAAGGCTGACAACGAATGTCGCGCGGTTAGCAAAACCATTTTCAGGCATAAAAACCCCGTAGCTCTCTGCAACAGCACCATGCGGCCAGAAGTCAGCTAGAACTGAGAACTTGTAGCCCTCCTGCTCGGCGAAGCGCTTCTGAACGAACTTGCTATCGACCGAAATGGCCAAAAGCTCAACGCCGGCCCGCTCAAACTTTGCAATGTCGTCGCGAAGTTCGCAAAGCTCTCCGGTGCAGATTCCAGAAAAAGAAAGAGGATAAAAAACCATCACGACAGGCTTCACCCCACGAAACTGGCTCAGGGTAACGGTTTCGCCAAATTGGTTGACGAGAGAAAAATCTGGGGCTTGGTCGCCGATTAGAACTGACATGTCACATCTTTCGAGATTGTAAAAACAGCGGGTGGACTATAAACACAACCCGACAAGGTTACAAATGCTTCCCTCTGAAACGCATAAACTTGTCTCTTGAGACTTAAACCCAAAGTCAAAAGGCCAAGCCGTTCTGAGCACTGACAAATGTGCTGATATGAAAGAGGACCTCTGTGTCGATAAACAATCACGACGCCTACGCGGTGCACAACCCAGACCAAGACCCTGAAGAGACCCGCGAGTGGCTTGAATCACTCGACGCAGTTGCCAGAGTGCACGGTCGCGGCCGAGCTCGAGAAATCATGCTTAACCTGCTGCGACGATCACACGAACTGCAGTTGAACGTACCGATTGTTCCTACCACCGATTACATAAACACGATTGCTCCAGAAAACGAACCCGAGTTTCCTGGTGACGAAACTGTTGAGCGCACTTATCGAGCGTGGATGCGCTGGAACGCGGCGATGCTGGTTCACCGTGCACAGCGCCCGGGAATCGGCGTGGGCGGGCACATCTCGACCTTTGCTTCGTCTGCGTCGCTCTATGAGGTAGGTTTCAACCACTTCTTTAGAGGCCAAGATCACCCAACCGGCGGCGACCAAATCTTCATTCAGGGCCACGCTTCTCCTGGCCCATACTCTCGAGCATTTCTAGAAGGTCGACTGAGTGCCCAACAACTCGATGGCTTTCGTCAAGAAAAGTCTCACTTGGGCGGTGGCTTGTCTAGCTACCCGCATCCGCGCCTTATGTCAGATTTTTGGCAGTTCCCAACGGTTTCGATGGGCATTGGTCCAATCAACGCCATCTATCAAGCTCAGTTCAATCGCTATCTCACAGGTCGTGGCCTCAAAGACACCGCTGCTGAGCAGCACGTGTGGGCGTTCTTGGGCGATGGCGAGCTAGATGAGGTTGAAAGCCGCGGAGCACTTCAACTTGCCGCAAACGACGGCTTAGACAATCTAACTTTCGTGGTCAACTGCAACCTGCAGCGTCTTGACGGCCCCGTTCGAGGCAACGGCAAGATCATTCAAGAACTAGAAAGCTTCTTCAGAGGCGCAGGTTGGAACGTCATCAAGGTTGTCTGGGGTCGCGAGTGGGATGCTCTGCTTCAAAACGACGTTGACGGCGCTCTAGTTGATCTCATGAATGCAACACCAGATGGTGACTACCAAACGTTCAAAACTGAAAACGGTGCATTTGTTCGTGAAAACTTCTTCGGTCGCGACCCTCGAACTCTGAAGCTTGTCGAGCACTTGAGTGACGACGAAGTTTGGGGCCTAAAGCGCGGCGGTCACGATTACCGAAAGGTCTATGCAGCTTATAAAGCAGCTATGGAACATAAGGGTCAACCAACAGTGATTCTTGCAAAGACCATCAAGGGATTCACCCTGGGCAAGTCATTCGAGGGCCGCAACGCGACTCACCAGATGAAGAAGATGACACTCGACAACCTGAAGGGTTTCAGAGACGAACTTCGCATTCCGATCACCGACGCACAGCTCGAAGAAAACCCTTACCAACCGCCTTACTTCCACCCAGGCCAAGACGCACCTGAGATTCAATATATGCACGAGCGTCGTCGTGCACTCGGCGGCTATTTGCCTGAGCGTCGCAGCAAGTATGTTGACTTCACTTTGCCAGAAGAAAAAACCTACGCGATTGCAAAAGCGGGTTCTGGCACTCAAGAGGTCGCCACAACCATGGCCTTCGTTCGCTTGCTCAAAGATTTGCTTCGCGCGCCAGACTTTGGCCACCGAATCGTGCCAATCATTCCAGACGAGGCTCGCACTTTCGGAATGGACGCATTCTTTCCAACGGCCAAAATTTACAACCCTCACGGCCAAAACTACCTTTCGGTTGACCGCGAGCTTTTGCTGTCATACAAAGAGAGTCCAGCTGGGCAAATTTTGCACACCGGCATCAACGAGGCTGGCTCTATGGCTGCATTCACCGCAGCCGCTACCAGCTATGCCACGCAGGGCCAAGCGACGATTCCGTTCTATGTTTTCTATTCGATGTTTGGTTTTCAACGCACTGCAGACGCAATTTGGGCTGCCGCCGACCAGCTGTCTCGTGGCTTCATGATTGGTGCAACTGCTGGTCGAACCACTCTCACCGGTGAGGGTCTGCAGCACGCAGATGGTCACTCCCTATTGATTGCAGCTACCAACAACGCAGTCATCTCTTATGACCCTGCCTTCTCTTATGAAATCGGCCACATCATTCGTGCTGGCATCGAGCGCATGTATGGTGGCGCACACAGCGACCCGAATGTCATCTACTACATGACCGTTTACAACGAACCCTATGTTCAGCCAGCTGAACCGGCCGACGTTGACGTTGACGGAATCATCAAGGGAATCCACCGCGTGAGCTGCAACGATAGTTCTGGTCACAAGGCTCAGATTTTGGCCTCTGGTGTTGGAGTGAACTGGGCCCTAGAGGCACAGCACCTTCTTCAAATTGATTGGGGCGTTTCTGCAGACGTTTGGTCAGTCACTTCGTGGACTGAACTTCGCCGCGAGGCTTTGGCGAAAGACGAACGAAAGTTCCTCTACCCTAACGAGGCAGTTGAGCCCGCCTACATTACGAGCAAGCTAGCCGACGCGCAAGGCCCTGTGCTGGGCGTAAGCGACTGGATGCACCAGGTGCAAGACCAGATTCGCAAATGGGTTCCGGGCGACTACGCGACTCTAGGCGCAGATGGCTTCGGCTTCTCTGACACTCGTGCCGCGGCACGCAGAGCGTTCAAGATCGACGGGCCATCAATTGTGGTTCGTGTTCTCGAACAACTAGTGGAGCAGGGCAAGATCGACGCGTCGGTTCCTCAGCAGGCCATCGACCGTTATCGTTTGCACGATGTGACTGCTGGAACCTCTGGAAACACTGGAGGCGACGCCTAAATGCTTGCTATTGTCTGCCCTGGTCAAGGCTCACAAACCCCGGGGTTTTTCACTCCGTGGTTAGAAGTTGAGGCTTTTCGTGAATCAATCGAGGCACAACAACTAACTTCTGGTTTGGCATTAATTGAACATGGAACAATCAGTGACGCTGACACCATTAGAGACACTGCCATCGCTCAGCCACTTATTGTGAGCGCCGGTGTTGCATCTCTAGCAGCATTATTTGGCGAAGGTGGCGCAGTTACGAAGAGCATCGCTGGCGTTGCCGGTCACTCAGTGGGCGAAATAACCGCCGCGGTGGCGGCAGGCATTTTCACGGCAGACCAGGGAATCTCATTCGTTAAAGCTCGAAGCACCGCCATGGCCAAGGCTGCAGCACTGCAGCCTACGAGTATGGCGGCAGTGTTAGGTGGCGATCAATCGATCGTTGAAGCACGTCTCGCTGAGCTCGAACTAGAACCTGCTAACTACAACGGCGGCGGTCAAATAGTGGCGGCTGGCGCTAGCGAAGCCATTGCCGCACTGCAGGCCGAAGGGCCAGCGGGTTCACGCGTCATTCCTTTGCAGGTTGCGGGAGCATTTCACACCAGATTTATGCAACCGGCAGTCGCCGAACTTGAGGCATATGCTCAGGCACTATCTGTTGCAGACCCGAAGCGTTATCTCTGGTCAAATGCCGGAGGAAAACTTGTGAAGTCGGGCACCGAGTATGTTTCTTTGCTCGTAAAGCAGGTTTCAAGCCCAGTTCGATGGGATCTAACAATGGCAGCGATGGTTGAGGCTGGCATCACGGCAATTATCGAAGTCTGCCCTGGTGGCACTTTGACAGGATTAGCCAAGCGCTCTATGCCTGGAGTCGAAACGCTAGCACTAAAGTCACCTGATCAACTCGATGCCGCACTTGCACTAATCTCTAACCATGGCTAAGCGTTTTAGTGCTCTAACAAGCATTCAAGCAGAAAAGATCTGAGGCAACATGTCGCACCCGAAGCTCAATCAGTACACATCGGTTCAGTTCTCGCGCATTTATGGTCTTGGAGCAGCCCGCGGTGATTTGATTGTCACCAACGATGACGTGGCTGGTCCAATTGACTCGAGCGATGAATGGATTCGTCAGCGCACTGGAATTATTGAGCGTCGTCGCGCCAGCGCCGAGCTAAGCCTCATGGACATGGCCGTTGATGCATCGCAGCAAGCGATAAAAGCGGCTGGCATCGACGCCTCTGAAATTGGTGCCGTTCTTTTTAGCACGATTACCCACCCTCATCAAACGCCATCTGCAGCGGCTCTGCTAGCAGACAAAATTGGCGCGAATCCGGCACCAGCATTCGACATTTCAGCAGCATGTGCCGGTTATTGCTATGGAATCGCGCAAGCCGACGCATTGGTTCGATCCGGCATGGCCAAGTATGTGTTGGTTGTGGGAGGCGAAAAACTCAGTGACTTTATTGACCCAGCAGATAGGACTATTTCGTTCCTTCTCGGCGACGGAGCAGGCGCGGCAATCGTGGGTCCAAGCGATTTCGCAGGAATTTCGCCAACGGTCTGGGGCAGTGACGGATCACACTGGGATGCAGTGGGTATGAGCGCTTCACTCCTAGAACTGCGTGATGGCACAAGTGCTTGGCCGACGCTTCGCCAAGAGGGCCAAACAGTATTTCGTTGGGCAGTCTGGGAGATGGCGAAGGTTGCGAAAAAGGCACTAGAAGTTGCGGGCATCGAGGCCGAAGATCTTTCAGCGCTGGTGACTCACCAGGCCAATATTCGAATTATCGACGAGCTAGCGAAGCAGCTAAAACTGCCAGAGAATGTCGTAGTTGCGCGAGACATTGTGCACACCGGAAACACCTCGGCAGCCAGCGTTCCGCTTGCAATGCATGCTCTCTTGAAGTCTGGCGACGTGAAATCAGGTGGCTTAGCACTTCAGATTGGCTTTGGCGCGGGGCTTGCCTTCGGTGCTCAAGTCGTAGTTATGCCTTAAACTATTCAAGAATCATTTCAAACCCTCTTAAGGAGAAAAACATGGCACTTTCGCAGAGCGAAGTACTAGCTGGTCTAGCAGAGATCGTAAACGACGAGACTGGCATCGCTGCTGACGCAGTAGCCCTAGAGAAGTCATTCGTTGACGACCTAGACATCGACTCAATCTCAATGATGACAATCGTTGTGAACGCAGAAGACAAATTCGGCGTAAAGATTCCAGACGAAGAAGTTAAGAACCTAATCACCGTTGGTGACGCAGTTAACTTCATCGTAGGCGCGCAGGGCTAATTACCTTGAGTCGCAAAATCGTTGTCACAGGCATAGGCGCAACCACGCCACTCGGTGGCGACGCTCAATCTACCTGGCAGGCTCTACTTGCCGGCAAATCGGGCATCACCACGCTCGAAAAGCCGTGGATTGAAAAATATGAGGTTCCCGTGACTTTCGCTGGCCAGGCCAAGGTGCCGGCCAGCGAAATTCTCACGCCTCAGGAGGCGAAGCGACTTGACCCCTCAAGTCAGTTTGCCCTAATTGCAGCTCGCGAAGCTTGGGCTGACGCTGGCAAACCCGATGTGGCGCCAGAACGTCTAGCTGTCGAATTCGCAACAGGCATCGGTGGTGTTTGGACTCTGCTTGATGCATTTGACACACTCAAAGAGCGCGGCCCACGTCGCGTCTTGCCAATGACGGTTCCAATGCTTATGCCAAACGGCCCTGCCGCAGCAATCGGCATGGATATCGCCGCTCGTGGTGGTGTTCGCACGGCTGTATCAGCCTGCGCATCAAGCACCGAGGCGATCGCAAATGCCCTAGACAGACTTTTGAGCGGCGCCGTTGACGTCGTTGTTGCTGGTGGCTGTGAAGCTGCCATTCATCCCCTGCCAATATCAGCCTTTGCTGCCATGCACGCACTTTCAAAAAAGAACGACAGCCCTGCAGAGGCCTCACGGCCCTATGACGTAAACCGCGATGGGTTCGTTATGGGTGAAGGTGGCGCTGCCCTCGTTCTAGAGACAGAAGAGCACGCTCTAGCTCGTGGCGCAAAGATTTATGCCGAGCTAGTCGGTGGCGCAGTGACATCAGATGCCCACCACATCACAGCTCCAGACCCCGAGGGAACAGGTGCGGCGCGAGCCGTTCTAGCCGCTTTGAAACAGGCAAATGCCTCGATTGAAGATGTTGTTCATATCAACGCGCATGCCACAAGCACCCCGGTCGGCGACATTGCAGAATACACGGCCCTAAAGCGAGTTTTTGGTGATCAGCTCGGCAAGATTGTGGTTTCGGCGACCAAGGCATCAACCGGTCACCTTCTAGGTGGCGCTGGAGCCGTTGAGGCTATCTTCACGATTCTCGCATTGAAGCACCGAGTCGCTCCCCCAACAATTAATCTTGACAACCAAGACCCTGAGATTCCACTAGATGTGGCTACCTCGCCTCGAACATTGCCTAGCGGGCCAATCCTTGCCATCAGCAACTCGTTCGGTTTCGGTGGTCACAACGCAGTTGTGGTTTTCAGAAGCTATGAAGGTTAACTAGCCAAGTTTGTGACAGATTCGCCGTCGATGCCGAATTTTCTGAGTTGGTCTAGCTGAGCGTCCCACTGCGCGCCTAACATTTTGGTCATCTGCGCTTGTAAACCGCTTTTCGTCGCGCTTTGCAATGCTATGCGAATCTGATTCTCATTGAACAGTTGGTTCCCTGCCTCATCAAGCTGGCTGTGGAACATTCCAAGCGTAGGCGTGTAGCAATACCTCTGACCTAAACCCTTTGATGAGAAGGTCAAAGCTACCTCGAACCAGATAGTTTGAAACGCTGCAAGTCGAGTGGCTAACTGTGCTGTTGTATCAAGATCAGCCAAAAACTCAAATGATGCTCGATAGAGCGGCTCGGGTGCTCTTGCAGCTGATGCCGTGGCGAGTTGCAAAGATTCAACAGAGCTCCAAACAAAGGGTTGCACGACGCGCACTAGTTCGTCGATAGCACCCTCGAGCCGGGCACGATCGACACCAGCTGCACCGTGAACTAGCAAAAAGCCAGGTGTCGAAGCCTGTGGAATAGACATTTGTAACCTCCGATTTTGAAACGTCTTCCCCTACGTTTCAATCGGTGGGTAGGCATTCAATTTAGACGTGGAACAAACCAGAGTCAAGTGCCATGTTCAGGGCGCTAGCATATTGATGTGAGCAAACTATATTTTCGCTACGGCGCGATGAACAGCGGCAAGAGCACGGCGCTATTGCAAGCCGCATACAACTACGAAGAGCGTGCTCAGACAATTCTCATTGCAAAACCATCGATAGACATTCGCGGTGATAAGTCGATCGTTTCGCGCTTGGGCGTTTCACGTGAGGTTGACTTTCTCATTGTTCCTGAGGCCGATCTGCGCAAAGAATTTGCCTACTATTCCTCGCAAGTGCTCGAACGCACCGGAAACCCCGTCGCATGCCTATTGCTCGACGAATCTCAGTTCTTGACCACTGAACAGGTGAATCAGGCCATGAAGATCGCCGTGTTAGATGGCGTTCCAGTTCTCGCATATGGAATTCGCGGAGATTTTTTGACCAAGAGTTTTCCGGGTAGCCTACGACTTCTCGAAATCGCGCATAGTCTCGAAGAACTAAAGACGATATGCCGGTGTGGTAGAAAAGCTCTGTTCAACGCGCGACTTGTCAATGGCAAATTTGTGTTCACCGGAGACCAGGTTGCCATCGATGGCTTCGACGTAACATACGAGTCGCTTTGCGCAGGATGTTACCTCCGTGAAGAGTCTGATGCCAGCTCGCGCTGATAGTGATTGGATTCAGCACGGTGATGACGGCACCTGGCTTTTGCCCGCTTTTTCTGATCGCCACTGCCACCCGCTTTTTGCTGCACGTGAACTCTCTTCGTTACAGCTGACACCAAACCTGCGGCCATCTGATGCAGTTCTAGAACTCAAACGACATGTCGATTCGCTACCAAATCTCGACTGGCTAGACGCCACTGCTTTCAATCAAGATTTGAACGAGACCTTCTCTGCCCAGCAACTAGATGAGGTGTCTCTAGTGGTTCCAGTGGTCGTGCACTCTGCAGACAGGCATAACCTTTGGGTCAATACAGCCGCCCTTAACGCCGCTGGATTGCTCGATTTGGTGCCAGAGCTTAAAGACGCTGAAGTGGTCGTCAACGACCAAGGACGCCCAACTGGTATTTTGCACGAATGGTCGGCGATGCAACTGGTGTTGAATCACCAGCCACTTCCCTCCCCCTCTGAAGATCTCAATTCACTGATATTGGCAGACCAAACGCTTTCAGCCTCCGGCTATGTGGGTATTTCAGATGCGTGGATCGACCCTGGAATGTTTGAGGTTTACCAAGCAGCCATGGAAGCGAGTCAATTGAAGTCGCAGTACGAACTCTGGTTTAGAGTCTCTAGCGACGACAAGCGAAGTCAGCTCGACTACCTAGCACAATCGTTGCTAGCTCTACGGAGTTCGACGACACAGACTGCCAAATCGAATGTCAAAATTTCTGGCGTCAAAGTGTTCTTAGACGGGGTCATAAGTTCAAAGACAGCTTCGATCGTTGGTGGCTATGATGACGGTTCTGCGCACGAAACCCTTTGGTCAGCGCAACAACTCCAAGAACTGCTCGTCTCTGTTGCCGAAATCGATCCAAAGCTGAGGCCTCATTTTCATGCAATAGGCGATGCAGCCGTTTCGCTTGCTCTCGATGCCGTTGAACATGCACGTCGCAGTGGCTTGTGGGTCGGTACTCACAGGCCCGTTGTCGCCCACGCAGAACTCGTTTTAGAAGAGGACCTTGTCAGGCTGCGAAACCTTGATGTTGAGGTCGTAGTCAGCCCTCAATGGCTTGCAGCGAGTGCCGAAGCCGATTCGAGCGCAGAAGCTCTGCCCTGTGCTAAACGTTTGCTGCTGGGTGATTTCAGCCGGTATCTGAGCGCAGGTATTTTTGTCACCTGCGGCTCAGATTGGCCTGTGAGTGCGCCTGACCCGATGTTTGCCATTGCAACCGGCCTTGAGTGGCTAAGACGCAAGCACAATGACTCGCAGGTTGTCAAAGAAATGCCTTTCGACGTTGAACATGCCATGAAGAATTTATGGCAAATGGCTAGCGGGCCCGCGTGGAAAACTTCAAAAGCCAAACTGGCGTTCCGTGAGAATCCTATGGATGTCGCGATGAATGAGCCCGAACGACTCAGTGGCCTGAAGTTCGAACTGCTCTAAAGCAAAGAAAAAAATGGCCATGAGCTCGCCTGCTCATGGCCATTTTCATTGATGATTAAGAACTAGTAGTGCAACACCATGCTGGTTTTAGCTGGAACTACCACTGATTTCGCACCCTTCAGTGTTTTCAGTGTCTTGGTGCCCGCAGAAGTACCATTCACAGAAACGAGCCAGTTGGCCTTTGCTGGCAACTTTAGAGTCACAGCCGATGCATTCGGGTTGTGAAGAACCACGATCGTCTTCCATGTGTCGCCAACGGCCTTGCCATTTAGTTTCATCGTGATTGTGTTTTTCGCGGTCGCTGACACAGTCAAGTTGCTGTTTATGGCCGCAGCGGTTGCCATTCTGAATGCTGGGTGGGCCTTTCTCATAGCGATTAGACCCTTGTAATATTCAACGGTGCTTGCGTTCTTCGCACGAGCTAGCCAGTTCAGACCGTTCACACTGTCTGAAGACGCGTAACTATTGTCGTTGCCACCCTTGGTTCGAAGGAACTCCTGGCCCGCTTGCATGAAGGGTACGCCTTGCGCGGTCAAAACAATCGCCGCAGACTGCCGAGACGCAGCAACGATAGCGGCGGCACGATTCGTCGACGGCAAACTTGCTGTTAGCTTGTCAAACAGAGTGAGGTTGTCGTGAGCCTCGACGTAGTTGACCGACTGACCTGGTGTCGAGGCAAGCCAGTTAGCAGAAGTTCGGCCGCCGAAGTTTGTCTGAGCTGTGATTCCGGCGATAACGCCGTCGACTGTCTCGGTGTTGCCTTGAACATAGCCAGGCTGTGACGCTCCAAAAACCGAGCCCTTGGTAGCATCACGAATCTGGTCATTGAAGAAGCCGATGTTTGGCATCTGCGCGGCCGCATTTTGGTTTGCTGGGTGAGTAGCTGTTCCCATGTTCCAACCCTCGCCGATCATCACTATATTCGGGTCAATCGTATTAAGCGAGGTGCGAATGTTGTTCATTGTGGTGACATCTAGAAGCCCCATGAGGTCGAAACGGAAACCATCGAAGTGGTATTCGCTTGCCCAATAGGTAACTGAATCGACAATGAACTTACTCACCATACTTCGCTCAGAATTCACGTCGTTGCCACATCCGCTTGCGCTAGTCAAACCACCTGACGAGTCATGTCTGAAAAAATAACCGGGAACGATGAGTTCTTCACTGAAAGTAGCCGCATCTGAAACGTGGTTATAGACAACGTCCATGATTGTGCGAAGGCCTTGCTGGTGAAGAGATTGAATTCCGCTTTTCAATTCGGTGATGCGAGCATAAGGGTTCGCTGCATCGCTAGAGAAACCACCGTCAGGCACGTTGTAGTTCACAGGGTCATAACCCCAGTTGAACACAGCATGGTTCTCGTCTGCACTGCCCTCGCCCTTATTGTTGAAGTCATAGACCGGCAAAAGTTCAACGTGCGTTACACCAAGAGCCTTGATTGCCGCCACACCGGTAGGCGTCTTGTATGTGTTCGTGGTTGTCACATATTTGTATCCAACGAGTTTTCTTGTTGAGATGGTCTGTGAGAAACTGGTGTTTACGTCAGTGAGCCCGAGGTACTTCTTTCTGTGATCGACTGGAATATTGCTGTTCGCGTTTGAACTAAGGTCTCGAACTTGCAACTCATAGATGATTGCATCGGTGTTGCCATTGCCAAAATCTGGGCTAGATGTGGAAGCCCAACCAGTTGGGTTTGACTTGTCTAGATCGACAACAACGCTGTGGCCGCTGTCGATTGTGCTGGCGCGAGCATATGGGTCTGAAGCGTAGTTAGTTTTGCCGTCGACCTGAACTTTGTAGTCATAAATGAGACCGTCGCGGTCTCCGTCTAGAGTCGCGACCCAAGTGCCCTTGATGCTCTGAGTCATCGCAACTTCGGCACCGCTACTTCTCTCTTCAGAAGAGTTCGAGTGCAACATTAGAGAAACAGCAGTTGCAGTTGGAGCCCAAACTCGAAATGACGTTGAGGCAGAAGTGTAGGTGTTACCGAGGTCGTTTCCGGCATACGTGAATGCATCTGTAAACGCCTGTGAATCGAAAAGTCCAGCTGTAGAAGCAACCTTTGAGGTGAGGTCGGCGTGACTTACAGTGTAGGTTTTCGCCAAATCGACGTTGTTAGCAACGCTAAGGTCGAAACCTGTGGCTAGGCCAGACGCAGCGTTAGTTGCGGTAGCCGATGTCACTGGAACATCTGACGTTCCATCGTTGATGGTAAAGCCTTCGGTAGAGGTGTTCGTAACAGCAATAGCAGGTGAAACGATTACGTGAAAGCTCTTGAACCCAATCAAAGCTGCGCTGGCAATGCCAGGTGCTGGCGGAGCAGGCTCGCTGGTATAGATGGTCGCGTCGCCACTCTTGAGCCAAATCTCTGCATTACCGTTGGTAAAGCTTGTGATGAAGCGATCAGAAGGGAAATCTTTCGTCCAAGAATCACCTTGAGTGATCAGAAAACCAAGGCTGTCAAAATTTGTCATACCCGTCGCGTTGACAACATAAACGCCACCAAATGAGTCGGTCGTGCTAACCGCCGTGCGACCGTTGTTGACATCAGCAGTGGCTGAGTCGTAGTTCTTCCAAGTGTAGATTTTCCAGCTCGAATAATCAGCATCGCCCCGGTTGTAGTGCACCGTCAAATTGATGGTGGACGGAAGCCCAGCCGCTTGCGCTGAGCCTGAAGCGAATGACGCCCCGGCAAGCAGCGCAATGGTGGTGAAAAGTGAAGCCACAAACTTCAATGAAATGAAACGAGACAAGATTATGCCCTTCTAAAAACAAACATAGCGAAAGCGCTATGAAATAAACGTAGAACTTATTTCTGAATTAAGCGCTCTTGCAAAGGCTTGCAGTTCGAAGGGTTACCGAAACGTTATCTTCGATGTAAACCCACGCTACTTAGCTGAAACCCACTCTTTCGAAACCGTGTAACCGTCAACAATTTGCATGATTGGATCAACCCCGATTCCAGGGCCGGTAGGTACTTTAATGTGACCGTTAACCAAAACAAAAGGCTCTGTTGTATCAAGCTCGAAGTAGCGTGACGAAGCAGACGTGTCACCTGGCAGAGTGAATCCTGGCATTGCCGCCAACGCAAGGTTAGCTGCTCTGCCAATGCCAGTTTCTAGCATTCCACCGCACCAGACAGGAATATCGTTTGCGACCGACACATCGTGAATTTTCTTGCTCTCGAGGTAACCCCCGACACGCGATGGCTTGATGTTAATGATCTCGGCAGCTCCAAGCTCGATTGCATCACGCGCTATGTCAGCCGAAATAATGGACTCATCGAGGCACACTGGAGTTTCGATATAGTCAGCCAATTTGGCGTGGCCGAGAACATCTTCTTCGTTTATAGGTTGTTCGATGAGCAACAGGTTGAATTCGTCTAGACGTTTGAGAAGATCGAAGTCGTCGCGCGTGTACGCGGTGTTCGCGTCAACCTGTAGCAATAAATCGTCACCGAAGGTTTCACGCACCAATTTGACAGGTTCGTAATCCCAACCAGGTTCAATCTTGAGTTTGATACGAAGGTATCCTTCGGCCAAGTAACCCTCGACGAAGCGCAACAACTCTTCAAATGAATCCATGATTCCAACTGATACGCCAGCAGGAACCTCAGTCTTGGTAGCGCCAAGGTAGCTTGCGAGAGATTGGCCCACACCACGAAGTTGCGCGTCGAGAAGCGCGGTTTCAATAGCAGCTTTAGCCATTCGATGACCCTTAGCCCAGTGCAAAGTAGGGGCTACGGCCTCCGCTGTCAGGTCATCGCCAAGCGCAAAAAGATCTGGCAACAAAAATTCCTTCAGAACTGTTGCTGCGCCGTCGTGAAATTCACTTGAGTAGTCAGGGCGCTCGTTCGCACCGCACTCGGCCCAGCCCTCGCCTACATCGGTTATAGCGTGGACCCACAATACTTGGTGCAGGTTTACGCTGCTGAACGATGTGCGAAAAGCAGATTTCAAAGGCACGTTTAAACGTCTGAACTCGACCGATTCTAATTTCATTTCTCTCCAATCTCAGGCCATTCGACGAGTAGCGCCTCGCGATTAGCTGTCATTCGGCTGACGTGTGCGCCGTATGCCAAACTCTCAACAAGAATCTGCCGCACAGCCTGGCGCCATCTGACTGCCTGGCCAGCATCAACCAATCGTATCTGTTGAATATCTGGCGGTAAGTAAAGGGCAAATGGTGTTTTGGTGTCAACAAAAGAATGCCATTCGGGGCTAATCATCGGACCATTGGAGTCATCAATAGTCAGTGCAGTAACCAAAGCATTGACGCGGTCATGGTTAGTCTCAATTACATGCGAAGTTGGCACCTCACCTGCGTTTCGAATATGCAGAGACCAATACGCAAAAAGTCGATCTGATTGGTCGCCGAAGTTTATTGAATCGTGCATTTCACCGTAGAAATTCACAAGGTACTCCGTCGTGGTGGCCCCCAACTTCTCGAGGTTGAAGACGCAATTTCGCCGTACCAAAGGGTCGAAGGTCCACGTAATAGCTTTGAAGCCACGCTCGATTGCCCAAGCTCGCTGGTGCTGTTTAATTGCAAAGCCAACACCTGAAACTTTAGAAGCCGTGACGTGAGAATGCAGAGTGCGTTCACCCCGGTAATCCCCCACAAATCCATAGCAGGCAGCGACCATGTTGCCGTGGGCGTCAAACGCCGCAGAAAAATAGCCACCAGCGTGGCCAGAAGCTATGGCAATGTCAACCGGTACGACATCGTCGCTGCCGCCCCAAACCGCTCGAAAGAAGTCACTACCCAGCCTGATTTCATGAGAAGTGCTGAGCAAACGAATTGAATAGGTCACCAGACAATTATCGCCTAAAAGAAAATCGGGGATGCACAGGTGCGTGCATCCCCGATCAGATTAAGAAGTTATTTGGTGCCGTTGACTGTTGCCTCGGTAACAGCAAATGAACCGAGGTTCCACTTGTCAAGAACGGCCTGGTAGCTGCCGTCAGCGATTGCTGAGTTCAAGGCCGCCTGAATTGCGTCGCGCAAACCGGTGTTGGTCTTAAGCACGCCGATGCCGGTGAAGACTGGCTCGTAACCGTTGGGGTTCGCTGCGTCAACAACAAGCTCCAATTTGGTTGGCTGCTGCAGAGCAGCGTAGGCAGCAATCGGTGCGTCCATGACGTCTGCAACGCCCTTGCCAGCGATGAGGGCGGTAATGGCGTCTGGGTCAGTTGGGTACTCTTGTAGAACCACTGGGCCAGCGTCGCCACAGTCGAGCGCGCGCAACATGTCACCCTGAACTGTTTGGGTTTGAACAACAGCGGTCTTGCCACAGAGGTCAGTCAAAGTGGTGATGCCCTCTGGGTTTCCCTTAGCGGTGACGATTGCGAAGCCACCCTTGAAGTAGTCAACAAAGTCTAGAGACTGCTGACGCTCGACGGTGTCGTTCATGCCAGACATGATCATGTCGTGGTTTCCAGACTGCACCGACGGAATGATTGAGTCCCATGCCTGCTTGTTAAAGCTGATCTCAACGCCAAGCTTTGCGGCGATTAGTTGAGACAGGTCATAGTCAAGGCCGGTCACTGTCGTGCCGTCTTCTTCGAAAAGCTCCATCGGTGCATAAGGAATGTCACTGCCGATGTCGATTCCGCTCGTCTTGTATTCAACTGGTAGTAGTGACGCTGCAGCCTCGTCGACTGCAACGGTAGTTGCAGAAGGTGTTGGTGTCGCATCGGCAGAACATGCAGCTAAAGCGAAAATGGCGACTCCGGCCATTGCGGTTGTAAGTGAAACTTTCAAGATTGACAAAAATGGCTCCTTATGAGTGAAAAAAAGTTAGACAAGCTAAGACTAACTTCGCCAGTAGCGGTGCAAGGTGGACTTTACACAAACTTTACAAGCGAGATGCGGCTCTCTTTGGGTTAGGTAGAGCCAAGTCGGCTAGAGAACAGAAGTGATAAAGGCCTTGGTGCGTTCGTGCTTCGGATTATCGATGACATCTAGTGGAGCACCTATCTCTACGATCTTGCCGTCATCCATGAATGCAACGACATCTGCAACTTCACGCGCAAATCCCATTTCGTGAGTCACAACAATCATTGTCATTCCGCCATCTGCTAGACGCTTCATAACGTCCAACACGTCGCCAACAAGTTCCGGGTCTAAAGCCGAGGTTGGTTCGTCGAAAAGCATCAGTTTAGGCTCCATAGCCAATGCACGCGCTATGGCCACTCTCTGCTGCTGGCCACCAGAGAGCTGCGACGGATAATGGTCGGCCTTGTCAGATAAACCAACTTCATTTAACAACCGCAATCCGTTTTCGACTGCAATGGCCCGGTCAATCTTGCGAACGCCAATCGGCGCCTCGATGATGTTTTGAATTGCTGTGAGGTGCGGAAAAAGATTGAAGCGTTGAAAAACCATGCCGATGTCTTGACGCTGTGAAGCAATCGCGTTTGGATGCATTTCATGCAGGGTTGAACCTTGCTCGCGATAGCCCATGAGGGTGCCGTCAACTCTGATCAATCCACTGTTAATGGTTTCTAGGTGATTGATACACCTTAAGAAAGTTGACTTTCCACTGCCGCTTGGACCTATGAGGCAGAGTACCTGCCCCTTGTGAACGTCCAATGTGATGCCCTTGAGAACCTCGTTTGAACCAAATCGCTTGCGAACGTCAACGGCATCAACCATCGGCATAAGACTAGAAGAGACGAATGTTGAGCTCACTTCTTTGCTCCTCTAAATGGCAGTGACAACCACCGCTCGTTCTGATTCGCCACTCCCCTGCCGTATTTGTGCTCGAGGTAGCTTTGAGGCACTGAAAGAATCGCGTTCATGATGAGGTACCAAAAACCAGCTACGGCCATCAGCTCAACCTGGCGGTAGTTTGTTGCAGAAATGATTTGAGCTCTAGTGTAAAGCTCAGTCACAGCAACGAGACTAAGCATGGCGGTGCTCTTCAGCATCGAGATGGTCTCGTTTCCCATGGGCGGAATAATCACTCGCATTGCTTGAGGCAGGACGATTCTTCGCAATGTGTAGCCACCGCTCATACCCAGCGACTTTGCAGCCTCGGCTTGGCCGACATCAACCGAGAGAATTCCTGCTCGCACAATTTCGGATGCGTAGGCAGCTTCGTTTAACGAAAGCGCGATGATACCCGCCACTATAGGCGACATCACGTCGCTGGTTTTTCCAGAGAAGAAAACTACATCTGTGAAAGGTATGCCGATCACTGTCATTGGCCAAATAAGACCCAAGAACCCCCAAAAAACAATCTGCAAAAGCAATGGGGTGCCTCGAAAGAAGTTTACAAAAAGAAAAGAGAACCCGCGAAGCAATGGATTGTCAGACAGTCTCATAATGGCCAAAAGGGTTGCCAAAATAGTCGCTATGGCCATTGAAATGGCTGTGATCCAAATCGTCTTGATTGCACCATCGATAATGAGGCCATTGAAGAGGTACTTAGAGAAACTTGCCTGGTCAATGTTGGGCGAACTGACGATTGAATAAACAAGAGCCATGATGGATGCGGTGAGCAAGGCACCGAGAACCCAGCGAACTGGATGCCGGAGGGGAACCGCAACGATGTCTTTAGTTTGACCTGTATCTGCCACTTGACCGAACTTTCAGTAAATTCAACTATTCAAATCTTAATGGCAGGCGAATGAAGTTCAGCCCTTTTCTCAGCTTTGATTCACGACAATGAAAAAGAAATCGGGCCCAGACACTCTTTCGAATGTCTGGGCCCGAGGTCTATGTCGCTAGAACTACTTCTTTAGAGCCTTTAGCTTTGCGGCCTTTAGCGCCTTAGCCTTAGCGATTTTGATCGCTTTGGCCTTGGCAGAAGCAATAGCCTTTGCAGACTTACCAGCAACAGTTACTACCTTCGGTAGCTGTGGCGCTGAGTTCGCACGGGTCTGAATGCCTAGGCTTGCAACCGAAATTGCGGTTACAGTAGCCGACGCAGTGTTAGAACCTGCACGTGAGGTGAACACGGTCAACGTTGAAGCTGCGCCCGAACCAAGACCGCTGACGGTGATTGGAAGGGTTGAGCCACTTGCGCTACCAACAGATACAGCGCCACCGTTTGTAACAGCGGTCGAGTAGCTGAAGGTGTTGCGGTAGTTGATCACGTTCACGGTGAAGCCGTTTGCGGTTGGAACTGGAGTGTCAAACAGTGGCAAGAGACCCATGTTTGCTGCTGCAGTACCTGTCACAGTTGTGGTCGTAGTGCTGTAACCAGCACGTGAAACCTGAACTGTGATTGAAACGACCTGGCCGCCATAGATACCCGTGATCGAGAACGGCAGTGTTGCACCGGCAGCTGTGCCAACGGTTACAGCACCAGCGTTGCTGGTGATCGTGTAGGTGTATAGAGCGTTGTAGTTTGTGATGCTCGAGTTGATCGCAGTTGCACCAGAAGTACGTGCGCTAATCGTCGGAGTTAGACCCTGACGAAGAACGGTTAGTACATAGGTCGAGGTGCTCAAACCATCAGCTGAAGTTGAAACAACAGTAATAGTCGTCGTACCAACAGTTGACAGAGTGATGTTTGCAGATGCAACGCCTGATGCCGTAGCTACTCCATTTACAGTGATTGTCTGACCAGCTGCAGTTGCAGTTGGAGTGACACGCAATGTAGCAGTCGCAGTTGGGGTGGTCACGGTATATGAACCAACGCCAGCGTTGAATGCAGGCGACAGTGTGCCGGCAGACAAAGTTGCGTTAGACAGAGTGCTTACCCAAGGAGCGAGCTGTGTAGTAATGGCGTTCGAGAACGTTACTGCAGAGATGTCATAGACAGTGTCAACGGCACCCGTTGCGGTAGTGCGCAAGGTGTAACCAGTCATTGCACCAGCCGGAAGGCTTCCGGTGATTGGGGTCAACGTGACGGCTGTCGATGCACCAGGCACAGTTAGCGTGTTGTAGCCACCAGCGCGAGCTGAGACTGCAGTGAAGGCAACGGCAGGTGAGGCCACACGAACGGTGAACGTGGTTGCGGTAGCAGCTGTGACAGTTGCACCGAATACGTTGTAGATACCGTTTGTGGTGATTCCCTTAACGTTTACACGGTCACCGGTCACAAAGCTGTTGTCAGCTGTGTAGACGATGTTTGTGCCGTCTGAAGAGAAGCCTGTTACGTCAACGTTACCTGACAACAGTTCTTTAACAGTGCGTACGTTACCTGCGTTTACAGTTCCGTTGTCTAGGTACTTCGAGATCAGACTCATGGTTGAGTAACCACGACCTGATGCACAAGGTACGTCAGCACCGGTTGTGAAGGCAGAGCCATCGCTGTTGGTAACCGAGATGCAGGTGTGCAACTTGGCGCTACCGTGAACAACGTTCTGACCAGCAACGAGAGTGAACTGGTCGTTACCGCCAGCACCTAGAAGAATCGAGCCACCTGACCACTTGGTTGCACCAGGAGTTACGTTCGAGTACTTAGTCCAACCAGGAGTCGTAGATAGCAACGAGGTGAGACCTGTTACAGTCTGTGGCGCGGTTAAAGCGTAGGTGTTGAAGTTTACAGTGCCGTTTACTGCAGCTGTGTTTGGAACGGTGAGGTCAACTGTGGTGGTGGTGACACCATTCACGGTTGCAACTGCACCAGGACCAACGGTTGATGCACCGAGAGCGATACCTGTTCCAACGACCTGCATACCTGCCACGACAGTCGTGACGGTTCCAGGTAGCTTGATTGTGGTTGCGCCTGCAACACCAGTGACACCTGCGACAGCGAAGTCAGCGCCGAGGCCACCGAACAACTTGTCGTTTCCAGGGCCACCAGCTACACCTTCGATGTTGATGTTTCCATCAAGAGGTGAGTTGATAAGGCTCGGGTTCACACCGCTGAGGTCAACATAAGCGCTTGGCTTAGTTGTGATGCCGTTGTCGAAACGCTTTGTGCCTTCATAGTTCATGAAGTCGAAGCCGGTTCCACCGTCAGCTAGGTCAACACCGTCACCAACGTTGATGATGTCATCGCCACCGTCACCGCTAGGGAAGTCATTGCCTGGGCCACCGTTTAGAACGTCGTTACCGCCGTAAACCGAGGTCGAACCAAGAGCTCCACCAAAGATGCCGAGGTCACCAACAAGAAGGTCAGTGTTCGAGCCACCCTCGATCCAGTCAGCGCCTTCGCCACCCTCTAGAAGAAGGTCTGCGTTCTTGCCACCCTGAATGAAGTCGTCACCAGATTCACCGATGAATGAAACAGCTGCACCAGTTGAGTTGCCTGAATGAATGAAGTCAATACCGCTACCACCGTCGGCGATATCACCAAGTTGCGACTCACCAGCGTTAATAGTGTCATTGCCTGGACCACCCTTTAGAAGGTCCTCACCAGCGCCACCAATAATGATGTCGTTACCAGCGAAACCATCGATGGTGTCACCACCGCTTAGACCACCACTTAGGTAGTCGTTGCCTGAGGTTCCCTGAATGCTGTCGTCACCGGCACCACCGGCTAGGCGTGCGCCTGCCGTTGATGATAGGTCGGCGAAAGCAGTGATGTTGTCAAGGCCACGGTGAACCAAGGTTCCGAAACCGTCGTGACGCAAAGTGTTTGCGGCACAGCGAAGAGCATCAGAAACTAAGTCAGTGATGTTGCTGAATGAACAGTCGGTAACGCTGAAGCCTGGTGAGGTTAGACCTACAAGGCCAGTCGCATCTGCACGAGAAACCTGTGCTGATGTCGAAGGAGTGTTACGTCGAATGATGTCAGTGAACTTCTGGGCAGGAATTTCTTCACCAAGGTTTGAGCCAGCGAGGCGGCCTAGGTAATAGAAACGGTCGCCGTCTTGAAGCTTCAACAGCTGGTCTTCGAACACGTACTGGAAGGTTGGGCCTAGAACAGGAGGTGTGACAGGCTGCTTGTAAGGGTTCTCAGCCAAACCACCGATCCAAAGGTCAACGTTGTTTAGACCAGTCTCATCGCCACCATTGTCAACGTCCCAGTTGCCAACACCGTTCAAGAAGTCAACTGCATCTTGCGAGTTTGAATCTAGAACTGCCTGCGCGCGGTTGCGACGCTCGGTGGTGTTCGGGTCGCGAGTAACACTTGCAGAGCTAGACTCATCAGCCGCTGAACCAGAGATTGGCAATGCCTGGTCTGCGAACAACGCACCCTGGCTTGCAAATGCAACGGTCGCACTTGGTGAGTGACCCCACTTGGTTGTCACTGTGAATGAATCGGCGTCAACTGAGTCAACTACAGCGAACTGAACGTTCAAATCGCTGTTGCTGAAACCTGAGATTGAGACGATGTTTCCGGCGTGAATGCGTGAAACGTTTGCAGTGTAGGTGATGCTTACATGACCGCTACCGACATCTGTTGCAACTGCAGAGGTCGGCGTTGCGATCTCAACTGGAGCTGTGATGGTTGGGTAGGTACCGTAGGCAGCCAAGAAGTTTACGCCTGACTGGATGTAACGCAATGCATCGATGTAGTCGTTCCATGAAGCATATGGCTTCAAGGTGCCACCGGTGGTGCCACGGAACTGGTTCAAAGTAGGCAAACCAGTGTCGCGACCACGTGTGATGTTCAAGCTGGCAAGGTCAAGTGGAAGACCTAGCAAGTTGTTGCGAACAGCATCAGTGGTGAACTCATCGATTTCGTTACCTCGCTGGGCAACAAGACCCTGAGCGATCATTGCGGTCTGCTCACCAGCGGTGTAAGTCCAAGCGTTTGAACCTGGGTCGTTGACCGACACAAGTGCAACTGCCGAGCGGTCAGTCTCTGCAACCTTTGACAGGCTCTCAACTGGCGAACCAGCGTTTGCAATGTCAACGGCTGAGCCACTTGAGCCACCTGCAAAATGAGTTGAAACGGTGAAGGTCTGGCCGTTCACTGAGTCAACAATTGCGTTGCTTACGTTCACAGCACTGTCATCGGTTGAGTCGAGACCTGTAACACTAACAACTGAGCCAACCTGCGGTGCTGTTTCGCCACTCTTTAGTGTATAAACGATGGTTGTTCCGTCGTGCAAGGCTGACAAAACAGTCATCGGGCGCTGTAGGCGACCCTGTGCAGGGTTGGTGAAGCCGGCGATTAGTGAAACATCCTGGTTGTCAGTCGGGCTCCATGAGGTGCCTGGGTTAGAACGAGGAATTGTCTCTGTCAACATTGAGTGACCTAGACGGTAAACAGCAGATGCGAACTCAGCAGTGATGCTTGCGTTAGCGGTTGAGTCATAACCGATGAAAGCTGGCAGGCTTGGGCTAATGCGGCGAGCGAACTCGTCATAGACCATGTGCTGGTATTCCATCTCCATTACAAAACGTGATGCTTGGTAAAGGCGCTCGCCATTCCACTCGTTCTTAAAAGCGGTGCTGATTGCCGGGTTGTTGGCAAGTTCATCGGTGATGTCTTTTGCAAGCGTGTTGTGCTCACCGTGGAACGCGTTGTGAACAGCCTGCAAACCAATGTTTTCGTTGATACGACCGTCACCGGCAACAAGGTGGTTGTCTAGTGATTCGTTGTCATAGAAGCCAGCTGGAATGCTAGCAACAGAGTTGATGATGCTGTCAGCGTCAGGTGTCAACGGTGTGCCGTGTGACGATGCTGGAACAGCACTGTTCATGGTGTCGTTGATGAAGTTGTGACCAGTTTCAACAGCCACCCAGTTCGAACCAGTCTGACCAGGTAGCGAAATGCCACGAGCTGCAGACGAAGTTGCAACACCTGTAGAAAGAGGTGAGCTTGGGTTACCTGATGCCCAGACAAACTGTGAGCCGTTTGTGAACAACATCTGAGGGAAGTTAGTTGACGAAGGAATGAACTTGCCGTACTGGTCAGTCGCGATGATCGGGATGTTACCCGCGTCGTTATCTGACAGTGCGAAACCAAGAAGCAATGTCTGAGCCTTGATGTCGCGCCAGGTTGGCATGCCGCCGTTTGCAGCCTCGCTTGAGCCAGTTGGGTGAGTTAGGGTTCCACCAATAGTGTGGTTGCCTGCCCAAGCTGAAGGTAGCGTGGTGTACTTCTCGTCAGTGCTCTCTAGCATGCGACCGGTTGAGGTTGCAATGCCAGTGCCCGCAGCGAAGGTGTATTCACGCAAGAAGAAGTTCTGCGAAGGGTGTGAACCGTAAGTCTGGCTCTGGTCGATGTATGGGCTGGTGATGTTTACACTCTCACCATTTGCGTCGGCACCACGAGACAACATCATGAAGTTCGGGGCTGCTGGGTTTGGAACATAAACTGGGTCGCTCTGGTCAAGAGGAATCAAGACAGAGGCGCCAGCCTTCGGGATCAAGTCAAGGCCGTGGTCGAAGAACTGACCGAACCAGGTGAACCATGAGTTGAAACCAGCCGAAACGTTGTAGTCAGAGGTTACGTTAGGAATCTTTACAGAAGTGCTAACAACACCTGTTGTTGCGTTTGAAGCGTTCTCTGATTCGTAACCTGAAGCGCCATACAATACTCCGTTGGCTTCGGTGCCAGCTGCAACAGCTGCATCGTTGTTTGTCGACTGGTCAGCAATCAAGTTGCTAATGATGCGTGGCTGAGGGTCACGAACCGAAGCAGTTGGGTCTTGGTAGGCCAGTTGAACTGCGTTTAGGTTGTAGGTGCTGCCACTCGAAGGAGTGTTGGTTGCAGGTGCTAGACGGGTGAACAACTGGTCAGTTGCACCCCACGCTGCCGTGTCAGTTTTCTTTGAAACAAAACCGTAGGTGCCTGCAGGAGCGGTCTCGGCAACAACGTTAGTGATGTTGTTGCAAGCGCCGTCAACTGTGCGAACACCCCAAGGGTTTAGGTTCGAATAGACGTAACGGTCTGATAGCGAAGTTGCGCCAAATGCGTTGGTTGCAGCAGTTGCAAGGTCAGCTGCGATTAGGCAGCGAGTAGCACTGGTGACGTCATAAGGATAAACCGGGTTCGCCGAAGCAGCACGTGTGTTCAGACGGTTAGTTAGCGAGCCGGCTACAGCGGTGCGAGTTGCATGCGCTTCACCGATCTTGATCTGGTCAAGAATTCGCTTCAAGTCTGAGTATGTGATGTTTAGGTGACCTGATGGCATTACATATGGCTCGGTGCGCGATGCCCAAATCTGGAATGCGCCTGAAGTGCCATAGTTGCCATTTGAGTCAACCACCCCGACGGTACCTGTGACAGCGCCGGCTGGAATTTTCACTGTGAAAGTGGTTCCTGAACCACTGGCTTCAACCGATGTAGCACCGGCGAAATCAACAGTGACGGGGCTAGTCAGGTCGGCAGATGACGTGATGGTAATAGTGTCACCAACAACACCTGCCTGAGAAACGACAGAACCAGTGGTTACGTCAGTAACCGGGTTCGGGTTTGAGAGTGTGAGTGAAACTGCGGCTGCAGATGCACCTTGGGCCCCCAAGTTAAATAGTGACAGAGCCAGAATCGCCGCTGTGGCGAAGGCTGTCACCTTGCGAATTTTTAGCATTAATCAGTCCTTGCATTGATAGTGCGTTGAATGGCTGTTAAAAACCCATAGATAACAGCCAAACTTAAGTTTAGGCAACAAACAAAAATATCCTGCTGATTTATTCCAAAATCTTCAGAATTGTTTCGTGGACAGCCTACAAATAGCCAAAAAGCTATCAGAGTGCCGAAAACCGGTTTCAAAAGAACGTTGTCTTTGTCTGTGGTTAACCCTATTTTGGGCTTAATTCGATTAGGTGCATGCACGCGTGTTGATTCGAGTGCTGCTGAAATGCTATGGCGTTTCAGCAGCCACTTTGCTGTTGTAAGCACTGTTCTGCTTGAAGATTTGGTGGGGCGTGCGGGACTTGAACCCGCGACCGACGGATTATGAGTCCGCTGCTCTAACCGGCTGAGCTAACGCCCCCAACCATTCAAGACTACTCGTCGGTAACCTTGAAATTTTTTGCGGCGTTCTTCATGCCGCGTTTAACTTTTTTGCCAGCACGTCGCACGCCTTCAACAACTTCATCCCTTAGGTCGTCTAAACGCTCTTGAACTTCTTCGAATCGGTCTGAGGCCTTCTCGCGAAGCCCTGTCGCTGCCTCTCGAATGTCTCGTGCAGCCTGGCGCAGTTGCAGAACGCGGTTGTGAAGCGATTCGCTTAATTGGCCGATTGGCAAGTCGTATGCCTCGAGGTTGTCGTCAGTCGTTGAGTCGCCAGATGCCTGGCCGCTATAAAGGTTGATAAAGATGTCTAGTGTGCGATTTATGTCGTGAGCTTGAATCAAGTGCAAAGAGTTTTCGCTTAGACGCTCAAGCTCGGCAGCATCTGCGATGAAAATTCGATTCAGTCGATCGGCAAACATGGCAACGTCATCTGGCTCAAAGAGGTAGCCGTTATCGCCGTCGTGAACCAGGTGAGGAAGCGCCATTGCATCAGCCGCTACCACTGGTCGCCCAGAAGCCATCGCCTCCATGGTTGCGATACTTTGAAGCTCTGCGATCGAAGGCATGGCAAACACAGTTGCACGCTCGTATGCCAAAGGCAACTCTTCTTCAGAGACGTGGCCCAAAAACTTAACACGTTCAGAGATGCCCAGCTCGTTCGCCAAAGCGGTTAGGCTTTTGCGCTCACTGCCGTCACCTACGATTTCAACTAATACTCCTAGAGAGGCAGGCAAGCTGGCCACGGCCTTGAGGAGGTTGTGGATGTGCTTCTCGAAATCAAGACGACCCACGAAGAGCACGCGAGGTGGCTTGTTTGAAGTTGGGTTGGTGTTTGCGAACTTCGAAGCATCGATTCCGCAACTAATGGCGAGAACACCCGAAAGCCCTGAAGCCGCTTCAAGTAGCTCGGCGGCACGTCGGGTAGGCGTGGTTACGTAATCAGCAAGCCTCAAAACCCGCCCCGCATCGAGCCAAGCTAGTCGCATGGCCGTTTTTTTAAACCAATTTGGAATGACCACTGTGTATCGGATCAGGTTCTCGGGCATGATGTGGTTCGTGGCAATAAGTCGCACGCCCTGTTTTTTAGCAGCGCGAGATAGATACCGGCCAACTATCAGCTGCGATTGACTATGAACTGCGTCAGGTTTGAGTTCGCTTATCAGACGATCAGCGTGTTTTTGAAAAGTCCAGGGCCAAACATAGCGAAGTGTGGCATGTGGGTACCAGCGAAAAGACCTGATGCGGTGAACAATCATCTCAACGCCATCGTGTGATTCGACAAAACGGCCATGCACCTTTGAAAAGGCTGGAGCAATAATGTGAACCTCGTGCCCCCGACGAACTAGTCCCCCAGCGAGTCGCTCAGCAAATCGAGCTGCACCGTTTATATCGGGCGGAAAAGTGTCACAACCGATGACAATACGCATGGGTATGATTTTAGTGCTAAAGAGCGCGCCTTCGGGCGATTCGCGCTTTGAGACTCTTGGCTAGTTTCATTTCTGGGTGAACTTGAGACAACATCAAGACACCGGTTATGGCAATGGCACCGCATGTCATGAACGCAATGCTGTACCAACCATTAACGCCATCCATCTCGCCAAGAATGGTTACACCTATTACTACAGCAACTAGCGGGTCAATGACAGTCAGACCAGCGATAACGAGGTCAGGTGGGCCCGATGCATATGCGTTTTGAACGAACCAGCCACCAAGAGCCATGGCGCCGAGCAGAGCGATTGCGCAAAAGACTGTCAACCACTCGAACTGGGCCTGCTCGATGCGTTTGATAACCACCTTGGCGAGTGTGGCTACGAATCCATAAAGAACACCTGTGCCGATGATGTAGGCAAGCGCCCCAAATTTTTTGGCGAACTTCAAGAACGCTAATCCGAAGATAATAAGAATCGCAACCAGAGCACCAAGCACGAGCCTCAACTTGTTGTCGTCAATCTGTGGCTCAGTGGCAACCAGGGAGGCCGCGACGACGAAGCCGGCGATGCCTACAGTGCAACATGTAATTGCTATCAGTGTTGCTCGATTGAGCTTGGTGTGATTGAACTTGGCATTCAACAATGATGTCGATACGAGTGCGATAACACCAACGGGTTGCACCACGATAAGTGGCGCCAAGCCGAGTGCCGTCAGTTGCAGTAAGGTTGCAAGACCAAGCAGAATTGTGCCCACAAGCCAGCGTGGGCGCTTCATGACGCTGAGAAGCTGCTTCAGATTTAGCACGCTCTTCAACGAAGACTTCGCGCGCTGAGATTTCTGTTGCAGAGCGACCGCGTCGTTTTGAAGTTGAGCACCGAATGACATCGAAAAAGCGCCCAGCGCTGCCAGAGTGATTGCTAAAAGACGCGCCCCATCACTCATTGCCAAACGCCTTTCATGCACTGCAGGTTTGTTGCTGTTCATAAGACTATCGGTGTGGCGATAAATTTGAGGAATGGCTATCAGACGAATTCACATAACCGGCTCACCCGTTCTGCACCAACGAGCGACTGAAGTGACCGAATTCAATAAGGAATTGGCGAAACTCGTCAAAGACATGTATCAAACGATGGATAAAGCTCCAGGCGTAGGCCTTGCCGCGCCGCAAATCGGCGTAGGTCTCAGAGTGTTTGTTTATGACTACGAAGATGCCGAGGGTAACCCGGTTCGCGGTGAGGTTATTAACCCAACTCTCGAGGTTGGTCAGATCAGTTCTGAACCCGCAGATGAGGAACATGAAATCGAAGGTTGTTTATCTTTTCCGGGAGAAAGGTTTCCGCTCAAACGAGCCGAATGGGTGAAACTCTCGGGAGTCGATTTAGAACAGAAGCCCGTTGAGATTGAAGCAACTGGCTGGCTTGCAAGAATTTTTCAGCACGAATTCGATCACCTTGAAGGAACCCTTTATGTGGATCGTCTTAGCCCGAACTATGCCGCAGAAGCGGCTGAGTTGGTCGTTGATTTTGGCTGGGGCGTTGAAGGGAACTCCTGGCTGCCGGGTAAAGACAAGTTGGAGGGATAAAACTCTGAAGAGTTAGCCTTCGCTGGAGCTAACCCTCGAGGCGCCCAGCTTCATAAAGCGCAAGTGCTAGTTGCGCTCTCGTGGCAAAATTAAAGTGAGTGAGAACCCGCTTGAACAGTTGGCGAACGCGCATCAAAGAGAAATTCGAGCTGTCAGCAATTTCTTGATCAGAGAGACCCTGCTCGAATTGCGTGAGAACTTGGAGGAGTTTTTCGTCTAGATTCTCGAGCTTCAAAGAGAACTCTGCGGAACTTTTTAGCAACACGTCTGCGCCGGCGAAAAGTTGAACTAAGGGTGCGATTTCGAAGTCGCGATTCTGACGCACGCTATTTCGCAGAGCAGCCAAAAGCTCTTCAGGCCCCGCCTCGTCAACCACAAAGTCAGAAGCGCCGCAGCGCATCACTGCTATGTCTAAGTCAACCGAAAAGAAAGGCGCGGTGACTATGGTTGTTACCGGAAAATCGCCTGATTCAAAAGCCCGCCTGTTGAGCTGTTCAACGAGCCAAACACCGTCTTTGCCCGACAAACGATGATCGATCACCAACACGTCAAGGGTGAGATCATCAATCGCTGCAAGCACCTCGCTTGCACTAGACGCCTCGAAAACGACAGCCATGTCAGATTGTGAATTTATCAGTAGGCTTTTGCCATTTCTGATACTGAAGTTTGGGTTGCACAAACCAACTCGAATTGAAACCATACTTTATTCGCTTAAGTCTCGACCAGCGGTGACTTTTAGGTTTGGAAAAATTGCTGAAACAGTGAAGCCCACACCGGCGACTCGACTAGCGTCAACTGACCCGCCATAAAGGGCGGCACGTTCGCGCATAGTGGTTATGCTCAGGCCAACAATAGGCTGCACAAGAGTATCTAAATCAGTTTGAACGTCGTAACCGCCATCAAACTTCTCGCCTGCTACCTCAGCCTTGGCTTTTAGCTCGCGATTAAGTGTTTCTATGCCATTATCTTTGACTAAAAATTGCATTCCGTCTTCGACCCAAATGAAGTTGATAGACACCGAAGCGCCAATCGGAACGTGTTGTTTTATGTTTTCGAGCGAATCAAAAATCATGCGATAAATGGCAAGCTCTGCGCCTTCGGTGATCGAGAATCGGTTGCCGCTTTGACTGTAGGTTGCCGAATAGCCAAACTCGCGCAAAGAAATGACTAAAGCATCGATATCGTCAATGCCTGGTGGGGCAGACTGCAACTCGAGATTGCGATTGAGCTGTGAATAGAGTCGACGCAACTCTTGATGTGCCGACCTCGCGTCTAAAGAAATTCTTTGCAACACCCGTTCGGCAGCTTTGGGATCAACCTTCGCCGCGTAGCTACCGCCCTCGGCTTGCGAAAGAACGGCTGTGACATCTTGCAGAACTACTTCTGAAATTTCACGAGCTATCTGAAACCGTTGCTCTTGCTCAGCCAAGCGCAAAGAAAGATGTGCAGCTTCTGCCTTGATCGCGGCAACGAGAGACATCTCAGGTTCGCGGTTTATCTGTAGTGAGGTGTAACGTCCTAAGAAAAATAGGAGCAACAGGCAAGTTATTGCAAGAAAAATCTGAGAACCGACCAGTGCTGCGGGAGCGCTGAGAGCACTCGACTGACCAAGGCGAAGCCCCACCGTTACTAAAGCCAGAAAACAAAGGATCAGGCCAGTCAATCTCAGAATAAATTGCGCAGGCATGGCAATTAGGAACGCCAAAATGAAGACGCCGAGTGCAGAGAACGCGATGCCATAGTCGAAAATGTAAGAAAGCGAGGCCCAAAGCACTAGTAGCGAAAGTGCCAAGAAGGCGAACCTTCGCACAACTAGTAATGCGAGCGAAATCGTAAGAACAGCGAATAACGCAAAAGGGTTGCCAGTTAGAAGTTCGAAGGCACCTAGCAAAATGAACAAAATGCTCGAAAGCAAAATGTTCGGAAGCCATTGCCTATTCTGGATCCACTGAATCAATGTGGCCTCCTAGGAAAAAAGGTGGCTCCCCGACTTGGACTCGAACCAAGAACCCTCCGGTTAACAGCCGAATGCTCTGCCAATTGAGCTATCGAGGAATGTGTCTTTCGACAACTAGAAAACAATAGCAAAGAAATGCCTAATAACCAAGTTGAACGTCAACAATGCCGACAAGAGGTGCTGCAGTAAAAAAGGCTTCGACGTTTTCGCGAATTCGTTTTGAGAAAAGACGAACAACCATGGGTCGCGTGTCAGCAGTGTGTGGAGTAATGATGATGTTCGGGGCTGACCAAAGGGGATGCCCGTCTGGTAGCGGCTCTGGATCTGTCACATCGATCGCCGCGCCGGCAATCGTGCCAGCCACAAGAGCTTTTTCAAGTGCCGAAGTCACAATCATCGGCCCTCTGGCGATGTTGATCAAATAGGCAGTTTTCTTCATAAGCGCGATGCGTTTTTCATCGAAGAGGCCGATTGTTTCAGGCGTGAGGGCCGCTGCCAAAATAACTACGTCTGCATGCTTCAGGTGCTCGTCAAGCGAATCAAAACCCACGGTTTCTGTTGCTCCTGGCAGATGTTTTTGGGGGTGTTTTCTAACAACAGTCACGTTTGTATTAAACGGCGCTAGTAGATTCAGAAGTTCTTCTGTGATGCCTCCACCGCCAAAGATGAGCACGCGACTTTCATACAGACTCACAGCGAACTGCCTCCCCCAAGTTTTAGAGAAAACACGCTCGGGCAAGGCGCGACAAAGTGCGAGTGTCAAGGCTAATGCGTGCTCGGCAACGGGTTCGCGATAACACCCCTTGGCGCTTGTGAAAGTAAGCACTGGCGCAACACTACTGAGCGATTCTGCAGCACTTTTTTGGATTATTTCGGCAAACGCGTCAACGCCAGCAAAAGGCAATTGAACCCACCTAAGTTGCGGGTTTTCAGCGAGGGTTTGCGCTAACTTCTCTGGTGCGTGGTAATCCGTCCAGATTAGAGCCTCAACTTGAGATGACAGCGGCAGTACAGTTGCCCCACCTAACTCAGCTGCTGCGACATACTCTGCAAAAGCCTTTGGCTCTATTGCTACTGCGTTATTCACTTCAATGATCTAATCTGCTGATCAATTTCAATAATCTGCATAGAAGTTTGGCGGTATGCACCGGCATCAGTGACCGGGTCGAGTCTTCGCAATGCCGCTTGCAGCTGGCTTTTTTCGCGCTTCAAGACCTCACTCAGCGCGTGAAGCATGACACCTTCGGCATAGGCTATGACGCCGGCTTCGTCACTAACTGGCAAAGGAGTAACTGCAACTTCACTTAGAAGTGCGTGAAGCTCATCGGGCAACAAAGCTGCTACAGATCGAAGGTAGGCGTTTTGACCTTCTTCAAAAATTGACTCGCTTGTGGCACAGGCTCCAGCTATCGCTCGCCCGAGCTCAGCGTGCGCCGGTGCACTGAATCCGGCATTTGCAATTCGCTCAAAAACTGGCTTTGGCATTGCCGTTGGAAGCTGGATCAACACCACGAGAATTGTGCGCTCCATGCGATTAATGGGGTCGTTTAAATTAATAGCGCCAAACACAGGCGCGTTGCCTTCGCCATCAAGACGCGCTGGTGGCTCAACAAATCGCTCATTTGTAGGTGGAGCGTCAGGGATTCGAAGCTTTGACACACCTTCGCGTGCATTGTTTTGAGAGGCAGTCTTAACGAAATCTGCGACTTGATTCGCATCGAGGTTAGTCCAACCAGCTAGCTCACGAACATACGCTGACTGCATGGCAACATCGGTGATGCGTGCCACAACAGGGGCCGCTGCGCGTGCGCCTGCTACTTGGCCTTCAAGAGTGTTCAGATTGAACTTTGAAAGTTTTTGCTTGATTGCGAACTCGAAAAGTGGGCGACGCGCGTCAATCATTGCTAATACGGCTTCATCGCCTCGCTGCGAGCGGAGGTCACAGGGGTCAAGGCCTTCTGGGCCAATTGCGACAAATGTTGCAGCATTGAACTTGTGGCTGTCTGCGTAGGCTCGCATGGCAGCTTTTTGCCCCGCCGCATCTGGGTCGAAAGTGAAAATAACCTCGGCTGGCACATCTGCATCTGAGCTAAGCATGCGAGTTAAGATTCGAATGTGATCATCGCCAAATGCTGTGCCACAGGTTGCGACAGCTGTGGTGACCCCCGCTAGATGGCAAGCCATGACGTCGGTGTAACCCTCAACTACTACAACTTGTTGTTTTTTTGAGATGTCGCGTTTGGCTAAATCGATTCCATAAAGCACCTGCGACTTGTGATAGACCGCTGTGTCAGAGGTGTTGAGATATTTCGGGCCGTTGTCGTCGTCATAAAGTTTTCTTGCACCGAAACCAATCACGGCAGAAGTAGCATCACGAATTGGCCAGATAAGGCGCCCACGAAACTTGTCGTATGCTCCTTTGTCGCCCATGCTCGCCAAACCTGCGGTAACAAGTTCTTGAGCTGTGAAACCTTGAGAGGTGAGCGCGTCGCAGAGGTTGCGCCAGCCCTGCGGTGCGTATCCGACACCAAATAATTTGGCTGCGTTTTGATCGAAGCCTCTGCCGGTTAAAAAATCACGCCCGGTCGCAGCACCTTCAGTTGCCATTTGCGCCTCGAAATAGGAGGCTGCAGCGGCGTTTGCCTCGAGAATGCGAGCGCGCTGACCATATGCGGGGTCGGCGCCACCCTCTTCATAGGTGAGAGCAAAGCCAATTTTCGAAGCGACACGCTCGACTGCCTCGGTGAAGCTTAGGTTTTCTACTTTTTGAACGAACTTATAAACATCGCCGCCCTCGCCACAACCAAAGCAGTGATAGAAACCCTGAGATGGTCGAACGTTGAATGATGGTGATTTCTCATCGTGAAACGGGCACAGGCCCTTCAGCGAGCCAACTCCCCCGGTTCGAAGTGCGACATATTCGCCGACTACATCGGCTATGTTGGTGCGCGCTTTGACCGCTTCGATGTCTTTTGCGCTTATCTTGCCGGCCATGTCAAAAGTCTAGTTTGTCGAACCGACGAGCTTGTGATGAAGATTCAGCGCGCTCTGGTCAGTTAGCGAGGCGATTTGGTCAACTACTACGCGATATTTAGCAGCGTCATTATTTGCCTGTTGCCAAGCAAGGCGTTGAATAACATCAAGGTCGCTGCCATTGCTGGCAAGCAGAGCGTCAGCCAGCTCTGAAAGTATCGCACGTTGCCATTCATAGAATGGGCGCCGCGATTCGTGCGACATTAGGAACGCTGAAACCAAACCTTTTAGAACTGAAATCTCGGCGGCTACAGTTTCGGGAATGGTCACTCCAGAACCAAATCTCGTGAGAGTCGTCGAAGATGCTTGATCAAAAATAAAGTCGGTGGTCTGGCCAACGAATCGCCCAATCAAAGCACTCGAGAGGTTCTTCAGTCGCCCGAGAGCACCCCAAGAGTGGTCGAAACTAGTCGGCCAGTAGTCGAGCTTCATTAGGTTTTCGAGTGCTTCTTCAAGTTGGACTTCGGCTAGGAGACCGCCGTTCCAATGACCAATTTTTTCAAGAAGTTCTTTGCGGGCAGCTGGGTCAGCAATCACACCGAGATCGACATACCCAGACACGATGGCATCTTCGAAATCATGCACAGAATAGGCGACATCGTCGGCAAAATCCATGACTTGTGCCTCTGCGCATTTGAGTAGGTCAGGTGCGCCTTGACGCAACCAGGTGAAGATTTCACGGTCGTCTTCATAAACGCCGAACTTGGCGCTTCTATCTGCGCCGCTATCGATGATTGCATCAGATTGAGTCCACGGATATTTGCAGGTGGCGTCAAGCGAGGCGCGAGTTAGATTCAGACCCACCGGCCGCCCATCAGCGCCGAGAACTTTGGGTTCAAGGCGAGTCAACAGGCGCAGAGTCTGAGCGTTGCCTTCAAAGCCACCAAAATCTCTCGCCCATTCATTCAAGGCACGTTCACCGTTGTGGCCAAAAGGTGGGTGGCCGAGGTCGTGAGCGAGGCATGCCATGTCAACTAGGTCAGGGTTCAAACCAAGGTCAACACCCATCTCTCGGCCAATTTGAGCAACCTCGAGAGAGTGAGTGAGTCTGGTGCGCGCATAATCGCCGTTTGATGGTGAAAGCACCTGAGTTTTAGCGCCAAGTCGACGCAAGGCAGAAGAATGAAGAACTCTCGCGCGATCTCTGGCAAATTCGCCACGACGTGACCCACCCTTGCGCTCCTCTGCAACGAAACGCTCGCGGTCAAAATCGCTGTAACCAATTTCTGGCTCGCGCTCACCCAAGTTTGCATCTTTCATTAGCCACCAGAAACGTTCAGTTCGGCCTCGAGCAAAGTTGAAGCTTGAGCGCCCTGAAGCTCACGTGAGTCTAGCCATTTGTCTGGCAATGCAGTGCGTTTTTCGCCTCCAAGACGGCCGCGCGGGCCCTCAGCCAATTCGCCAGGATACGGCTCGTTCGGGTCTAATGTCGCCAAGATGTCATCCATGTGCGTTAGCGACTCGACTTGCGCGAGCGAGGTTCTAAAGTCGCCGCCTACTGGGTATCCCTTGAAATACCAAGCAACGTGCTTGCGAATGTCTCGGCAAGCACGAGCTTCGTCTCCATCATAGAACTCGATCAGCAACAATGTGTGGCGCTTGAAATAGTCAGCGACGTGACCGAGGTTCGGCTGAACGATGTCTATAGCGACATCGCTTTTGGGGTCAAGAGCGTAGGCGTCAAATGCCTTCTGGAGGTCGGCGAAAAGCCATGGGCGCCCTAAACACCCACGGCCAACCACGACACCGTCAACGCCGGTTTCACGCATCATTCGAATGGCATCCGCAGCTGACCAAATGTCGCCGTTGCCCAGAACCTGAACATCGGGCAATGACTCACGCAATTCTGCAATCGCCTGCCAGTCAGCCTGACCCGAATAGTAATCGTTGGCTGTGCGGCCGTGCAGTGCAACCGCGGCAACGCCAGCGTCGCGCGCAGCTTTGCCAGAATCAAGAAAGGTTAGGTGGTCAGCATCGATGCCCTTGCGCATTTTGATTGTCACTGGAACATCCCCGGCTGCACGCACAGCTGAACTAACGATGCTTGCAAACAAATCGCGCTTCCATGGCAGTGCCGCTCCCCCACCCTTGCGGGTCACCTTCGGCACGGGGCATCCGAAGTTAAGGTCAATGTGATCTGCTCGGTTTTCGGCCACCAACATAGTCACGGCTTCACTGACCGTTTTTGGGTCAACACCATAAAGTTGCACCGATCGAGTGGTCTCGCTTTCGTGGTGACCAATCAGTCGCATTGATTCTTCGGTGCGTTCAACCAAGGCGCGCGAAGTCACCATCTCTGAGACGAAGAGCCCGCTGCCAAACTCACGGCACAACCTGCGATAAGCCGTGTTGGTGATGCCAGCCATCGGAGCCAGAATTACTGGCGTGTTGATCGCGATTGAACCGTATTGCAAAGCGGGCTTGACCGAACCGTCGGCTGCAGAAGAGCCAGCAGCCGAAGAAGAACCTAGTGAATTATTGGTCATTATTAGCCAACTAGTTTGGCACCCAAATATTCACGAAGCTTGGTTAGCGAAACGCGCTCTTGCGACATGGTGTCGCGCTCACGAACTGTAACGGCCTGGTCATCGAGAGATTCGAAGTCAACGGTGATGCAGAAAGGCGTGCCAATTTCATCTTGACGACGGTAGCGACGGCCGATTGCGCCAGAGTCATCGAAGTCGATGTTCCAGTAGCCGCGAAGCTCTTGAGCTAGGTTGCGGGCCATCGGAGACAAATCTTCGTTGCGTGAAAGCGGGAGCACCGCGGCCTTGATAGGTGCAAGGCGGTAGTCAAGGCGAAGCACTGTGCGAACGTCAACGCCACCCTTAGTGTTTGGCGCTTCGTCTTCGTGATATGCGTCAACCAAGAAGGCCATTAGCGAACGAGTCAGACCAGCTGCAGGTTCGATCACGTAAGGAATCCAACGCTCGTTCTTGGTCTGGTCAAAGTAACTCAGGTCAACGCCAGATTCACGTGAGTGAGTGCGAAGGTCAAAGTCGGTGCGGTTTGCAATGCCTTCAAGCTCACCGAACTCTGAACCGGTGAAACCGAAGCGATACTCGATGTCGACGGTGCGCTTCGAATAGTGCGAGAGCTTCTCTGCAGGGTGTTCGAACAGACGCAAGTTGTCTGGATTAATACCGAGGTCGGTGTACCAGTTCATGCGCTGTTCGATCCAGTAGTTGTGCCACTCTTCGTCGGTGCCAGGCTCTACGAAGAACTCCATCTCCATCTGCTCAAACTCGCGAGTTCTAAATATGAAGTTACCTGGGGTGATTTCGTTGCGAAAAGATTTGCCGATTTGGCCGATGCCAAAAGGCGGCTTAATGCGAGATGCACCAAGAACGTTTGCAAAGTTTACGAAGATGCCCTGAGCCGTCTCTGGTCGAAGGTAGTGCAGACCAGATTCGTCTTCGGTTGGGCCGAGGTGGGTTTTGAGAAGGCCGTTGAACATTTTCGGTTCGGTCCAAATGTCTTTGCCACCACAGTTTGGGCAGGCGATCTCGCTCATGCCCTGCGGCGCGCGACCCTTTTTCTCTTCGAAAGCCTCTTCGAGGTGATCTTGGCGAAAACGCTTGTGGCAGCTGGTGCACTCAATCAGCGGGTCAACGAACTCTGCAACGTGGCCCGAAGCCTCCCAAACGCGGCGAGGTAAAATAACCGAAGAGTCAAGACCTACGATGTCTTCACGGCTGTTGACCATGGTTCGCCACCAAGCACGCTTGATGTTTTCTTTGAGTTCCACGCCGAGGGGCCCGTAGTCCCACGCCGAACGGCTACCGCCATAAATCTCGCCGGCTTGAAAAACAAAGCCACGGCGTTTGGCCAATGAAATAACAGCGTCTAGACGATTAGCAGTTGCCACGAGTGCTCCGGGTTCTTTTGTGTAAATGCAAGTGGGCATAAGCCCTACGAAGTTTCTAGTTTAGTTTGCCGAGAGCTATTTTGACTCGGATGGCGCATCCACGGCGCCACCAAAACGACGTGAGCGATTGCCAAATTGTGCGATTGCTTGCCAGAGATGACTGCGATTAAAGTCGGGCCACGGTGTGTCAAGAAAGACAAACTCGGCATAGGCAGATTGCCATAGCAAAAAGTTACTCACTCGTTGTTCGCCTGAGCTTCGCAAAAACAAATCAACATCGGGCAGGTATGAGCTATTGAGATAGCGTGCAATAGTTTTTTCGGTAATGCTTCCCGGTTTGAGTATGCCGGCGGCGACGTCGTCGCTGATTTTGTTTACGGCGTCAGTTATTTCAATGCGTGAACCATAGTTGACGCACATGGTCAAGGTCAGACGTGAATTTTTCTCGGTGAGTTTCTCGGCTGCCTGAAGCTCTGAGATTACCGAACCCCAAAGCTTGGGGCGGCGGCCCGCCCATCGAATGCGCACACCCCACGCATTTAGCTGGTCACGCCTGCGACGCAGCACATCGCGATTGAAACCCATTAGAAATCGAACTTCGTCGGGCGAACGACGCCAGTTTTCAGTTGAGAACGCATAAACGGTGAGGTGGGTAACGCCGGCCTCGAGGGCACCGGCGACAACGTCTAGAAGCGCACCTTCGCCAGCTTTGTGACCCTCGACGCGGGTTAAACCTCTCGCGTTTGCCCAACGTCCGTTGCCGTCCATGACAATGGCAACATGTTTGGGCACCTTGCTCTCGGGTGCTAGAAAATTTGCCAGGTTTAGGTCAGTGCGTTCGATTGGCAAAAAACCAGTCTCTGGGTTGATGGTCCAGTTCATTCGATTCTTACCTTTCAACATGTTCTAGTGACTTCAAGCCACGTTCGATGTGCCAACGACTATAAGCTGCAACGATACCCGAAGCTGAAAGCGAAGTGTTTTCGGCGCTGGCTTCAAGAAGAGACCAATCGCCAGTCATCAGCGCGGCTAGATGAGATCTCGTGGCCGGTTCAATCACAGCCATGCCAGGAGCCCTGCAAACGTCGCAGAGCACGCCACCTAGTTGCATCGAGAATGCTGAATGTTGACCAGCTTTATCGCAAACCGAACACTTCTCGAAATTCGGCGCCCAACCTGCAATCGAGAGCGCACGCAGCAGGTATGAGTCGAGAATGTGCGACGAAGAATGTTCGGCCCGAGAAAGCGAGCGCAATGCGCCAACCAAGAGTAAATATTGCTGAGGTGAAGATTCATCACCGGTTAGCTTCTCGGCAGTTTCAACAATTGCTGTTGCCGCGGTGTAGGCAGCGTAGTCAGCGATGATCTCACGACCATAAGATGACAATGTTTCAACCTGGCTCACGGTGTCGAGAGTGCGCCCCTCAAAAAGTTGCACATCGACCACCATGAACGGTTCTAAACGTGAACCGAACTTTGAGGTAGTTCGACGAACACCCTTTGCGACGCCACGAATCTGCCCGTGATAGCGCGACAGCATCGTAACGATGCGGTCGGCCTCGCCCAGATTATGGGTTCTTAGCACGACCGCTTCGTCGCGATAAAGGGGCATGTTGCCTAGCCTCTGATGGCGCGGTTTACACCCGAAATAACGGCTTTTAGCGAAGCAGTTGCAATGTCGCCATCGATTCCGACACCCCAAAGGGTGCGGCCCTGAAACTCAAGCTCAATGTAGGCAGCTGCTTGCGAGTCGCTGCTTGCACCCAGTGTGTGCTCGACATAGTCAAGAAGTCGAACCTCTACTCCCTGTTTAGCTAGAACGTTCAAGAAAGCAGAGATTGGCCCGTTGCCAGTGCCTTCAATAGCAACTTCGCCGGCGCCGTCTCGAAGGGTGACTTCGAGGTTGACTACGCCGTCCATCTCGCTTGAGGTGCGCATCTTCTTAAGTTCAAAGCGACCCCATTTGAGCTCTGGCTTGTCACTGGCAGCAGGAAGGTATTCGTCGCTAAATGTGTGCCAGAGTGCCTCAGAGGTGACCTCGCCGCCACTCTGGTCTGTCTTGTTCTGCACGACTCGTGAGAACTCGATCTGAAGTTTGCGAGGCAAATCAAGGTTGTGGTCTGCCTTCAAAAGGTAGGCCACCCCTCCCTTTCCCGATTGCGAATTAACTCGGATAACCGCCTCATAGCTGCGACCGACATCTTTAGGGTCGATTGGCAAATATGGAACCGCCCAAACTAAATCATCGACTGAAACGTCGCGGTCAGTCGCCTCTTTGTGCATGAGTTCAAAACCCTTTTTGATAGCGTCTTGGTGCGAACCACTGAAGGCTGTGTAAACCAAATCGCCGCCATAAGGACTGCGCTCGTGCACTGGCAACTGGTTGCAATATTCAACAGTGCGCTTAATTTCATCAAGATCGCTGAAATCAATGTGCGGGTCAACGCCTTGGCTAAAAAGATTCAAACCAAGAGTGACAAGGTCGACGTTGCCGGTGCGTTCACCGTTGCCAAACAGACAACCTTCGATGCGGTCAGCGCCTGCTAGGTAGCCGAGCTCAGCAGCTGCAACACCAGTGCCACGGTCGTTGTGCGGGTGCAAAGAAATGAGCACGCTGTCGCGACGATTGATGTGACGAGACATCCACTCAATAGAGTCTGCATAAACGTTCGGCATTGCCATTTCGACAGTCGCCGGCAAGTTGATAACCATTTGGCGCTCAGGCGTCGGCTTGATGATCTCGATTACGGCGTTGCAAACCTCAAGAGCATATTCAAGCTCTGTGCCGGTGTAGCTCTCTGGTGAGTATTCATAGAAAAACTCGGTGCCAGTTGTTTGAGCCTCAAGCTCAAGACATTTTTCGGCAGCGTGAGTAGCAATTGCCATGATGCCAGCTTTGTCTTGGTTGAAAACCACGCGACGCTGAAGCACTGAGGTTGAGTTATAGAAGTGAACGATTGCCTTCTTAGCGCCAACTAACGACTCATAGGTGCGCTCGATAAGCGCGTCTCGCGCCTGGGTTAGCACCTGAATGGTGACGTCTGCAGGAATGTGTCCGTCTTCGATTAGGAGGCGAACGAAGTCAAAGTCGGTTTGGCTCGCTGAAGGGAACCCGACCTCGATCTCTTTGTAACCCATCTTGACCAACAACTGGAACATCTTGAGCTTGCGCTCAGGGCTCATTGGGTCAATCAGTGCTTGATTGCCGTCACGAAGGTCAACAGCACACCAGCGAGGGGCTTGAGTGATGGTTTTGTTTGGCCAGGTACGATCTTCAAGTTCGACTTTGATTTGTTCGTGAAAAGGAACGTATTTGTGAACCGGCATGCCCGATGGGCGTTGAGTGTTTTGCATTTCTGAGGTCTCCTAGGTGCTAAAAAGATTGTCTTCTTCAGGCCAACAGCAAGCACCGCGGAGAGGATGGCCTTGGTTAGGCCTCGCCGCGGCAGCTGAGAAGAAGGAGCTCAAAATGCACGCTTTTAGAGTAGCACGAGGCAGGGCAATCGTCTAGAAACCGAGCCTGCCCAATTGTTTAGGGTCGCGCTGCCAATCTTGAGCTACTTTGACGTGCAGGTTGAGATAAATCTTCGAACCGAGCAAAACCTCGATCTCGGCACGCGCACGGCTGCCAACATCGCGCAAACGTGAGCCTTTGTGCCCGAGAATGATGCCCTTCTGGCTATCACGTTCGACGAATATGTTTGCGTGAATGTCGATAAGGTTCTTGCCGTCGCGCTTGCCCATTTCGTCGATGGTTACAGCCAGAGAGTGAGGCAATTCGTCTCGCACACCTTCTAGAGCAGCCTCGCGAATCAACTCGCAAATTCGTTGTTCGTTGCTCTCGTCGGTAACCCATTCGGTTGGGTAAAGTGCAGGTGAGGTAGGCATCAATTCGACTAGAACTTTGACTAGGTTTTCGAGTTGATCGCCCTCAACTGCTGAAACAGGAACGATAGCGGCCCACTCGCGCAAAGCTTGCACAGCTAAAAGTTGCTCAGCCAATGCCTTTCGATCTACCAGCTCGCTTTTGGTAACAACCGCAACCAATTTGGCACCGCGAAACTGATCAAGTGAGGCGTTAATAAAAGTGTCGCCGACACCGATTTTCTCGTTCGCAGGAATGCAGAAGCCAATCACGTCAACGTCAGAAAGGGTTGATTCAACCAGATTGTTTAGGCGCTCGCCGAGCAAAGTGCGAGGCCGGTGCAATCCTGGTGTGTCAACCAACACGAGTTGCCCATAAGGCCTGTGAACTACCCCGCGAATAGCGCGGCGGGTGGTTTGAGGTTTGGAGCTTGTGATGGCAATCTTTTGGCCAACAAGGGCGTTTGTGAGAGTTGATTTGCCAACGTTTGGCCTGCCAACAAAAGATGCAAACCCTGCCTTATGGTTCTCAGATGAGTTGAAATCTGAGTTCTTAGGTGCGGGAGCTTTTGAATTGTTGGTCAATGTGTTAATCCTTCTCGTTCAAAGCAGCTTGAACATCGGCTAAATCAGAGTTTCGGGCAACCCGAATTGAAATCAGTCTTTTGCGGCGAGCTTCAATGCGTTCAGCCGTCAGGGTCAACCCTGACACTTCAACACTGTCGCCAACTTCGGCGAGCCGACCCAAGTGCTTAGTTAACAAACCGCCGACGCTGTCAACGTCTTCATCTTCAAGCTCGAGTTCAAAGAGTTCACCCAGATCGAAAAGCGAATACCGAGCTGTCACCATGTATTCGCTAGGGCTAATTTCGGTGACACTAGCGCTTTCGCGATCATACTCATCGGCGATTTCGCCAACGATCTCTTCAATCAAGTCTTCCATAGTGACAAGCCCAGCGACGCCACCGTACTCGTCAACGATGATGGCGATGTGCGTAGCCGATGCCTGCATGTCACGCAACAGGTCATCGACCGGCTTGAATTCAGGAACAAATATTGCAGATCTAGCCAAGTCAGCCGCGGCTAACACAGCGACTTTGTTGGGTGACTCGTGTTGAAGCCTTGCAACGTCTTTGACATAAAGCACGCCTCGAATGTCATCGATAGTCTTGCCGACCACGGGCAGACGCGAGTATCCACGATTTAAAAACACACCGAGGGCCGAACTTAGAGTCGCTTCAGCTGACACGGTGGCCATGTCGATGCGCGGAACCATAACTTCGCGCACGATGGTCTCTGTGAACTCTTCAACCGATTCGTGCAGTTCTTGCTCGAACTCTTCTGGCTGTTCGGGCTTGGGCAGCGAAATCGGCGCAAAACTCGCCCAAAACCAGTCAACCAACGGGTTGGCAAGCCTCAGCAGGGTAGCGCCAATCTTTTGATGACCAAGCGTGCGGCTGGCGAACTGCGATGCTGCCACCAGTGTGAACATTAAGAGCGAGGCAATAACAGCTGCAAGGACCCAATGCAGACCGGTCGGCGCTAGGGCCTGGCCTAAAACCACGCCAAAAATTCCGATGAGAGGCACTCTCAAGAAGGCCAACGCTTCGGCCTTATGCGAACTTTCACCATGAAAACGCACCGACGCCTCGAGCACTGCCACAAATATTGACAGCACCCCGATAACGATGGCTGTTAGAACAGCGAAAATTAGCAACTAAACCTCTTGGTGATAAAAGTCGGCAAGAATTTGGGCTTGCAAACCGAACATCTCACGCTCTTCATCAGGCTCGGCGTGATCAAAACCTAACAGGTGCAGAATTCCGTGAGTCACCAACATGCAAATTTCGTTGCTTGTCGAGTGACCTGCGACAACAGCTTGACTCGCTGCAACCTGCGGGCAAACCACGATGTCGCCCAACAGACCTGGCTCGCTAGGAACACCGTCGATACCCGGTCTTAGTTCGTCCATCGGAAAACTCAAAACGTCTGTTGGCCCAGGCTCGTCCATCCACTCAATATGAAGCTTTTCCATTGCAGGTTCGTCAACGAAGACGATTGCCAACTCAGACTTCGGGTGAATGCGCAAAAACTGCAAGGCGAACCGTGCAAGCGTCAGAACGCGGTCGGTGTCAACCTCAAGGGCAGATTCGTTGTTGATCTCGATTGTCATTTTTTATCGTTCTCGATTTCTGCACGGGTTTTATAGATCGCCAGGCTATGACGAGCTTTGTCTAACGTGTTCTTGTTGAAATCATCATAGGCATCGACGATTTCACTGACGAGTTCATGACGAACCACGTCTTCAGATTCGAGCTCGACAAATACCACGCCCTCAACTTGCCCGAGAATTCTCTCGGCGTTTTTCAAACCAGAAACACCGCGAGGCAAATCAATTTGGGTTGAGTCGCCGGTGATGACCATTTTCGAGTTGAACCCCAAGCGAGTGAGGAACATTTTGAGCTGTTCTTGAGTGCTGTTTTGGGCTTCATCTAAGATTATGAAGGCGTCATTCAGTGTTCGACCGCGCATGTAAGCAAGCGGGGCAACCTCGATCGTTCCAGCTGCCATAAGCTTTGGAACAGCTTCAGGGTCAAGCATTTCGTGCAGGGCGTCAAATAGCGGTCGCAAGTATGGGTCGATCTTGTCACTCAGGGATCCCGGCAAAAAACCAAGCCTCTCGCCAGCCTCAACAGCGGGGCGAGTCAAGATTATGCGACTGACTTCTTTTCGCTGCAGTGCCTGAACCGCCTTTGCCATCGCCAAATAGGTTTTGCCAGTGCCCGCTGGTCCGATGCCAAAAACAACCGTGTTCGAGTCAATCGCATCTATATAAGCCCTTTGACCTACAGTTTTGGCGCGAATAGTTTTGCCTCTAGTGCTCAGAATGCTCTGGCCTAGAACTTCAGCGGGCCGCTTCGAACTTTCTGACCGAACAATATTTGCACTTCGGGTTACCTCTGACTCACCCAAATCGCTACCGCTTTGAATAAGTTCGATCAGGTTGCTAACGAGGGTGCCGGCCTGTTCGACCTCAGAAGCGGGGCCACTGAGCACAATCTCATTGCCTCGTGCTAGCACGTCAACTTTCGGAAAACTTGCTTCGAGAGTCTTCAAAAGCTTGTCTTCTGTGCCGAGAAGTGCAACCATCGGCACTTGCGAAATGGTGATTTGATGCTGAAGAAAATCGGTCAAGTTATTGGCTCTTTGGCATCTGGCTCAAAACATGCGCGTGCGCGTGAAAGACGGTTTGCCCAGCATTTTCACCGGTGTTGAAAAGATATTTGAATGAGCCATCACTGGTATGTTGCTGCGCTATGCGAGCACCGAGCTGAGCCATGTCTAGAAGCGCGTCTGTGTCAGTGGTCACCATCTCTGCAATGTCTCGGTAATGCTTTTTAGGAACGACTAAAACGTGAACAGGCATTTCGGGGTTGATGTCGCGAAATGCCACAGCATGCTCGGTTTCACCCAAAAGTTCGGTGCCGAACTCGCCCGAAACTATTCTGCAGAAAATGCAATCAGTCATGAGTTCAGTTTAAGCCTTCAACGCCAAGAACCCGACAGGGCCTGAATGGCAGCGATTGCTGCAACACCGGCCGTCGAAGTGCGCAAGATCTCGCTGCCCAGCCGAACCCGGTGCGCGCCTGCAGACTCGAAGCTTTGCAACTCGGCGTCGCTAATGCCTCCTTCAGGACCAACAATGAGGCTAATCTCGCGCTGGAGGCCAAAGGCGCTTGAAACACTTGTCGAACCACTTAGCTTCGCAAGCAAATCAACTAAACCCAGCGACGCGGTTGGGTCAAGAACCAACGCCATGCCGAGTGAGCCATCTTGAATTCGATTCGCGAGCTGCTTCGATGAAACCGGTTCATTAACCTTTGGGTCAAAAACACGCAAAGATTGTTTCGCCGCCTCGCTCACAATGCTCTGCCAGCGATCGACGCCCTTCGCAGCTTTTGTGGCATCCCACCGCGAAATTGAACGCTCGGCTTGCCACGGAACAAAAGCCATGGCTCCGAGTTCGGTAGCGGCCTGAATGGCAAGCTCGTCACGATCGCCCTTTGCGAGGGCCTGAACTAAAGTAATCGCCAACTCTGGTTGCTGCTCTCGAATAACTTCTGAAACCGCAACCTGCATGGTCGAACTTTCGATTGCTGACACAGCGCCACGAAGACGCAAACCTTGGCCGTCAGTGAGTTGAATCGCTTCACCGACGCGCATGCGCCTAACCGAAATGGCATGCTTTGCATCACTAGAGTCAACGGTTGCTGATCCCCCGGCCACCAGCGACGAGTTTTGTGCAAGTTCTGCCTTGGCGATGCGAAAAAGTGGTTCTACCATTTAGCCTTTCGCCTAACCGCGTCTGCTTCGGCCAAAGAAACCGGTCGAGTGCTTTGCCAACTTGATGGTCTCTGACTTGCGAAGACCAGCAAGTTTCTTGAACAGCTCCTTTTGGTCTTTGTCAAGCTTGGTTGGCGTCTGCACGGCGATGGTGATCTTCAGGTCGCCTCGGCCTGCGCCGCGCAGGTGATTGACACCCTTGTGGCGAACGGTAATGACCTCACCAGTTTGAGCACCTGGGTCAATGGCAACATCGAGCTCACCGTCAAAACTGTCGATTTTGGCATGTGCTCCTAGAACAGCATCATGCAGCGGCACCTCAAGGGTGCAGGTTAGGTCATCACCCGAGCGACCGAAAATATCGTGCGGCTTGACTGTGAAGTCAATGTGCAGGTCGCCGTTGGGGCCACCAGCCTGACCAACTTCACCCTGACCTCGAAGCTGCATTCGCAAACCATCCTCAACTCCGGCGGGCACGTTGAACTCGATTGTTCGGCGCGCACGAACGCGGCCCTGACCTCGGCAGCTCACACACGGGTGAGGAATAGTTTGACCATAACCACGGCAGCTACCGCATGGAGCGCTAGTAACCATGTTGCCCATGAGCGTTCTAACTTGGCGCTGAATCGAACCGCTACCACGGCAAATGTCACAGGTTTCTAGCCCTGTTCCTGGCTGGCAACAAGAACCGTTGCAGGTTTCACAGAGCACAGCAGTGTCGATCTCTTCGGTTTTCGCCACGCCAAAAGTTACCTCTTCGAGAGTCAGCGACACGCGCAACAGGGCATCCTCGCCTCTTTCAACGCGCGAACGAGGGCCGCGCTGCCCACCGCCACCACCGAAGAATGTGTCGAAAATATCACCAAAACCATTGAAGCCCCCGCCGCCACCAAAACCGCCCTGGCCGCCCATGTCATAGTTGCGTCTAGTTTCTGAATCGCTGAGAACTTCATAAGCGTGGGTAACCAGCTTGAAGCGCTCTTGGGCTTCAGGCGCTGGGTTCACGTCTGGGTGCAGCTCGCGAGCGAGCTTGCGATAAGCCTTTTTGATGTCATCAGCGGTCGCGTCTTTTGACACACCAAGCACTTCATAATGATCAGCCAATTGGGTTCCTAACGTCGAATAGTTGCAAAGCGCCTAAGCGCCTAAAGTCTTGGTCAAATAGTTTGCGACAGCGCGCACCGCACTGATGTGGTGGGCATAGTCCATGCGGGTTGGGCCAAGCACACCGACTTTGGCGATTTCACTGCCGGGCTTTTCATAGCTTGAGACCAGCACGCTGGTCTGGCTGAGCAGTTCAATGTTGTTCTCTTTGCCAATCAACAGACCCAAACCTTCTTGGTCAGTCTTCATTTCGGCAATCAAACGCATCATTACGACCTGCTGTTCAAGTGCGTCAAGCAAATCGCCCAGATTAGCCACCGGGGCTTGGCCGTGACGTGCCAGATTCGCGGTGCCAGCAAGAATAATCTTCTCTTGTCGGTTGGCATCAACCATGATTTGAACTGCCTCGGCAACCACCGAAGCCGCGGCTTTTAGGTGGTTCGATGAATTGGCCACAATTGTTTCTAGCTTCATGACGGCTGAACCAAACGGTTGCTGCACGAGAGCCGCGTTGAATCTGGCCCGCAATTCTGCGACGTCTTCGATGCTCAAGACTTGGTGGGCGTTGACCATGTGTTGTTGCACTCGGTCGTTATCGCTCACCAAAACCACTAATGTGCGAGTTTCGTTGATTGGCACGAGCTCGATGGCTTTGATCTTGGCTCGACCAAGGCTTGGATACTGCACCATGGCAACCTGGTTAGTGAGCTGTGCAAGAGATTGAACAGCACCAGAAAGCACTTCGTCTAAATCGGCACTCGAACTCATAAAAGTTTCGATTGCCAGACGCTCACTCGCACTTAGTCTTTTGACTTCGCTTAGGCGGTCAACGAAAAGTCGATAGCCCTTATCTGTGGGAACGCGACCACTTGATGTGTGTGGTGCGGCGATGAGTTGCTCTTCTTCGAGAAAAGCCATTTCATTACGAATCGTTGCCGCTGAAACTTCAAAACCGTGACGTTCGACCAAAGTTTTAGAACCAACTGGTTCACTGGTTTCGATGTAGTCGTTGACGATGGCGCGCAAAACATCAAGACTGCGACTAGGAATATCGTTTTGGTTGTTCAAACTAACACCTCCGCATCGACCTGAAGCTAACCTCTGGTTAGCACTCGAACTATCTGAGTGCCAATATTACCCGAGCAGTTCGCGAACGACATAGTCTGCAAGCAATCTGCCCTGCAGCGTCAGAACGATGCGCCCAGCAATAGCCTTTGAACCATCAATGAGACCATCAGAAATTAACTGCGAAATTACTTTATTGGCGTGAGCGTTGGCCGCTTTAGCATCAGCAATTGAAATGCCTTCACAAATTCGGGCCTCTAGCAAAAGCTGCTCAACAATGCGGGTTTGCGAATCGATACGCTCACTACCAACCGACGGGGTCTGCCCGGCCTCGACAGCTTTTTGATAAACGGCGGGGTGCTTGGCGTTCCACCAGCGAGTTTCACCGACGTGACTATGGGCACCAGGGCCAAAACCCCACCAATCTTGACTGCGCCAGTAGGCAAGATTGTGAGTTGAACGAGTTTCGGGCGTGCGTGACCAGTTGCTGACTTCATACCAGTTGAAACCAGCAGCCTTGAGAAGTTGGTCGGCAAGCTCATATTTATCGGCCTGCAGATCTTCATCTGGCTCTGGCAACTGACCTTTGGCGATTTGACGCGCCAGTTTGGTGCCTGGCTCAACAATTAGCGAATAAGTCGAAATGTGATCTGGTTCGAGCGCAATTGCAGCTTCGAGTGAGGTGCGCCACTGTTCAAGGGTTTCTTTTGGTGCTCCATAAATCAAGTCAACCGAGTTTTGCAGACCCGCCTGCTTGGCCGCCGCCACCGCGGTGGGAACGTTGGCTGGCTGGTGGGTGCGCTCTAGCGTCGCGAGAACTTCTGGCACGGCAGATTGCATACCAAAAGATACTCGGGTGAATCCCCCGCGACGCAACGCTTGCAAATATTCGAAATCTACGTTGTCTGGGTTCGCCTCGGTGGTGACCTCGCAGCCTTCTGCGAAACCAAAAGATTCATTCAATGTGGCGAGAATGGCAATGAGGTCATGTGCTGGCAACTGTGTTGGGGTGCCTCCGCCGAAAAATATCGAGGATGCCCTTCGGCCACCATCAAAGGCTTGGCGCTCTAATTCGGTTTTTGCGAACAAAACCTCGCGTTGCAACACCGCCGCGAAACCGGCTTGGCTTGTGCCACGCAACTCGCTGGCGGTGTAGGTGTTGAAGTCGCAGTAGCCACAGCGAACACGGCAAAACGGAATGTGCACATAGGCGTGAAAGGTACGGTTTGCACTGATGCTGCTGTCTCCGAATTCTGGAGACTGGCCAGTGACGTAGTGTTCGTCGGCAAGTGGCAGTTGAGAAGCCATTACTTGGTCTTCTTCTCGCCCTTTTTCTCTTCGCCGGTTGAAAGCGCAGCGATAAAGGCCTCTTGTGGAACCTCGACGCGACCAACCATCTTCATGCGCTTCTTGCCCTCTTTTTGCTTTTCGAGTAGCTTGCGCTTTCGGCTGATGTCACCGCCGTAACATTTAGCAAGAACGTCTTTGCGAAGTGCTCGAATTGATTCACGCGCAATGATTCTGGCGCCAATTGCCGCCTGAATCGGCACCTCAAAGTTTTGGCGTGGAATCAACTCGCGAAGCTTGCCGGTGATCATTACACCATAGGCATAGGCCTTGTCTTTGTGAACAATGGCGCTGAAAGCATCTACCTGCTCGCCCTGCAACAACAGGTCAACCTTGACCAAGTCACCTTCGGCGTGGCCATCGTCTTCATAGTCAAGTGAGGCATAACCTGCGGTTTTGCTCTTTAGGTGGTCGAAGAAGTCGAAAACGATTTCGGCTAGCGGCAACGAATAACGCAACTGCACGCGGTCGGTGCCGAAATATGTCATGTCGATCATGGTGCCGCGACGCTGCTGGCATAGCTCCATGATTGTTCCCACGTAGTCTTTCGGAGCAAGCAAAGTTGCCTTGACCATGGGTTCAAGAACTTTCTTGATCTTGCCGGTTGGATACTCACTCGGGTTGGTAACAGTAATCTGCTCGCCGTTCTCAGTGGTTACTTCATAAACCACCGATGGCGCCGTTGCAATCAGGTCAAGGCCAAACTCACGCTCGAGGCGTTCAGTAATGATTTCGAGGTGCAACAAACCAAGGAATCCGCAGCGAAAGCCGAAACCGAGAGCAACAGAAGTTTCTGGTTCATAAACCAAAGCGGCATCGCTCAGCTTTAGCTTGTCTAGTGCTTCACGAAGCACTGGGTAGTCACTGCCGTCGATTGGGTAGATTCCCGAGAAAACCATCGGCTTTGGGTCGGCATAGCCCTTGAGTGCTTCAGTCGCTGGTTTGTTTAGCGTGGTGACAGTGTCGCCAACCTTTGACTGACGAACATCTTTCACACCGGTGATCAGGTAGCCTACTTCGCCAACGCCTAGACCTTTTGTCGGCTCTGGTTCTGGCGAGCTGACACCGATTTCGAGCAACTCGTGAACTGCACGTGTTGACATCATTTGAATCTTTTCGCGAGGCGCAAGCGAACCGTCAATCATTCGAACGTAGGTCACGACGCCTCGGTAGCTGTCATAGACCGAGTCGAAAATCATGGCGCGAGCAGGAGCGTTTGGGTCACCCACCGGTTTTGGAATCTTTGCGACGATTCTGTCTAGTAGCGCGTCTACACCGATGCCGGTTTTGCCAGAAACCCGCAGGCAATCCTCGGGGTTTCCGCCGATTAGGTTGGCAAGCTCTTCTGCATATTTCTCAGGTTGAGCTGCCGGTAGGTCGATTTTGTTCAAAACTGGAATAATCTCAAGGTCATTCTCGAGAGCAAGATACAGGTTGGCCAGGGTCTGAGCCTCAATGCCCTGAGCTGCGTCAACGAGCAAGACAGCCCCTTCGCAAGCTGCGAGCGAGCGAGAAACCTCATAGGTGAAGTCAACGTGACCAGGAGTGTCGATCATGTTTAGCGCATAGACCTGCTTGTCAACCTCCCAAGGCATACGAACAGCTTGCGACTTGATGGTGATGCCACGCTCGCGTTCGATATCCATGCGGTCAAGGTATTGAGCACGCATCGAGCGGTCGTCAACAACGCCGGTGAGTTGTAGCATTCGGTCTGCCAAAGTGGATTTGCCGTGATCAATGTGCGCAATGATGCAAAAGTTGCGAATGAACTCGGGGTTGGTTTTGGCTGGCTCTAAACGGCTCGTGGCGCGTGGCGACAAAATCTACCTCTTGAATGATTACGCTGCTAAAAGAACAGCAAAGAATTACGACACGTCTATTCTCGCACAGCTCTGTGCTTGCAAGGCTAAAGCAACACCTGATAAGCTAAAGCTTTGAAACAGACGCTTTCGTGCGTCAACATTTCAAACCAAACTTTTTAAAGCGGCGTTTGCGCGCCCATTCAAGAAAGTCACTAAATGGCAAACATCAAGTCGCAAATTAAGCGCATTGGCACCAACCTTAAGGCTGCAGAGCGCAACAAGGCAGTGAAGAGCGAGCTCAAGACCGCTATTCGCGCCGTCAAAGCAGCATCAGCCGCCGGCGATAAAGAAGCTGCAGCTTCGGCACTAGCAAACGCTGGCAAGAAGCTAGACATGGCAGTTAGCAAGGGCGTTATTCACAAGAACCAGGCAGCAAACCGCAAGTCGGCTATTGCCAAGCAGGTTGCAGCTCTCTAAAGCCAGACCAAACTTTTAGACCCGGTGCTTAGGCATCGGGTCTTTTTTTTGCATCGGGTCTCTTTTGCATCTTGCGCCAGCATTGGTGTTGGAGATTGCCGGCTGACGAGGGTTGGCGCGCAAGCTTCGCCGACTGAGGAGTGTGTGCGAGTTAGCGTTGCCGATACAAGAGTGTGGGCGCGCTGATATTGCCGGTTGGCGAACTTAGATCAAGCCGCGGTTGCTGATGATGCGCACCAAAGTTTCAAGTGCAAACACCGGGTCGCGACTGCCACCCTTCACTGCGGCATCAGTTTCGGCTAGTGCAGTAACGGCGCGCACAATGCCATCTTCAGACCAGGAACGCGCTTCGCGGCTAATCTTCTCGGCAAGCCACGGAGCCATTCCTGCCTGGGCTCCAGCAGCGCTTGACGCGCCGAAAACCTTCGCGGTTTGGCGAACACGAGTGACGAGTGCGCCAAGAATCATTACTGGGTCAGCGCCGGTCTGCAGCAGGTGGCGCAAAATTGCCAGCGCGTCACCCTCTTGCCCGGCCATGCAAGCGTCGGCGAGTTTGAAAGAGGTTGTTTCGATTCGACCGCCATAGTAGCTGTCAACGATCTCCTCGGTGATGCCCTCAGAGCTGTCTTGCAGCAGTTGATCGCAAGCAGCTGCAAGTTCGGCAACGTCATCGTTGAATGCCTCAACAAGAGCACGAACGGCTCCGTTAGTGATTTTGCGGCCTGCAGCCGAAAATTCAGCCTGAACAAAAGCGGTCTTTTCGTTATCTTTTGAAAGTTTGTCGGTCAAAACGACAGCGGTGTGTGAGTTCGCTCGAAGTGCTTCAACGAGTTTCTTGCCTCGAACACTTGCGTTGTTGTGACGAATCACCAGGGTTACATCGGCTGGTGGGTTCTCGATATAGGTGAGGCCATCTTCGATCAGGGCATCGGTCAAGCGTTCAGCACCTCGAATAATCAGAAGTCGAGGTTCTCCGAACAGCGAAGGGGCCGTCAGGTCAAAGATTTGTGCAGCGGAATATTCACTGGCATCGATTTCGCTGACTTCGAGGGTTTCGTCTTTAGCCCGAAGCAAATCTCGAACGGCTCTGATAGCCCTAGATGCGAAATATTCTTCATTGCCAAAAACAAAAACGATTGGTGCTGGGCGCACCGCGCGCCAATCAACCTGCTTTGCCTTGCTCACCCTGAAAGCCTAACGTGAAGGTGTCGTCTTGCCTCGCAACCGAGATAGAGCCATGTTCGTCGGTGCGCTCAATCTGAGCCCCAATGCTATTGAGAAGGTCGAGAGTTCTCGTCGTCGGGTGCCCGTAACTGTTATTTCGACCAACAGAAATCAACGCGATGGCAGGGCGCAAAGTCTCGATTAGTTCGGGGTATTGGTCGGCGCTACCGTGATGCGAAACCTTCATTATCAAAGGTACGCCTCTGAGCTGATCGTTTAACCACTGGGCTGACTCCCCCGCCAACCGCATCTGCCCCTTCTCGCCAAGATCAGCGAGTGTGATGATGTCTTCACGTGAGCCGCGCCACAACATCGTGATGCTGCCATCGTTGGAATCTTCTGCTTCAAAGGCGCCGGCACGTGGTGAAAGAACCTGCCAGGCATAATCACCCAGGTTGCCTACCATTCCGGTGTATGCCAGCTCGACGGGCACATTCGCTCGTTCAAGCTGTGCTCTTGATGCATTCGCACCTGGCCTGGTGTCGAGAAACGGGGTGAGCATAGCTTGATTAACTCTTCGACCATCGAGCGCCCCCGATAAACCGCCAACGTGGTCGAGGTCGAAGTGAGTGAGCACCAATAGATCTATGTGCCTAATGCCTAGGGCTGAGAGACAGTTGTCAACCGGTTCAGGCTCACGTCCAACGTCGATCAGAGCAATCTTGCCCTTTGAACGAATCACTGTTGCATCACCTTGGCCAACGTCGCAACTGACAACGAACCAATCCCCTTGGTGCCAAAGCGCGTTCTTTAGAGCACTGCTTGCACCCAGAGCCAAGACGGCACAAAGGCAAAGAATGGCCATCAACGAGCCCATAAAACGAAGGCTCTTCATGCGTGAGAGTATCGCCAAGAGCAAGCTGCCAGCGAGGATGACTGCCATGCAAACGCCCAAGCTACCAGCAGGCCAGAAGCCCGTTGCCGCAGGGAATTGACTGATTCGATTGGCTATGAAAACTACCGGCGCTGCAAACAATGAGGCTACAAATGTGATGAACGAAGCGAGTGGCGGACTAACGGCGGAACAAACCACTGCGAGTATGCCGAGCACAGTCACAGGCATGACCATTGGCTCAGCAACCAGATTAGCCAACACCGAATAGGTTGAGAAGCCCGGTTGTAGCAACAAAAGCACCGGCAAGCAGAGAAGTTGGGCCGAGACGCTCACCGATAGTCCGAGTGCAAGCCATTTAGGAATCGACGGGATTTTGGTTCGAAGAACAGTAGTAACTTTCGGGGCAACAATGAGAATTCCAAGACATGCAAGAGCCGATAGAGCAAAACCATAGTCAAACAGCAGCCAAGGGTCGATCACCAGCAACACTGCAGCAGCTAGAGCGAGAGCGTTGATTGCAGAGCTGGGTCGCCCGAGGGTTTTTGCGAGCAAAACCGCAAGAGTCATGCACCCAGCACGCAATATGCTCGGTTGCTGACCGACCAACAAAACATAGCAAGCTAAAACCGTTGCGGCGATGAATAGTTTTGGCCACCTAGTAACCACGAAGTCGCCGATGCGAACTCGCCCCAGAACCAACCACACCAAAGCTAAAACAATCGCGCAGTTAGTGCCACTAACAGCAGTCAAATGGGTCAGTGAGAGAATCTTGAAATCATCTATTAGCTTTTGAGTTAAAAGTGAGGTGTCACCAATGCTCAAACCTGCGACCAAACCGGCAGAATCTGGGGTAACTCCCCGCACACTGGCCATGAATCGAGTGCGAAGCCAAGCCACTGGGCTCTGAACCGGCTTTGAAGTCAACTTGGCTCGCGTTTGAAGTTTGCCAATGAAAAATATTCGAGAGTTTTCGAACCCTGGTGAGAGCCTTGCCCGAGCAACAAAGCAAGAGCCAGGCGTTTGGCCAGCCAAGTCTCCGACCAGCAAGCCACTTGATGCGAAAGGCGCACCGGTCAACACGCGAGCTGAAAAGCTACGATTCGAAAAGTTCTGCCGAGATAAACCCTTGTTTGCCGCTAACTTTGGTTCGGTTTGCAAGCAGTAGCGCAAATGCACCGTGTCGAAGTTAGCTGTGCGTGAGGTCACGGCTGCGCTATTGAGATTAGAAAGCTGCAGTTGAAAGCTTGCGACGGCGGCCAGCGCTAAACCCACAAAGACCGCAACGCGCGCTAGCAGTTGAGCGTTCAAAGCGAAACTAAATCTTTTAGCCGGCCAAAGAGCTTGTCGCCGATGCCAGCCACCTTTTGAAGATCTGCCTTGGTCTTGAAGCCACCGTTCGCTAATCGCCAATCTATGATTCTGCTCGCTAAGGTCGGGCCAACCCCCGGCAGTGATTCGATTTCAGATTGAGGTGCATGATTTAGATTTACCAGCGACTGTGCAGAACTTTTAGGTGCTGAAAAGGTTGATGAATTTAAGGATTTGCTGGAGCCTCCTAAAACAACGATTTGCTCGCCGTCTGTTAGAGGGCGAGCCAAGTTGATGCTGGCTTGGTCGGCGTGTTTGCCGAAGCCATCAGCCGCGAAGATTGCATCAGAAACTCTGTCGCCAACTTGAAGTGCATACAAACCTGGGTGAACCACGTAGCCAACGACGTGAACATAAATCTTAGGCGCCGCGGCTGTGATGGGAGTGTTTGAGCCTGCGCCTGAGCCAGCGCTGGCACCAGTGCCGGCACTCGCCGTGATCTTTGCACCGTTAGCATCGACCGAAGCCGAAGTTGAGCCATCGTTCATTGAGGTGAAAAGCAAAAACGCGACGAGAGCAATCGCGCTCGCGCCAGCCCACAACCAGCGTTTGTCGATGGGTTTCTCAAGGCCGAGCAGGCGCGTGACAAAGAGTTGAAGTTTATTCACTCGCCAAAGCTAAAGCGCCCTAACCAATCAGTCAGAGCGCTTCAGCAAACCAGTGCAGAAACCCTACTTGGTCGCGATGTTCACAAGCTTTGGCGCGCGAACGATGACGTTCGCAACGGTCTTGTCGCCGATGGCACGAGTGACAAGAGCTGAGTCGAAGGCGAGCTGCCGGAGGGAATCCTCGCTGATGTCAACTGCAACCTCAAACTTGTCACGCAGCTTGCCGTCAACCTGAACCACGGCAACGATGGTGTTTTCAACCAAAAGCGATTCGTCAACGGCACGGAACCCCGCCAATGCCACGCCAGGCTCATTGCCGAGTTTGGCCCACATGTCTTCGGCTGTGTAGGGAGCGAAAAGCGAAAGTGCCTTAGCGATTTCTTCGACAGCCTCGTGAACAGCAGGGTCAGCTGCACCAACCGAACCGTCGATGGCTTTGCGAACCACGTTGACTAGCTCCATAATCTTTGCCACGCCAACGTTGAACTTGAAAATCTCGATGTTCGCCGAGAAATCGCGCAAGAACAGGTGAAGCGCCTTGCGCACAGCGGCATCACCACTTGGGTTCGCCGCGGCTGTGCCAGAAGCAGCCTCAACATCGTTAGCCAAGCGCCAAGCACGAGCCAAGAACTTTGCAGAACCTGCAGGTGAAACGTCAGCCCAGTCGATGTCGTCTTCTGGCGGGCCAGCAAATGCCATGGTCAAACGAATGGCATCAACGCCGTGCTCGTCAAGCTGATCGCTTAGTCGCACAAGGTTTCCGCGCGACTTGCTCATAGCTGAGCCGTTCATCAAAACCATGCCCTGGTTCAACAGGCGCGTGAAAGGCTCTTCGAATTTAACGTGGCCGAGGTCAAATAGCACTTTCGTAAAGAAACGGGCATAGAGCAGGTGCAAAATCGCGTGGGTTACGCCGCCAACATATTGGTCAACCGGAGCCCAGGCAGCCGCCTCAGCAGGGTCAAAAGCAACCTCGGTGCTGTTTGGTGACAGGTAACGCAAGAAATACCAAGACGAGTCAACAAAGGTGTCCATGGTGTCAGTGTCGCGCTTGGCAGGTGCACCACACTTCGGGCATGGCACATTCACCCAGTCGGTTGCTGCGCCCAACGGGCTGGTTCCCTTTGGCGAAAGGTCGAGACCCTCAGCTGCCGGAAGCTCAACTGGTAGCTGGTCAGCCGGCACAGGCACTTCACCACATGATTCACAGTGGATGATCGGAATCGGGGTGCCCCAATAACGCTGGCGACTGATTAGCCAGTCACGCAGCCTGAAGTTCTTAGCGGCTTCGCCATTGCCCTCTTTGGCCAAGTATTCGATGGCAACACCGATAGCCTCGGCTTTTTCAAGGCCGTTTAGTGGCCCAGAGTTGATGAGCACACCATCGCCAGCTGCAGCCAACCCGGTCTGAAGCGGGTCGGCTTCGCCGGTCTCGAGCACGACGCGAACCGGCAAGCCGAAGGCGCGTGCAAAGTCGAGGTCGCGCTGGTCGTGCGCTGGCACGGCCATGATTGCGCCGTGGCCATAATCTGCCAAAACGTAATCGCTCGTCCAGATCGGCAAACGCTCACCGTTGATCGGGTTGATGGCATAGCGACCCAAGAAAACACCCGACTTCGGGCGGTCTGTTGCCAAACGCTCAATGTCGTTGGCTTTCTTGGTGGTGTCTAAGTATTCGTTGAAAGCTGCCTGAGTTGCGACCCCGTCGCCCTCGATGAGGCTTGCGTCGGCAACCAACTCGGCTGCAAGTGCACTGTCGGGTGCTACAACCATGAAAGTCGCGCCAAACAGTGTGTCTGGGCGGGTGGTGTAAACCACAACAGGTTCATCGCGACCCTCAACAACGAACTTCACATCGGCGCCGTTAGAGCGGCCGATCCAGTTTCGCTGCATAGTCAAAACCTTTGAAGGCCAGTTGCCTTCAAGGCTGTCTAGGTCATCGAGCAACCGGTCGGCATATTCGGTGACTTTGAAGAACCACTGGGTCAGAGCCTTCTTGGTGACGGTGCTGTCGCAACGCTCACACAAGCCACCGACAACCTGCTCGTTGGCAAGAACAGTCTGGCAACTAGGGCACCAGTTGACCAATGAGTTTTTGCGATAAGCCAAACCGTTGTTATAAAACTCGAGAAAGAGCCACTGGTTCCAACGGTAATAAATAGGGTCACAGGTGCGAATGACGCGATCCCAGTCAAAAGAGCAAGCGTAACGTCGCATCGAAGAGCGCTGCTGTTCGATGTTGTCGTAGGTCCAACCACGCGGGTCTAAGCCACGCTTGATTGCTGCGTTTTCAGCTGGCAAGCCGAAGGCATCCCAGCCAATTGGGTGAAGCACATTGAAGCCTTTTTGCGCCCAATAGCGAGCGACCACATCGCCAAGTGCGTAGGCCTCGGCGTGACCCATGTGAAGGTCACCTGATGGGTATGGAAACATGTCGAGAACATACTTTTTAGGGCGCGTGTCACTAGGCTTGCCAGAGGCAAACGGGCGTAGGTCATCCCACACCGGCAGCCACTTGTCTTGAATGTCAAAGACGCTATAACCGGTTTCGTCAGCAGGGGTTTGTGTTGATTCAGACATAACGTCTAGGTTACCAAGCGTCAGGCACTTCAAGGGCTGCTAACAGCGCTCGTGCCTTCAGTTTGGTCTCGGCAACTTCAAATTCTGGGTCGCTGTCACTCGTGATGCCTCCCCCAACGCCGATGGTGAGCGTGTCGCCCTCGAAGACAATGCTTCGAATCACCATGGCGATGTCGGTGTGACCAAAATGCCCGAAATAACCGAAGAGCCCCGAGTAGGTTCCGCGAGGGCCGCCTTCAAACTGTTCGATTAGCTCAACCGCACGAATTTTAGGAGCACCCGTCATTGAACCGCCAGGGAACATGGCTAAAACGGCGTCGAGGTGGGTGAATCCCTCGCGAATTCGACCTTCGATCGTGCTCACAAGCTGGTGCACGGTTGCATAACTTTCAACTTCAAAAAGTTTGGTGACTTTGACTGAGTCTGGTTCGCAAACTTTCGTTAGGTCGTTTCGCATCAGATCAACAATCATCAAGTTTTCGGCGCGTTCTTTAACGTCGGATGCCAGCTCAGCAGCCACAAGCTCATCGGCTTCGGGCGTGGCCTCGGGCGAGCGGGCGCGAGTGCCTTTGATCGGCTTGGTTTGAAGCAAACCTTCACGGTTTGCGGTTAGAAACTGCTCGACGCTGGCGCTCACAAGCGCAAAATCGCCGACGCGCATGTACCCTGAGTAGGGCGCCGGGTTGATTTCACGCAGGCGATAGAAAACATCAAGCGGGTCGCGACTGTGTTGAGTTGTGAGTTGGTTTGTTAGGCAAAGTTGATAGACATTGCCAGCAGCTATTTCAGCTTTAGTCGATTCAATGAGCTGCAAATATTCTGAGTCGGAGTGTCGGGCCGCCAGTGGCCGAACCCTACGTTCGTCACGTCGAGCGAAACGGTAACCCTTGGCATTGCCGCCAGTTAGCGTCAGATTTAGCAGCGCGGCGAAAAACCAGCGGTCGAAAGCAGCTTGAGTGCCAAAAAAACCGACGAACCACATTTGGCGTTTTTCATGGTCGAATACCATGCCCCTGCTCACAATCAGTGCCCGTGAGGTTGAATTTGGGTCGTAGGCAAGCGCAAACACGATTCCTGGGCGCCAATCAAAAGGCAGGTCGAGGTCGGTCGCATCAACCACCGAATCGGCGAAACTATTTTGGGCATCGATTAGGGCGTCAGCGCCCGCTTCACCAAATTCAAACTCGCAGACTGCTTCGGCATCACCGATGATTGAAAAACGTTGCGTCGGGTGGGCATCCCGATCAAGCCAGAAAGCTTGTTCGTTGTTAGAAAAAAATGCAGCAAAACAATCGCCCGGAGCTACCCAGCCAGCAAATTTGCGGGCAAAAAGTTGGCGACTCGTCATAGTTTGGCTTTCGATGCTTTTGTGCACATAGTTTTGCAAAGTTGGGCAGTTTCTAGACTATAGATTAGAGGCAACGTTGCGCCCACAGTTTGAAATCGAGAGGAGCGAGACTTGAGCCCATTCAGCGAAGAAGCCGAGTTCTATCGCTTTACCTCCGGAAAGCTCGAAAGGGTTTCTGAAACTGGCGTCGAAGTGCAACTTGCCGTTGCCGATTCTTGGCTGGTCGAAGAAGGGCGTGTTCGAAATCTGAACGCACATTTCGCAAGATTCGCGCGGTGGGTGATGGCGATTGACGCACAGACCGAAGATCAACTCGCTGATTTTTTTGAAGCTGTGACAGAGGCGCTGCCAGTTGAAGGTCGATGGTTTCCTCGCATCGAACTTCATGTTGAGGCGCCAGCAGGTCAAAGATTGCACTTTCGACTGCGCACAGCTCCTGAACTTAGCCCGACCCTTCTGCTGTGGGCTTTTGAAGAGCCAGACGCACGTAACAACCCCGTGGTTAAAGGCCCAGACCTCAGCTATGGAATGCAGTTGCGCCGAAAAGCGAAGTTGCATGGAGCAGACGAGGCGGTTTTTGTAACGCCCGAAGGCTTTATCAATGAAGGCGCACTGAGTTCGCTGGTCTGGTGGCGCGATGATGTGCTTTGCAGCACCTCGAACGATTTAGCTTGGTTGCCATCAATAACGCGTGATGAAGTGTTTAGTTTGGCGCGCGACTGCGGCAACGAAACGAAGCTTGAGTTGGCAACTGCTAAGTCTTTGGCCCGTCTTGAGGTTTGGGCTCTCAGCAGCCTGCAGGGAGTGCGACCTGCGACCGGTCTTCTGATTGGCGATGAACGAGTTGAGTTCGCCACGCCAACGAGGGCTGAGGCCTTTCAGATGAGGTTGCGCATGCTTTCGGCGAAAGTTCGCTAACCGATTCGTTGTGTGCGGTCTGCAAGCGCGGCAACGTCAGTATCGTGGCTGATGATGATCGCTGCTCGATGCGGTCTGCTTTTGGTTAGCGAAATGATCTCTTTAGTCAAACTTTGACCATTTTCAAAATCAAGATTCGCCGTTGGCTCGTCAAAAATCAAAACGTCAAAATCGAGCAGTAACGCTCTGGCTAATGCCAATCTGGCTGCCTCGCCGCCCGATATAGCTCGGCCCAATTCGCCCAAATCTGTTTGCAAACCCTCTCGAGCTTCGAGCATTGACCACAATTTCACACGTGAGAGAACCTCGATCATCTCGTTATCGCTGGCATCAGGTTTTGCCACCTTGAGGTTTGCAATCACGTCACCCGCAAAAACCGTTGGATGTTGCTGCAAATAGCAAATCTTGGTTCGAAGAGATTCGGCACTAATTTTTGTGGCATCGGCGCCGTTGTAGCTATAGCTGCCAGATTCAAGTGCAAGAAAACCTGCAATGGCTAAAGCTACCGAAGATTTTCCGGCGCCACTGGCACCGGTCAGCGCCAGCACCTCCCCCGCTCTCAAATCGAGGCTGAGACCAGAGACGACTGCTGCACCGCCATAGCCAATGCTCGCTTGGTTTAGTTGCAAGGTTTCAAATGGCGCTATTGACTGGTTTCTATCTAGTTCTTCGCTTCGCAGGTGGTCAGGAGTTTTTGCTTCAAGAACCTCTGCCACCCGTTCAGCTGCTACGAGGTAGCGCTGCCAGGCAGATGCCATAGGCTGCACTACTTGCAACACGTCGAAAACTGCCAGCGGCAAAAGCGTAACAACCGCTAACCAAACGCCAGCGATGCGGCCAGCCGAGAATGCATCGGCTGCAAAAAAGGCGCTGCCGACCGTTGCAATCACCGAGAGCAAAGCGAAACTCGCCTGCTGCATGCCCTGTGACCAAGCTGACTTTTTCGCAGACCCGGCCAGCTGAGACTCGGCAAACTCGATTCGTTGTAGTTGGCTCTGACTCCAGCCAAAGGCGCGGAGTTCATCGAGTGATTCGAAAAGCTTCAAAGTTTCAACACTGAGAGCAGCTCGCTGCGAGGCGTTATTGGCATCGGTTTTGCGAGCTATCAACCCCGAAATGGGAATAGCTACGAAGAAAGCGATCAGGCAGGTTGCACCCAGCAGCGCGGCGGCATTAGGCACCAGAATGGCTAACCCAACTACGCTCAAAATGCTTACTATTGCTGACTGAACCAAGGGCGAAACCACGCGCAGTGGCAAAAACTGCATTTCATCAACGTCACTTGTGATGCGACTTAGCATTTCGCCAGAACGAAAGCTTGCAAAACCTGCGGGAGCAAATGGAATCAACGACTTGAATACTCTCGGTCGCAACATTGCAAGCTGCCTGAATGCAGCGTCATGCAACAAAAGCCGCTCGACATATCTGAAAAAAGCTCGGCCTAGCGCGAAACCGCGAACCCCAACAACCGCCAGTTGCAGATAAAGCACAGGCGGCATCTCAGCAGCGCGAGAAATCAACCACGCCGATGTTGCAAGTAGCGCCACGGCAGAGATTCCCTGCAGTGTAGAAACGAAAAGCCCCAACCAAAAGCCTTTAGATGTCGGGAGCCCTAATTTGACCAAGTTGCGCTTAGACATGGTGCACTCGTTCTGCCGCTTTGATGACCTGAGCCTGATGACTAATGGCTACCACTGCATACCCTTCGGCCGTGAGCTTGCGAAGCCCAGAAAGCACCTGATCGGTCAAGGCAGGGTTTAGAGCCGAAGTGCCTTCATCGAGTAGAAAATGTGTGACTGAATCGACTGTGAGCGCCCGATAGATGGCTCGCGCAAGCGCAACTCGCTGACGTTGGCCACCAGAGAGCAGGTTGCCATGGTCGCCCACCTGAGTCTGCGAGTGAAAATCAGACTCGCAGATCGCTGCGAGTTCTAGGGCTCGATTCAAGGCAACAAGATCGAGCTCGCTGAAGCCAACCACGTTTTGCTCGACCGAGCCCGCCCATAGCGTTGCCGATTGAGGTTGCCAAGCGCACTGCTCGGGGCACTCATCGAGCCACCGGGCGAATAAAGTCGACTTGCCAGCACCGCTCACACCAGTGATCACGCTCACCTGACCAGGTTCGAAACTGTTGAGTTGCGGTGATGTTTCGGCAGCACCAACTGGCACACCTGGAGTCGAAGTTTCAAGCACTTCGAACACAGCTTCAGCAGCGGCTACACCCTCAGAAGCAGCATGAAAATTGGTGCCAACCATGCGAAGCGGCAAGAAGGTTTCTGGTGCAAGTAACAACACAAACAAACCGACCCCGAGCGAGATTGTGCCATCAACGAGTCGCAAGCCGATTGACACTGCAATCAACGCGACTGAGAGACTCGCGATTAGTTCTAGTGCGAACCCTGACAAAAATGACACTCTCAAAAGCTTCATGGTTCGAACCCGGTAAGAATTCGACGACGCTTCTAATCGTTCGATTTGGGCTTCTGCGCGACCGAAAACTCTAAGAGTTGTTAGACCACGAACCAATTCAATGAAGTGATTGCCTAATCGCACCATCGAATTCAGTTGGCGTTTTTGAACCGAGCTGGTAGCGAATCCGATAAAAATCATAAAAAGAGGAATCAGCGGCAAAGTGACCAAAACGGCCACCCCGCTGAGAACATCTTGAGACCAAATCACGATTGTGAAGATAGGCGTTGCCAGGGCAGTGAAAACAAGTTGCGGCAAGTATTTGGCAAAATAAACGTCTAGCGCATCGAGCCCGACGGTTGCCAGTATGCCGAGCTTAGTTTGGGATAAACCAGATGCAGTGAGCCACCGACCCCCGAGTGCCGACACCTTTTGAAGCAGCTTCGCTCGCAATTCGGTTTTGGCAGCCAACGCGGCGCGAGTGGCAAGAACCTCACCAACCCAAGAACACACAGCACGCAAGGCACCGAAAGGCAAAACCCACCAAAGATGCGGCAGCGCGGCTGAAACCGAAAGATGATCAATGAAAAGCTCGCTCACAAAATGAGCCAGATGCCAGCTGAGCAGAATGGTTGAGGCTGTATTCACAAGCGCCAAACCGACCACCGCTGCAATGAACCAGCGAGCAGCCTTAGCTTCGCGCAATAAACGCGGATCTAATGGTTTGATGATTGCCTCTCAAAAAAAAGAAGTTGGGCGCCACCGAGGCGACGCCCAACTAATTTACGCCAGCTATGTGCCTAGTGCGCACCCGCAGGGATGTTTGCACGGGTAATGCGCTTGCGGAACACCCAATACGTCCAGCCCTGATAGAGCAGAACCAACGGCAACATGATTACGGCCACCCAGCTCATCAGAGTTAGAGTGCCTTCGGTTGAAGAGGCATTTGCAATGGTGAGACTCGCATTGACATCAAGTGTTGAAGGCAAAACGTTTGGAAACAACGCTGCAAACAAACTGCCCACAGCAGTAACGATTGTGATAACCATCAAGCTGAATGAAATGCCCTCGCGACCAATGTGGTTGAACCACAAAGCTGCGATCAAGCTAACTGCGGCAATCAGACTCAAAATGAGACCGAACACAAAAAGCTGGCCAGAAGCGTGAGCGATGAGAGTCCAAAGCAAGAAAGCGGCCGCTAATGCGGTTGCGATGAGACCAACTCGAGTTGCCAATGCACGGGCACGCACCTTGATCTCACCGTCGGTTTTGAGGCTGATAAAGATAAGGCCGTGGGTGAAAAACAACATAAGGGTTACCAAGCCACCGAGCAAACCATAAGGGTTAAGCAGGGTGAAGAGGGTTCCGGTGTAGATGTGTTCTTGGCTGGTGAGCGTCTGCAGAGTGCCGTTCACATTGACATCGTGTGAAACGCTACGAAGTTCAACAGGAACTCCCTGCACGATGTTTGCAAAGGCGACACCCCAGAGCAGCGCAGGCAATGCTGAGCCAACAACGATCATCCAATCGAATGTTTTGCGCCAAGTTGGGTTGAGGCTTTTTCCGCGGTATTCAAATGCCACACCGCGAGCAATCAATGCTGCCAAAATCAACAGCAATGGTAGGTAGAAGCCACTGAAAAGAGTTGCATACCATTCAGGGAACGAGGCAAATAATGCGGCGCCAGCGACGATTACCCAGGTCTCGTTTAGGTCCCAAACCGGGCCAATCGTGTTGATCAGAACACGACGATCGGTGTCATCTTTACCCAAGAAAGGCAACGCCATTCCAACACCAAAGTCGAAGCCGTCGAGCACAAAGTATCCGATGAATAAAAAGCCGACAACTAAAAACCAAACGTTTTGAAGAGTCTCATAAGTCATTTTTTAGTCTTCTTTCTTAGTAAGCCACGGTTAGTTGCTCGGCATCAGAGTCTGCATCTGCCGCCTTGATTTCGGCGGGGCCAGCTTGAGCCGCCTTCAGAAGCAACTTGAACTCGACCACTGCTAGCGCGCCATAAATCAATGTGAATACAACCAACGAAATCAAAACGTCAACACCGTTAATGCCGGGTGACACCGCATCTGCAGTTTTCATGAGTTTGAAAACGATCCATGGCTGTCGACCCATTTCGGTGAATAGCCAGCCGACTGAGATTGCGATTAGCGAGATTGGGGCGCTCCAGATGGCAACGTTCCAAGCCCACTTAGGGAGCTTCGCGTCTTTCTTTCGGGTCAACCAAAGACCGACAACGGCAACGAGGGCAGAAAGCACGCCAAGACCGATCATCCAGCGGAATGCCCAGTAGGTGATCCAAATGACCGGGTGGTATTCGCCAGGGCCATAAAGGGTCTGGTACTGAGCGTTTAGGTCGTTAATGCCCTCAACCTGACCATCGAAGGTGTGAGTCGAAAGGAACGACAGCAGGTTAGGGATGCGAATCGAGAACAACTCACTGTGCCCATCAGGCGTGCCCAAAGTGAAGATTGAGAACGAAGCGTTCTTAGTGGTTTGATACAGCGCCTCGGCAGCTGCCATTTTCATCGGCTGGGTCTGAACCATTGCAAGACCAAGACCGTCGCCGCTGACGACTGTGCCAACGCCACCAGCCAAAGTTGCCCAGAGGCCAAAGCGCAGTGAGGTGCGCATGTCGCCCACGAACTGGTTGCGCTTTAGGTGATAAGCCGAAACCGAAGCAATAACTGCGCCCGCGAACATGATTGACGCGGTGATGGTGTGCGGAAACTGATTGAGCGCAACCACGTTGGTTAGCACATCACCGATATTTGTCAGCTCAGCGCGGTTTTTCTCAGTGTTGATTGAGAAGCCAACAGGGTTTTGCATGAAAGCGTTGGCAGCAAGAATGAAATATGCCGAAGCCCAAACGCCAAACACGGTTGCCCAAATAGTTGCGAGGTGAACCTTTTTTGAGAGGCGATCCCAACCGAAAATCCAAAGGCCGATGAAGGTTGCTTCGAAGAAGAAGGCAATTAGACCCTCCATAGCTAGCGGCGCCCCAAAGACGTCGCCGACGAAGCGGGAGTAATCTGACCAGTTCATTCCGAACTGGAACTCTTGCACGATGCCGGTAACAACACCCATGGCAAAGTTGATCAGAAAGATCTTGCCAAATAGTTTGGTGAGTTTTAGGTATTTGTCGTTATTGGTTCTAACCCAGGTGGTCTGCAAGATAGCGACCAGCAACACCATTCCAATGGTGAGCGGAACAAACAAGAAGTGATAAACGGTGGTCAGACCAAATTGCCAGCGTGATAGGTCGAGCGCTGAAAGTTCGGTCATTAGCCCTGATGCGTGTGGCATCTTTGCCTCTTTCTGAAAACCTCGGTTTGGCTTTCAGCTCTTGTCTACTCCTGAAGGTAGGCTGAAACAACAAAGGTTAGGCAAGCCTAATTAGGTTTTTTAGTTTGGAGTTGGCCATGTGCGGTCGTTTTGTAGTGGCTCGAACCATCGGCGAAATCGCGTTGATTTTTGAAGCGGATGAAGTCTTGGGCGACTATTCGTTGCCGAGTTTTAACCTTGCACCCACTCAGAACGTGCCGATTTTGGTCGATCGCGCTTTTGAACGTGATGAACACGGCAACCCTATGGGCGAACTAAGTCGCGAGTTTCACAATGCGCGCTGGGGACTGGTTCCTAGATGGAGCAAAGGCCCGGGCGAGATGGCACCACTGTTCAACGCACGAATCGAAACCCTGTTTGAAAAGCCTTCGTTCAACGAGGCTGTTTTGCGTCGGCGCTGCTTGATTCCGGCATCAGGTTATTTTGAATGGCAAATTTCAGAGTCGGGTGAGAAACGGCCGATTTATATCAACGCGGGCGACGAGGGCATGTTTGCCTTCGCCGGGATTTATGAATGGTGGGCTGACCCGAGCAAAGCGGCCGGAGACCCGTCACGTTGGCTTCTGTCGGCGTCGATTGTGACTAAAGCGTCTGCACCCGAGCTTGCGCACATTCACGATCGCAACCCGGTTTTGCTCAGCCCAGATAGCTTGGATGAATGGCTTGACCCGAGCGCCGACGCCACACCCGAGCTCTTGGCTGCAGTTGCCGGCGTTGCCGATGAGGTTGCAGGCGAGGCACTGTTCTATGAAGTCAGCGCTGAGATTGGCAAAGTTGGCTCTAACGGCCCGCAGTTGATTCGCGCTGTTTAGCGCGGGTCATTTCGGGGGTCTTTGCGCAGGTCACGTCGCGGTCTTTGCGCAGTCTTTGCGCGGTCTTTGCGCGGTCTTTGCGCGGTCTTTGCGCAGGTCACGTCGCGGTCTTTGCGCAAACCTTCAAGTAACACTTGAGGTGACCGGCCTCAAAACACCATGCAAAATTTGCAATGTCGTAGGCCACTCATACACTCTAGTTATTCGAACAAATGTTCGATAAAAACAACTAGCACGGGGTGTTTGATGAGAAGAATCGATGAACCAATATCAGTTTTGGTGAACCAAAACTCTGAACCTATCGGGTTCAGTTGGCGCGGGCAAAGTTATGTCGTGAGGCAAAGACCAACTCGTTGGTTTGCGCGCAAAGAATGGTGGGTTGAGTCAGCTCGCGTGCAACGCGGCATTGGCGCAGGAACCCTCGAAGTTGAAATGTGGCGCGTGCTTGCGATGCCCGTTGCAGCGTTAGACCTAGCAACAGGCGATGGTGGCAACCTGCAGACCCTCACCCAGTTTCAACTGATTCACAGCAACGACACACACAACTGGCGCCTAGAACGCATCTTTGACTAGAACGCGCGTTTGAGCCGCATGCGCCTTTGAGCCGCATGCGTCGTTGACCAGGCAGCGTCGTTGACCAGATCGCAGATTCAAGCCACTTAGTTCAGAAACCCAATCGAGAAACCAAATCATGAGCCAGTTCAGCCACTTGCACGTTGCCTCGGCATACTCAGGCCACTATGGGGTAACCCGGCCCGAGTTGCTCGCCGAAGCAGCCAAAGCCATGGGGTTTGAGCATCTGGCCATAACCGATCGCGATGGGCTCTATGGTGCCGTCAAACACATCGGCGCCTGCCTGCAGCTAGGGCTAAAGCCCATAGTTGGCGTTGATCTTGAGGTGACAGATGAACACTTCGCACCGCGAGGGCGAGCCGTGATTCTCGCTCACGGGCAGAACCAAGGTCTCGGCTGGGCAACACTGTGCAAACTCGTGACAATGGCTCACAACGGCATGAGTGGCTCGCCTGACCGAAGAACCCGCAAACCCGGCGTCAAGACCTCCCCCAGCCTGACCCTAGGTCAACTAGCCGAAACCCTGCACGCAAGCCCGCACTGCACCGTGCTAGTTGGGGCCGAGAGCGACTTTGCGCGTGCGGCAGAGGCTGGCAACAAAAACTTGGCGTCGAGCCTGCTCGGTCAATGGTTGAGCGCGTTGGCATTGTCAGGAGTTTTCGGCGTTGAAATCGTGAACCACCTGACCGAACCTGGCAAACGTGGGTCAACCACACTTGCCAGCCGGCTAGTGCAGCTAGCCGACAGTGTTGGCGCGGCAACAGTGCTAACGAATGCCGTGCGTTACCTCACGCCTGATGATGCCATCACCGCCGATGTGCTCGATTCTGCTCGGTTCTTAGAGCCATTGGGCGCTTTTGAACCTCAACCAAATGCTCAAGCTTGGTTTAAGCCGGCTGATCTAATGGCTTCAATAGCAATCGAGATAACCGGTGATAGTTCTAGGGCTAAGCAGCTTCTTGCAACAACCCAAAAACTAGCAAAGGTTTGCTCGCTTGACCCGCCAACCGACTGCGGCTGGGGCAAGCCAAAAACGCCAGAGAAGAGCGCTCTGGGCATCGAAGGCAACCCATATGAACTCCTATCGCAAAAAGTGCAAGATGGCCTTGAGTGGCGTTATGGCGGCGCTAAGCCAAAGCGACAGCTTGAAGCTAAGCATCGGGCTTCAAAAGAACTCATAACTATTGGTGAACTCGGCTTCTCAACCTATTTTTTGACGGTTGCCGACGTTGCACAGATGATTCGCGACATGAAGATTCGCTCGCAAGCCCGAGGCTCTGGCGCTGGCTCGCTCATCAACTACCTGCTCGGCATCAGCTCAGTTGATCCAATCGAAAACGATTTGCTGTTTGAACGCTTCTTAAGCACCGAACGTTCAACACTGCCTGACATCGACATCGATGTCGAATCAGCAAGAAGGCACGAAATTTATCGGGCGATTTTCAAACGTTACGGTTCAAACCGCGTGACATTGCTTTCGATGCAATCAACCTATCGAGGCAGAGGCGCTGTTCGCGACTCAGGCATGGCGCTTGGTTTCGAAGAAGAACAAATCGATGACATCGCAAAAAACGTTTGGCGCTTCAGCGCCCGAAGCTTTCGCAACGCGCTCGGAGCTAAACCCGAACTTGCCAAGATTGCTGAAGCCGTTGAACAAGATCGCCGCATGAACCTACTGGTTGACATCACCGAACGCCTCGACAGACTGCCGCGCTACATTTCGATGCACCCCTGTGGTGTCATCTTGGGCGATGCCAACCTGCTCAACCTAACACCGACCGAACCCAGCGGCATGGGCCTGCCTATGAGTCAGTTCGATAAAGACGACATCGACCCCATGGGGTTACTAAAACTCGACGTGCTGGGCGTGCGCATGCAAAGCACAATGGCCTATGCGGTTCGTGAGATTGAACGAATTCACAACAAAAAGCTTGACCTCGAAGCAATCGACCTAGCCGATGCAGCAACCTTTGAAAACATCAATACAACAAACACTCTCGGCATCTTTCAAATCGAAAGCCCAGGCCAGCGTGAACTCACTGGCAAACATCAGCCAACTAAGTTCAACGACCTGACAATTCAAATCTCACTGTTTCGCCCAGGGCCCATGAAAGGCAACATGATTGCCCCATACCTAGATGGCCGACACGGTTTCGCAAAACCAAAATACTTACACCCAGACCTCGAACCGATTCTTAAAGAAACCTTCGGAGTTGTGATTTTTCACGAGCACGTTCTGCGAATATTCAACAAGATGACCGGTTGCACTCTGGCTCGCGCCGATGAAATGCGCAGATCGCTTGAAAACCCAAGACTCAAGCCTCAGATAGAAGAGTTCTTTCGCAAGACCAGCATGGCGAAGGGTTATTCGGCGCAAATAGTAGAAGCTGTTTGGGCCACGCTCGAATCATTCAGCAGTTTCGGTTTCTGCAAAGCGCACGGCGCAGCCTTTGCTATGCCGACCTATCAGAGCGCATGGCTCAAGACCCACTACCCCACCGAATTTATGGCCGGAATCTTCACGCATGACCCTGGAATGTATCCTCGCAGGTTGTTGCTGGCAGAAGCCAGGAGGCTCGGTGTGAAAATCTTGCCGCTCGATGTGAACCGCTCGACCAATGAATTCTTGGTTGAACGCATTGAGCGCCTCACGACCCTGCCAGAAGAGACCAACATCGGCGTGCGAATGGCATTCGACCAGTTTTATGGAATGAGCGAGGCCGAGGTCAAGCGCATCGTGAAACAACAGCCGTTTGAAGACCTGCTAGATTTCTATGAACGCGCCAGACCTAGCCGACGAAGTTTCGAATTGCTCGCAGAGGTTGGTGCACTCGATTCGCTCGCGGTTGGCAACGTTCACACCCGTGGAGACATCATTGCAAGGGTCAAACAGATAAACGCCGCCAAAAAACGCGCAACCGAAACCGATCTGCAAAACATGCTCGACTTTGCCCTGCTTGATCAACTGCCCACAGGCAACCCCGAACCGAGCCAAGCCGACAAGGTTCAGGCAGAGCTGCGCACGCTCAAAATGGATGTCACCGCTCACCAAATGGAACAATATCGAGAAATGCTCGATGATCTTGGCGTGGTTAATGCCAGCGACTTGGTTGGGCTTCGAAGCAAGTCTTCGGTTCTGGTGGCTGGCGTGCGAGTAGCGACCCAAACGCCACCGATGCGTTCGGGCAAGCGTGTGGTTTTTGTGACTCTCGATGACGGCACAGGCTGCAGCGACTCAACGTTCTTTGATGAAGCTCAGTCACGCTGCAGCCACATTTTGTTCAACACTCGCCTGCTCGTGATCGCTGGCAAAACCAGACGCACCGGAGTGAACGGTGTTTCACTGATGGCAGAAAACGCCTGGGATGTTCGCGAGCTTTATGCGAGCTGGGTTCAAGCTCGCAAAAATACGCCGACCGAGCAACCAACCCATTTAGCTCTAAATGCGAGCTAGCAAGTCTCTGAACAGTTCAACATGATCGCTGATAATCAGGTGCCCGCCATTGTGTAGCTGAAAGTTCACATCAGCACCCCATGCGGTGAACTCTGCAATCATCGAGTCGACAACATCGGCTGGTGAATAAATGTCTCTTGCTCCATTGGCAATAAATACCCGCTTGCCTGACAGATCAGAAGATAAATCGGCAGTGTTCAAAGCGCGGTTTGTCGCAAAAGCTACGATTCCGGCAACAGATTCAGGGTGCAGTGCCAAAAGCGCGCCAGACATATTTGCACCATTCGAGAACCCAACAGCCCAAACCTTCGCTGGATCAAAACCATAGTGCTCACTGGCTACTTGCAGAAAGCCCGCCAAACCATCTGCCGCAGCGACAACGCCTGCCTGATCAAAAGAACCATCAGCGAAACGCATGAAGTGACGGTTGCCGCCTTCGCGAACCAAACCGCGAACGCTCAAGAGATTCGCATTAGGGTCGAGAGATTTGCCCAAACCAAGCAAATCAAACTCGTCGCCGCCGACACCGTGCAAAAGCAAGAAAGTCTTTTGATCAGAAACCTTTTCACCAGAACCAGTTTGCGATGAAAAAGGCCCCGGCTGCCAAACGTGCGGGCGTTCCAAGCTACTCCCTAAAGCGCTCATTAGGCGACCTCAATCGATCGCTTGGCTAGGCCCATGAAGTATCCGTCGATTGCGGTTTTCACCGGCGAATCTTGGTCGGAGGCAGCACCCATCGTGATAAACAGTGGCGTGAAGTGCTCGACCGTAGGGTGAGCATATGGCAGACCAGGGGCAAGCGCACGATAGTTGATTAGAGAATCTATGTCGCCTGCACTGAGTGACTCGGCAGCCCAAAGATCGAACTCTCTCGACCAACCTGGTGCTGCGGCGCTCGGTGACCAGTCTCTAAGGTAGGGCAAACCGTGCGTCATGAACCCTGAACCGATGATCAAAACGCCTTCATCGCGCAGCGGCTTCAAACGTCGACCAAGTTCAATCAGGCGAAGTGGGTCGTGAGTCGGCATCGACATCTGAACCACTGGAATGTCGGCGCCGGGGTACATCACCTTGAGCGGAACCCAAGCACCATGGTCGAGGCCGCGCGTCTTGTGTTCGTGAACTGGCTCATTGTCAGGCATCAACTTGGCCACCATCTCGCCCAGCCACCCAGCGTCTGGCGTTTCGTATTTCATGTTGTAGAACTTCGGTGCGAAACCGCCAAAGTCATAAATCAAAGGAGTTTTAGCCGCAGTTACTGAGATTGCAATCGGCGCAGCCTCCCAGTGCGCCGAAACAATCAGAATGCCTTTTGGCTTTTGCAGACCGTTTGCCCAGCCTTCGAGCTGACTCACCCACAACTCATCGTCGAGAAGCATGGGCGCGCCGTGCGAAAGATATAGCGCTGGCTGCCGTTGTTCAGTCATTTCAGAATCCTTTTGTTGAACTTACATTTAATAACTTAGTTGAAGATTCAACTATTCTCAACTAACCTAGGAACGTGGCTTTGAAAAATCGTTTGGTTCACCCCGACTGGCTCTCACCAGAACATTTAGAGCCGTGGATGTCGCTAGTTGCGCTCATAACCGTATTGCCGGCGCACCTAGACTCACAGCTCACCCGTGATTCAAACATCACACACTTTGACTACATGGTCATGTCAATGCTTGCAGAGGCCCCAGAGCGAACACTTCGCATCACCGAACTAGCAGCAAGGACTAACGGAACGCTGAGCAGAATGAGCCACGTGCTTGATCGCCTAGAGAAGCGAGCGTTTGTGAAACGCGTAGCCTGCCCTGAAGATGCCCGCGCCAAGAACGCCGTATTGACTCGCGAGGGCCTAGCGACATGGTTAGCAAGCGCACCTAAGCACCTCGAGGAGGTTAGACGTGTGGTGACCGAAAACCTCAGCTTTGAACAGCTGTCACAATTGCTCGAAATCAACAAAACTCTGTTGTCAAAGCTTGACCCAGACAACCTGGTTCAAATGCGAAAGCCTGCCAGATAGCGCTCCTCGGCGAATGACCGGCGATAAACCTTCGATTAGTTGGCTTTAGTTAAGAATTCTTCAAGCACGGCCTCCGTCGAAGAGCAGCCCGAGCGTGAAACACCGGCGTCGACATAATCGATGAGCTGGTCAAGTGTTCTCACGCCACCCGAAGATTTGACCTTCAAACGGTCACCTACCGTTGCTTTCATTAGCTTGATGTTCTCAAGGGTTGCACCTGCCGAAGCAAAGCCCGTTGACGTTTTCACATAATCGCCACCGGCTCGCTCGGTAATTTCGCAAAGACGAACGATTTGTTCGGCATCGAAGTAGGCGGTTTCGAAAATTACCTTGACGCTAACGCTTGCCAGCTCAGCTTTTGCAGCGCTGACAACTGCGCGAATGTCATCTTCGACGAATTGCCAATCACCTTCGACTGCCTTGCTGATATTGATTACCATATCTAGTTCTGTCGCGCCACGGCGAATAGCATCGACCGACTCAAAAGCCTTGACTGCACTAGTTGATGTTCCATGCGGAAAACCAATCACCGTTGCTACACCAACGTTGCTGCCAGCGAGCAAACGTGTTGCAAGTTCAATGTCGGTTGGTCGAATGCAAACCGTAGCGCAACCGTACTTCAAAGCCAAGGCGCAAGCATCTTCAATGTCTTTAGAAGTGAAGTCAGGCTTCAAAATCGAGTGGTCAATAACGCCAGCAACTTGTTCAAGTGTGTATCCACGATAGGTTTTGCTCATAAATAGAGTCTAAGTTTGTTTTGTGCGCATCACAGTTATAGTCAAGCCAGGTTCTAAAAAAGGCCCGCTTATTGTTGCAGACCAAGACGGCAATCTCACAGTCTTTTTGCAGCAAAGAGCAGTTGATGGCGCAGCTAACGAGGGCCTGATAGCTCTTCTGGCGAAACACTTTGAAGTATCGAAGTCACGAGTCTCAATCGAAGCGGGTTTTGCGTCGCGAATCAAGCGAGTCTCGGTCGACCTTTAAGTCAAAAACCCTCAAGATTTTCTCTTGAGGGTTTTGAGTTTGTGGACCCGAGGGGATTTGAACCCCTGACCCCCTGCATGCCATGCAGGTGCGCTACCAGCTGCGCCACGGGCCCGAATGTTGCCGAGGCAACCTGAACAGCTTACTACAAAAACTTCTCAGTATCTATTTCTACCTTGATGACTGGGCAGTCCTTCCAGAGACGCTCGATTGAGTAATACATGCGATCTTCCTCGTGAAAAATGTGGCAAATCAGGTCACCGAAATCGAGAAGAATCCAACGACCAGTGTTCTTGCCCTCACGTCGCAAAAGCTTGTGACCACTGAGCAAAAGGCGGTCTTCAATCTCGTCGCTAATAGCAACGACCTGACGTTCGTTGCGAGCACTTACAATCAAAAAGATGTCGGTCAAAGGCATCGGCTCTGTTACATCTAGGGCAACAATGTCGTCGCCAAGTTTGTCAGCGGCAGCTTGCGCGGCAAGCCCGGCTATTTCAATAGCTTTTGCAGTAGCAGTCATGTTTCTTTCGTTTATTTGATGAAGCCGAACATCCAAGCAGCCACTAGAAGGCCACCCACAGTCAGCATGAGAATAGATGTGGTTGTTACATAAAACACTTGGCCCCTAGAGTTTTTAGCAATAACCGGCGCCAAACCCATTCGAGGATTATTTCTCAAGAGGTTACTTGCGGCAACTGGAGAAATATCTGTAACAACACTGTTCACAGAGTCTTTGTTCATAGCGTCATCGGCTATTTGAGCTGCAGTAGCAACAGTAATCGAACCCGTTGCTGTGTTCAGGTTCGGCAACTCAATCGAACCAGTTTTGATAGTAACACCCTGATCGAGAACCAGTGTTCCAGGTAGCGCATCTGGCAACACCGGCAGCACGATTGAGTTTGTGGTTATGTCAAGCGAGAAACCACTAGAAGTCTCAAACATCGGCGTTACCGCAACTTCACTCCACGGCTGCGCGTAGGGAGTCGTCGGTGAGGTTTGTTGCTCTGAAACCGCGCGCAACTGGTCTCGCATTTCGCGCCTAGAAGAAAGGATTGGCGCTGGAGCCTCTAAGTCGCTAGTGCGAAAACTTTGAGGCGCGAGAGCTGATTGCACAGAATCAGGTGTGTGAAAGTTCGAGACCGGCACCTCGGTTGATGGTTGAGTGGGGCTCGAAGTCACACTCGATGCTGCTGGCAACACTGTTCCCTCAGCCAGTGCGATCGATTGTGCAAGTTTCGAAATGCGCAATTGAAAATCATCAACGGTTTCGCTCACACTCAATTGACTTGGCAGCGAAGTTGGGTTGGTTTCTTCAACCTGAGATTGCCGAGCCGCAAAGGTGCTTTGCACGGCACTTGCGCTAGATTCTTCTAACTGTTTCAAACGCAATTCTCGGCGACTTAGTGGGGGAACGCTTGGATGTGCAGCCTGAGCAATCGACGGCGGCAGAATCGAAGGAGCAACCGGGGTGATTGCTGACGTCAGGCCCACCTCAGAGGAGGGAGCGCTCACCGCTGGGGCAATCGGTTGGTCGCCCTGAGAAAACTGACTTCGCAAATTCTCAGCAGGCAGTGAAGGCGTCGGCAGGGCCAGAATTTCGGCTTGGCGTCTTTGGCGACGACTCTCGAATTCAGGGCTCATGATTTCTGCCTGTAAAGCTCATGTTTGGCTATGTATTGAACGACACCATCTGGCACGAGGTACCACACTGGTTTTTCGTCGAACACTCTGAGACGGCAATCTGTAGAAGATATTGATAGCGCTGGAATCTCAAGCACAGAGATTGCGCCCTTCGGCGATGCAGGAATCTCGAGCGCATGACCTGGTCTGGTGACGGCGACAAAATGTGCGAGGTCCCAAATGTCATCGACGTCCTTCCAGACCAAAATCTGCGCAATTGCGTCGGCACCAGAAATGAAGAACAGATCTGCGTCTGGGTTAGCGTTTTTCATTTCGCGAAGCGTGTCAACGGTGTAGGTTGGCCCTTCGCGATCAATGTCGATTCGGCTAACTTTAAATCGAGGGTTCGAGGCTGTAGCAATGACAGTCATCAGATAACGGTGTTCTGGCGAAGAGACCACTGGCTTCTGCCATGGTCTGCCGGTTGGAACGAACACAACCTCGTCGAGCGAAAGCGCCGAGGCAACTTCGCTAGCAGCTACCAAGTGCCCGTTGTGTATGGGGTCGAAAGTGCCACCCATCACACCGAGTCGCTTCTTGGTCATTATTGTCTGCTTAGTAGCCTTTCGGCTGAGATTTAGTGGTGACCCTTGTGGTCATCATTCTTGGTAAGGCTGCGGTTAGCAACGTCGCGGTAGCTGTAAGTTACAAGCGCTAGCGCAATAAACACTGCAAACGCAATAGCGCCGTAACCCCATGTTGGAAAACCGCTTTCAGTTGCAGCTGCCGCTGCTTCTTCTGCACGAAAAATCATTGTTTACTCCTTTATAAGTCAAGACTAGCTTAGGAACGAATATGACCTGCGCCACGAACCAACCATTTTGTGCTGGTTAACTCTGGCAAACCCATAGGGCCTCGGGCATGTAGTTTCTGAGTTGAGATTCCAACCTCAGCGCCGAAACCAAACTCGCCACCGTCAGTGAATCTTGTCGAAGCGTTTACCATAACGGCAGCGGAGTCAACCTCGGCTAAAAACCTCTCGGCGTTCTGAACATTTTCGGTGATGATTGACTCAGTATGCTTCGTCGAATATTTCGAAATGTGAGCCAACGCTTCATCTAGGTTCTCGACGATTTTGACCGCAAGGTCAAGGTCGTGATATTCAGCCGCCCAATCCTCCTCGGTTGCCTCAACAGTGTCGGCGTATAGCTTTGATGTGGCGGCATCTGCGTGAATCGTAACGCCGTAGGCAGTTAGTCGGTCTAAGACCGCGGGAATAGCTCGAGCTGCCACATTTTTGTGAACCAAGAGCGTTTCGGCAGCGTTGCAAACCGAAGGCCTTTGAACCTTTGCGTTGTGAACGATTTCGACAGCCCAATCGAGGTTGGCCGAATCGTCAATAAAAATATGAACTACGCCGTCACCTGTTTGAATGACTGGCACTTTAGCCTCTAGAACGACCTGCTGAATTAGGCCAGCTCCACCACGAGGAATCAAGACGTCAATCAGACCGACAGCTTGCATCATAACCACACCGCCATCGCGGCCAAATTCGTCAACGGTTTGCACAGCATCGGCATCTAACCCAGACAGCGTGAGAGCGTCTTGAAGCAACTTGACTAAAACCGCATTTGTCTTTTCGGCCGCGCTACCTCCGCGCAACACAACAGCATTGCCACTCTTGATAGCTAGCACGGCGATGTCAATGGTGACATTTGGTCGCGCTTCATAGATCACGCCGATGACGCCTAGCGGAACACGCACCTGTGAAAGTTTCAAACCGTTTGGCAATGTCATTCCGCGAACCACGTCGCCTACAGGGTCACCAAGACCGATGATCTTGGTGGTGGCAACGGCAATAGCTTGAATGCGTTCAGTGGTTAGGCGAAGTCGGTCTTGCAACGATGCGCTCATGCCTGATTCAATTCCGCGAGCCAAATCAACTTCATTAGCAGCCAAAATCTCAGTTGCCCTGGCCGGCAAGAGCGCAGCAATCTGAGCCAACACCGCATTTTTAGTGTTGCTTGATGCCTGAGCTAGTGAACTCGCGGCGTTCTTGGCGAGTTGAATTTTTTCGATTGCAGAAATCATAGATTTAAGACTAACTTCTCGTGGCCGAAAACCAAGTGCCAACGTGTTCGCCGCCGAGTGCCTGAGCCACATTAGCCGCGCTGGTCAAGAGAACTGCGACACCAGCATCTGTTGCCACTCGGGCTGCTCCAAGTTTGGTCACGGCTCCCCCGGTGCCAACACCAGTTGAAGTGCCTCCAACTTCGATAAGACTCAAGTCTGCATCAGCTTCAATCACATCGAATGCCTTCGCTCCAGGCCTTGCTGGCGGCATGTCATAAAGCGCATCAACGTCGCTAAGAAGCACCAAAGCGTCAGAATGAGCAAGAACAGCTACGAGAGCGGCCAAACGGTCGTTGTCGCCAAAGCGAATCTCTTGCGTTGCCACAGTGTCGTTTTCATTGACGATCGGCAAAACTCCAAGTTCAACCAGTCGATTCATTGCTAGACCCGCGTTTGCTCTGGTTTCAGCGCCGTCTAGATCGCCAGCAGTTAAAAGAATCTGACCTGCGATGAGACCATAGCGCTCTAGGCTTTGCTGATAGCGAGCAATGAGCCTGCTCTGACCAACCGAAGCCAAAGCTTGCGAGGTAGCCAAGTCATCGGGTTTCGAAGTTAGCCCAAGAAGCGGCATACCGGTTGCGATTGCGCCAGATGAGACCAAAATCACTTCAACGCCGCGGGCCATTGCTGCCGCAATCGCGTCAACTAAAAGATCTAGTTGGGGTTCATTTGCGCCAGAAATTGAAGATGAACCGACTTTAACAACTATTCGCTTAGCAGAAGCCAACTGGCTTCGGTCGTTTAGAACCACGGCGATTACTTTCTATTTGCGAAATTCTTCGAAGCCATCGAGGTTGTCATCTTCGACAACAGTGGTTTCATAGTTTTCAATAACCTGAACAGCATCTGGGTCGAAGTCGTCATCTTTAGACCAGAGGCCCGCCTTCTTTTCGGCAAGAAGCTCTTGACGAGCTTCTTCTTTGCCGTCCATCAGTGCTTTATATTCTTCGCGACGCTGCTTTGTAGTGCGACGTTCGCGCATTTCTAGACGAGGATCAATGCCTCGAGGAGCGACAAGAAGCTCGGCGGTTGAACCGATAGTTGGTTCCCAGTCAAAAACGATGCCAGCGCCTGGGCCAATGATTACGGTCGATCCAGAGACAGCTCCAGATTTTAGCAGCGCATCTTCGACGCCAATCTTCTGCAAGCGATCACCCAGATAGCCGATGGCTTCTTCGTTTCCGAAGTTGGTCTGCGCAACCCAGCGCTCTGGCTTGACGCCTAGAACCCTGTAGAACTCCTCGTGGTTATGTTCTTCGCGCACAACTTTGAAATCACTTTCGTTGCGCTTCTCTTGCATAAGGGTGATTCGCGGCTTGACTGGCAGAGCGGCTTTTTCGTGTCGGGCCTGCTCTACGAGCTCTGCCAAGGCAAAGGTCAGTTCGCGCAAACCTTCGTGAGTGGCTGCTGAGATTTCGAAAACACGATAACCGCGGGCCTCAAGGTCTGGGCGAACAAAATCAGCTAGTTCGCGACCGTCTGGAAGGTCAATCTTGTTTAAGGCAATCAGCTGTGGGCGTTGGGTTAGCGGAACGCCACCATCAGGCACCTGATAGGCATCTAGCTCAATCAAGATTTTGTCTAGGTCAGAAACCGGGTCGCGATTAGGCTCGAGGGTTCCGCAGTCGATGACGTGAAGCAGCGCGGCGCAACGCTCAACGTGGCGCAAGAACTCTAGACCAAGGCCACGGCCCTCGCTGGCACCTTCGATTAGACCTGGCACGTCTGCGACAGTAAATCGACTTTGGCCGGCTTGAACAACACCAAGGTTGGGGTGAAGGGTTGTGAACGGATAGTCTGCGATCTTTGGACGAGCCGCCGAAAGCGACGCGATGAGGCTTGACTTGCCAGCGCTCGGGTACCCGACCAGAGCAATATCTGCAACGGTTTTGAGTTCGAGAATGACATCGCCAGACCAACCAGGAACGCCGAGCAACGCGAAACCAGGTGCTCGTCGTTTCGCCGATGAAAGTGCAGCGTTACCAAGCCCACCTAGACCACCCTCGGCAACAACAAGCTCCATGCCGGGTTCATCTAGATCGGCAATGAACTCACCGTTAGCTTTTTTCACAACGGTGCCTACAGGCACCGGTAGCAGAATCTTTGCGCCGCTTGCGCCGTTTCTAAAGTCACCCGCTCCATCGCCGCCATCTGCACCTGCACGGTGTGGGCGAAAGTGGTATTCAAGCAAGGTTGTGACGCTGGGGTCAGCGATTAGGCTCACGCTGCCACCATTGCCACCATCGGCGCCATCTGGGCCGGCGAGAGGCTTAAACTTCTCGCGTTTAACAGAAACACAACCATCGCCACCGTTGCCGGCGCGCAGATGCAAAGTCACTTGGTCAACAAAAGTCACCATGACTCCACCTGCCTTCTTCTATCTAATTCTTTATCAAAAAGTAAAGGCGAGCACTTAGGCTCGCCTTTACTTGAAAAACTAAGTTGATTACGCTGCCTCAACAATGTTGACTACGCGGCGGCCACCTTTGGTGCCGAACTCAACTGTGCCTGCTGCTAGAGCAAACAAAGTGTCATCTTTGCCACGGCCCACTTTTGCACCTGGGTGAAAGTGGGTGCCGCGCTGGCGAACAAGAATCTCGCCTGCGTTTACTTCTTGACCTGCGTAGCGCTTAACGCCTAGACGCTGTGCGTTTGAGTCGCGACCGTTTCGGGTCGAGCTAACACCTTTTTTGGATGCCATTTGACGTCAGTCCTTTACTTAATCTCGGTGACCTGAACGCGGGTTAGGTCTTGACGGTGACCCTGGCGCTTCTTGTAACCAGTCTTGTTCTTGTACTTTTGGATGACAATCTTCGGACCACGAAGGTCGTTCAGAATCTCAGCAACGACCTTAACCTTGGCAAGTGCCTTAGCGTCGGTAGTGACCTTGTCGCCATCTACTAGCAAAAGAGCCGGTAGCTCAATCTTGCCATTTGCATCACCTTGGATGCGGTCAAGCGTAACAATGGTGCCTACTGACACCTTCTCTTGACGACCGCCTGCGCGGACAACTGCGAAAACCACGGATTTACCCTTTGTTCAAAAAGAATGATTAGTTGCGGTGCGATAACTCAGCAAGCAACAAGGGTTTAGTCTAGCTTGCAAAACGCTGAGGGTCAAACTATTTAGAGCGTGTTGCGCTCTGTGTTTTCATCTTGCGATGAAGTTTTGCTGGCAATGTCAGCGCTGCTTACGCGACGACGCCTTCCTTGACCAGCAGGTTTTGGTTCAGGCAGTGCATCAAGCACTGATTCCAAAAGCTTCTCTGTTTCGACCGCTGGAGCAGCGCTCGAGGCTTTTTCGACAGAAACGATCGGTGGCAAAACAATTGGCGAGGGTTCGCCAGCTGCTTCATGCGCCGCGACGGTTGACGCTGCGATTTTGGCCACCAGGCTATTGATCTCAACCGCGCGTTCAGGCGTGACAACCTTCATCTGTTCGATTTTGTTGCCGTTTGAGCCAGAGCTGCCGTTTGAGCCAGAGTTGCCGTTCGAACTTGAAGAACCGTTGTTTGAGTTGCCACCAGAATTATTGTTCGAGCTGTTGCCACCAGAGTTGCCGTTTGAGCCACTGCCGCCATCGCGACCCTTGCCCTTGCGCTTCTGATTGTTGCCACCCTCGCGGTTAGCGGCACGGTTCTCACGAACATCTTGGTCTCGGTCTGTGTTGTGACGGTTGCGCAAGATTGGCTCATGGTGAACTACAACGCCACGACCGGCGCAAACCTCGCATGGTTCACTGAAAGCTTCTAGAAGACCAATGCCGAGCTTCTTGCGAGTCATCTGAACTAAGCCCAGTGAGGTTACTTCGGCAACTTGGTGCTTGGTTCGGTCTCTGCTTAGGCACTCAATAAGGCGACGCGAGACTAGGTCACGGTTTGATTCGAGAACCATGTCGATAAAGTCGATGACGATGATGCCACCAATGTCGCGCAAACGCATCTGGCGAACAATTTCTTCAGCAGCTTCTAGGTTGTTCTTGGTCACTGTCTCTTCAAGGTTTCCACCAGAACCGACAAACTTGCCAGTGTTGACATCGACAACAGTCATGGCCTCGGTGCGATCGATTACGAGCGAACCGCCTGAAGGCAGATAGACCTTGCGGTCAAGCGCTTTGGCGATTTGTTCGCTAACGCGATAAGCCTCAAAGATGTCGGTTTCTTCGGTGTATTCCTGAACGCGTTCGAGCAAGTCGGGTGCGACGGCAGAAAGGTATCCTCGAATGGTTTCAAGGGCATCGGCACCAGAGATAACCATGCTCTGAAAGTCTTCGTTGAAGACATCGCGAACAATCTTGATCAAGAGATCAGGCTCGCTGTGAAGCAAAGTTGGGGCCTGGCCCTTTTCGACCTTCGAGCTGATGTCAGACCACTGTGCCTGCAAGCGTTCAACGTCTAGAGTCAGTTGCTCTTCAGTAGCACCTTCTGATGCGGTGCGAACGATGACGCCAGCGTCTTCAGGAAGGATCTCTTTGAGAATCTTCTTGAGGCGAGAGCGCTCAGAGTCTGGGAGCTTGCGAGAAATGCCGGTCATGCTGCCATTTGGAACATAAACCAAGTAGCGACCAGGCAATGAAACCTGTGAAGTTAGGCGAGCTCCCTTTTGGCCAACAGGGTCTTTTGTTACCTGAACCAAAACAGTGTCACCAGACTTGAGGGCAAGTTCAATTCGGCGTGGTTGGTTAGAAGTCGCATCGGCGAGCTCCCAGTCAACTTCGCCCGAATAAAGCACAGCGTTGCGGCCACGACCGATGTCAACGAATGCTGCCTCCATTGAAGGCAGAACGTTTTGCACCTTGCCCAGATAAACGTTGCCAATTAGTGAAGCGTCTTGAGCCTTGGCTACGTAGTGTTCGACCAAAATGCCGTCTTCAAGCACACCGATCTGAATCTTGCCGTCTTTTGAACGAACGGTCATTACCCGGTCAACAGCTTCGCGACGCGCCAAGAACTCTGACTCTGTAATAACTGTGCGACGACGACCGCCATCGCGGCCATCGCGGCGGCGCTGCTTCTTGGCTTCAAGTCGAGTCGAGCCTTTGACGCCGCGTGGTTCGTTGCTTAACTCTTTAGGGTCACGAGGGGTGCGAACCTTGACCACGGTGTTAGGTGGCACATCGGTAACCTCGGCCACCTCGCCAGCACGGCGACGCGAACGTCGGCGCAGGTGGCTGTCGTCGTCATTTGAGTCAACAGCTTTTGCACCAGAGCGGGTGCGCTTCGAATCGATTGCTGGCGTTGGAAGGTCAGGTGCTTGAAAAATCAAGCTAAACGGTGCAACTGCCGGCGCGGCAGATTCGGCATTTGCTGGTGCAGAGTCTTCTGTAGGCTTCGATCCGTCGGCTCCCTTAGCTGATGAGCCTCTTGATCGACCCTGACCTCGTGAACCACGTGAACTTGAGCTGCGCTTTGCTTTCGTTGCAGCTGCATCAGTTTCATCTGCACGATCCGCCACTAAAGGAGCGTCGACACTATCGGCAAACGCTGATTCAGTTGCCGCAGCAGGTGCTGCGGCCTTGCTAGTGGTTGCCTTTTTTGCCGCCGGCTTAGAAGTCGGGCGACGGGCTGCGGGTTTGCGACCAGTTGTTTTGTTTTCGGTGTCTTGGGCCTCTTGCGAATTTTCGCGTGCGCCAGACTGTTCTTCGTTCACCATTACGGTGTGCTCCATACTGCCAATGCAACAGTCCACACGTCTGATGCCGTGGCATAAATCTCTGTGTTGCAAACACTTGTTTGCAACTAAAACTTTGCAGGCAATCTGCTTTGACCAAGCCCCAAAATGTTGGGTGCGCTGCCCTTCGGGTCTTATGCATACTTGGTGGATTCCCGCCAAAACTTTTCAGAACAATCGGTGTGGTCGAAATGCTCTTGCCTCAAGTATTGCACTTTTGTGGCAAATTGTCAGTTATCAAGCCGTGCCGTGGAGTTCTCGCGTGGCAGAATGAACATGTGAATGAAAAAATTATTGCCCCAAAATCGATTCTCTGGTGGATTCTCACCACCGGCCTAATCGGCCTTTTCGGAGCCGCATCACTAACCTACGAGCGCATTCACCAGCAGTTTTTTCCTAATGAGGCCTTGAGCTGTGACTTCAGCAACGCGATCTCGTGCGGTGCAGTCATGAAGCAAGACCAGGCGCAAATCTTCGGGTTTGCAAACTCTTGGATCGGCGTGGCCGGTTTCATTCTCGTTGTCGCATTTGCGCTAATGCAGCTTGTTGCTAAACGCACGTATTCAAGACGAGTATGGGTTGCCTTCGTGGGCGGTTTAGGTTTTGCGGCAACGTTCGTTGGCTTTTTATTCAGCCAAAGCATGTTCGTCATTCACATCCTTTGCCCATACTGCATGGTGGTTTGGGCCGGCACGATTCCACTCTTTGTGCACGTGCTTTTGTGGGCCCGTGCTAACGAGATTTTTGAACTGCAACCGAGAAGCCTGGCTCGAGCTAAGGCAATTTATGAATGGTCTTGGGTCATAGCGATTGCGACAGAGGTCGTGGTGTTCGCCTTTATTTATGTGAGCTTTCTAGATGCGTTTCGTGCACTAATCAACAATTAGAGTTTTGAAGCAAAAAAGGACCGATTCCGTCTATGCGGTATCGGTCCTTTTGTTTTATTGGTTGTTTAGTTGAACCAAAGCGCGAGTTCGCGTTCAGCCGACTCAACTGAGTCGCTGCCGTGCACTAGGTTCTGTTGCACCTTCAAGCCCCAGTCGCGCCCGAGGTCGCCACGAATTGTTCCAGGTGCTGCAACAGTTGGATCGGTCGCGCCGGCAAGTGAACGAAAGCCCTCGATAACTCGGTGTCCCTCAAGTTGAATTGCGGCAACCGGACCGCTCAGCATGAAGTCAACTAGCGGCTCATAAAATGGCTTGCCTTCGTGCTCTGCGTAGTGCTTCGCCAACAGCTCTCGGGTTGGTGAGATTAAGCAAAGCTTTGCAACTGTGTAACCCTTGGCTTCACAGCGGGCAATGATTTCACCAATTAGGTTGCGTTTAACGCCATCGGGCTTGATTAGAACTAGTGTGCGATTGCTCATTTTGACTCCTTGCGAGTAGCTATTTATTTTGAAATTTGACTGTTCTCAAAGGCTTTTCGAGCCTTATCAATGGTGAAGCCTGCAACCATTGCCCAACCCCAAAGGCCGACGAAAATCACAGAGATGATGACGAAAACCCACCCTGCAGGGTTTGCGAAAGCCAGAACAATCGAAAGTGTTAAGGCCAAGGCCTGCACGGCCCAGCCGAGTTGGTATCCCCCGCGCTTGCCAAGAACGGCCGGTAGCAAGATCGTGAATATCGCCATGCCGAGACCAAAACCCCAAACTAGGCCGGGTTCAGCCATTTTGAGACCAAAAGCTACAAGCGTTGCAAAAAAGATCACGAATGATTCAAAGGCTAAGGCCATCGAGCCAAGAGTTCTTTGGGTCGAAACTTTGCGACGCTCTTTAGGTGCGTCTAGCATCTCTGGTTGCAAGGGCTCATTCTGCTTATTCTTCATTTGAATCCTCTTCTCGTTGAAGTTGTTTCAAAATATCGCCGACCAAAGTAATCGACCCCGAAGCAACAATCATGCCGTTTTTCGCTTTTGGCAAGACCTGTTTTGCTAACTCTAAAGCGTGCCAAGCGTTAGCCGAGGTGCGCACTCGGTCTTGGCCAAAGATCTCACCGGCGAGGGCTTCGATTTCGGCTAGCGGTATTGCGCGTGGCGAAGATGATTGAGTAACGATGATTTCGCTCACAACAGGTTCTAGTTCGCGCAAAATGGCGCTCGCATCTTTTTCGCTCAAAATCGAAACCACGCCAACCACATAATCGGCAGCGAATGTTTCGCGAATCGAAGTGGCCAAAGAAGTTGCACCAGCCTCGTTGTGGGCAGCATCAAGAACAATAAGAGGATTCTTGCTGACAACCTGCAAACGCCCCGGCGACGATACGTCAGAGAAAGCCGCGCGCACGATGTCATCCATAATGCGTTGTTCGCCACCGCCAAGGAATGCCTCGGCAGCAACCAGCGCCAGAGCCGCGTTTTCGGCTTGATAGCTGCCATGAACTGGCAAAAAGAGGTCGTGATATTCGCCCGCTAACCCCTGAACCGAAAACTTGGTGCCACCTGGCACTGCTTGGTTGTCGATTAGGTGCCATCCGTCGCCATAAGGTTTGTAAGCCTCGGCAGTTGAAGCTGCCTTGGCAGCCAGAACAGAAGCTGCGTCAAGCGGTTGAGAAGCGCTGACTACAAAAGAGCCAGGCTTGATGATGCCACTCTTAGTGTGCGCAATTTCGGCGATTGTGCCACCGATTCGGTCAACGTGGTCGAGAGAAATGGGGGTGAACACTGCTACGTCGCCATCGGCAACGTTCGTGCTGTCCCATTCGCCACCAATGCCAACCTCTAGAACCAGAACATCAACTGGAGCATCGGCGAAAACGGCAAACGCAAGAACTGCAAGCGCCTCGAAGAAAGTTAGAGCTTCGTCGCCAGCTGCTTCGAGCTCGGCATCGACAAGTTCAAGAATCGGTTCAATCTCGTTCCAGGTGGTGACTAAACGCTCATCGCTGATCGACTCACCGTCGAGGGCCATGCGCTCGTTTAGCTTCACGAGGTGAGGGCTCAGAAATCGACCCGTTCGAAGCCCGTGCTCACGCAAAATGCGTTCAATAAACCTGGATGTGCTGGTCTTGCCGTTAGTGCCTGTTACGTGCACGACTCGATATGCGGCCTGTGGGTCTCCGAGCAGCTCGACTGCACGGCGGGTTGGTTCTAGCCTTGGGCGAATTTTGTTCTCGGGAATGCGGCTGTACATTCGCTGCTCAACTTCTGCAAGCTGAATCGCCCAGTGGCGCTCGTCGTTTTCTAGGCTCATAGCTTTTTTACCTCAACCCATACCTGCTGCGACTCGCCAACTGCGATTGCTTCACCGGTGCCCTGAGAAGCTGGCAACAAATTCAGCTCAGTGGTGAGAGTTTCAGTTTTCAAGAGGTCGGCATGAACCTGTGCCCACTTGTGAACGTCAGCCTCAGCGGCGAGGTTCAAGACAATGCGGTCACTAACATCAAGGTCAGCTTCTTTGCGAGCATTTTGAACAGCGCGAATGATGTCACGCACCAAGCCTTCGCCTGCGAGTTCGTCGCTGATCGCGCCATCTAGCAACAAGAAACCTCCACCGGCAAGAATGCCGATGTGGTTGTGACTAACAGCCTCTGTTTCTGCCGCTTCACTTAGGTTTGCGACGAGGTCTAGGCTGTATTCCCCATCTTCAAGCGCAACGCCACCAGCCACAACGACGCCGTCAACTTCTGACCAATCGCCAGCTTTTGCAGCGCCAATGACTGCCTGCACACCCTTGCCGAGGCGAGGGCCGGCTGCTCGAGCATTAACTGTGAGGCGCTTGACGACGCCGAACTGGCTCGCAGAGTCAAGTGATAGCTCGACAAGGTTAACTTTCTTCACGTTGAGCTCTTCAGCAATGATGGCTGCGAAAGGCTCGAGTGCCGCGGCGCCCGAAGTGACAACGGTCAGCGATGCAAGAGGCAAACGCACGCGCAGCCCTGCAGCTTTGCGAAGACTCAAGGCCACCGAGCTGACCTGTCGAACTTGGTCCATGGCGGCAACGAGTGATGCGTCGGCAAGTAGCTCTGCCGGGTTAGGCCAGCTTGTGAGGTGCACTGAGCGGCCCCCGGTAAGACCACGCCAAATTTCTTCGGTAACCAAAGGCAAGAGAGGTGCGGCAACGCGAGTAACGATTTCTAGCACTGTGTAGAGCGTGTCGAATGCCTCTGCTGAACCTGACCAGAATCGATCGCGCGAACGGCGGATGTACCAGTTGGTCAAAACATCTGCGAAATCACGAAGTTCAGCGGCAGCTGAATACGAGTCAAATGCGTCTAAGTGTTTTTCAACACCGATAACGACATCACGGGTTTTGGCCAGCAAGTATCGGTCTAAAACATCGGTTGATGCCGTTGAGGTCTTGGCCTCATAGCCGGCTGCGTTTGCATAGAGCGAGAAGAAATACCAAGTGTTCCAAAGCGGCAAAAGCACCTGACGAACACCTTCGCGAATGCCCTGTTCTGTGACGATTAGGTTGCCGCCGCGCAAGATTGGGCTTGACATCAAGAACCAACGCATTGCGTCGGCACCATCACGGTCAAAAACCTCGTTCACGTCGGGGTAGTTGCGAAGTGACTTCGACATCTTCTGGCCATCGTTGCCCAAGATGATGCCGTGCGAAACAGCGTTCTTGAAAGCTGGGCGGTCAAATAGTGCTGTTGAGAGAACGTGCAGGGTGTAGAACCAACCACGGGTCTGGCCAACATATTCAACGATGAAGTCACCCGGGTTGTGCGTGTCGAACCACTCGCGATTTTCGAACGGGTAGTGAGCCTGCGCAAATGGCATCGAGCCTGATTCGAACCAGCAGTCTAGAACCTCAGGCACACGCTTCATCATTGATTTGCCAGTTGGGTCGTCGGGGTTGGGGCGAGTTAGGTTGTCGATGCCCGGGCGGTGAAAGTCTTCAAGTTCTACGCCGAAGTCGGCTGCAATTTCGGCAGCAGAACCATAAACGTCGACGCGCGGGTAGTTCGGGTCAGTTGATTTCCAGACCGGAATCGGTGCACCCCAGAAGCGGTTGCGGCTGATTGCCCAATCGCGCACGTTTTCGAGCCATTTGCCGAACGAACCGTCTTTGGTGTGGTCAGGAACCCAGTTGATGTCTTGGTTGAGTTCAAGCATGCGGTCGCGCAGTTTGGTGGTTTCGACGAACCAGCTTGAAACGGCTTTGTAGATTAGCGGGTTCTTGCAGCGGTAGCAGTGAGGGTATGAGTGCTCGTAGCTGGCCTGACGAAGCAAGCGGCCATCAGCTTTTAGACGCTGAGTGATTGGCTTGTTTGCCTCAAAGACGTGCTGGCCTTCGAAGTCGCTGACGATCGAAACGAACTCGCCGCGCTCATTCACCGAAACATAAACCGGAATACCCGCTGCTTCACAAAGCTTTTGGTCGTCTTCACCATAAGCCGGTGCTTGGTGAACGATGCCGGTGCCGTCACTGTCTGCGACATAGTCGCCTACCAAAACTTGCCAGGCGTTTGCAACGTCAAACTTGGTGTTGTCGGCGTAGTAGTCAAATAGGCGCTCGTAGCGAATGCCTGCTAATTCGGCACCTAAATAAGATGCTTGGATGCCTTCGGCGGCATCGTCTGCACTCTCATAACCCAAGTCTTTGGCGTAACCGCCCAGGAGGTTTTTGGCCAAAACATAACGTGCTTCGCCAGCTGCGCCGCCATCGCCCGCGCCGTTCGGGCCTGCAACAACGACCGCGTATTCAATCTTTGGACCGACCGCCAAAGCGAAGTTTGTTGGGAGTGTCCACGGCGTGGTTGTCCACGCTAGAAACTTTGCGCCAGCTAGTGACTCAAAGCCAGCCTGATCAGGCAACACGCCAAAGCTAACGGTGACCGTCTGATCTTGGCGGTTCTTATAGACCTCGTCATCCATGCGAAGTTCGTGGTTTGAAAGAGGTGTTTCGCAGCGCCAGCAGTAGGCCAAAACTTTGAAGCCCTCATAGATCAGGCCTTTTTTGTAGAGCTCTTTGAAAGCCCACAAAACGCTCTCAGTGTAAGGAGCGTCAAGCGTTTTGTAGTCGTTGTCAAAGTCAACCCAGCGAGCCTGACGGGTCACATAGTCGCGCCATTCGTTGGTGTACTTCAGAACAGACGTGCGGCAATAGTCGTTGAACTTGTCAACGCCAAACTTTTCGATCTCTGGTCGGCCAGAGATTCCCAGCTGACGCTCGGCTTCAACTTCAGCCGGCAAACCGTGGGTGTCCCAACCAAAACGGCGTTCAACACGATAACCCTGCATCGTTTTGAAGCGCGGAACAGCATCTTTGGCATAACCGGTTAGTAGGTGACCATAGTGAGGCAGGCCGTTAGCGAAGGGTGGGCCGTCATAGAAAACAAACTCGGGTGCGTCGGCGTCGCGGCGCTGATCAATGCTGGCTTGAAAAGTGTTATCGCTTTTCCAGAAAGCCAGAATTCCCTCTTCAACCTTCGGAAAACTCGGGCTTGGATTGACTCCTTCGCGCGCAGCATCTTGGTTGTTTTTTGGGTACATGTTTAGCTTTCTGTGGCGGCTCGAGCAAATGATTTCAAAAGTCAATGTTAACCTTATACAGTCTAAATTTCTGGAGAGTTTTCGAGTGACTAACACAAGCCCTGCGCCAAAACCAAACTATCTTGCACCTGCCACCACGCCTGAGAAGGCTGGAGTTGAAGGCCTTGAGCAAAAGTGGGGTCTGGTTTGGCAAAACGATGGCACCTACCGCTTTGACCGCAGCGTCAGTCGCGAGCAGGTTTATTCGATCGATACTCCCCCACCAACCGTTTCTGGTTCACTGCACGTTGGCCACGTTTTTAGCTACACCCACACCGATGTTGTTGCTCGTTTCAAGCGCATGAGCGGTTTTGAAGTTTTCTACCCTATGGGCTGGGATGACAACGGTTTGCCAACCGAGCGACGCGTTCAGAACTACTTTGGCGTTCGTTGCGACCCAACTTTGCCTTATGTTGAAGGTTTCGAGCCACCATTCGAAGGCGGCGACAACAAGAGCAGCAAGGCTGCCGACCAGATTGCGATTTCGCGCCGTAACTTCATCGAACTTTGCGTGAAATTGACCACTGAAGACGAGAAGCAGTTCGAGGCTCTTTGGCGTCAACTTGGCGCTTCGGTTGATTGGGATCAGACCTATCAGACCATCTCGCCTAAAGCTCAAGCGGTTTCGCAGCAGGCTTTTTTGAACAACCTGGCCCGCGGCGAGGCTTATCAGTCGATGGCACCAACTCTTTGGGATGTCACCTTTAGAACTGCAGTTGCCCAAGCTGAGCTCGAAGACCGTGAACAGCCAGGCGCCTATCACCGCCTAGGTTTCAACGCAGAACCGTCACTTGTTGAAGGCGGCAAGGTTTTCATCGAAACCACTCGCCCAGAGCTATTGGCAGCCTGTGTGGCTCTGGTGGCACACCCTGACGATGCGCGTTATCAGGGGCTGTTTGGCAAGACTGTGCGCACACCGTTGTTCGACGTTGAAGTGCCGGTGGTTGCCCACCGCCTCGCTCAAATCGACAAGGGCTCTGGCATTGCGATGATTTGTACTTTCGGTGACGTTACCGACGTTATCTGGTGGCGTGAACTTGACCTGCCTAACCGCGCAATCATTGGCTGGGATGGTCGCATCTTGAGCGAAATGCCAGACGTGATTACCAGCGATTCTGGCATTGAAGCTTGGGCTGCCATTGCTGGCAAAACCATCTTCTCGGCCAAGCAGTCGATTGTTGAACTCTTGCAGGCCTCTGGTGACATGGTTGGCGAACCTAAGCCAATCACCCACCCGGTCAAGTTCTTCGAAAAGGGCGATAAGCCTCTAGAAATCGTCTCGACACGTCAGTGGTACATCAAGAACGGCGGTCGCGACGCCGACCTTCGCGCGCGCTTGATTGAACTTGGCAAAGGTTTGAACTTTGTTCCTGACTTCATGCGAGTTCGCTATGAGAACTGGGTCAACGGTTTGACCGGTGACTGGCTCATCTCACGCCAGCGTTTCTTCGGTGTGCCGATTCCGGTTTGGTATCGTCTCGACGAAAACGGCGACATCGTTTATGACTCGCCATTGGTTCCGGCCGCAGCCGACTTGCCAATTGACCCGTCAAGCGATGTGCCAGCTGGGTTCACAGAGGCACAGCGAGGCGTTGCAGGCGGATTCATCGGTGAAGTTGACATCATGGACACCTGGGCGACCTCGTCGCTAACCCCACAGCTTGCTGGTGGCTGGCTTGCTGACCCAGAACTTTATAACTTGGTTTACCCATATAGCCTTCGCCCTCAGGGCCAAGACATTATTCGCACCTGGTTGTTCTCGACCGTTTTGCGAGCCGAACAAGAGACCGGCCAGTTGCCTTGGGCAAACGCGGCTATCTCGGGTTGGATTCTTGACCCTGACCGCAAAAAAATGTCGAAGTCAAAGGGCAACGTTGTAACCCCAACTGACCTGCTTGTTGAGCACGGCTCTGACGCGGTTCGTTATTGGGCAGCTTCGGCTCGTCTTGGCACTGACGCCGCTTTTGACACCGGTCAGATGAAGATCGGCCGCCGTTTAGCGCTTAAGGTTTTGAACGCAGCAAAGTTTGTTCTCTCGTTTGAGGCACCCGCAGTTGATGCGACCGTCAGCGAACCGATTGACCAGAGCTTGCTTTTGGCTTTGGCTGACGTTGTGCGCGATGCAACGACCGCGTTTGAAAACTATGACCACACTCGAGCTTTAGAGCTGACTGAGCAGTTCTTCTGGAACTTCACAGACAACCACCTAGAACTCGTCAAAGACCGAGCCTATGGCCAGGGCGGCACCACCGCCGAGGGTCAAGCATCAGCAGTTCTTGCCCTTCGCCGGGCTCTTCACGCGCTGTTGCGCCTGCTAGCGCCATTCTTGCCATACGCTACCGAAGAGGTATGGTCTTGGTGGCAGACTGGCTCGATTCACCGTGCTTCGTGGCCAACCGCCGACGAGTTTGCTGCCGACCTAGACGCTAGCAACCACGGGCTGATTGATCTGGCTAAAGTTGCACTGTTTGGCGTGCGCAAAGCCAAGAGTGATGCCAAAGTTTCAATGCGAGCCGAGGTAGTTTCGGCAACTCTTCAGGCACCAGCAGCCGTGCTCACAAGCGTGCGCTTGTTTGAACAAGACCTACGTGCCGTTGGCCACATCGCTGACCTTGCACTTGCCGAGGCCGACGAGCTTGCCGTGGTTGACGTTGTGCTGGCAGAAGTGCCTGCCGCCGAATAGCGCGCACTAAACCTAAAGCAAAAACCCGGGCTCTGCAGCGATGCAGGGCCCGGGTTTTTTTAAAAAGAACGAGGTGTCTTAGGCGCTCTTTGATTGCTTTATTGATTTGAAAGCAACAAGTCTTGGTTCGCCACCGTTGATAACCACGTCTTTGGTGATCACAACTTTGCAGGCGTTCGGGTTGCTCGGAATATCAAACATGATTGGCCCAAGAGTTTCTTCGAGAATCGCACGCAAACCACGGGCACCGGTCTCGCGCTCGATTGCAAAGTCGGCCATCGCAACTAGGGCGTCTTTTTCAAAGTCAAGTTCAAAGCCGTCAAGCTCAAACATGCGCTGATATTGTTTCACCAAAGCGTTTTTTGGCTCGGTGAGAATCTGCATCAGCGAGGTGCGGTCAAGCGGTGTGACGTTTGCAATCACAGGCAAACGACCGATGAACTCAGGAATCAAACCAAACTTGCGTAGGTCTTCTGGCTGAACCTGGCTATAAGGGTCAACCTCGGTTGACTTGTCGCGAATTTCAGAACCGAAACCAATACCTTTTTTGCCAACTCTGTTGGCAACAATGTCTTCAATGCCAGCGAAAGCGCCAGCCACGATGAACAGCACGTTTGTGGTGTCTATCTGAATGAACTCTTGCTGCGGGTGCTTGCGGCCTCCCTGAGGCGGCACAGAGGCTACCGTGCCCTCAAGAATCTTGAGCAGAGCCTGCTGAACACCTTCACCCGAAACATCGCGGGTGATTGAAGGGTTCTCAGCCTTGCGCGAGATCTTGTCAACCTCATCGATATAGATGATGCCCTGCTCGGCGCGTTTGACGTCATAGTCAGCGGCTTGCAAAAGCTTCAAAAGAATGTTCTCAACGTCTTCACCGACATAACCAGCTTCGGTTAGTGAAGTTGCGTCTGCAACGGCAAACGGAACGTTTAGACGCTTAGCCAAAGTCTGCGCAAGATAGGTTTTGCCACAGCCGGTTGGACCGATCATGAGAATGTTCGACTTTGCGATCTCGATTGCGTCGTGGGCCTTGCCAGCGGTGGTCAGAGTGCCGCTCGAGCGAATGCGCTTGTAGTGGTTATAGACCGCAACCGAAAGTGCGCGCTTGGCCTGTTCTTGACCGATAACGAACTCATCGAGAAAGGCGAAGATTTCTTTTGGCTTTGGCAGTTCGATTTCTTCAACGGGTGCAGCGCTAGAGTCGCGTTCTTCTTCAACGATTTCGACACAGAGCAAAACGCACTCGTTGCAGATATAAACCTGCGGGCCCGAAATAAGTTTGTCTACTTGTTTGCGGCTCTTATTGCAGAACGAGCACTTTAAGAGCTCCCCTGAATCACCGAGTTTTGACATATCTCAACTTTATTGGCGAATCACCACAAAAGACGGCATTGAAATCGCCACGTTTGTGTGGCGACTCAAGCCTCGAATTTTTAAAAACTTTAGACAGTTGGGTTCTTACGCGAGGTCAAAACCTGGTCGATTAGACCATATTCCAAGGCTTCTGGTGCGGTCAAAATCTTGTCGCGGTCGATGTCGCGGTTAACTTCTTCAACACTGCGTTTTGAATGCTTCGAAATGGTTTCTTCAAGCCAGGTGCGCAGGCGCATGATTTCTTTTGCCTGAATCTCAATGTCAGAAGCCTGGCCGCGGCCAGCGTCACCGGTCGATGGCTGGTGAATCAATACACGCGCGTTTGGCAGTGCCAAGCGCTTGCCCGGCGCACCCGCCGCTAGCAAAACTGCTGCTGCCGAGGCTGCCTGACCCAAGCAAACTGTCTGAATCTGTGGGCGAATGTATTGCATGGTGTCATAGATCGCAGTCATCGCGGTGAACGAACCACCAGGTGAGTTGATATACATTGTGATGTCGCGGTCTGGGTCTTGGCTTTCTAGAACCAAGAGCTGAGCCATGACATCATCGGCAGATGCGTCGTCAACCTGAACACCCAAAAATACGATGCGGTCTTCAAAAAGTTTGTTGTATGGATCTTGACGCTTGAAACCATAAGAGGTGCGCTCTTCAAAGCTCGGAAGGATGTAGCGAGACTCTGGTGAAATGAAGTTGTTCATGGTCAAAACCCTTACTTGGTTCCCACGCCAGTGGTGCTGGCTGCATATTTCTGAATGTGATCAATGAAGCCATATTCCAAGGCTTCATCGGCTGTGAACCAACGGTCGCGGTCGCCATCTTGCATTACCTGCTCAACGGTCTTGCCAGTTGCTTCTGCTGTTATGGCAGCGAGCTGTTTCTTCATCGATGTGATGAGTTCAGCTTGAGTTTGAATGTCTGAGGCCGTGCCACCAAAACCACCGTGCGGCTGGTGCAGCAACACGCGAGTGTTTGGCGTTGCATAGCGCTTGCCCTTAGCGCCGGCTGAAAGCAAGAACTGGCCCATTGAGGCGCACATGCCGATTCCAACTGTTACCACGTCATTCGGTACGTATTGCATGGTGTCATAGATAGCCATACCGGCGGTGATCGAACCACCCGGTGAGTTGATATACAAGAAGATGTCTTTGGTTGAATCTTCAGCTGCCAACAAAAGCATTTTGGCGCAGATTTCGTTGGCATTGTCGTCGCGAACATCACTGCCCAACCAAATAATGCGATCTTTTAGCAAGCGATCAAAGGTGCTCGATGGCATCTGCGCGCGTTCTGACATATGTGGTGCTCCTCAACAAATCTAGGTTTCTAGTCAAAGATACTTGCACCGAGCTAGAAAACGTGGATGTGTTCGCCATGGGCAAATAAAAAGGTCTAAGCCAGTGGCTTAGACCTTTTTGGTTCAGGGCAAAACGTTAGATTTGACCCTATTTGAAGTTATTAGTGGTTGTGACCTTCGTGGTCGTCGTGGTCGTCTGCTGCGAGGTCGGTCTTTGCGAACTCAGAAACGTCAACGGCTTTGCCCTTTTTGTCGGTTACAACTGCGGTCTCTAGAACGATGCTGAGCGCCTTGCGACGAGCAACCTCACCAACGAATGAAGGAATCTGGCCGTTCTGGTCAACCAAAGTAACGAATTCCTGAGGCTCCATGCCATACTGCTGAGCGCTAGCCACTAGGTATTGAATGAGCTCGGGCTCGCTGACCTTAACGTCCTCGGCCTCTGCAACTGCGTCTAGAACCATCTGAGCTTGGAATGACTTGGTGCTCTGCTCGGTGACTTCAGCGCGGTGAGCTGCGTCTTCTAGACGACCCTCGCCCTCAAGGTGACGGGTTACGTCGGCTTGAACTAGCTCGTCTGAAACAGGAACCTTTGCAAGCTCAACAAGTTTTTCAGTCAAAAGCTCACGTGCCTGAAGGGCCTGGCCATAAACCTTTGAGCTACTTAGCTGCTCTTCGATGTTCTTTTTAAGCTCGGCGATTGTGTCGAACTCGCTTGCCATCTGGGCGAAAGCGTCATCAGCTGCAGGTAGCTCTCGCTCTTTAACCGCAGTCAAAGTGACGGTAACTTCGGCTTCTTGACCAGCTTTGTCGCCGCCAACAAGCTTTGACTTGAAGGTGGTGGTTTCGCCAACAGTTAGTGTGTCAAGCGCTTCATCGATGCCGTCAAGCAGGTTGCCCGAGCCGATTTCATAAGAAATGTTCTGCGCCGAGTCAACTTCGTTGTCGCCAATCTTGGCAGTTAGGTCGATGGTGGTGAAGTCACCGGTCTTGGCTGGGCGGTCAACGCTCTTTAGTGCGCCGAAACGACCGCGAAGGCGGTCGAGCTCTGCGTCAACTTCGATGCCACCAACTTTGATTTCATCAACGGTAACTTTTAGACCCTTGTATTCAGGCAGCTTGATTTCTGGTCGAACCTCAACTTCGATTTCAACGACTAGGTTGCCTTCAAATGTCTGTGGGTCTGGAGTTGACTTGACGTCTGCGTTTGGTTGGCCAAGTGGGCGAAGCTTTTCAGCTTCGATCGCCTGACGATAGATGTTGTCTAGGCCATCACCGATTGCGTGCTCAAGAATCGCTGGGCGGCCGACGCGCTGCTCAAGAATGGTCTTTGGAATCTTACCCTTGCGAAAGCCAGGAACGTTTATCTGCTCGCCAATGTGCTCGTAGGCGTGGTCAAGGCTTGGCTTGAAGGCAGCAGGGCCGACCTCGACAGTTAGCTTGACACGAGTTGGTTTGATGCGCTCGACAGTTGTCTTCAACGGGTTCTCCTGCGAATAGGCCCGCCGACAAGCGAGCGAAGGTGTGACATTTGACTCACGAAAGATGTTGAGTCATTGAAAAAAGTTTGGTCGGGGTGACAGGACTCGAACCTGCGATATCCTGCTCCCAAAGCAGGCGCGCTAGCCACTACGCTACACCCCGGTGGTTTGATGCTCGAAAGCATTTCACCGAGTGGTTCAGCTTTTGATTTCTCTCTATCTGAACAACTCGAACTACTCTATCGCATAGAATGGACTTGTTCGCACTTTTTGACGAAAGTGCTGATTTTTGCGAGTGTAGCTCAATGGTAGAGCCTCAGTCTTCCAAACTGATGGTGCGGGTTCGATTCCCGTCACTCGCTCCAAGCGGCCCAAAAGCCCGGTCTGTAATGTTTTGAAACAATCCCCCTGAGGCCAACTGAGCCTTTTAGCCTGTAATCAGGTAATCAAGGAGCCTAATGACAACCCTCACAACGCTTGACTTTGGCCCTGCAACCGGCTTGGTCTGTCGCGAATGCGAAACTCCGGCAGAGCTTGGTGCTCGCCACGTTTGCACCGAGTGCTTCGGCCCACTCGAAGTTAAATATGACTTTGGCGTTGTTACCCGTGAACAAATTGAAGCCGGGCCCCGTTCGATCTGGCGCTATGCAGCTCTTCTGCCTGTTCCGCAGAATGCAAGTGACCGCCCACTCGACCTAGCACCAGGCTTCACAAAACTTCAAGAGTCGCACAACCTCGCCAATCGACTTGGCATGACCAAGCTTTGGATCAAAGACGACCGCGATAACCCAACACACTCTTTCAAAGACCGTGTGGTTGCTGTTGCCATGACTGCTGGCAAGACTCTGGGCTTCAAAACCATTAGCTGCGCGTCAACGGGCAACTTGGCTAACGCAGTTGCTGCCGCGGCAGCTCGTGCCGGCATCAAGTCGGTTGTGCTGATTCCTGACAACCTTGAACAGGGCAAAGTGGTCACCTCGGCTGTCTATGGCACAACTTTGGTGGGCATTCACGGCAACTACGACGACGTGAACCGCCTGTGTTCAGAAATTGCTGACGACCGCGGCTATGGCTTCGTAAACGTGAATCTTCGCCCTTTCTATGCAGAAGGCTCAAAGACTCTGGGCTATGAAATCGCTGAGCAACTCGGATGGCGTCTGCCCGACCAGGTGGTTGTTCCGATTGCCTCTGGTTCACTTTTGACCAAGATTGACAAAGCATTCAAAGAGTTAATTGCACTCGGCCTCGTCGAAGAAAAGCCTTATCGAATCTTTGGCGCACAGGCAACAGGCTGCAACCCAGTTGCAGAAGCATTCGAAAAAGGCTGGGATGTCGTTCGCCCACAGAAGCCGAACACCATCGCTAAGTCGCTCGCTATCGGAAACCCAGCAGATGGACCGTATGCAATCGACGTTGCTAACCGCACCAATGCCTCAATTGGGCACGTGAGTGATGAACAAATCGTCGATGGCATTCGCCTGCTTGCCGAAACCGAAGGAATCTTCGCTGAGACTGCCGGTGGCGTCACCGTAGCTAACTTAAAGCAGTTCATCGAACGCGGCCAACTAGACCCAACTCTAGAAACCGTGGTTTTGAACACAGGCGACGGCCTTAAGACCATCGAGGCGATCTCAGATAACGTCGGCTTCACCGTGACGATTCCGCCAAGCCTTGAGGCTTTTCGCGCCGCTGTGCCAGAGTAGCGAATCCACTTTTTAGATTTTTAGATTCAATAAGGAGACAACCATGTCAGTAATCGTTCGAGTGCCAACCATTCTGCGCAGCTACACCAGCGGCGAAGCAGAAGTTGCTGGTGACGGAGCAACCCTAAACGATGTTCTGCACGACCTTGAGACCCGCCACGCAGGTCTGCTAGCTCGTGTGCTAGACGACAACGGCAAGATTCGTCGCTTCGTAAACGTTTATGTAAACGAAGAGGATGTTCGCTTTGAACAGGGCCTAGAGACCCCTACTCCAGCAGGCACAGCTGTCTCGATTCTTGCTGCGGTAGCTGGCGGCTAAATAATTTCAAGCACCTGGGTCTAACCCTGGCATCTTGCGCACCAATAGAGCTTTCGGGTTGCCATGATGGCTATCGAGATTTCTTGGTCGCAGACCCTGCAGGGTTGCCCCTCACGCTTATAAACAAAATTGCGCTCGGCTTTGGTCGGGCGCTTTTTTATTAGCTCGTCTCGGGTGATCATGAAGCCAGTCTTTACACCGACAGCTAGCAGCTGCACGGCATCAACCCATATGGCGCTGACCTGATCACGCTTCAGAGCATTGCCCGGCGTGTAAGGGTCAATGCCAGCTCTGAATAGGATTTCGGCTCGATAAACGTTTCCGATGCCACTAACCACAGCTTGATTCATCAGCAGCTGGCCGATGGTTGACTTGCTCGAGAGCACTTTTTCTATAAACCGCTCTGCCTCAGCACCCGACGGGTCGGGGTTGATGGGGTCTGGCCCCAAACGTGCAAGCACGAGGTCAACTTCAGCACGGGTCAGCACCTCGCAGACCGTCGGGCCACGCAGATCTGCAACCGCGCTAGAGTTTGCGAACCTAGCCCGAACTTCACCCACGATTGGCACGACATCGGGGTTGTCGTTCTCATCGTTTAGGCTGTGAAACCGCCACTTGCCATAGATTCCAAGGTGAATGCGAATCGTGAGATCGCCTTCAAACCTAAGAAAGAGTTGCTTGCCAACCGCAGAGGCCTTTTTCAACTTGCGCCCGCTCAAGAGCGCTGCAGACGCGCTAAAGCGGCCTTGGGGCGACGAAACCAGCAAGGGTGCGCCCGCAAAAAGTCGGTTGAAATCGTTCGCCGAACGATGAACGGTGTGGCCCTCAGGCATGTTTAGCTTTGCCTGTCAGAGACGTGGAGTGGGTTCGGCACCTAGACGCGCACTTCGCCGGTCTGCTCATAAACTGCGATCTTGCCGATGCGACGAACATGTCGCTCATCGTTGCTGAAAGGTTCGCGCAAGAAAGTCAGAATAAGTTCGAGAACCTCTTCTTGACTGTGTTGACGCGCGCCAACGGCAATGACGTTTGCATCGTTGTGTTCGCGAGCCAAACGTGCCGTGTCGTGGTTCCAGGCCAAAGCGGCGCGAATGCCCTGCACCTTGTTGGCGGCGATTTGTTCGCCATTGCCAGAGCCTCCAAGCACGATTCCTAGTGCTGGAATCCCAGAATTTTGATCGGCCACCACCGCAAGTGCCGCATTGATACAAAACGACGGATAGTCGTCTAGCGGGTCATAGCTAGTTGGGCCGTGATCGCTCAACTCGAAACCGGCTTTTGTCAGCTCACGAATCAAAAAGTGGCTGAGGTCAAGGCCTGCATGGTCGGTAGCAATGTGAACGCGCATTTTGGGTTTCTGCCTATCTTCTAAAAACTATGCTTCGTAACGCCGAACAAGCCAAAACTGACAGACAGCTGCACCGATCAAGGAGTTGATGGCGAAAGTGCTGACAATCGGAATCACACGCAAATTCAAATATGCGTCTCTGTCAGTTGGGTTGCTTAGGGCATCAAGCACCTGGGTGAAAAGGGCAATTGCCGCTAATGTAACTACAATCGTTACCGCAGCCGCACCAATGAAACGAACCTTGTATTCGTAGTTCTTCAAAATAAAGCCAACGATTGACCACAAGAAAAACGCCGGAAGCAACACAAACATTGCCTGCACTTGAGACAAGCCGATCACTTCTGAAAAATTGACACCGGTGACGATCACGAAGCTGATTACCGAAAGCAGACCGGCGATAACATAGTTCACCGATGCCTCAATTAGAGGGTGCGAGCGAAAAAGCATCATTTTTGAGTCCTTAAAGAGCGAGATAAAAATAGTTTAGCTGCGCCCATTCGTAACCAAATCGTAAAGTTTGGCGAAGTAGGCTAATAGTTATGCCTGCAGAAAACTTAACTCGCTTAGAGGCGCAAAGCCGCGCCGAAATTATTAACGTTCACAGCTACAAGGTGTCTCTAGACCTAACAACGGGTGAAGAAACCTTCTTAAGCAGTTCAACCGTGCACTTCGACTGCACTCAGGTTGGCGCTTCTAGCTTTATTGACGCAATCACAGCTAAAGTGCACAGCGTAACCCTGAATGGTGCAGCACTCGATGTTGCTGCAATAGCCGATGCGGCACGCATAGAACTTTCAAACCTCCAGGCATCGAACGAACTCATCGTCGTTGCCGACATGCACTACATGAACACCGGTGAGGGTTTGCACCGTTTCGTTGACCCAGTCGATAACGAGGTTTATCTTTATAGCCAGTTCGAGGTTCCTGACAGCCGCCGTGTGTTTGCAGTCTTTGAGCAGCCTGATCTAAAAGCCACTTTCGAATTCTCGGTAACCGCCCCTGCCTACTGGAAGCTAATCTCTAACTCACCGACACCTGATGCAATCGCGCTCGGTGATGGCAAGGCTCAGTGGAACTTTGCACCGACACCTCGAATCTCTAGCTACATCACTGCTCTAATCGCAGGACCTTACACCGAGGTTCGCAGTGAACTCACCAGCAGTAGCGGTCGAGTTATTCCTCTCGGAGTTTTCTGCCGTGAGTCACTAGCTGAATACCTCGATGCCGATTACATTTTCGACAAGACCCGTGAAGGCTTCAAGTTCTTTGAAGCACAGTTCGGCGTGCCGTATCCGTTTGAAAAATACGACCAGATGTTCGTGCCAGAGTTCAACGCTGGCGCAATGGAGAACGCCGGCGCAGTCACTTTCACTGAGAGCTACGTCTTTCGCGCAAAGGTGACAGACGCCATCAAGGAACGTCGAGTTGTCACGATTCTTCACGAGCTTGCCCACATGTGGTTTGGCGACCTAGTCACCATGCGCTGGTGGAATGACCTGTGGCTCAATGAATCTTTCGCCGAATATGCCTCAACATTAGCCACAGCAGAGGCTACCGAATGGCACGGCGCCTGGACCACCTTCACCGCTCTCGAAAAGAGCTGGGCATATCGCCAAGACCAACTGCCTTCAACTCACCCAATCGTCGCCGAAATCAACGACCTCGAAGACGTTCAGGTCAACTTTGATGGCATCACCTACGCAAAGGGCGCTTCGGTGCTTCGCCAGCTGGTCGCGTGGGTTGGTCAAGAGCAGTTCATGGCCGGTGTTTCGCAATATTTTCAGAAGCACGCCTATGGCAACACCGAGTTGGCAGACCTATTAGTTGAACTCGAGGCCACCAGTGGGCGCGAACTACGCAGCTGGTCAAAGCTTTGGCTAGAAACTGCGGGCGTAAACACCATGCGCCCGGCGATGACCACCGATGACGCTGGCGTGATCACGAGTTTTGAGGTTATTCAAACCGCCATCGCAGAACAGCCAACTATTCGCCCGCACCGCATGGCAATCGGCTTCTATGACCTGGTTGGCGGCCGAATGGTTCGCACGCATCACCTCGAACTCGATGTTGATGGCCCGTCAACTGTGGTCAGTGATCTAGTGGGCATGAAGCGCCCAGCAATCATTTTGCTCAACGACGGTGACTTGGCATACACAAAAATTCGCTTGGATGCCCCTTCATTCGAAGCCGCGGTTGAACACCTATCTAAGTTCGACGACTCGCTTGCCCGTGCCCTCATCTGGGGTGCAGCTTGGGATGCCACTCGCGATGCAGAGACCAGTGCACGCGCTTTCATCAAGCTAGTGCTTGCAAACATTGCTAGCGAAACCGAATCAACCACCATCTTGACCCTTTTGCGCCAGTTGGTAACAGCTGCCGGTCAATTTGTTGCCCCTGAAGTTCGCGTTGAAACTCTCGAAGACGTTGCTGATGCCCTATGGAGTCTCGCAGAGAAAGCGCCTGCGGGCTCAGACTCACAGTTGCAGTTTGCGAAGTTCTTCTGTCAGTTCGCAAGAACTGATGACCAGCTTGCGAAGCTGTTTGGTCTTTTGAACGGCACCATCGAGCTTGCAAAACTAGCAATCGACCAAGACCTTCGTTGGGAACTAATCGGCGGTCTAGCCGCAGCTGGAGCCTTCAGTGAGGCCGAAATCGATGCTGCACTAGCCGACGACAACACCTCAAACGGTCAGCGTTTTGCAGCCGCTGCTCGAGCATCGATTCCAAACGCCGAAGCCAAATCACGTGCCTGGCAGCAAATGACTAAAACCGACGAACTGTCGAACGTTCTCGTCAACGCTGCAAGCATAGGTTTTGTTCGCGTTCTAAAAACCAAGTGGATCGAACCTTATGTTGACCGCTACTTCGAGCAAGCTACCGAAATCTGGGCAACCAAGACCTACAAGATTGCAGACTACCTATTGGTCAACCTCTTCCCTGCCGTGTTAGCAAACCAAGAGTTGGCAAGCAAGACCAAAGCTTGGCTTGACAGCACTGATTTCACAGACCGAACTGCTCTGCGCCGCATCATGGTTGAGAACCTAGCAACCACTGAGCGCGCTCTTCGCGCTCAGGCACGTGACGCCCAAGAAAACTAATGCTCGATTTTTTAGTTTCAGTGGTTGATTGGTTTCGCGCTGTTTGGAATGATTGGCACACTCTGATTCGCATTGTGCTAATAATTCTGGGCTCATTGCTGGCACGCTGGATTCTTCTTGCCTCGGTCAAACGTGTGGTCAATAGCTTGGTTTCGGGAATCAAGGCGAAGCAGAAGGTGCGTCGCCCTCTTGATTTATCTTCACCAATCAACCAAGAGCGAGTCGTTCAACGCACCAGAACAATGGGTTCGGTGTTGCGCAACTTCATCACCTGGTCGCTGGCTGTCATCACCGTCAGCATGATTCTCAGCGAACTGGGCGTATCGATGAGCGCATTGGCTGCCGGCGCGGGTATTTTGGGCGCAGGCCTCGGCTTCGGCGCCCAGAGCCTTGTCAAAGACCTGATCTCGGGCCTATTCATCGTGTTTGAAGACCAGTTTGGCGTGGGCGACACAGTAAACCTCGGTGACGTTACTGGCGTTGTTGAGTCAGTCGGTTTGCGCGTGACTCAAGTGCGCGACTTTGACGGGGTGCTTTGGTTTGTGCGAAACGGTGAGGTGATTCGCGTTGGCAACCACACACAGGGTTGGTCACGCGTCATGCTCGACATCTCGCTCCCCTACAGTGCAGATGTTACCGAGGCTCAAGCCGTTTTGTTGTCAGCAGCACAGCAAGTAGCCGCTGAACAAAGCGAACTCGTAATCGACACACCAGAAGCCTGGGGAATTCAGGTTCTAAACGGCAATCAAATCGTGATTCGGCTTGTGCAACGCACAAGGGCCGGCAAAGCCGATGAGGTTGCCCGCCAGTTGCGCCTAAAGGCTAAACAGGCTCTAGACGCTGCCGGCATCGAACTGGCAACCGACCAGACAGTCATCAACATCAAAACTGGCAAGTAGCGGGGTCAGACCATGACCCTCTATGAAGCAGTCGGTGGCAAACCCACCTTCGAGTTGATTGCTAAAACTTTTTATGAGGGCATCGCTAGCGACGAAGTATTGCTTCCAATGTATGGCGGCGGTGACTTGGCCCCTGCCTCCGAGCGCCTGCAGCTGTTTCTAGAGCAGTATTGGGGTGGGCCGCGAGACTATGAAGAGCTTCGAGGGCACCCTAGGCTTCGAATGCGTCACATGGCCTACGCGATCAATCGCGATGCACGTGAGCGCTGGCTAAAACACATGCGAGCAGCACTAGACGCGGCTGTCGAGGCGCAGCTGGTTGCGCCGCTGTATGAAGCTGAGCTTTGGGATTATCTTGAGCGCGCAGCAACTTCGTTGATGAACACTCACGGCTAAAGGCTTCGAATACCGACTCAGTGGTGGCGAGCTATCTTTGCTAGAACGTGGCCGTTGCTGCTGCTCAACCTGGCCCATCCGTCGCTTAAATAAACGCCGACCTGTTCATTCTCGGTCAAGAACCCCAAACCAGCGGCAACAAACGCAGCACCCATCGGAACAGGTGACTCAAAGCCAATGGCGCGACCCCAAACCTCGCCGCGAATTCGAGCCGCAATTGGGCCGCCAACCGATGCAGGCAGGTTCTCGGCAACCTCGGCGATTCCATCTTTCGCTAGCTGAGTCAGAATCGGTTCGGCGATAAACGCGCGTTCACCTTCAGCAGCCACCCAGCCGGTTCTAGGCGGCAAAATGCCAGCCCAAGAAACCCGCTGAGACGGTGGGAGGTCAACCTTTAAGTCTTTTTGGTTCTTGATTGTGCCGCCAAGAATGCGAGCAAGTCTTTCAAGAACAGCGGCGATAGGAACCGTTGAGTCGAGTTCGATCGAATCAGGCATAACGCAAGTGCGAAGGCCAAGAACTGTTGGGCCGGAGTCCATCAAGCTACCAGCAAAAATCGGGGCCACATAGGTCGCCAAAACGTTGCCGAAAGCGCGAAAACGCACAGACCCCTCAGGGTCAAGGCGGCGAGCACGAGTCAGATAACCCTGAAGGTCAACTGCTGATTCTTTGTCTGCTACATAAAACTCATTCTTCATAACGCTGTCTAAGTTAGCCTGTAAGTGGTGATTTCACCTAAATGAACCAACCAAAGGATCCTTCATGGCGCCGCGCATTGCCCTCGATCAAGAACCGAGCATTCCTAGTGACCCACTAGCCGAGATGATTGCTACTCTCGACCTCGCCGATGCAGGCGGCGCTCGCACGCGCGAAGACATCTTCACCGGCCCTAGTCAATGGATGCCTCACGGGCGCGTCTTTGGTGGGCAGGTGCTTGCCCAATGCTTAGTTGCGGCAACTCGAACCATTGAAGGTGTTCGCAACGTTCACTCGATGCATGGCTATTTCTTGCGACCAGGTGATATTCGCCTGCCAATCACGTTTTCAGTAGATCGGCTTCGAGATGGTCGCTCTTTCAGCACTCGTAGAGTTCAGGCATACCAAAACGGTGACCCCATCTTTTCAATGATTGCCAGCTTTCAAGAACCGGCCGCCGGCATCGACCACCAAGAGGATTTTCCCGCAGATATTCCTGGGCCTGAATCGGTCGCCAGTGCGGCTGAACTAATGGGCGCTAACCCCCACCCGGTCGCACAGTTTTGGGCAAAAGCTCGCCCGTTTGACATTCGCCACATTCCTTCGCCCATCTATTTCAACGTCGAAGGTGCACACGTTGCAAAACAAGCGGTCTGGATGAAAGCACTCGGCCCAATGCCAGACGATCCCATCTTGCACCAAGCCGCACTTGCATATGCAAGTGACTACTCAATTCTTGAACCCATATTTCGCAGGCACGGCATCTCGTGGGCACACCCAGGGCTCAGCTCGGCCAGCCTTGATCACGCAATGTGGTTTCACCGCCCAGCGAGAGTTGACGACTGGCTGCTTTATGTTCAAGATTCACCGAGCGCAAGTGGTAGCCGTGGTTTGTCGCTGGGCAAGATTTTTAGTCGCGACGGCATTCTCGTTGCCACCGTGGCGCAAGAGGGTATGGTGCGGGTTCCAGAGTTGCGCGATTAGCCATTTCTAGCGTCGGTTCGACTCACCCAGGCAGAGTGCACGCTACGTTTCAATAAGCCAAAAAAGACCACCTGAAATCTCAGGTGGTCTTTTTGTGTAGCCGAGTCGTTTGACCTACCGGCGACTTAGCAACCGTTTGCTAGTCGCGGGTTAGACGGCGATAGGTTGAGCGGTGAGGCTTGGCAGCCTCTGCACCCAATCGCTGAATCTTGTTCTCTTCATAGCCCTGGAAGTTACCCTCGAACCAATACCACTGGTCTGGGTTTTCGTCGGTGCCCTCATAGGCCAAAATGTGCGATGCGACTCTATCTAGGAACCAACGATCGTGGGTGATCACGACTGCGCAGCCCGGAAACTCGAGAAGTGCATTCTCAAGCGATGAAAGTGTTTCGACGTCGAGGTCGTTAGTAGGTTCGTCAAGAAGCAAGAGGTTGCCGCCCTGCTTTAGGGTGAGGGCAAGGTTTAGACGGTTGCGCTCACCACCAGATAGAACGCCCGCTGGCTTCTGTTGGTCAGCACCTTTGAAGCCGAACGCTGCCACATAGGCACGTGATGGCACTTCTTGGCTACCAACCTGCATGTAGTCGAGGCCATCAGAGACCACCTCCCACAAAGTCTTGTTTGGGTCGATGCCCGCACGCGACTGGTCAACATAGCTAATCTTGACGGTTTCACCAATCTTGAGTTCGCCACCATCGAGCTTTTCTAGGCCAACAATGGTTTTGAACAAAGTTGACTTTCCGACACCGTTAGGGCCGATAACGCCCACGATGCCGTTACGAGGGAGGCTAAATGACAAGCCATTGACGAGTGAGCGACCATCGAAACCTTTTTGAAGGTTTTTGGCTTCAAGAACGATGCTGCCCAAACGAGGCCCAGCAGGAATCTGGATCTCTTCAAAGTCAAGTTTTCTGGTGCGGTCTGCATCGGCGGCCATTTGTTCATAGGCAGCCAGACGGGCCTTCGACTTGGTTTGGCGTGCCTTGGCGCTTGAACGAACCCATTCGAGTTCTTCGCTCAATCGCTTTGCAAGCTTGGCGTCTTTTTTGCCCTGAACCTCTAGGCGCTCTTGCTTCTTTTCGAGGTAGGTCGAATAGTTGCCCTCATATGGGTAGGCGCGACCGCGGTCGAGCTCAAGAATCCACTCGGCTACGTTGTCGAGAAAATAACGATCGTGAGTTACGGCTAGAACTGCGCCAGGGTACTTTGCTAGGTGTTGCTCAAGCCAAAGCACTGATTCGGCGTCAAGGTGGTTAGTGGGTTCGTCAAGAAGAAGCAGATCTGGCTTTTCGAGCAAGAGCTTGCAAAGAGCCACGCGACGACGCTCACCTCCCGAGAGGTGAGTAACTGCGGTGTCGCCTGGAGGGCAACGAAGTGCGTCCATGGCTTGGTCGAGTTGGCTGTCGAGATCCCACGCATCTAGGTGGTCGATTTCTTCTTGCAGCTGCCCCATCTCTTCAAGCAGTGAATCGAAGTCAGCGTCTGGGCTTGCCATCTCTTCTGAAATCTGATTGAAACGGTCTAGCTTTGCCTTTGTCTCAGCAACGGCGAGTTGAACGTTGCCCAGAACTGTCAGGGTCTCGTCAAGCGGGGGCTCTTGCATCAACATGCCCACAGTGAAACCTGGGCTTAGGCGTGCTTCACCATTGCTGGCTTTTTCAAGACCGGCCATGATCTTCAAAACCGTTGATTTACCCGCACCGTTTGGGCCGACAACACCGATTTTTGCGCCAGGAAAAAACGCCAAAGTAACATCGTCAAGAATGACTTTGTCACCGTGCGCCTTGCGCGCTTTGATCATCTGATAGATGAATTCAGCCATAGAACTGCATCGCTTTCGAGTAGTGATTGGTCACAGCTTTAAAAAAGAGGCACCCCTCTCGCTGTTTGCTTCTGAAAGTTTACCGCAGGAGCGTCGACGGGGGTTAGACGCTGCGGGCGTTATCAGATTTGCGTTGCGAGAGGGGTGCATTTTTTAGTGGACGCACGGGGGGGGGGTAGGCGCTCCACTAAACCTGTGAGCTAGAGCTGGGGGCTTGGGCGCTAAAGCTAGGCGCTGGCTTTTTTCAAGTTGAGCTTGATGTTGCCGTTGTCGTCGATATCATCGGCTGTGCCAGATTCTTGAGACAAAGCCGTGCTAAAGCCATCGCCCATTGCGCCTTCATCGGCTGGGTCGGTTTCGCGAACCAGAATCGTGCGAACAAAGGTTGCAGTGCCCCAACTTAGGTCGTGGCCAATTGCATCGGCATCAATTTCAACTGAGGTGCCGCTGCGTTCGCCGTTGTCCCAATCGCGCACGCGCAGTTTTCCGGTAACAACGATGCGATCGCCTTTGTTTACAGACTCAGAGGTGTTGATGGCTAGCTGGCGAAATGAGGTGACTGTGTACCAGTTGGTTTCACCGTCGATCCAGCGGTTCTGGTTGCGATCGAAACGGCGCTGCGAAGAAGCAAGGCGAAACGAGGTGATTGGAAGCCCATCTTGAGTGACAAGATGACGCGGTGTGGTGGCAACCAAACCTGAAATAGTGATTAGCTCTGACAAGAATCTAACCTTTCGGGGTATCGCTCAAACCCGTTGCTTGAGCTGTTACCCCAAGATTGCCAAGATTGATTAGCCGGCTAACCAGGCACAGTCAAAGTCGTTGACAATCTCACCAAATCTCGATTGTTAGCAAATGCCTACTTCAAAAGGTGAGCAAATTTTTGACGAACTTTAGCCACTTTCGGCCCAACCACGGCGACGCAGTATCCCTGATTCGGATTCTTGGACCAAAAATCTTGGTGATACGTTTCGGCAACGAAGAACCTGCCCTGCTCGACTGAATCATCGGCTGACTCCAGGGTGGTCACGACACCCCCGCCCCAAACTTCTGAGGCACGCTCGAGGGCAGAAGAGAACAATAGGCGTTCACTTTCGTTTCTAAAAAACATCGCAGAACGATACTGGGTTCCAACGTCGGCACCCTGACGGTTTAGCTGCCTTGGGTCATGCATGGTGAAAAACGCATCGAGAACGAGCTCGGCTGAAATCACTGCAGGGTCGAAGAACACCCGAGCGGCCTCGGCGTGACCAGTTTTGCCAGAACAAACCGACTCATAGTCTGCTGTAGCCTCCAAACCGCCGATGTAACCCACTTCGACATCTCTTATTCCCTTCAGCTGCATAAACGCGCTATCGAGGCACCAGAAGCAGCCACCGGCCAATATCAATGAAGTTTCACTCATGTTTCTAATTTAGGCTTGAAGCATGACTTATCAAGCAGCCAGCAATAGATACGACAAGATTAAGTTTCGCCGCGTTGGCAAAAGCGGTCTGTGTTTGCCGGAGGTATCTCTGGGCCTATGGCACAACTTTGGTGATCAGAGCAAAAACTTCGACACTCAACGAGACATTTTGTGTCGCGCATTCGACCTAGGTATCACACACTTTGACTTGGCTAACAACTATGGCCCCAAGCCTGGCAGCGCAGAATCGAACTTTGGCATGCATTTGCAACGAGATTTTCGCAGCTACCGCGACGAGATGATCATCTCTACCAAAGCCGGTTACGACATGTGGCCTGGCCCTTATGGCGAATGGGGTAGCCGCAAATATTTGATGGCCTCACTCGACCAAAGCCTGTCACGCATGGGTTTGAACTATGTTGACATTTTTTATTCTCACCGTTTTGACCCAAACACTCCCCTAGAAGAAACCATGGGTGCTTTGGCAAGCGCAGTGCACCAGGGCAAGGCGCTTTATGTGGGTATCTCGAGCTACAATTCTGAGCAAACCCGTGAAGCTAAGAAAATCCTCGCCGAAATGGGTGTTCCACTATTGATTCACCAGCCTCGATATTCCATGTTTGATCGCACGATTGAAACGGACCTTCTCGACACTCTTGCCGTTGAAGGGCTCGGATGCATCGTCTTTTCGCCGCTAGCACAGGGCATGTTGACAGACCGATATTTGAGCGGCTCGGCCCCTAAGGGTTCGCGTGCTACCCGCGACAACCGTCTCGAAAACGCGATTGATGCAACCTATTTGTCACGGGTTCGCGGCCTAACTGAAATCGCAGAAAACCGCGGGCAAACATTGGCACAATTGGCAATTTCTTGGGTTCTAAGACACCCACAAATGACTTCGGCGCTTATTGGCGCCAGCTCGGTCGAACAATTGGAACAAAACTTTGCAGCTATCGGTTCTAAAGCTCTAACAGCAGACGAGCTTGACGCGATTAACAAGTTTGCCGTGCATGGCACGACAATTTAGCGCTGAACAGCACAGCACCACGAAGGGTCAGAAATCCATGGCAACAATCGCACTAACACCAGAGAACTTTAACGAAACCGTTTCTGCCGATGGCATAGCTATCGTCGATTTTTGGGCTGCATGGTGTGGGCCCTGCGTTGCGTTCGCCCCAGTTTTTGAGGCAGCGGCCGAAAAATACCCAGACGTTCGTTTTGGCAAGGTTGACACTGAGGCGCAGCAGGCATTGGCGGGAGCATTTGAAATCACATCGATTCCCACTCTGATGGTGTTTCGCGACAACATCATGCTTTACAACCGTGCTGGCGCTCTGCCCGCGCCAGCCTTTGACGATCTCATTAACCAGGTTAAGGCTTTAGACATGGACGCCGTTCGCGCTGAAATTGCTGCCGAAAACAGCAATGCGACAGAATAGTAACAAGCTCAAATAAACGGGGAGTTCTCTTGTTAACCAAGAACGGCGCACTTGCAGTGTTTAGCGGCATTGCCGCACTCGGTTCACTAGGTTCGTTCATCGCAGCCAAAGACCCTCGAACCTGCTACCAGCACGACGTAATGGCCTGGACCACCTGCACTGACGTTCAATCACAATATTTCAGCGGTGCGATTGTTTTAGGCATCTTCGGCGTTGCTGGGTTGATTGTTGCGGCCGTCGTGAGGTCAAAGTCGAGACGAAAAGGCCAATAGCCCCCTCTCGTATCATTTATTACCCTGCCCTAAGTTGATAACGGGCTCGGCCTCCCTATATTGAAATTAATAAATGTTTCGAACATAAAGGGGTAAGAGATGAAACTCTCAAATAAAGTCGTTGTAATCACTGGCGCTGGCAATGGCATGGGCCGACAAATGACACTTGAGGCACTTCGACGTGGTGCAAAAGTTTTTGGCATCGATTTAAACGAAAGTGCCCTCAAGGCAACCGCAGCGCTCACTGAAAAAGACGCCAAGTTTGCCTATGCGGCGATTGACATAACTGACCGCGCAGCGGTGGCAACATTGCCCGCAAAAGTCGAAGCCGCGTTCGGCCCTGCCGATGTTCTGGTAAACAACGCGGGAATCATTCAGCCCTTCGTAAAAGTAAATGTTCTCGATTTCGATGCGGCAGACCGAGTCATGAATGTGAACTTCTTCGGCCCATTCAACATGATAAAAACTTTCTTGCCAGAATTGCTCAAGCGACCTGAAGCGCAAATCGCTAACGTTTCATCAATGGGTGGATATGGCCCGGTTCCAGGTCAAACGGTTTATGGTGCATCTAAAGCAGCTGTGAAGCTATTGACTGAAGGCTTGCGTTCGGAGCTTCTGAACACGAATGTGAAAGTTACCCTGATTTACCCAGGCGCAGTGGGCACTGACATAGCAAACAACAGCCACGTGAAAATCGATATGCCGGCAGGGGCTGACGCACCGAAAATGAAAATGACCTCGCAAGAAGACGCGGGCAAAATCATGATTGATGGCATCGAAGCTGACAAGGCTCGCGTCTTTGTTGGCAATGACGCAAAGATGATGGACAAACTCGTTCGCCTCATGCCCGTAAAAGCCGCTGAGCTAATCGCAAAGCAAATGGCTGGCTTGCTCAAAGACTAATCTCGCTGGAACAAACGCGAGTGGCCTTCTGTTCAACTAGAGCAGGAGGCCCCAATATGAAGAACAACTCACTCGCAATGATCGCGCTGATCGCTCTGGTTGGCGCACCAGCATCACTTATTGGTTACATCGACCCAGCGACTTGCCCTGAACAGAATTCGGGTTTCACGACCTGCCAACAGGCAGCAGACCAGCACATTTGGTTGTTTTGGGCTTTGGCGGGCTTCGGAATCGTGACTTTCGTAGGCTCGTTTGTTGTCAGACGCATCAAGAAAACATCAAAATAGGTCTGCCGCGCGCGAAGTAGCCATTTTTGGCTACTAGGCACACCCCCGAATAATCGGATACAGTTTGTGCCATGACGAACCTAAACGCATTCATTTTCTTCTTGGTTGGCGCTGTGTCGCTAGCGGTCGTAGCCATGAGATTTATTGCTACCAAAAACTTTGGTTTTCGAATGTTCGGCATCGGCCTCAACCTTTTGGCTACTGCGTTCGCGGTTTGGTCAATCATCGTAGGTTCGCACCCCACTGACCTGGCGCCGTTGACAACAGTTGGAGTGATTCCCTTTGGCGCAGCGAATCTTTTCTTCGTCGCTGCCGGCACCTCAGACTTCAAACCTGCGACTCGTCGAAACCTACTAGTCGTTGCAACCGTCGTGATTGGTGTGCTGTTCGTAATTCGAACCTTCGTTTCACCTTCACAACCATCATTTAGCGACACCGGCCTCTTCTATTTCAACGCTGACCCGGCAGCAATCTTGCTCTATGTGATTGTGTTTGCAGGCGCTCTAATGCCAGCTGTTCACGTTGTGACTAAGCACATCGCCGCTGACCGAACTGCCATCTTCACCCGCCTGTTCTTCAACGCGGTGACCCTGTCGGCAGTTGTATTGCTGGTGAGCAAAGATGATGAACTCCAGAACTGGAACGGTAACGTGCTGCTAGCTGCCCTAATCGGTTTGCTCGTGGTGCACGCTCGCAAGAGCCCTGCATACATCGCTCGCTAAACGTTTTGCAATCTCTAGCGGTATATTTTCGAGAGCGTTTTCCGCTACTCGCCGGCGGCACGCTGTCTGGTGGCACAGCGGTTTGGATCACCGCAGTGTTCTCTGAACACAAGCTAGACCAAACTATTTTTGCTCTCACAGGCTTGATCGCACTAACATTCATGGCGTTCTTGTTGCGGCAGCGCGTTATGGACGAATTCAAAGATCGTGGGCATGACGACGCGAACTACCCCAATCGCCCATTTCAACGCGGTGCGATTTCAGCACGAACTCTAATTGCACTCGGATGCTTCGCCTTGGCAATCGAGATTGGCGCCGTTCTCACGATTTCTCTAATCGCGCAAAGTTGGCAAAGCGTCTTTGCTTACCTTGGTGTTCTAGCATTTTCGGCTCTAACGTTCTTTGAGTTCTTCGCTTCATCTTGGCTAGAAAAACACTTCACCGTCTACTTCGCGTCACACCAAGCTATTTTCGTTTTCTTTGGAATTTGGGGGTGCTCAATTTATGGTCAAAAAAACCCGGCTCATGCTCTGGCGGGAATCATTGTGCTGGTGGCAATAATGGCAACCGTTGAAGTGATGCGCAAGTTCGAAATTCGTCGCGACGCAGCGGGTGTTGTGGTGGCTGACACCTACCCTGCTGTTTGGGGTCGCAAACAGTCGATTTGGTTTATGGCTTTGGCGATGTTGACCGCCTGCCTATTGATTGCGCCTTACAAAGGCTGGTGGTTTGCTCTGCTGGGGTTGGTCACTGTTCTCGGCGGCACGGGCCGGGCAAGACCCACCGACAAAGTAATTCAAATCGCGGTCTTTGCTCAGTTCATAGGCCTCGGCACTTTGGCTTTTCTTTCATGAGCAACATCGGTGGCAAGGCGCAGGGCCTGATTCGTCTGCGCGATGAGTTTGGGTTGCCGGTGCCAGCTTTCATCGTGGTGCCATTTGCCGAATCAATCGGCGATTTCGAGAAGCATCGCGCAAACTTCGCATCGGTTATCACCGACTATTTCGCTTCTGGCGATGAGCAGGATCTAGCAGCGGCTGTAGAGAAAATCGCCAACAACTTGATTATCAACGACGAATGCCTAGACCTTGTGAACAAACAAGTTGCAGCTAAGAAGTGGCGCAAGGTGAGCTTTAGAACTTCGGCGGTGGTCGAAGACGGGCCAGATGCCTCATTCGCAGGTCAATACGAGTCGTTCGTTGACGTTGATTACACCCTTGAAGCACTTCACGCTCACGCCAAGGCATGCTTTTTGAGCATGCTTTCGCTTCGCGTAATTCGGTATGCGCGCGAACGCCATGCATCGCATTTTGAAATTGGCGGCTCGTTTATTGTGCAAGAGATGTTCTATGGAACCGCTTCGGGTGTTCTTTTCACCGAGAATGGGTCAGGCGCTATCGAGATTCACGCGGTTGACTCCTGGCGCAACACGGTGGTCGAGGGTAGCGATGCCCTCGAAACCATAGTGTCGCGAGAGAATCCAGAGCGCGAAAGCCTTTCGCCCTCCATTCGCACTCTTTGCCAAAGAGCGCTCGAAGCCGAGGCAAGGATTGGTCGCCCTCTCGATATCGAATGGTCAGCCAAAGACGACAAAGTGATGTTCTTGCAGATGCGCCCGATCACTGTAGCCCGCCTTGATTTTGAGCTCGACTGGGATTCAACCAACATCTCAGAGAATTATCCTGGCATTACATTGCCACTCACATATTCGGTGATTCGCGAGCTTTATGCCGGCGTCTATCAGTCATTCTTTCGGTTGCTTGGCACGCCAGAAAAACTATTGAAGGCCGATGAGGCTGTCTTTAGAAACATGCTCGGCTATTTGCACGGCCATGTTTATTACCGCATCACCAACTGGTATGTCTTGCTCAAGTTCTTGCCGGGCAGAGCCAATCAAGAGTTCTTCGAGGCCATGTTGAGCCCTGTAGTAACCCGCGGCGAAAAGCCCAAAAAGCGGGGCCGGCTCGACCCCCGTTCTTTTGCAGCAATCATTAGATTTATCTGGGTGTTGCTCACCTCTGAAGGTCGCTCACGACGTTTTCGCCAAAAGTTTGCCAGCAAGTTGACGTTCTTCAAGAGCTATCACGTTAACTTTGTGAACGCCGCTGAGCTGCTCGATGCTTCAAAGAAGATTCGTGCTGAATTGCTTGCTGACTGGGCGACCCCGATTTTGAACGACGTGAAACTTATGGTTTTTCACGGCTTGCTCAAGAAATATTTCTTTTACGGCGAAGACCAAACGTCTTATCTTGCATTTCTGCAAGGCTTGAGCGACCGAGCCAGCCTCAAACCTCTCGAACAACTCTCGGGGGTTGGTGCAACAATTGCCAAGGCTATGACCAGCGAGAGCGTGAACACAATCGATGCACTGAGAACAACGCCGAGTTGGTCTCTGGTGGCAAAAGCGGCAGATGAATATGTCACCGCGTTTGGTTCGCGAACCCCTGGCGAACTGAAGCTCGAGTCGGTTCGCCTCACCGACGACATCGCCGATGTCTTGCAGATGGCCCTCAAGGCGCACGAATCAACTTTTGCAGAATATGCGGCTGCGCACTCCCCTGGCAATGCAAAGTCTGCTGCAGCCATGGCTTGGCCAACTCACGTGCCTCGCCTTCAAAGACCAATGCTCCGTTGGGTCGCCAACAACACTCGCCGAGCAATCGATTGGCGCGAGCGTTTTAGATTCAACCGAGCACAAACCTTTGACCTTTCACGTTCACTTTATGATGCGGTTGCAAAGGTTTTGGTGAACGAGGGGCTCCTTGCTCACGCTCGTGACATCTATTGGCTAACCGAGCACGAAGTTGACGAAATTGTCAACGCTCACGCATGGAGCCTCGACGCGAAACCCATCGTTGCCCAGCGCAAGGCTCTTTTTGCCGAGTATGAATCAAAGAACCTGAGCCTAGCCATGCACGGTGCCGGCACGATTGCTGGTGCTCATCTTCAGGCGGTCTCACCAATCACAGACGCCGATGCTCTGGCTGGCAAAGGTGTTGCACCAGGGGTTCTCACCGCTGAAGTGATTATTTGTAAAGAATTTGACCCCAACGTCGATGTGCGCGGCAAGATCTTGGTAGTTCACCACATCGACCCCGGGTGGACCCTGCTCTTCACACAGGCCGCCGGAATCGTGGCCGAGCGTGGCAATGCGTTGTCGCACGCGGCAATCATCGCGCGCGAAATCGGTATTCCCGCCGTTGTTGCCGCTCCAAATGCCACCTCAAGACTCGTCAACGGCGAAACCATCACTATCAACGGAATCTTAGGAACCATTACCCGTGAAAAGAATTAGATTTATCGGCACCCAGTTGGGTTGGGCTGGCGGTGTCTCGCTAACGAGTCTGTTGGCAGCCTGGGCAGCCATCGCTTTTTTGCTCGAATCAAACGCCAAGCTAGCGATCGTGTTCTCGGTTGCAGCTTTCGTTCTCGACACTCTCGACGGTTTTTTGGCTCGCAAACTCGGCACGGCAAGTGAGTTTGGCCGATTTCTCGACAGCATGGTCGATGCCATCAACTATTCGGTGCTGGCTGCGGTTGCTGTTGAACAAGTCTTGCTTCCCGGCCCGCTCGGTTTCGCAGTTGGTTTTTTGATTCTTGCTGGAGGCATCGTTCGACTAGTGCTCTTCACCGTCAACGGCTTCGAAAGCGAAGGCAGCACGCTTTATTACACTGGCATCGTGACACCTCACCTAACCTTGGCTGTAGTGCTGATCTACTTGACGACGCGCCTAATCGATCTGAGCGAATGGCTAATTGCGGGCATCCTCGTTGTTCTAGCCCTGGGCCAGCTTTCAACCGTGCGCACACGCAAGACCGGTGTGCTGATGTTTTGGATTCCCGCCTCAATTTTGATTGCAGTTGGTGCAGTGATTTGGCTCTAGTTGCAACCAACAAGCATGACCCCAGCACTCTGTCGGCGTTGCTGACTGAGATCGAGCAGCGGGTTCTTGCCGAACCCGGGCTCACGCCTCGCAGTCGCCGAGCGCTTCAAAAGGTAGCCAACAGTGGCGACTTGATTCTGCTGTGGAGTGAGGGCAACCTTGCAGGGTGGGGTGTGCGAGAGCGACTCGCGCCCAGTGTCAAAGAGGTTGGTTTGATGTTTGTGAAACCAGAGTTTCGCGGCGCCGTTGCATTTGCCGAACTGGCGCGCGAACTCACAAATGATCGGGCAACGCTAATCATGGCTAGCTATGACCCCGCGCTGATTCGTTATGTGGTCGCCAAGTGTGCGTTTCAAAGGGCAAGTCTCGGCGACGTTGCCCTGCGCAGCTGGGGCCGCTTTATAACTAAGCGGCTATCAAAAACTGCGCGAACCGCGGTTCGTCAACACACCAGCCTAGCCAAGCCGCAATTTGCAATTCGAGGCAAGCGATGACACCCGACACGCTTGGGCTCGCAATCGGCTTCTCACTATTGTTCGGTGTCGTTTTTGGTGCGATTGAGTTCATAAAACGCAAGTTTGGGGTCTCGCCCGAAATCATGCGCCGAGTCGCTCACATAGCCTCTGGCTTTCTGCTAATTCTCGACTACCTCTATCTGCCCCAAGTTGTGTTCGTGGTGCTCGTTGCCAGCGGAGGAGTGACTTTTTATGTGCTCAGCCGCCTCAAACTTTTCACGTCGGTCAACGATGTTTCGCGCCGCACCATTGGCCAGTACGTTCTGGCCTATGGTTACCTGGCAGCATATTTTTGTTCTCTACCCGACTTGAGCGTATTCATTCCAAGCGTGCTCATAGTTACACTCGCCGACTCATTGGCAGGGCTAACCGGAACCCTAATGAAGTCGCCTCGCAAGACGTGGTTCGGCTCAGCAGTTTTCTTTGTCGTAGCTCTGGCCCTCATTCTTGGCACCGGCGCAGCTGCGCTTTTGCCTGCTTTAGCGATTGCAACAACACTCGCCGTCATCGAACGATTCTCGCCACTCGGCTTTGACAACCTGACAGTGCCAGTGGCTTCTGCGCTGTTGCTACTTGCGTTTTAGGCGCAACCTGCGCATTAGTGCGTCAGTGCTCAAGTGGGTGACAACCGCTAATGCGAATGACGCGACCAACACTTCGGTCGGCACTCCATAGATAAAGATAAAGACCAATCCGCTGGTCAACATGCCATCGACGTTGTCAAAAATCGCTTGGATGCGCCCCGCGCCAGAACCCACCACTTGCCCACTCGGCGCAATGCCCATTCGGCGCTTGATGAAGCTGTTAGTGATCTCGCCAAGCAAATATGCGGTTGTTGCGAGCGGGCCGAGAACCAAGGGATTTGTCTTGTAAACAGAAGCGACTAGGTCAGTTTGCAACGAGATTAAGTGCAAAACTATGGTCACAACGCTCGCCACGATCAGATAAATCACTAGGCTGCGAACCGATTTGCTTCTGCCAATCAGCGGTGCGCCGCGAAAATGCAAACCTCCGTCAAGAGGAACATCTAGCTTTGCCAACCAACCTTTGCGCATGCAGACAATAAGTGTCAGCCCGCTGAAAGTGATGGGCAGCAGCAGCGTGAAGGCTTGGGCCATAACGGGACCTAGATTCGAACTGCTCAATAGTGCTGGCACATCCAAGATTTTAGTGCAGCTCTGCGACAGCTCACTAGCTCGCGACTGGCTAACACAGGGCGCCTCTGGCACTACGTATGGATTCAGTTGTTTACTTAGCGTTCCACCCTTCCACACAAAGCGCAGGGCTGGCACGCACTACCAAACCAAATGATTCCATTGCTGTCGAATTCACCCATAAAATGGCGTTATGACTGTTTGGGGACTGCATCCATTTGACGATGACGACACAATTGACTTTTCTTATGAAGTTAGGCGCTCGGGCCTTGCGGCTCTTGATCGAGCTTGCAGAGACGCTCGACATTCAGATTCTCGACAAGAGCAACATGCAGAGGGTTTAGCTGCGGCTTACATAATTGCGAGCACACAAACCGACGCACTGGGCAACAACCCACTCTCGCTCGAGCCGACTAAACAACTAATTGGCTCAGCTGCCGCGGTTGTTCGAGTCATTCGAGAGCTTGGCACCGACTATTTAGACCAGTGGCGAGTTTTTGGCGATGATGTTTACAAGCAAAAAATTGAACAACTTGACGAAATAGCTAGAGCTCTCGGGGGCGATGAGGTGCACGAAATTCAGTCGGGAGACTTGCTTGAAGGCAACGCACCCGACGAGCAGCCGATGGCGCCTAAAAGTTGGCAAAACCAACGATTTTCTAACGTGCAGCTTCTTTCGATTAGGCAGGGCATGAAAGATGCTGTCGATGTCGAGCGCGACGTCGACCACACGTTTGCCTGCTCATCTGAGTCGATAGCACAAGCCGTAGCCACTGCGCTTAACGATGACTTTGTCATCGAGGGACCAACTTATTCGCCAGCTGAAGATGGTGAGCCTGAGTTGTGGGTTGTGGTCGCGACTAAGAGCTATGCCCCTGATTTTTCAAACACCTGGAGCTACACCTTGAGAATGTTCGATGTCGCCCATGAAACCGGCGCAGATTACGACGGATGGGGCGCACCTATTGAGAAGCGAAAGAAGTCGTGGTTCAAACGCTAACGGCATCGGCATTGGCAACATTGGAGTTCTGAAAGGCCAGAGTGCCGCTGTCGTGTGACATCACAAAGCGCCCTCGGTAGGAATCGAACCTACGACCAAGAGATTAGAAGGCTCTTGCTCTATCCACTGAGCTACGAGGGCAATGTATCTAGCTTAAACGACTTTCGCGCTGGGGTTTAGGCTTAGAGGGTGCTTTCACGATTATTGACGATTTCTCGACCTGTTCTATGGATCAACACCATAGGAACGACCCTGATGGGCGTATGGCTAACCGGTTCGTTGTGGAGCTGGAGCGCATTACCGATTCTGATTTGGGTAACGTTGCCGTTCAACCTTTTGATTTATGGCATCAACGACATCTTTGACCAAGAAACCGACAACATCAACATTCGCAAGGGTGGCTTTGGTGGGGCAAAGATTCACCCCCGTGAAGTCCCCTGGATCGCGTGGGGCGTGGTTCTAACCAACCTGCCTTTCTTGGTTTATTTTGCTTTCACTTTTTCTTTAGAAACCAATCTTTGGATCTGGGCCTATGCGCTCAC